>ONQC01000007.1 GCA_900319855.1 uncultured Bacteroidales bacterium
CAGATCAAGGATGTCGAGAACAGCTTCCTGGCTATTGATGGTGTCGAGTTCGGTCGCGGTAACAAGATTCCTCTCTGGCTTTTCGGATTCCTGTATTAATCGCTATGTGAACTTCGCCTTCACCCGGAATGAGCGCTCTTACGCCCCGTAGAACGTGAGGAGGATCAGGACCGTTCCCAGCAGGGTATAGAACAGGCCGATGGCGGCATAATAGACCAGGCCGGTCTTGATCGTGAGCCACAGGGCTTTCCGGTTGCCGATCTGCAGCCATTGGCGGTAGTCGATGAACAGGAGGACCCCCAGGATGAGGATGCCCAGCTCGGAACTTTTCCCGAGGGTGAGCAGCAGCGCCAGGGCCATGAAGACACAGAACTGGCAGAGCACATAGGCCGATGCAGCGGCCGCGCCGGAAGACCGGATTTGATACTTTCTCAGCAGCAGGACCATGGCCAGCCAGAGCAGCAGGAAATTTCCCAGGAACCTCGGGATGCCCTTGCTGCGGAGATTGGCCTCGACGGCGGCCAGCGACTGTTTCCATGGCGTGTCGGCCGCCTCCGGATGCAGGTCCAGGCGCGTCAGGAGGATGGCGCGAGAGGAGATCTTGAAAAACCGCAGGATGTACTGCTCCATCTGCTCTTTGGTGACGATCATGTCGTCCGTGTCCGCCTCCAGTTCGATGTTCTCCCTTTTCGCGGCTTCGATAAATATCTCTGCAAGGGAGTACCGGCCGGCGCTGGGCTGGACGACCGCCGTCAGGAGGGTAAAGACCGAATAGAAGACCAGCAGCGCCGTAAAGGGGGCCAGGTATTGTTCATGCCGGCCGCGCTGGATATAGTCCCGCATCAGATAGCCGGGACGGAAGATGAGGTCGGTGAAGGTCCGCTTGGCATCCTGGTTCAAAAAAGGGATGAGCGCTTCACGGGCGCCCATATACACGCCGCGACGCTTCCGTTTCTTTTCTGGCTTCCGCCAGGGTATGCTTCCCGTTTCGAGGTAGATCCGGAACAGGCGCCACCGCGCCACCATCCGCGGGCTGAGTTTCATGTCGAAATCTTTTCTGTTTCTGCAAAGATAGGCAAATACGCAGGTGTTTCCCCATTTCCTCCGTGTATTTCGCTCGATTTACGAGTGGAATGACCCCGCATATAAGAAAAGGCCGTGCACATCTGCACGGCCTCTCGTTTATCTCAGGAATAGCTGGGCTATTCGGTCTGACGGTGGAAGGTATAGGTAGCCACTGCCTTGGCGGTGACGACTTTGTCGCCCACGTCGAGGCCCGTTTCTTTTACATACGGCTGCTGGAGGACCAGCTTCGTCGTGGTGAGTTCCAAGATATCGAAGGTGCCGGCCATGACGAGGACCTGGCCGTCGTCGCTGACTTCCATCATCCGGGCGAGCTTGATGGTATGTTTCTCGTTATCGACCGTGTACGCGGACTGGCTGGTTTCCCAGCCCATGTGGGCAAAGACGATCAGCGGGTCTTCTTCAAATTTCAGGGTCGTCTTCTGGACATACGGAATAACGATCGGAATGTTTCCGCCTTCGCCATCGGAACTGCCGCCGGCATCGAAACGATAGGAATCCATGACCCAGGTCCCGTAAAGCAGACCGGAGTCATCACCCGTCGGATTATCCAGATGACCCGTACAAGAAACGGCCAGAACGGCCAGACACGCCGCGAAAGCGGCAAAAAGAGCCTTTTTCATAACAACCATTTTTTAACCTCTTGACCCAAAAGTTTCAAATACCGTTCCAAACTGTTACATACCCGGCATCAGTTTCCTGTAATAGGGCCGCAGGGGGTCGTCGACCGTGACGCTGGCGCTGGCGACGGGGCAGACGGCGAAGTAGCCCAGGGCATGGTCGCCGCGGATGTTGGTCGGGCAGTTAGCCGGTTGCGGGGAGAACAGCGGGATGGAAGACAGGGTGCCGTTGAGGGCCACGGCTACAAGGTAGTCGAAGTAGTCTTTCTGCAGGGTATAGGCCTCGAGGGTGATGACGTCGTCCTTTTCCAGGTATTTGCAGCAGTCGCCGTAGAGTTCCTGCAGGTCGTGGATCTGCATGAGCGTCGCGATCGGGAAGCCGCGGATCTCGTTGCCGTTGAAGTATTTGTCATCGAGGACTTCTGCCAGTTCGAACGGATAGAAATTCCCGTTGACGGCGAGGGTGACATAGTAGTAATCGGTCCGGGGCTTGTCGCCGCCCCAGATGGCCACAGTCCAGAGGCTGTCGGCGCCCATGGTCTTGCCGCCGCCCCAGGCATAGTCGATCTCATCGAGACGGAAGCCCGCCTCCGGCATGGAGGCATCGGCCTCATAGACCTCCTCTCCTTCCTCGATCCGCAGATGGTACTGTTTCCCGGCTTGGGCGCAATAGCCCTCCGGCGCCTGGTAGACGCCCGGCTCCTTTTCGCTGAACAAGACGGTCTGGGTCCCGTCGCCGACGGTCACGACGGCTCCGCGCACCGCAGCGGCGGCATGTTCCTCAGCCTCACCGAAATAAGGCACCGTCCGGCTCAGAATCACCTGCTGCGGCCGGTCCGGCCGGTCGGTCAAGGTCGCGTCCACCGCAAGGTATTCGTTGTATTCTCCGTCAGACCGCAGGTCGGTCTTTTCCGTGCAGGCGGCCAGCAGGACAAGGGCCGCGGAGAGGATGGCTAAACGTCTCATGGTCAGAACTGGATATTATAGGAGATGGAAGGGATGATGGTGAAGAGGTAGACCTTCAGGGCCTGCGCCCGGTCTTCCTTGCGGTCGTAATTGAAGGCGATGCTCCAGGCGTTGTGGCGGGAGTAGGCATTGTACAGGGACAGGTTCCATTCGCCGCTGAAGCGCTTTTCCTGCACGCGTCCCCGGGTGCGCCAGGTCAGCGACAGGTCGGCCCGGTGGTAGTCCGGGAGGGTGTCTTCGTTGCGGTTGGAATACACGGGCACCCAAGTGCCTTTGTAGGCGTAGCGGCCGACCGGGTAGGTCGTCGGGGCGCCGCTGTAGAAGACCCATTCCGCCGAGGCGGAGAGGCGTTTGGTGAAATCGTAGGTCAGCACGAAATTGACGGCATGCTCGTGGTTGAGGGGCGAACGGTATTTCCGGCCGCCGTTCAGGCCGGAAATGTCGTACCAGGCCTTCGACCAGGTATAGGAAAGCCAGCCGCTCCATTTGGCGAAGTCGTACTTGAGCATCAGTTCGGCCCCGTAGGACCAGCCTTTCCCGATGCGCAGGAGGCCTTCCCGGTCCGGGTTGTCGATGACGATGCCGGCGTTTTCGACAAAGTCGATGGCGTTGCGGCTCTTCTTGTAAAACCCTTCGAGGGAGAGTTCGAGGGCCTGGTCGGCAAAGAGGGTGTTGACGCCGAGGGAGAACTGGTCGGAGTACTGGGGCTTGGTGTTGGGCGAAGCGGTGAACCAGGTGTCGACCGGGCTGCCGGTGATGCTGACGCGGGCCTGCTGGAGGAACTGGGCGGTGCGTGAATACGCCGCCTTGAGGGAGAGGTCGTCGGTCAGCGGGAGGGAGGCGGAGACGCGGGGTTCGAGGGCGTTGTAGGTCTGGATGACCTTGCCTTTTTCGACCTCTACGGTCTCTGTAAGTTCGTGGGTATCAGGGTCAAAGTATTTCTGGGTGGTGCCGCCGAGGCTGGAGAAGGAGGTGAACCGGAGGCCGTAGCGGAGGGTCAGCGGGCCGAGTTTCTGTTCGTTCTGCAGGTAGGCGGAGGGCTGGACGGCGAAGGCTTCGGGCATCTTGACGTTGTTGACGATGGTGGTGCCGCCCTTGGGGGTGCATTCGCCGGGGGCTAGGGAGAAATACGCCAGGCCGAGGCCGGCCTTGAGGGTGTTCCGCTCATCCAGGCGCCAGGTCCATCCGGCCCGCAGCCCGGTCTCCCGGATGCCTTGGACATAGTCGAACTGCGCTTCGCTGATATCGCCGCCCAGGGTGTTTCTATACAAGGAGTTATAGAGCGTGACGTCGGAGGTGAGGCCCGGTTTCCAGACATGGTTCCAGCGCAGGGACTGGGTGTTGTTGCGGAAACCGAATTTCATCTTGCCCATGTCGAATTCTTCCATGCTGAGGCCGAAGACGTCCTGGCCGCTGAAGGCGCTCAGGTAGAGGCGGTCGTTCTCGCCGGCGATCCAGCTGAACTTGGCGTTGAGGTCGTAGAAGAACATCTGGGTGTTGTCGGGAAGGTTGTCGCCGAGCAGGGGGAAGAAGAGGTCGAGGTAGGTGCGGCGGGCCGTGGCCATGAATGAGAGCTTCTCGGGGATGATGGGGCCTTCGACGAAGACCTTGGAGGTGATCAGGCCGATGGAGGCGCCGCCGCCGAAACGGTGCTGGTTGCCGTCTTTGGTGTCGATGTCCAGGACGGAGGAGATGCGACCGCCATACGAAGCGGGAAAATCGCCTTTGTAGAGTTCGGCGCTGCGGATGGCGTCGGAGTTGAACATGGACAAGAAGCCCAGGAAATGGCCGCTGTTGTAGACGGGAGCGCCGTCGATGAGGATGAGGTTCTGGTCGATGCCGCCGCCGCGGACGCTGAAGCCGGTGGCGCCTTCGCTCGGGGTCTGGACGCCGGGCATCATCTGGATGACGCGGATGATGTCGGTCTCGCCCATCAGGGCGGGGAGTTTCTTGACGATGGTGGCGTCGACCCGTTCAAGGCCCATCTGGGGGATCTTCAGTTCGTCGCGTTTGCTCTTGGAGAAGACCGTGGCGGCTTCGAGGGTCTCCCTGTCGGTTTCAAGCAGGAAGTCGAGTTTCGTGGGGCCGCTGACCGTCACGGTTTTGGTGGCGGTTTGATAGCCGGTAAAAGAGCAGAGGAGGGTGACTTCGCCCGGGCTGACATTGAGAGAATAATAGCCGACGCGGTCGGCGACGACGCCGATGCTGCGGTCTTCGGTGAAGATGACGGCGCCGGTCAGCGGTTCGCCGCTGGAGGCGTCCTTGACATAGCCCGAGAGCACGGCCTTCCGGCTTTGCGCCCCTGCAGCAAGCGGCAGGAGCAGCAGCACGGCCGCTGCGAGCCGGGCAAAAAGATATCTGGATCTCATAAAAGTTCCCTGTTACGGGAGGATCTTCCCCAAAATCTGTTCCAAACCGGCATCTTGCCATTTACGGAAAAAGCCGTACCTTTGGGATTATGTGTATCCAACGTCATTTGCTGAAGTGGCTCGGCTGGAAAACGGCCGGGGCATTCCCGGACATTCCGAAGTCCGTGATCGCCGTAGCTCCCCACACAACCTACTGGGACGGATGGTGGGGCTGGCTGACCCTGGAACAGTACCGCATTCCCTATACGATCCTGGCCGACGCCTTCCTGTTCGATAAGTTTCCCTTCAACATCATGATGAAGGTCATCCATGCCATTCCGGTCAATGTCCGGGGGAAGGATGCCATCCACCAGGTGGCGGACCTGCTGAAATCCAAGGAGTCCATGCACGTGGTCATCTGTCCGGAAGGGCAGCTGGCACCGCGCGACAAGTGGCCGGCAGGGTTCTACCACATGGCCCGGCTGGCGGAGGTGCCGATCGTGGTCGTGGCCTTGGATTACAAGCACAAGACCGTGATTTTCAAGTCTGTGATTACCGACCTGTCGGACCCCGACAAGGTCTGGCAGACCTTGGTCGATGATTACAGCGGCGGCGAGCTGGGCCGGTTCCCGGAAAAATTCCTGCCGCCGACGGGGAACCTGAAGAAAAAAGAAGCATGAAAAAAGTAGCCCTTGCCCTTTCCAGCGGCGGTCCGCGCGGATTCGCCTATATCGGTGCGATCGAGGAACTGCTCGCCCGGAGATATGAAATCACTTCGGTGGCCGGCGCCTCGGCCGGTTCGCTGGTGGGCGGCGTCTTCGCCGCCGGCGGCCTGGAAGCGTTCAAGCGGTGGCTCTTCCGGCTCGACCCGATGAAGGTGGTGACCCTGATGGATTTCTCGATCAGCCGCAACCACCTGGTCAAAGGCGAACGGGTCATCGACGCCATCCGCGAGCAGGTGCCGGAGATCAATATCGAAGATCTGCCTATCCCGTTCACGGCCATTGCGACCGATTTGTTCACCGGCGAGGAGGTCATTTTCCGGGAAGGCCCGCTGTTCGAGGCCATCCGGGCCTCCATCTCCATTCCGTCGATGTTCCGACCGGTCCGGTGGAAAGGACGTACGCTGATTGACGGCGGCATCGCCAATACCTTCCCGCTCAACCGCGTACAGCGGACCGAGGGGGATATCCTGGTGGGCTTCAATGTCAACCGGATTGATGCGGAGCAGATCCACCGTTTCCTCCACGACAAACAGGCCCTCGACAAAGGCGAGGCTTCGAACCTGGCCGAGGCCAAGGCGGTGCTGAAGGACACCCTGACGGCGGAAAACCTGGAGTGGAAGGAGCGGGTCCGCCAGGCCGGCGAGAAAGGCGGCCGTTTCCTCAAGGAGCACCTCGAACTGCAGAAAAAGGAAAAAGAGCTGCTGGCCGCCGGCCGGGAGAACCACATCCCGATGGACGCGGACGACAACTACGCCTCGATCCTCCAGCGCAGTTTCGGCATCATGAACCACACCATCGCCCGCATGGGCATCGAGAACTGTCCGCCGGACATCCTCGTGGAACTCCCCTTCGACTCCTACCACGGCGTCTACGGCTATTCCCATGCCGAAGAAATCGCCCGCGAAGGCCGCCGCCTGATGGCCGCCGCCCTCGACCGCTACGAGGCCCAGGCCTGATCCTGCTGGCACGGAATCGCTTGCGCTGGTGCAGGCTTCTTTGCGCGGATGCAGGCTCCTTTGCGCGGGTGCAAGCTCCTTTGCGCTGTAGGCGCATGGGAACAAGTTTTTGCCTGCAGCATAATTCGCTAATTTTCAATGCTTTACGGCTTTTAAGGAAGTATTTCAGCCCACCTTGAAATAAGGAAAAGTCTATTTATTAAGTGGTTACATTGCAGGCAAACTGTGTCGTCCTGAAAAACAACACCCTCGAGGCCATTTGCGCAGCTCATCTTATAGTATACTGATACACAGCAACTTATATTTCAGCCCGCGCAAAAGGGTACCCTCCGGCACCACCTTTTGCGCAGACAATTTTGTAATCAATTGAAAACCAAACCTTTACAAAGAACCCTGCGCAAATCATCCAACACATACTGGAGCGGAACCGAAGCCGGATGGCAGTAAGCCTCCGGGCGGCGTAGCCGCCCGCGGCTCCGTGAGCGGGAGGGGCCCACGAGCGAAGCGAAGTGGGAGGGATAGCCCGAAGGGCGTACTGCCCGGAGGCTTGCTGCCGTCCGGCGAAAGAGGGGAAGCGAAAGAGCAGCGCGGGCAAGTGGAGCGAAACAGCCACGCGGGAGGGGCCCACGAGCACAGCGACGTGGGAGGGATAGCCCCGCAGGGGCATACCGCCTCGGAGGCTTGCTGCCGCAGGCATGAAGCGACGCGCGGCAGGAGCGCACGCGAAAGGCCGCAGGCTCGAAGCGATGCGCAGCAGGAGCGCACACGAAAGGCCGCAGGCTCGAAGCGACGCGCGGCAGGAGCGCACGCGAAAGGCCGCAGGCATGAAGGATCAGAAGCCGGCGATGTCGAGCAGGACGGTGGGGAGAAGGAGAAGCAGGCCGAGGCCCAGAAGGACCAGGACGCCTTTCCAGATCCAGCGGACCCATTGGGTATAAGGAATGCGGGCCATGGCAAGGGCCGCGATCAGGACGCCGGAGGTGGGGGTGATCATGTTGGTGAACCCGTCGCCGAATTGGAAGGCGAGGACCATGGCCTGGCGCGAGACGCCGACCATGTCGGAGAAGGGCGCCATGATCGGAATGGTGATGGCCGCTTTCGCGGTGGCGCTGGGGATGATGAAATTGATCAGGGCCTGGATGCCGTACATGGCGGAAAGGGAGGCGACAGGGCTGGTGCCGTCAAGGCCCTCCTGCATGCTATGTAGCAGGCTGTCAACGATTTTCCCGTCTTGCAGGATCACGATGATTCCCGATGCGAATCCCACGACCAGCGCCGCGGACAGGATGTCCTTGGCCCCGGCGATCAGTTCCTCGGCGATCCGGTTGGCGGAGAAACCCGCAATCAGGCCGCAGAGCAGTCCCATTCCCAGGAACAGGCCGGTAATCTCCGGCAGGTACCAATCCCAGAGCGTCACCCCGACGATCAGCCCCACGACCGTGAGGGCCAATACGACCAGGATCCATTGCTGCTGAGCGGTCAGCCGCCCGCTTTGTGCTTTCGCACCGTTCTCCGAAAGATCGGAGACCTCGGCGGTCTCCTCCAGGACGGGCGATGGAGTGCGGCGGGAACGGCGGGCGTACAGCAGGACAAAGATGCACATCAGCGTCGTCAGGAAGGCCCAGCAGAAGATGCGGTAGCCCATGCCGGAGAAGAGCGGGAGGTCGGCCATCCCTTGGGCGATGCCAACGGTGAAGGGGTTCAAGAAGGCGCTGGAAAATCCCACATTCGAGGCCACATAAACCACCAGCATGCCCATGATGGCGTCATAGCCCATCGAGACCGCCAGCGGCACCACGATGCCGATGAAGGGGATGGTCTCTTCGCTCATCCCGAAAACCGCCCCAGCCAGGGAAAACAGCACCGTCAGCAGGATCAGGACCAGTTTGTCCCGCCGGCCGACCCGGGCGATGAACCTGCGGATGCCGGCATCCACGGCCCCGGTGGCATTCAGCAGCCAGAAGGCCCCGCCCACCACCAGGATGAACACGATGATGCCCGCCTGTTTGACAAACCCGTGATAAAGGGCCGAAAACACCTGCCAGGTCTGGGGCACGGCCGGGACCGCCTCGTAGGAAAGGCTCCCGTCAGGCCCTTTCACATACTGACCGCCAGGCACGAACCAAGTCGCGATGGCGCACAGGGCAATCATCGCGGCAAGGATCACATAGGTATTCGGTATCCGGCGACCCTTCCCCATCCATTTACAGTTTTACCTCGATCCGGACCGGATACAGGAAGGAAGGATCCTGCCGCTCGCGCAGCGTCTGGCGCATCACCGCCGGGGTACGCTTCACCGGTCCCTCGAACAGGACCTTGTCGCCATAGGTAACCCGGACCGGCTTGTCCAGGTCCGCCATGGTATCGTTCAGATAGACCGTCAGCGCGGAATAATCGCATTTCTCGATCGCAATCGTATTGCCGCTGCGCGACACCCGGACCTCCTTGCCGCGGGCCCGTTCACCCGCCGGCGCGCCGATCCAGTAGAAATACGGCTTCAGCTCCTCTTCCTGGCGCCAGACGATCTTGTCCGGAGCGGGATTCCGCCGGTACCGGGCCATCCACGGAACGGCCGCCGCATCGACGAGGTCCATCCAATGTTCCTTTCCCTCAACGATATGACCCTCATGGACATAGCCCGCAGGATCCGCCTTCTGGAGCGAATCCATCTCGGCGATCCGCTCGGTGCAGCGGAGGTTGCGGTCATACGCCGCATCCAGCGCCCCGCACCAGATCATGAAGGGCAGGTTCCGCAAGTTGAGCAGGGACACGTCGCCCGGGTGGCCGGCCATCATCGAAGCCGCCGCCCAGTGGTCCGCCATGCGCGGAGCCAGGCGCCAGACGCCGTCTCCCCCAGCCGAATAGCCCATCACATAGACCTTGTCCGGATTGACCCCCATCTGGGCGACCATCATCCGGATGATCTCCTCATAGAACCCGTCGCTTTCCGGACGGAAATGCAGGTCCCAGGTATTGGTGATGGCCCGCGGGCAGAGATAGACCCCCTCGGCGGGCTGGTAGAGTTTCTGCTGGTTGTCCCACTGCTGGTCATTCACTTCGGGGGCCGTTCCGCCGCCGCCATGCAGGGAAATGTAGAGCGAACGGCCGTCGGCGGGCTCCTCGCCGAAGACCTTCCAGGCCAGTTTCATGGTATGTCCGCCCCGGACCAGCTCCCGGCTGGAGAACGCCGCGGCCGTAGCCGACGACACGGAGTCTTTCCACGCGCCGAGCAGCTCTTCGGCATAGGCGGACGCTTCGGTCCGGGTCAGTTCCGTCAGGTGGGCGTACCGGGACGCGGGTTTTCCATTCTGGGAGCAGCCGGTCAGGCAGACCGGCAGGAGGGCCGCAAGGGCCAGCAAAGTTTTGATTTTCATAGTTTATTCTTATCTGCTTCCACCGCCGAAGCCGCCGCCGCTGAAGCCGCCGCCTCCGCCGAAGGAGGTGTGGCCGCCCTTGCCGGAAACGCTGCCGGCCTGCTGGCGGGCGATGGCCCGGTTGATGGCCGCCGTAGATACGTTGTTGGTCATCTGGATGGTCCGCATCATCACGGTCGGATCCACGCCGACGGATTGGGAAATCTCCTGGAACTCGGCCGGGAAGAGCCGCTCGAACTGGGTCGCCACCTTGTCGGCGATCCCGTAGAGCTGGGCAAAGACCAGGTAGTCTTTCCAGAGGCCGACTTCCGCGGCGCCGCGCTCCTTGGAGAGCGTGAAGTCGTTCAGGAAGTTCTTGAATTCCACGACATGGCAGGCTTCGCGGGCGCCGTCCTGGTTGGTGGTCGTCCCACGGAGGAAATACCCCTTGTCGGCCATGTAACGGTGGCCACGCTGCTGGGCGTTGAGCGGCCAGGACGTCACTTTCTTGAAGTTCCGTTCGGACCATTTTTCAAATTCGCCGGATTCCAGCAACAGGTTGGAGCCGCTGGCCTCCCGGGCCATGTCATAGAGGCTTCGTTCGGTAGGGTCGGCGATCTCGATGCCTTCCGGGAAGGCCAGGTTGACCCGTTTGGCTTTCTTGGGATCGGGCTGCACGGTGAGTTTCCGGTCCAGGATCCAGCGCAGGAAAAGCGCGCCGATCAGGCCCTTGGAGGACGTCTTGCCGCCGAAGCGCCAGCCATTTTCCAGGACATAATAGGACGCGAACAGGTCGCCGCCCATCGGCGCCTCGCGGTACCACTCGGTGATCTTGGTCTTGCCGTACATGGACTTCTTGTATTTCTTGCCCATGGCCGTCAGCACGATGGCCCGCGCCGCCATGAAGAAACCGCCGCAGAAAATCAGCGCGAACAGCGCCAGGAAGAAATTCTCGCCAGGGTCTTTCTCCCCATAGGAGCTGCCTTCCAGGGCCGTGGATTTCATTTCGTCGAAGGACATGTCGCGGGAAACCGCCGGGGAGAACAGCCCTTTCTCGAACCGCACCATGGCGATGAGCTGGCTGAGCGGCCCGAACGGTTCGGAGGACTCGGCGATGACCTGTCCGTCCTTGACGTTGATGTCTCCGATGAAGCCGAAGCCCCAGACGCGGGTGTTGTCATAGGTCCACTGAGGTCCGCCGGTGGCGTTGCGGATGGTCACCCTGGCATGCTGCGGCGGGGCGACGAGTCCGGGATTGACGAACATGAAATTGAAGGCGTCGGCATCCTGGAGAGACTGGACCAGGCCGGTCACGGTGAACGAGGCCGTCCAGACATGGTCGCCGTAGGAGCCCTGTCCCCAGCACAATTCGACGCCGTCCCGCTTCTCGACGATGCCGCAGCGGCCGGCTTTCTGGGACAGGGAACGGTCCACGTTCCAGTGGCGGCCCTCGCTGATAAACTCCTGGCCGTTTTCACTGACCGTAAGGTCCGTGACCGTCATCCGGCCCAGGTTTTCGATGGGAATGTACCACTCGGTGCCTTGCACGACGGTCGCATCCCATACCTGCGTGATACGGGCCGAACCGTCCGAAAACAGGTCTACCGTGACGTCTACATCACGGATCTGCTGGGCCGGCAGCACCAGCGGAAACGCCAGTGCGGCCAGCAGGGAAAAGAGCCTGCGCATCGGATCAGATGACCGGATAGTCCTTCTTGGTCACGTCTTCGGCGAGGTAGTCGCGCTTGGCAAAGCCCAGGATGCTGGCGACCACGGAGCCCGGGAACATGCGGACCTCGTTGTTGAACTTGGTCACGGTGTCGTTGAAGGTCATGCGGGCCAGGCGGACGTTCTCCTCGTACTTCTCGATGCTCTGCATCGTCTGCTGGTAGTTCTGGTTGGCCTTCAGGTCGGGATACTGCTCGGCGATGGCAATCAGCTTGGCACTGATCTCCTTGAGCGCCGTCTCGTTGGCGTCGATCTCGGCCGGAGTCGGAGACGGGGAGGCCGTGATCTTGCGCTCGGCGATGACCTTCTGGAGGGTTTCGCTTTCGTAGGAAGCATATTCACGGGTCAGCTTGACGAGCGCCTGGAGGGCGTCGTAACGACTGACTTGCTGGACATTGATTTGCTTAAGGGCGTTGTTGCAAAGTTCGTCGGATTTGACCAGTTTGTTCTGGACGGAAATGACCCAGAATATCAATACGGCCGCTACGGCCAGCAAAAGGATAAGGACGGTTGACATGGTACTGTTCTTTTTGGTTTGTCAAGTTCAAAGATACGGAAATATTTGAAGAATCACTATCTTTGGGCAAGAGATATCAATTGGCTATGGGTAAGGAAATCAGACGGGTCGGCATCATCGGCGCCGGCCACATCGCAGAAAAGATGGCGGCAACCCTCAACGGCATGGACGACATGTCCTGCCTCGCGGTCGGATCGCGTTCCCTGGAAAAGGCGCAGGCCTTCGCCGCCCCGCGCGGCATTTCCCGCGCGTACGGATCCTACGATGCCTTGCTGGACGATCCGGACGTGGACCTGGTCTATATCGCGACGCCGCATTCGCACCATTTCGACATCACCCGCCGGGCCCTGAAGAAAGGCAAGCCCTGCCTGGTGGAGAAGTCCTTCATGGCCAATGCCCGGGAAACGGAGGCGATCCTTGCGCTGTCCCGCGAACGGGGCGTCTTCGTCGCCGAAGCGATCTGGACCCGCTACCTGCCGGTGGTCGGCATCATCCGGGATATCATCGCCTCCGGCGCCATCGGGCAGGTCCGCACGATTTCCGCCACGCTTTCTTATGAGATTTCCGCCAAGGAGCGGATCCTGCGTCCCGACCTGTGCGGCGGCTCCCTGCTGGACCTGGGGGTCTACGGGATCAATTTCGTCCGGGCCTACTGCGACAGCCCGATCGTGCAGACGGCTTCCCTGTGCACGAAGTTCGGCAGCGGAACGGACATGTCCGAGTCCATTTCCTTCGCCATGGCCGACGGGACGGTGGCCCAGGTGCTTTCCTCCGCCGCCTGCCAGGGCGACAACGTGGGCGTCATCGCCGGCACCCTGGCCAATATCTGGGTGGACGATGTCAACAACCCGCAGGTCGTCCGCGTCTATGCGAAACACCATGCCTTGCTGGCTGAGTACCCGGTACCCGAACAGATCACCGGCTTCGAATACCAGCTGCGGGCCTGCCGCGACGCCATCCGGGAAGGCCGGATCGACCCGCCGCAGATGCCCCACGCCGAGATTCTCTATATCATGCAGCTGATGGACGGACTCCGCCGCGACTGGGGCGTCCGTTTCCCCATGGATTAGAACAACTCCGCCGTCAGGCCGATGGTCCGCAGCGAAGACAGGACCCGGTCGGCTTCGGTCCGGTCGTCGAACGGGCCGAGGATGTAGGTCGTGCCGTCCTCGCCGGCTTCCTTGGAGAGGTCTTTGAGGGTCATGGCGCGGATCGACAGGATCGTGCTGTCGCCCAGGGAGGCGCCGTCGGCCGGGGTGATCCGGATCTGGTAGGACGGCCGTGCGTTCTTTTCCGCTTCGCGGGCCTTGGCCACCGGAATGGACACGCCGTCCTGGAAAGCGACGATGAAGGCGCTGCGGAAGCCCTGGCGCTTGACCTTGTTCAGGTTGGCCAGCACGTCCTTGTAGGTACGGAATACGCCCACGGAGTAGGTGTAGCGGAGCTGGGCGCTCATTTTTGAGAATACGGGACTGAGTCCCCTGAGCTGTTTGACCGTCGCCGGGGCGGAGGTGGTAAAGAGCTGGATCTGGTAGACCAAACCGTCCGGGAGGGTATTGTCTTCGGCGAACCGGCCTTCCGGCAGGATCATGAAGGAATAATCGAACGTGGGCTTGGGCTTGAGGATGTTCATCCTGACCGGGCCGCCCATCTCCTTGCGGGAGAAGGCATAGCCGGAGGCGGCGCCAACCACTTCGCGGTCGGCTTCCTGCTGCAGCTTCCCGGGATCCAGGACCACGCCGCTGACCAGGAAATCCATCTCGATCTTCTGCAGCTCGGTGACGGCCACGGACAGGGAGTCCTGCAGGGCGGACAGTCCCTGTTCACGGTCCAGGATGGAGGCGGCCAGGGTCCGGCGCTCTTCATCGGAGGCCGTGGCGATCCGGGCACGGGCCCGGTCGATGGATTGACCCACCGCATAGATGGAGTCCCGCAGCTGGCGGACCTGGCGCATCTTTTCCGTATAGCGGCGGGTATCGACCCCTTCTTCCAGCGACGCGACGGCGCCGCGGTTTTCCAGGCGGGAAGGGTCGTTGTCCGGCACCAAGCGGGACAGGGCCTTGACCTGCTCCGGGTCGGAGAGGGCCTTGCGGACGGGCATGCCGTCATATTCAAGGACATAGAGCCAGACGCTGTCTTTTGCACATTCCCGGTTCGAGGCGAACAGGGAATATTTTCCGTCGGGTGTGTTCATGAACAGGAAATCGTCGGCCGGGGAGGAATACGGGAAACCCAGGTTGACCGGCGTTTCCCAGTCATGGGTTTCGCGGTTCCAGCGGGAAACGTACAGGTCGTAGCCCCCCATTCCGTAAAGGCCCTTGGACGAGAAATACAGGGAGTTCCCGTCCGGGGAAAGCATCGGGAAAATCTCGTCGGAAGAGGAGGTCAGGGTCTCGTTGATCAGTTCCGGGACGGCCCAGACCGTGTCCTGGAGGTGGGTCCGGTAGATGTTGTGGATCCCGTCCGCGTCGGCGGCGGAGTAATAGATTTCCGGCTCTCCGTCAGGCAGGTACATGGCACGGACCAGGTCCCCGCCGTCCAGCGAGTCCAGCTGGTTGGGGACGGAGCGCCAGCTCCGGTCTTTCAGCGGATAGTACAGGAAAAAGTCTTCGATGGAAAACCGCTGCCGGGCGACAACGGAAGGCTGGCTGCAATAGGCCAGCATGTTACGGCCGTTCTGCGCCTGCAGAAGCCGGTCTTCGATTCCCTGGCGGACCAGGGAGTCCTCCGTCATGCGAAGGGCTTCGCCGAACAAGTCGGCAGCCTGGCTGAAACGATAGTCACGGTGCAGGGAGCCCGCTTCCGAGAGGATGTCTTCCAGGGTGCGGACGGGAGACGGAGGCAGGGTATCAAGGACAACGGACACGGAATCCGGTGCCTGGGCCAGGGCCGCGATGCCGGCAAGGAGGGAGGCGGCGGCCGCGAGGAGTTGCTTTCTTGTGTTCATTTCCAGTCAGCAAATTTAACGAAATAAATGTCAGAAACTTTCATTCTCGGAAAAAAATAGTAAATTTGCACCCTATTTTGCCGTGGTGTGTAATCATGGTCGGTTCGGCCTCGGCACTTGAAAAGAATTTATAATATTTTAAAAACCAATAAAAAATGCAAAGTAAAGGTGCAATCAGACTTGTGGCCATCCTTCTGGGCCTGGCATGTCTGTGGCAGCTCTCTTTCACCCTGGTGACCAACCTCCAGGAGAAAAAGGCCGCCAAGTATGCCGACGCTGCCGTGGCAGCCTTCCGCCAGAGCGCCGCATTCAGCAATGTATCCGCAGAAGACCAGGCGTATGTCCTCGACTCCATCGCGAAGTCCCGGAACACCCGCTACCTCGACTCCATCGCGACCGAGAAGGTCTACTTCGGTTATACGTACAAAGATGTCAAAGCAAAAGAGATCAACCTCGGCCTCGACCTCAAGGGCGGTATGAACGTCATGCTGCAGGTCCAGCTCGAGGACCTGGTCAAGGCCCTGGCCGGCAACAACCAGACCCCGGAATTCACCAAGGCCATCGAACTTGCCCGTGAGCGCAGCGTCAACTCCCGCCAGGACTTCATCTCCCTCTTCGCCGACGCGTGGAAGGAAGTGGCAGGCGGCCAGCGCCTCGCCGCCATCTTCGGCACCTATGAAATGCGTGACCGCATCGATGCCACCAGCACCGACGACCAGGTCATCTCCGTCATCCGGGCCGATGCCGAAAGCGCCATCGCCAACTCCTTCAACGTCCTGCGTAACCGTATCGACCGCTTCGGCGTGACCCAGCCGTCCATCCAGAAGCTCGGCAACAGCGGCCGCATCCTCGTTGAACTCCCGGGTGTCAAGGAGCCGGAGCGTGTCCGCAAACTCCTTCAGGGAACCGCTTCCCTCGAGTTCTGGACCACTTATTATTATGAAGAGGTCGAGCCTTACCTGAGCGAAGCCAACAACGTCCTCGCCCAGATGCTTGAATCCGAAGAGATCCCGGCCGAGCCGGTTGAGGCTGCCGCCGAGACCGCCCAGGATACGACCGACCTGATCAGCCAGGAAATCCAGGCCAACGCCGAAGACAGCCAGGCCCTTGACGCCTACCGCAAGCAGAACCCGCTCTTCGCGGTGCTCCAGCCTTCCGGTTACCGTGGCAACGCCTGCATCGGTTTCGCCCAGGCCGCCGATACGGCCATCGTCAACCGCTATCTCGCCATGCCGCAGGTCCGCGAGGTCTTCCCCGCCGAATTCCGCGCCATGTGGTCCGTCCAGCCGACCGACCGCGTCAGCGGCGGCAACGTCTATGAACTCGTCGCCATCAAGGCCGCGACCCGCGACGGCAAGGCTCCGCTCGACGGCGGCAGCGTGACCGACGCCCGCGTTTCCTATGACGGCCAGGGTGTCAACCAGGGTTCCCCGACCGTGTCCATGACCATGAACGCCGAAGGCGCCAATGTCTGGGCCCGTCTGACCAAGGACAACATCAACCGCCAGATCGCCATCGTCCTCGACGGCATGGTCTATTCCTATCCGAACGTCCAGAA
Organism: uncultured Bacteroidales bacterium; assembly: GCA_900319855.1. Taxonomy (GTDB): domain Bacteria; phylum Bacteroidota; class Bacteroidia; order Bacteroidales; family UBA932; genus Cryptobacteroides. Next base: position 16,802 of record ONQC01000007.1, read on the forward strand.
CGAAATCACCGGCGGTAACTCCCAGATCACCGGTAACTTCACCGTGGAAGAGGCAACCGACTTGACCAACGTCCTCAAGTCCGGTAAGCTCCCGGCCCCGGCCAAGATCATCCAGGAGCAGGTCGTAGGTCCTTCCCTCGGTTCCCGTTCCATCAAGGCCGGTATGATCTCCTTCCTGATCGCCTTCCTGCTGGTTCTGATCTACATGGTGATCTTCTACAAAGGCGCGGGCCTCATCGCTGACATCGCCCTCCTTTGCAACGTGCTCTTCCTCTTCGGAACCCTCGTTTCCTTCGGCGCCGTGCTGACCCTGCCGGGTATCGCCGGTCTCGTCCTTACCCTGGGTATGGCCGTGGATGCCAACGTTATTATCTATGAGCGCATCAAGGAAGAACTCGCCGCCGGCAAGGGCCTGAGCAAGGCTGTGGCCGACGGTTACAAGAACGCTTACTCCGCCATCATCGACGGACAGGTGACCACCATCCTGACCGGTATCGTCCTCTTCATCTTCGGTTCCGGTCCGGTCCAGGGCTTCGCTACGACCCTGATCATCGGTATCATCACCTCCATCCTGACCTCCATCTTCATCACCCGCATCATCATCGATGACCGCCTGAACAAGGGCAAGAACGTCACCTTCGAAAATGCCTGGAGCCGCAACTTCCTGAAGAACACCCACGTGGACTTCCTCGGCAAGCGCAAGTACTCCTACATGATCTCCGGTGCCCTCATCGTCATCGCGATCGCCTCCATCTGCATCAAGGGCTTCACCTACGGTGTCGACTTCCAGGGCGGCCGTACCTATGTCGTCCGCTTCGACCAGGCCCAGACCGCTGAGGCCGTCCGCAGCGCCGTCGAGGCCGTGTTCGATGAAGGTTCCGTCGAAGTCAAGCAGTTCGGTGGTGCCTCCCAGATGAAGATCACCACGACCTACAAGGTCAACGATGAATCCTCCGAGGTTGACGCCGAAGTTGAAGGCAAGATCTTCGAGGCCCTGAAGCCGTTCTTCACCGACAGCGACATGACCCTCGCGGAGTTCACCTCCACTCTCGACAACCCGAACGGTATCATCTCCTCCGACAAGGTCGGCCCGACCATCGCGAATGACATGAAACGCGACGCTATCATCGCCGTTATCATCGCCCTCTTCGTGATCTTCGCCTACATCGCCTTCCGGTTCAAGGGTTGGACCTGGGGTCTCGGTGGCGTGGTCTCCCTGGCCCACACCGCGATCATCATCATCGGTTTCTTCTCCCTGTTCACAGGTATCCTGCCGTTCAACCTGGACGTCGACCAGACGTTTATCGCGGCTATCCTGACGATCATCGGTTACGCCATCAACGATAACGTGGTTATCTTCGACCGTATCCGTGAGATGAAGGGCCTGCACCCGAAGGATGACTTCAAGGACACCGTCAACCGCGCTCTGAACGCGACCCTGACCCGTACGGTCAACACCTCCGTGTCGACCCTCCTCCCGATGCTCGCCATCGCTTTCTTCGGCGGTGAAAGCATCCGCGGTCTCTCCGTCGCCCTCTGCCTCGGTATCCTCATCGGTACCTACGCTTCCATCATGATCGGTACCCCGGTCATGTACGATGCCACCATGAAGGCCCAGGCCAACAAGAAATAATCTTCGAACGATATCTCCTTAAGAGGCAGGCTGGAAACAGTCTGCCTCTTTTGTTTTGCCCGTTACGTACGTATAAATCGTTTTATTTTTATTATTCCCGTTCCATTTATTATTCCTATCTTGGGCTCCTGACCTTTTATACTGACTAAACAAAGCGATATGGCCCGCAATTCCAACCTCAAGAAAAATTGGCTGCGGTATGCCCTCCAGTGGGGAACGCTCGCTGCCATCATCCTCTTCCTCAGCGGCTTTGTCCGCCTGTTTTTCCCGAAAATGGAGCCAGCCGATCCGGAAGCCTTCTGTCCGCTCGGCGGCCTGGAAGCCCTCGCCACCTACGGCGTCCGCGGTTCCCTCCCGTGCAGCATGAGTTCGCTCCAGATCCTCATGGGCATCACCCTCGCTATTGGCGTGGTCTTGCTGAGCAAGCTGTTCTGCGCCTACCTCTGCCCGGTCGGCACAGTCGAGGACCTGCTGGGCATGCTGCGCCGCCGCCTCGGGATCAAACCGGTGAAGATCCGCCGCGGCTCCCTCGGGGACAAGCTGCTGCGCATCGTCAAATATCTGCTCGTCTTCTGGATCTTCTACATGACCGCGACGGCCAGCGAACTGTTCTGCAAACACCTGGACCCGTACTACGCCGTCGCCACCGGCTTCAAGGGTGAGATCACCCTCTGGATGGCCCTCATCACCGTCGCCCTGGTGATCGTCGGCGGATTCTTCGCGGACCGTTTCTGGTGCAAGTATCTCTGCCCGCTCGGCGCGATTTCCAATTCCCTGAAATTCTGGGCCTGGATCCTGGGCATCAGCCTGGTCTGGTGGGTGCTCGGCAAGGTCGGACTCGCCATCCCGTGGGTCGTGCTGCTGGGCGTGCTCTGCCTGGCCGGCTACCTGCTGGAGATCCTTTGCGGGAACCCGAAACTCCAGCTCCTGCATGTAGTCAAGGACGATGCGAAGTGTACCGGCTGCGGTCTCTGCAACAAGGTCTGCCCGTACCAGGTTGACGTCGCCGGCAGCAAGGGACGGGTCACCTGCGTGGACTGCACCCTCTGCGGCGAATGCGTCGGGGCCTGCAACTTCGGCGCCCTGCAGATAGGCGTATGCGACAAGGCGAAAGGTCCGGGTTGGAAATATGTCCCGGCCATCCTGACCCTGGCGCTCCTCGGCCTGGGATTCTGGTTCGGCAGCCGCCTGGAACTTCCGACCATCAGCGAGACCTGGAACATGGACAAGGTCGACGCTTCGACGCTCAAGACCTTCGAAATCATGCCGCTCAAATCCGTCAAATGCTTCAGCAGCTCGATGGCCTTCAAGGGCAAGGTCGAGCAGCTGGAAGGCACCCACGGCGTCAAGACCTATGTCGGCAAGCACCGGGTCGTCATCACCTATGACCCGGCCATCACGGATCCGGAAACCCTGCAGGAGCAGATCTATGTGCCGTCCACGTTCCGTGTGGCCAGCCCCGACCCGAACCAGGTCAAGCGTCTCAAAATCATGACCATCCGCACCGAGGACATGCCGGACCGCCAGGACCTCAACAACCTGGGCCTGCAGTTCCGCTATTCCGACAAGAAGATCTACGGCCTCGAGAGCGAATTCGCCTGCCCGCTGATCGTCCGCGTCTTCATGGATCCGGACGAAACCATCGATGAGAAATGGTTCAAGGAAAAAGTGGAGAAGAAGGTGGTCGAGATGCCGCTTCCGAACGGAAAGGTCCGGGAGATTCCGGTCAGTTTCCGGTTCGTCAAGATGGAGAAAGAGACCGGGGAAATCGGCATCGAGGAATACCTGAACCGGATGTTCGACGGGTTCAAGGCCGAATACAACGGCAAATATGACGGTCAGGTCCGCAAACGCAGCGAGGTCTATGCCGGGCAGCCCCAGTTCTTCTTCGAGATTCCGGATCAGAATTACGAGAAGCCGATCATCCTGCGCAACATGCCGTTCCTGAGCAACCACCTCTCCCGCGAAGAGGGCATCATCGGCACGTATCTGGTCCTCAACAAAGACCTGGTCCCGGCCATCCGGATCCGCTATGCCGCCCCTTGTACGGAAGACCGGATCTGGGAACTGATGAACATGGATACCTGGACGATCACCTATGCCAATGACAATGTCAAGGAGGAACCTGCCAAACTGAGTTTCGACAAGCGGGGAATCAGCTTTCCGGCCGAATAATACCTATTAATAGGGATTTTACAGAAGTATTCCTCTCCGTATTTTTGCAGACTGTTACGCAATATATCATGAAAAGATGCATCCTGATCTTCCTCTTCCTGCTGGCCGTCCTGCCGCTGGCCGCCGCGCCCCCGCTGCGGGTGCGTGGCACGGTCAAGGACGCCCGGACGGGAGAACCGGTACCCGGAGCCGTCGTCAAACTGGACGAGAACTATCTCTGGGCCGTCACCGGGCTGGAAGGAGAATTTGAATTGGAAGGGGTGCAGAAAGGTACATATGACCTGGAGGTCTCCTGCCTCGGCTATGTGTCCGACACCCGGAAACTGGCCGTCTCGGCAAGCATTGAAGACCTGGTCATCACCCTCTCTGTCAATTCCCTGGCCCTGGACGAGGTCGTCGTGACGGCCGAGAAGTCCAAGGACAACATCAACACGACCCAGAAAATCGAACGGACGGCACTGGACCACCTGCAGATGAACAGCATGGGCGGCGTGGCGGCCCTGTTGCCGGGCGGGAAGACCCTCAACCCCGACCTGACGACCGATTCGGCCCTCTCGCTGCGTGCCGGCGGCTCGACCGCCGGTAATGCGGCCTTCGGCACCGCCGTGGAAATCAACGGCGTGCGGATGGGCGACAATGCCAACTTCAGCGGCATGCAGGGCGTCGGGACGCGGAGCCTGTCGGTGGAGAACATCGAGTCCGTCGAGGTCATCACGGGCGTCCCCTCCGCCGAATACGGCGACCTGGGCAGCGGCATGGTCCGCGTGACCACGAAGAAGGGCCGCACGCCGCTCAGCGTCGTCTTCTCCGTCAATCCGCGCACCTACGAGGCCTCGGTCTCCAAGGGTTTCGAAGTCGGAAAGGGCGTGGTCAATCTCGGACTGGAATGGGCCAACGCCACCCGGAAGCTCACCTCGCCGTATACCTCCTACACCCGCCGCGGTTTCACGCTGGACTACACCCGCACCTTCGCCGGGGTCCTGCGTTTCGAGGCCGGCATCAACGGCAACATCGGCGGCATGGACAGCAAGAACGATCCCGACGCCTTCTCGGATGAATACACCAAGGAGCGGGACAACCTGCTGACCCCGCACCTCAAGGCCACCTGGCTGCTGAACAAGGGCTGGATCACCAACCTCAGCCTCGAGGGTTCGATCTATTACCATGACCAGAAGTCCCATTTCCACGGCTACAATTCCTATGCGTCCGCCCAGCCGGCGGTCCATGCCGAAGAGCAGGGCTACTGGGTCGCGGACGCCCTGCCCCTGACCTTCTATTCCGACCAGATCCAGGACTCCAAGGAGCTGGATTACGCCGCCTCGCTCAAATACAACTGGCTGACCCACTGGGGCTCCGTCAAGAGCACCCTGAAAGCGGGCGTCCAGTGGAAGGCGGACGGCAACGTGGGCAAGGGCGAATGGTACGAGGATCCGGCGCTGGCCGCCAACGGCTACCGGCCCCGTCCGTATACGGATTACCCCTACATGCACACCCTCTCGGCCTTCCTCGAGGAGGACATGACCATCCCCATCGGCAAGACCAGCCTCAACCTCATGGCGGGCCTGCGGGCGGAGACCGTTCGGATCAGCGGGTCGGACTATGACAACCTGCGCATCCTCTCGCCGCGTCTGAACGCCCGCTGGACGGTGTCGGACCACTTCGCCGTCCGCGGCGGCTGGGGCGTGGCGGGCAAGCTGCCTTCCTTCTATATCCTCTACCCGCGCCAGGAATACCGGGACATCCAGACATTCGCCTACACCCACGACGGACAGGCCTCCTATGTCTATTACACGATGCCGTATACCATGACCTTCAACCCGGCCCTGCGCTGGCAGGAGAATCGCAACTCGGAAGTCGGTATCGACGCCTCCTTCAAGGGGCTGAAAGTCTCGCTCGTCGGTTTTTACAATATCACCAAGAACCCGTATGAGATGGGTACCGTCTACGAACCCTTCTCCTACAACATGATGAGCCTTCCGTCCGGCTATACCATGCCCGGCCATCCTTCCGTGGTCCTGGACCACCAGACCGGCGACGTGTATTTCCGCGGCAGCGACGACGAATTCTACACCCCGGGCCTGCTGCGCGTGCAGGACCAGACCTTCGCGGCCTCCCGGCGGCAGGAGAACGGTGCGGACATCCACCGCTACGGCCTCGAACTGACCGCCGATTTCCCGGAGATCAAGCCCATCCGTACCCAGCTGCGCCTCGATGCGGCCTGGAACCATACGGAATTCTCCTCCGACATTCCTGTCAGCTACTACCAGAACGGCTGGTCGCATACCTCCCTGCCGAACCGCTCCTACCAATATGCCGGTATCTACCAGGGGAATGCGGGTGTCTGGAACGGCCGCAAGACCGACAACCTGGACGCCAACCTGACGGCCATCACCCACATCCCGCAAGCCCGCCTGGTCATCACCTGCCGGGTCGAAGCCACCTTGCTGCGCAACGCGCAGTATACCTCCGACCGGGCGTTTACCGTGAATGCGGGCTCCGACGCCCCGACCGGCGGGGACATCTATGACGGGAAGTCCTACACGGCCGTCTACCCGGTCGCCTACATCGGCCTGGACGGCGTGCAGCATCCCTGGACGGCCGAGTCCGCCAGGGACCCGGAGCTTTCCCGGCTCATCCTCCGCTCGGGCAACATCTACACCTTCGCCGCCGACGGCTATGACCCGTACGTGTCGGCGAACCTGAGCGTGACCAAGGAAATCGGAGACCATGTCTCCCTGTCTTTCTTTGCGAACAACTTTACGAATGCGCGCCGCTTCGTCACCAGCAAGGCGACGGGCGTGGCCGCGATCTTTACCCCTAACTTTTATTACGGACTGACATGCAGAATCAAATTGTAAAGACCCTCTTGCTTTTCGGGGCGCTGGTCCTGGCGGGCTGCATGGAGATGCAGAATCCCTATTCAGACGGCCTCAACCGCCTGACGGTCAGTGCCGTATATCCCTCCGACCATGCGGATGCCACCCGGGCCGGCGTCGCCGTGACGGTCGAAAGCGTCTCCGGCGGCAGCGCCTATTCCCTGCTGACGGACGCTTCCGGAACGGCCTCGACCACCCTGCCGAACGGCATCTACCGGATTTCCATCAGCGACCGGACCGGCTCCGACATTTTCAACGGGACCCTGGACAAGGTCGTCATTTCCGGCCAGGACGTGGCCGTCAGCCTCTCCCTCAAGTACTCCAAGGCCGGCACGCTGGTCATCAAGGAGCTCTATTGCGGCGGCTGCAGCAAGGCACCGGAAGAAGGCACCTACCAGTCCGACCAGTACGTCATCCTGCACAACAACGACTCGCAGGTCCTCTACCTGGACGGCCTCTGCCTCGGTACCCTTTCTCCCTACAACAGCACCGGTTCCAACCCCTGGCTGGACGGCGGTGAGCTGCCGGATTTCCTCCCGATCATCCAGGCCATCTGGCAGGTCAGCGGGACCGGGACCTCTTTCCCGCTCAACCCGGGCGAAGATGCCGTCATCTGCCTGCGCGGAGCCATCGACCACAGCGCCCAGTATCCGCTGTCGGTCAACCTCAACCAGCCCGGCTACTTCGTTTGTTACAACCAATCGTACTTCCCGAACCCGACCTACCATCCCGTTCCGGGCGACCAGATCAAGTCCGAGCGCATCCTGGAAGTCGTGATCAAGACCGGACAGGCCAATGCCTACACCCTGTCGCTGAACTCCCCGACCTTCGTGATCTTCCGGGCCGAGGGCACCACCATGCGGGACTTCGTGTCCGTGCCGGAGAACCTCCGGCAAGTGCCGGGCGGCTCCGAACGGGTCGTCACCCTCCCGCAGGAGTGGGTCATCGACGGGATGGAAGTCTTCAACGGCGGCTCCTCGGACAACCACAAACGGCTGTCCCCGGCCATTGACGCCGGTTATGTCGCTCTGAGCGAAACCTTCAAGGGCCACACCCTGATGCGCCGCGTCGATGAGACGGCGAGCGCCGAGCAAGGTTTCGAAGTACTGATGGATACCAACAATTCAACCGCAGATTTCTATGAACGCGAAACACAATCCCTTCACAAGTAGGCTCGTCCTCCTGCTGGGCCTTGTGTTTTGCACCCAGCAGGCCTTCTCCCAGGAGATGTATGACTGGGAGGCCTGGCGGCAAAGCCGCAACATCGCGGGCCTGAGCGCCCAGAGTTCGCCGCGGGTGACCATCGCCGGCAAAACGGCCGCTTCGGCCGCCGAACTGTTCGGCGGCTATGCCTCGGGCGGATTCCACGGTGGCTCGGAAGCCCAGGAACTGTGGAGCGCAGGGGCCCGGGCCGAAACGGAGGTCCACCTGCCGTCGCTGCTGATGACCGGCGACTTCTCCTTCGTCCAGCAGGGCGGAGACAACATGTGCGGTTCCATGTTCACCCAGCCCGGATTCTTCCCGGTCGACGTGCTGGAATTCACCCCGGGACGCAAGACCCTGCAGACCTACGGAATCGGCGGCGGCCTGGCCTGGCGCAATGACAGCCCGTGGATCCTCGGCGGGACCTTCCGCTTCGAAGGGGGCAACTATGCCAAGCGCAAGGACTTGCGCCACACCACCTACCGGCAGGACCTGGAGGTCGTCCCGTCCGTCCTCTTCGACCAGAGCGGCTGGCGGATCGGCGCTTCCTACATCTTCCGGAAGACCTCCGAGTTCATCCAGGCCGAACAGATCGGTGCCGCCACGGCGGAATCCTACTATGCCTTCCTGGACAAGGGTCTGATGTACGGCGCCTACCAGGTCTGGGACGGCGCGGGCATCCACCTGAATGAAGCCGGCGTCGACCGGTTCGCCGTCAAGGAATTCACCCACGGCTTCGCCCTGCAGGGCGAGATCGGCAACTTCCTCTATGCCGATGCCGAATGGCGGTTCTCCCACGGTGCGGTCGGGGAAAAGGGCTATACCTGGTTCCGGTTCCCGGGCATGGCGTTCAGCGGGCAACTGATCTATACGCTGCACCGCCCTTTGGGCGTGCATTCCTTCCGGCTGGGCTATGACTGGACCCGGCAGGACCTGGACGAGAGCGTCATCGAGAAGGTCTCTTCGGGCGGCGTGACCACGCCGGTCGAATATGACGCCAACCGGATCTACGAGCGCCGGAGCCTGGCCGTCGGCCCGTCCTGGCGGTATTACCGCGAGAATGGAATGGAACTCGGCGCGGGGTTCACAGTGACCAACAACCGGGACCGGAGCACGCTGATGTATCCGTTCCTGGATAACGACGAATCCACCGTCGCGGACTTCAAGGCAGATGCCGTCCTCCCGCTGGGCCGGTTCCAACTGCGTGCCGGTGTACTGTTCGGCTGCAAGATCGGCGAGCACAGCCATGTCATCGACAATGACAACGAAGGGCTGGGCGTCACGACCTTCCCGTTCCGGCTGCAGGAATGGTGGGACCGGGAGCAGGAACTCTCCGATGCAACCCGCCTGGGCGGCTCGCTCGCCCTGCGCTACGGTTTCTCCCTGGCGGGGGTCGAGGGGCTCTTCCTGGAAGCCTCCTGCGCCTTCGTCCATGGTTTCAACATCCAGCTCCTTCCGGGCGCCAACCGCCAGGAGAGTCTTCTTACCCTCGGATATGAATTTTAAATAAACCCATTGAATATGAAAAGATTAATCGTTATTTCCCTCGGTCTTCTCGCCCTGGTTGCCTGCAACAAGCGCGGCCAGGAGCCCGTCAAGCCGGACTATGACCTGCGTATCGAGCCTGTCATCACCAAGGTCGACGCCACCAACTTCGAAAGCGGCGACGCCATCGGCCTGACCGTTACCCGCGCGTCCGGCGCCTATGCCACCAACCAGAAGATGACCTATGATGGATCGACCTTCAACGGCGGCCTGAAATGGTACGAGGAAGGCGCCGACGAGGCCACCCTCGCCGCCTATTATCCCTATGCCGAGACCGTCCCGACGTCCTTCACCGTCGCCGCCGACCAGTCTGCAGGCACCTCCTCCTCCGACTTCCTCGCCGCGACCAAGACCGGCGTCCTGCCGACCGCGAATGCCGTGGCCATGGTCTTCCAGCACAAGCTCTCCCGCCTGGTCATCAAGGTGACCAACAACGCCGGCTACACCATCGACGCCATGACCCTCAAGGGCGCCATTCCGACGGCCGTGATCGCCAGTGACTTCACCGCCACCGTCGACGATAAGGCCGCCGCGGCCGACATCAAGGCCTATCCGGCCGATGCCACGACCCTCTATGCCATCCTGCCGCCGCAGACCGTCGCCCTCGTGGTTACCGTCAACGCCGCCGGCAAGGAGATGACCCAGCGCCTGGCCGAGGCGACCCTGGTCGCCGGCAAGCAGTATACCATCAACATGATCGTCAACCCGGCTGACATCCAGGTCGTCCTCTCCGGCGACATCGAGAACTGGGGCGACGGCGGCGAGATTCCGGCCGACGATTCCACCCCGGCCGTGCAGTTCGAGGAGAAGCTCTCCGACGGCTATTTCACCTATGACAATGTCCGCTACGATGTCGTCAAGCTCAAGGACGGCAAGTGGTGGATGGCCAAGAACCTGCGCTATGTCCCGGCCGGTTTCACCGTCAGTTCCGACCTGACCGCCGTCACCGCCGGCGTCTTCAACCCGCTCGTGCTCAATGCCGATGGCTCTGCGGCCCAGTTCTCCAATGACGACGCCGTCGTGGCCGCCCAAGGCTATCTGTACCAGGCGGAAGTCGCCCTCGGAAAGAAGGTCGGCGACCTCAAGAGCGTGGCCGAGGCCGAGGCCCTCGAAGGCGCCCAGGGCATCTGCCCTCCGGGCTGGCATGTCCCGACGCTCGATGACATCCTCGACCTGGTCGGAAAGGGTGCCGGCGTGACCACCCGCACCGATGCCCCGTATTACGACGGCGCCAACGGTTCCATCGCCAAGCTGAACGAGGACGGCTTCAACATCGCCGCTTACGGTGCCGTCTCCATCCAGGACAACACCAAGACCTCCGGTACCTTCATGGGCCGGATGGCGGGGTATGACCATCTTTGCTCCAGCATGATGTGCGGCTCCACCTATGCCGGCGTGACCTACAATACAGCCGGCGACGCGACCTCCGGCGTCAAGAACCTGCAGTTCCACGGCTTCATGCCGATGACCAACAAGGCCACCGAGGCCGAATACACCATCAACGGCACCAAGGTGAGCTACCGCATCGCCGGCCCGCTCCGCTGCGTGAGAAACGCTGAATAAGAACCAATTATGAAAAGGATACTCCTGACCCTGTCCCTCTGCCTGTGCGTCTGCAGCGCATGGGCAGATGAGGGCATGTGGCTCATCCAGGGCATCAACAAGGCCCTGGAAAAGAAAATGCAGGAGCGCGGCCTGCAGCTCTCCGCCGGCGAAATCTACAACGCCGACGCACCGGGCGCCGCCGTCTCCGACGCCGTCATCTCGCTGGGCTTCTACTGCACCGGCAGCATGATCTCGGACCAGGGTCTGCTGATCACGAACCACCACTGCGCCTATTCCGACGTATTCGATCTCAGCACCCCCGAGAAGAACTACCTGGAAGACGGTTTCTGGGCCATGGACCGGTCCAAGGAAATCCCGATCCCGGGCAAGGAGGTCTACTTCCTCAAACGCGTCATTGACGTAACCGAGGAAGCCAAGGCCTACCATGACGAACTGGTCGCCAAAGGCGAGAACGCCGGTTCGCGCCGGCTGGCCTACCTGATGGAAAACCGCTACAAGGAACGTTTCCCGGGCATGGAGGCCACGATGGATTCCATGTGGGGCGGCGAAAAATACTACATGGCCATCTATCAGGTATTCAAGGACTTGCGCCTGGTCGCCGCTCCGCCGGAGTCGATCGCGGCCTTTGGCGGAGACGAGGATAACTGGGAGTGGCCGCAGCACAAGGGCGACTTCGCCCTGTACCGGCTCTATGCCGCCCCGGACGGCAGTCCGGCCGAATACAATCCCGCGAATGTGCCGCTCAAGCCGGTCCGCCACCTGAAGATTTCCACGGCCGGCTACAAGCCGGGTGATTTCACGATGGTCATCGGCTATCCGGGCCGCACCAACCGCTACAGCTCCGCCCCGGAAATCAACTTCAGCGGAAAAGTGGAGCTTCCGATCACCAACGCGCTCCGCAAAGGCCAGATGGACGTCATGCGCCGCTGGATGGACTCCGACCCGGCCATCCGCCTGAAATATTCCGACACCTTCTTCAGCCTGACCAATCTGGGTGAGATGCAGGAAGGCGAGGAACTGTGCCTGCGCCGCTTCGACGTGTATTCCGACAAGGAAGCGGATGCCGCCCAGCTGCAGGCCTGGATCGATGCGGATCCGGCCCGGAAAGACCGTTGGGGCAACCTGATCCCCCGGATGCGGGAGATCTATGCCGCCCAGGAGAACGCCGAGAAAGCCCGGATCATCTACCGGGAGAATCTCGTACGCGGGGCCATCATCGACCGGACCTTCCTGCGGCTGACCAGCGCCCGGGGCGACCTCGAGGCGCAGCGCAAGACCCTGCAGCAGGGATTCGACGAGACGGACCTGCGGGTCGAGAAAGATCTGATGCGGCTGGCCATCGAGCGCTACTGCGCCCTGATGGATCCCGCCATCATGGGCCCGTACCAGAAAGAGATGCTGGCTAAATACAATGGAGAGACCGGCAAGATGGCGGACTGGCTGTGGGACAACTCCTTCATCGCGAAAGGCTCGCTGGAGGCCTACACCGGCAAGGACCAGCTGCATGAGGATCCGCTCTGGAAGTTCCTCAACGACGTGACCACCACCGACCTCAACAACCTAGAAGGCGGCCTCGAAGCGCGTCAGGAACTGACGAACCTGCAGCGGGAGTACAAGATCGCCATGTACCGGATGCGCGAGGACAAGGGCGTCCCGCAGTACCCGGACGCCAATTCGACGATGCGCATCAGCTACGGTACCGTCGGGGCCCTGGAGCCCTGGGACGGCATGTACACTTCGTGGCACACGACCTCCGCCGGTCTGCTTGAGAAATACAACCCCGCCCGGCACGAGTTCAAGTATGATGACAGGATGCACGCCTTGGTGAACGAAGGCGACTGGGGCAGCTGGGCAGCGCTGGAGAAGAACGGCCCGCGCAAACGGGCGGCCGTAACCCGGAAGATGTATATCAACTTCCTGACGGACAATGACATCACGGGCGGCAACTCCGGTTCCCCGGTGCTCAACGCGCGCGGCGAGCTGATCGGCCTGGCCTTCGACGGCAACAAGGAGTCCCTGGCCAGCGACGTCTACTACACCCCGGGCTACAACATGTGCGTCAACGTCGACATCCGCTATGTCCTCTGGCTGATCGAACATTACGGCGGACTGGACTACATCATCGACGAACTGGGCCTGTAATTGTTGACAACTTTTTTACAGAAGGTACGGATTATTTCCGTACCTTTGTTTTATGTCCTTCGTCCATCTTCACGTCCATACCCAATACTCCATCCTCGACGGAATGTCCTCCATCGAGCACCTGTTTAACCGTGCCGAAGAAATGGGGATGCCCGGCCTCGCCATCACCGACCACGGCAACATGTACGGGATCAAGGAGTTCTACAAGTTCGCCAAGAAACACCCGGCGGTCAAGCCCATCGTGGGCTGCGAAATCTATGTTTCCCAGCACTATGACCACAAGCTCAAGGACAACGCCCACCGCAAGTACTACCACCTGATCCTCCTGGCGAAGAACTACAACGGGTACAAGAACCTGATGAAGATCGTCTCGACGGGACATATTGAGGGCATGTACTACGGCAAGCCACGTGTGAGCCACGAGGTCGTCGAGAAGTACCACGAAGACCTGGTCTGCTGCAGCGCCTGCATGGCCGGCGAGATCGCCCGGGCCATCCTGGACCGGGACATGGAGGCCGCCGACCGGGCCGTCGAATGGCACAAGCGGGTCTTCGGCGAGGACTACTACCTCGAAGTCATGTACCACAAGACCGAGGTGCCGGGGCTCAGCCTGGATGTCTGGGAAGGCCAGAGCCAGTATGTCCCGGTCGTCTTCGAACTGGCGGAGAAGCACGGGGTCAAGGTGGTCGCAACCAATGACGTGCACTTCGTGGACAAGGAGGACGGACCGGCGCATGACCGGCTCATCTGCCTGAATACCGGCAAGTTCGTCGACGAGGAGGACCGCCTGCACTATACCCAGCAGGAGTACCTCAAGAGCGAGGAGGAGATGCGGGCCCTGTTCCCGGACCATCCGGAGGCCATCGACAATACCCTCGAGGTTCTCGACAAGATCGAGCGCTATGAGATCGACCGGGACCACGTCCTGCCGAAGTTCGAACTGCCGAAGGAATTCACCGACAACCTGCCTTACTGGCTGGACAAATACAAGGACATCATCGACGCCGGCCGCAACGACGAGCACGGGACCTACCGCGGGGACGATTTCTGCGCCTCGGTGGCCTACATGTGCAAGATCTGCTACGACGGCGCGAAGGTCCGCTACGGCGAGACCCTGACCGACGAACAGGCCGAGCGCCTGGACTTCGAGCTGAAGACCATCTCCCGCATGGGTTTCCCGGACTACTTCCTGATCGTCCAGGACTTCATCAACTGGGCCAAGAACCACGGGATTTCCGTGGGACCGGGCCGTGGGTCCGCCGCGGGAAGCGCCGCCGCCTATTGCTTCGGTATCACCAATTTGGACCCGATCCGGTACGACCTGCTGTTCGAGCGTTTCCTCAACCCGGAGCGTATCTCGATGCCGGATATCGACGTGGACTTCGACGATGAAGGCCGCTACCGTGTCATCCAGTATGTCCAGGAAAAATACGGCGAAGACCATATCTCCCACGTCATTACCTTCGGTACCATGGCCGCGAAGCTGGCCATCAAGGACGTCGCGCGCGTCAGCCGCCTGCCCCTGGACGAGTCCAACCGGCTGACCAAGCTGATCCCGGACCGGCCGTTCACCGTCAAGGTCGACGGCGAAGAGAAGGAGATGAAGCCGACCCTGAAGAACTGCGTCAAGTACCTGCCGGAGATGAAGCAGGAGTTCGAGAACGGCGACCCGCTGGTACAGGACGTGCTCCATTATGCCCTGAAACTCGAAGGCTGCATCCGCCAGACCGGCATCCACGCCTGCGCCATGATCATCGGACGCGGCGACCTGACCGACTACATCCCCATCACGATGGGCACCGACAAGGCGACCGGCCAGGACGTCTGGGTCTCCCAGTATGAAGGTTCCTACATCGAGGATGTGGGCATGCTGAAGATGGACTTCCTGGGCCTGCGGACCCTGTCCATCATCAAGGAATGCCTCGCCCTGATCAAGAAGCGCTTCGGCACCGACATCGACATCGAGAAGATTCCGATCGACGACCAGAAGACCTACGAACTGTACTCCAGGGGCGACACCAAGTCGGTGTTCCAGTTTGAATCCCCCGGCATGAAGGAATGGCTCCAGCGCCTGCATCCGCAGCGTTTCGAGGACCTGATCGCTATGAACGCCCTCTACCGGCCGGGGCCGATGGATTACATCCCGGATTTCGTGGCACGCAAGCGGGGCGAGCAGGAGATCGCCTACGACCTCCCGGCGATGGAGGAATACCTGGAAGAGACCTACGGCGTGACCGTTTACCAGGAGCAGGTCATGCGCATTTCCCAGAAGGTGGCGGGCTTCTCCAAAGGCAAGGCGGACAAGCTCCGTAAGGCTATGGGTAAGAAGCAGATCGCGGTCCTGGAAGGTCTGCATGACGACTTCATCAAGGGTGCCGTCGAGCGGGGGCATCCGACCGAGACCCTCGAAAAGATCTGGGCCGACTGGCGCAAATTCGCTTCCTACGCATTCAACAAGTCCCACGCGACCTGCTATGCCTGGGTATCCTACCAGACCGGCTGGCTGAAAGCCCACTATCCGGCCGAATTCCAGGCGGCGAACCTGTCCAACCAGCTCTCGAACATGTCCGAGATCATGGAGATCATGGATGACTGCCGCCGCAGCAAGATCCCGGTGCTCAGCCCGGATATCAACGAGTCCGAGAACCACTTCACCGTCAACAAGGAAGGGGCGATCCGCTTCGGCCTGGGCGGCATGAAGGGCTTCGGTGGAAACATCGTGGAGGCCATCACGACCGAACGGGAAGAGCGGGGGCTGTTCAAGGATGTCTATGATTTCATCGAGCGGATGGCTGGCATCGTCAACCGCAAGGCCTTCGAATCGCTGGTCTACAGCGGCGCGATGGATTCTTTCGGCTTCTCCCGCAGCCAGTATTTCATGCTGGGACGGACCGGAAAGGAATGGATCGACGAGCTGATCGATTTCGGAATCAATACCAAGAACGGCAAGGAAGACAACATGTTCTCCCTGTTCGGGGACACGGAGGAACTCAAGCCGGTGCAGCCCGAGCCGCCGATGGCGCCCGCGGAGGAGGACCAGCTGGCGTTGCTCCAGAAAGAGAAAGAACTGGTCGGCATGTACCTCAGTTCCCACCCGCTGGATAAGTATCGCTTTGAGCTGGAGACCTTTACCAACTGTCCTCTGGGCAGCCTGGCCGACAAGATCACGGAATGCGAGAACAAGCGGAGCACCGCCAAGATTCAGGTGGGTGGCCTGATCACGTCGTACAAGCAGCTGACCACCAAGACCGGAAAGCCCTATTCCCGGACCCTGCTCGAAGATTTCGGCGGATCCTACGAACTGTCCCTCTTCGGCAAGGACCATGAAGCCTTCATGGGCTACCTGCAGGAAGTCCACCAGGCGGTCTACATCGAAGGGGAAATCGGAGAGAAATTCCGTCTCAAACCCGAAGAGATCGCCGCCGGCAAACGGGCGCCGTTCGCCTTCAAGGTAAAGAAAATCAGCCTTCTGGGGAACATTACCGAAGAAAAGCTCCGTGCTTTCGTCATCCAGGTAACCACCCCGATGCTGAGCGAAACCTTCCGCCACAACCTGGTCAAACTGGTCAAGGCCAACAGCGGTCCCGTCGAGCTCAAGATGTATTTCGTAGACCCCGGAACCGGCTACAAGATCGAGTTTACCTCCAAGAAATTCAAGGTCGGCATCTCCACGGAATTCCTCGCCGACCTGCGGGCGATGGGCATCCCGTATACCGTCGTCAAGAAATAGCCTTTCTAGAAGACCAGGACGGCCCGGACCGGGAAATGGTCGGAGATGAACTTGCGTTCCATGTAGGGTTTCGTCACGACCTCGAAGACGGGGCAGCTGGAGAAACCGCTGAAATAGATGTGGTCGATCACGGCCGCATTCTCCGTCTTGCCCCAGGCGTTGTAGGTGATGCCCTCGTCCGTCTGGGCGGCAAAGCGGCGGGCGCTCTTCATCTTGGCGTCCAGGCTCTTGAGGGCCGGATCGTCCGGGGTTACGTTGAAGTCGCCCGTCATGACCATCGGATAGCCTTCGGGATTCATGGAGGCGATCCGCTCCACGATCAGTTCGAGGCCTTTCTGGCGGGCTTCCTTTCCGACATGGTCCAGGTGGGTATTGACATAGTAGAACTTCTTGCCGGAGGCTTTGTGCTGCATCAGGGCCCAGGTCGCCGTGCGCTTGCAGGCGGCATCCCAGCCCATCGAAGGTTTGTCGGGCGTTTCGGAGAGCCAGTAGGTGCCCCATTTGATGAGCTTGACGGTCTTTTTGTTGTAGAAGATGCTCATGTGCTCACCCTCGTGCTTGCCGTCTTCCCGGCCGACGCCGACGCTCTTGTAGCCCTTCGTGTATTCCTCCATGTACCGGACCTGCTCGGGATAGGCTTCCTGCAGGCCGAAGATATCGGGTTTCTGGTCCTCGATCATCATGGCGGAGCAAGGATAGCGGTATTGCCAGGAATTGGTTCCATCCTCCGCCGGCATCATCCGGATGTTGTAGGAAATGACGGAGATCTCAGCCGGGGCCTTCTGGGCGGCGGCAGTCAGCGGCAGCAGGGCCGCCAGGAGCAACAGGATTCTTTTCATGGTATATGATTTGTCTCAGTCCCGTATCAATCTTTGGGCCGGACGCGGGCTCAAAAATAACAATAATCTGTCTATTTTCGACAATTCGCCGTACAATTCTGACTTTCCGAACTGTCAAAGAGAGGGCTTGTCGCTCATGCGAAGGACCAGGCGGCCTCCGCTCCGAATGGCCTCGTGCCCGAATTGCGGACCCGTAAGCGGCTGGTCGTTAAGGGTCGCCTGACGGATGTACTTGGCATCCTCCGAAACGCCCTCCGCGACAATCTCGAAGGTCCCCCCGTCGGGCAAGCTCAGTTCTACCTTCCGGAAAACCGGGCTGCCCAGGTCATATGCCGGAAGCCCCGGCGTCACTGGATAGAAGCCCATCATCGAAAAGACCACGAAGGAGGAAAGTCCGCCGCCGTCCTCATCTCCCGGCACCCCCATCAAATCGTTGCGGAACCAGGTCCGAAGCATCTGCCGGACGCGTTTCTGCGTCTTCCATGGCGCACCGGCGTAGTTATATAGATAAGGAATATGCATAGACGGTTCATTGGCCATGGAGAACTGGCCGACGTTTCCGGTATGGTCCGGCATCAGGGCATAGAAGTCCCGCCGTGACATGCCCAGCGGCTCCTCAAACATGCGGTCCAGATTCTCGACAAACTTCTCAGGACCCCCCATCAGGGAAACCAGGTCCGGGATGTTGTGCGGGACGTCCCAGCGGTATACCCACCCGTTGTTCTCGTCGTAAGAATCGCGGGCTCCCGGACCGCCGGGGAATCGGTAATCAAAGGGCTCTATAAACTTGCCGGAGGCATCCTTGGGATGGAAGAATCCGGTTTCCGGATTAAACAAGTTCCTGTAATTCAACGACCGGCGGCGAAACTGTTCCGCTTCCTTCTTCCGGCCAAGGAAGTCGGCGATCCGGGAGAGGCACCATTCATCATAGGCCGTCCCCAGCGTGACGGCTACGGGCTGCCGCTTTTCGAAACTGTGGACGTTAGGGTCCGTTTCTTCCTCGCCGGGCCTCAAGGCCGGGATATAGCCATGTGCCTGATAGAACTGGTCGATCCAGCCGGCTTTCTTGCCGGACCATGGCGCCAACGTTTTCTCCAGCAAGGCCCTGCGGCCATACTCGAATCCTTTTTCCGCATCAACGGACAGCCCTTTGTACAGCGCATCCGCAATCATCGCAACGGCATGGTTGCCGTTCATGCGACGGGAATCGCCCGTCACCTCCGGGAACGTTGGAAGCCAATTCTCGCCAGTCTGCTCCGCCATCAGCAGGTAAGACCGGATGATATCTTCCTCCGTTTCCGGGAAAAGCAAGGCGCGGAGCGGATGAGCGGCCCGATACGTATCCCAGATCCAGTCATCCGTATAGAAAGGATGGCCGCCATCATCATGAACCTGACCGTCCGAGGCGCTGAAATACCGACCATCTTCGCTGATACAGACCGGTCTTTCCAGGATCCGGTAGAAAGAGGTGTAAAAGACCGCCCGCTCGTCTTCCGTTCCTCCATGGACCCTGATCTTGCCCAGCGTCTCGTTCCAGATGGCTTTCGCCCGTTCCATGACGCCCTCAAGGTCGAATCCGGACTGCTCCCGCTGCAAGTTCCGACGCGCTTGTTCCACACTGATAAACGAAACGCCATATCGAAGCCGGAGGGTCCGGGTGCCGGAGGGGAAAACCAGCCGGAGCGCCGATGCATTCCGAGGGGCCTCCAGCGGCTGCACCAAATCCGGAGAGACACTCGGCTCCAAATATAGAAAGACGCTGACCTTTCCCGTCAGTTTCTGGCTTCCGCCGAAACCGTTTCCAATACTGGAAAGTTCTCCACTGTGGGTCAGCAGAGAAACAGAAGGGGCAGCTTGATCCGGAAAACGGAGTTCATAGATCGCACTTTGCCGGGCAGGGGCAAACCGGACATGGATCCGTCCGTCAGCCAGGTCGGCTTCGTAAGAATATGGGTGGATATGCTCATTGTCATAGCGCATCCGCTCGACCGGGGCGGCTTCCGGCCCGTCGGAGGGCGAAAGCATGAAGGCGGAGCTGCCCCGGTGGCTTGTCACAATGACAGGAAGACCTTCGACAAATTCCTGGGTATAGTCATAGCGCTCGGGCGTTACCCGCAGCATGCCGCCTGGCAGATGAATCGTCGGGAAGGTCGGCACCAGCAGGTGGCTGATATTTCCCATGAAGGGATTGACATAGTCCGCCGGGGATTTGGTATCAGCAGGTTCCTGCAGACTCTCCCGCCGAAGCTCCGGGTACCGGGAATAGATCAGTTCCTGTGACTCTGCGTCCAGCTCGCATAGGAGCTTCGGCCGAGCCTGCGGACGGAAGCCTTTCTGGTTCATGACATTCATCAAGGACCAGTCTTTCACCGGATGGTCAGGCGTGGCGCCGGACGGCTCCCGCGCCGGCAGATCGTAGCGTGTGAAATCAATGACGCGGGCCGGTTCTCCGTCCTTATGCCAGTCTTTCAAGAGAGCAAGCCGGAAGGTTGGATTCATGAACCATCTGATTTCCAGATTATTGTATGAATCTCCAAGACCTAATCCCCGCTCCTGGAACGAGTAGTCCCAGTCATTGGACGGGTGGGCTTTGCGCCACATCTTGCCGAATTCTCCGAAAGTCACGAACTGGACATCCGGCCAACGTTGCCGGGTCTCACCCACCCATCGCTCCATCGCCGGGACCATCAGATCCTTCCCGAATTCATGATACATCTGCGTTTCCCAGATATTCGTGACCCACCCGAAGCCATTGCGCCTGAAACCTTCGTCAAAGTGGATGCTTTCGGTATGCATGACCTCCTGTTGTCCCAGTTCGAGTCCCCATCCCTGGTAGGTTTCGATCGGGCCCACGCCACGCCGGCTGTTGAACTGGCCGATGCCATGTCCTGACGCTCCGCTTCGGCGGGCGCAGATGAAATCCATGGTCCACCCGTCCAGATTAACACAGTCAATGAAATCCTCCGGCCCTTGGGCGGGCTTGCAGAAATGTTCAGTCGAGGGATAGAAAGGGTAGGACGGAGAGCCGTCTGCGCCGCCGCCATCGATGGCGTGCTGGCTCCAGATGACGGCGTGTGCCACGTGAATATTCTCTTTCTCCGCAAGATATTTCAGCGTACCGGCGGACAGGAATCCGCCCATGATGCAGTCAGGTCTGTATCCTCCTCCGACCAGGTCCGTGATTTCCGCAAGCGCTTCAGATATTTCTCGGTTAATCCGATCCTCCGGAAGGTACATAGCGGGGAAATAACCCGGAAAATAACTGATTTCGTCGCCATAGCGGTAATGGCATTCTACGGCGTACTTTCGAATCTGAACATAGTTTTCGCGTGGATCCTCCAAAGCGTTCAGGGTAAAGCCCCAGGTCAGGCGGCCTTCCGGATTGTTCCGGGCGAAAGCTTCGCGGAGGGCGGTCACACTTTCCAATGTGTGCCAGTCCGATTCTTCACGGGGATGAAGTTTTACGTCACGGGAGACTTCCCAAGGTGTCGTCCGGACCATCAGGCAGAGCGTGACATACCGTCCGCCGTCCAAGTCCTGCGCCGTCATGCCAGAGAGAGCGCCGAGAATCAAGGCGAGGATGCAAAGCAATATCCGTTTCATTTGGTTCTTGTTATTCGTTTCGCCGGAGCGACAGGATCTTTTTCATAACGCCTAAATTTAGAAATATTCTTGCTACTTTTGCACCGATTATTAGCATTTCTTTACATGGCAGAAGAGAA
Organism: uncultured Bacteroidales bacterium; assembly: GCA_900319855.1. Classification (GTDB taxonomy): domain Bacteria; phylum Bacteroidota; class Bacteroidia; order Bacteroidales; family UBA932; genus Cryptobacteroides. The sequence goes on from ONQC01000007.1 coordinate 38,233, forward strand.
TTTCTCCGATATCGGCCGGGTTGAGGCCATCGCGCGCCTGTACGAAGGGACGCCTTTCCATCCTGCGGAAAACCTGCAGTTTGAAACCGGCGGGAAAGCCTCCGTGGCTTCGGCCAGCCGGATGCTGCTGGAAGGCATCGATTTCAACCTGGTCTATTTCCCCTTGAAACACCTGGGCTACAAGGCCGTGATCGCCGTCACCGGCGAACTGTATGCCGCCTTGGCGCGTCCGCGCCTGCTGTCCGTCCGGCTCGGTCTTTCCGCCAAACTGGACCTCGCGCAGGTCCGGGAGATCTGGACCGGCATCGTCGCCGCTGCGAAGGAACATGGGTACGGCAATGTGGACCTCGACCTCGGCCCGTCCCAGAACGGACTGTCCATCAGCATTTCCGCGGTGGGAGAAACCGCCTTCCTGACATCGAAGAGCCGTCCCCGGCCCCAGAGCAAGGACCTGCTTTGCGTGAGCGGCAACCTTGGCGGCGCTTTCTTCGGACTGCAAGTCCTGGAGCGCGAGATGCGCCGGTTCGATGCCGACGGGACGCAGCCGCAGCTGGAGAAATACCGCATGATGGTCGGGTCCTATCTCAAGCCGGAACTGCCTGCCGGCATCGTGGCCCAGCTGGAAGAGACGGAAATCTTCCCGTCCTCCGCCTGTCTGGTGACCCGCGGTCTGGCCGACGCCGTCAAGCGGATTGCGCGGGCAACCGGCCTGGGCGCCAAGGTCTATGCCGACAAGATCCCGTTTGAGGGCAATTCGTTCGACCTGGGACGGGAACTGGATATCGATCCGGTATCGGCAGCGATGAACGGCGGCGAGGACTACCGTCTGCTGCTGGCGGTGCCGATCCTGAAACTGGAGAAGTTCCGCCATGATTTCCAGACCTTTGACATCATCGGCCACCTGGCCCTTCCCGAAGCTGGCACGGTTTTGGTCAGTCCGGACGGACTGGAACACCCGCTGAAGGCACAGGGTTGGAAAGACTGACCCGCGTCACAGGACCCTTCCGCAAGAGATTATTCTGCTTCCTTCAGAAGACAATTTGTTAGTTATAAAAGTTTTATGAAAAAAGTACTCGCAATCGCTGCCGCGGCGATGATGTTCGTCAGCGCAGCTTCCGCCCAGAACCTCGGCAGCCTGCTCGGCGGCCTCGGTTCCGCCCTGGGCAACGGCAAACTCGGAGACACCGTCTCCAAGGTCATTTACGGCTACACCGGCAACCTCAACGCCGTCGACCTCCCCGGCAACTGGACCTATACCGGTTCCGCTGTCAGCTTCGGTGGTGACAATGTCCTGTCCAACGTCGCCGGCGCCGCCGCTTCCGGCACCGTCGAATCCAAGATCGACTCCTACCTGCAGAAGATCGGCATCACCGCCGGCGCCATGCAGTTCACCTTCAACGAAGACCTCACCTTCACCTGCACAATCAAGGGCATCCCGGTGAACGGAACCTGGCAGACCTACGACGATGCCAACCGCATCAAGCTCCAGTTCGGCAAGACCCTGAAGTTCCTCAACCTCGACGGAACCCTCACCAACACCGGCTCCGGCTGCCAGATGCTGTTCAACGGCAAGAAATTCCTCCAGTTCGCCAAGGCGATCATGAACGTCGTCGCCAAGCAGAGCTCCACGGCCAGCGCCCTGAGCAGCCTCGCCGGCAACTACAACGACATGCAGATTGGCGTCACGCTGAAGAAGAACTAAGCGACTTCTCTGACCCGGCTTTGCGCCCAGAATTAAATTTTGGCGCAACTCACTGATAAGCAGAAAACTACATAGTTTTATTGGCATTTAGCGCAATTTTGGTTAATTTAACCGGAATTGCGCTAATTCTTTATTTCAGCCGGGTATGTACACGGAAACACCTGCAGAACAGCGATTTGTTGCACAAACCCCTCCAAAAAGCCGGGAAAAGGAAGGAATTTCCGGGGTTTGTACACAAAAAGCCCGCAGGAATCCGGTTTTACTGTACATACCCGTCGTCTAGGGGTGGTTCTCAACACTAGAATAAGCATTTTGCGCCATCGCTAAAAACAAGGGGTCGACCCATATAAAGAACATAACTGGTTGAAATTCAGCACAATAATTTATTGCATTGATTATCAAGTATTTACACCGCTGAGATTTTTTGAGAGAAAACAGGATTTGTAACTAATTGATTTTCAGTACCCATTTAGAGAGCCGTGAGAGTTTTGAGAGGGGCAAAAAGTTGGTGTGCGGGATTTCTCATCGTAACTTTGCATCAGAGAAAAACCACTAACTGACTGGCATTATGGAACAGAAAAAAACACTCGCAGCCAGTCTCGAGAATAAGAGGCTGCTGTTTGCAGAATTGGGAATGATTGCGGCGCTGCTGGCCCTTTTGGGCGCGTTCCAATACAGTACCGCGCAGGCGAAAGTCGCCGTCCTGGAGACAGGCACCGCACCCGTGGACATCGAAGAGATGATCCCCATTACCCAGGAGGAGCCACCGCTCCCGCAGAATGCACCGGTCCTCCCGGTTTTAACGGAGGAAATAGAGATCGTTGACAATGACATCCCGATCGAAGACGTTTTCACAAGTCTCGAGGATTCCAAAGAACCCGTGGCCATCCGGCCCTATGTGGAAACGGTCGAAGACGAGGAAGTCGAAGATGAAGAGATCCCGTTCGTCCTGGTCGAGAAGAAGCCCCTCTTTCAAGGAGGCGACGCGAACGATTTCAGCCGCTGGGTCAACGCCCGGCTGGTCTATCCCGAAATCGCCAAGGAAAACAGATCGCAAGGAAGGGTAACGTTGTCCTTCCGGGTGAACAAGGACGGCAGCGTAACCGATGTAAAGGTGCTGCGCTCCTCTTCGGATGCGTCGCTGGACCAGGAGGCCGTACGGGTCGTGTCCGCCTCCCCGAAATGGGAACCGGGCCGGCAGCGGGACAGGGCGGTCGACGTGACCTTCACCTTCCCCGTCATCTTCCAGCTGAGATAAGCGGAAGGACGGAAAATGTATAGAAATAAATTGTATTGTGTTTGAAATAATAATGTGTAACCACTAACTGATTTAACTGACACATTATTAAATGGCGTCTGAATGGCCAGAATATTCAGGAACCGGCGTATGACATTTTTGGTTTGCAGGTCATACGCCGGTTTTGTATCTTTACCGGAAAACAAAGAAACATGAAAAAACTTCTCATATCCCTTTTGCTGGCGCTCACGCTGCTGCCGGCCCGCGGGCAGTTGCGCCTGATCGGAAACGGCCGGATGAACGGAGATATTGTTCTGGCTTCCGGCGGGGCTTCGGACCACGAACGCCAGGCCGCGGAGATCCTGCAGCGGTTCCTGGGCGAAGCCACCGGCTCCCAGCCGCGCGTCACCGCGAGAAACGGACAGAAGGGAATCCTGATCCTAAAGGACTTGTCCACCCGCACGGCCTCCACAAAGGAGGCTGCACCGGAGAAACCGATCGGCGAAGATGGCTACCGGCTGACCGTGACGGACCGGAACGTAACGCTGGAAGGTGAAGGGAAGGGGCTGGTCTACGGGGCCGTGGAATTTCTCAAGCAGTATCTGGACATCGACTATTGGGGCGGAGGGGAAGCCTTTGTCCCGACCTGCAAGAAACTGACGCTCAAGCAGCAAAGCCGGACATTTACCCCGACATTCCGCTACCGGCAGAGCCAGAACTACCAGCTGAAGGCGGATCCCCTTTATAAGGTTTGGTACCACCTGGAAGAGCCGCAGGAGGTCTTCGCGGCCAATTACTGGGTCCATACCTGCGACCGGCTGCTGCCAGCCAGCCGCTATGGCAAGGAGCATCCGGAGTACTATGCCTTCTACAACGGACAGCGCAACCCGGGCAGTGCCAGCCAGTGGTGCCTGTCCAACCCGGAGGTCCTGGACATCGTCTGCGCGCGGGTTGACAGCCTGTTCAAGGCCTATCCCGACCATAACATGATCAGCATCAGCCAGAACGACGGTTCCGACACCTACTGCCGCTGTCCGGAATGCACCCGGATCATGGAAGAGGAAGGCGGCCCGTCCGGCCCGATCCTGCGGTTCATCAATGCCGTTGCCGACCGATTCCCCGACAAACAGATTTCCACCCTCGCCTACCTTTTCTCCGTACAGCCGCCCAAGAAAACAGTTCCTCGTCCGAACGTCTCCATCATGCTCTGCGACATCGATTGCCGCCGTCAGACGGCCCTGACCGAAAACCCGTCCGGACAGGAATTCATGCGTGCGCTCGAAGGATGGAGCCGGATCTGTGACAATCTTTTCGTCTGGGACTATGGGATCAACTTCGACAACTACCTGTCGCCTTTCCCGAATTTCGGAACGATCAAGGCCAACATGGACATCTTCCGGACCCATGGGGTCAAGATGCATTTCAGCCAGATCGCCAGCGAACGGGGCGGGGACATGGCTGAACTGCGGACCTACCTGGTGGCCAACCTGATGTGGGACGGGACGGCGGCACTGGACTCCCTCGAACGCCGTTTCCTCGACCGGTACTACGGCCCGGCCGGCAGGCCGCTCTATAAATACATCCAGCTGATGGAGGGAGCGGCCGTGGGAACGGACGTCGACCTGTTTATCTACGATTCGCCGGTCTCGTACAAGGATAACATCCTAAAACCCGCGCTGCTGCGTCGCTACAACGCCCTCTTCGACGAAGCGGAAGCCCAGGTTGCCGACGATCCCGTCCGCCTGGCCCGGGTGCGCCGGAGCCGGCTCCCGCTGCAGTACTCCGCCCTGGAGATCGCCCGGACGGATCCGGACCGGGATTTCGAAAAGCTAAAGGAAGACCTGGCGCTCTTCGAACGGCGGACGGCGGAGTTTGGCGTCCCGACCCTCAACGAACGGAGCAATGCACCGGCAGACTATTGCACCCTCTACCGGGAACGCTATCTATCGGATGTGACCGCGAGCCTGGCCTTCGGAAAGCCGGTGAGCTACCTGATCGATCCGCGTCCCAAATATCTGGAGCTCAGCAAAAAGGGGCTGACAGACGGGATTTTCGGCGGCACGACCTTCGTCGAGAACTGGATCGGATGGGAAGGAACGGACGGGGCCTTCGTCATCGACCTGGAGCAGGAAAGGCCCATCCGGAGCATCAGCACGGATTTCCTCAAGCAGCTGGGCGCCTGGATCCTGTTACCGGAACAGGTCCGCTACAGCGTGTCGACGGACGGGAACGCCTTCACGGAAATCGCCCGCATCGACCTGCCGGAAGATCGGGGCGTAAAGGTCGAGTTCATTCCGGTCGTGGCACAGTGCAACGTGACGGCCCGCTACATCAAAGTCGAAGTGACCGGCACGAAGACCTGCCCGCCGTGGCATTACGGCGTCGGGAATCCCTGCTGGTTCTTTATCGACGAGGTGCTGGTCCGGTAATTACTTATTGAAATATTCCAGGAAACGGTCCTTGTCTGGTGCTTCAGAGGCGGCGATACGCCCCTTCAGGCGCCAGATCCGGTTGTAGACATATTGCTTGTCCCGCTCCATGAGGGTGGAAATGGTGGTCGAAGAGAAACCGGCCGCCACATAGGCGAACAGGCGCAGGTCATCTTCCTTCAGTTTCGGGAACTGGGCCCGGAAGGCGGTCATCACGCCGTCATGTTCCGCATTCAGCAGATCTTCCAACCCTTTGGAATCCGTCCGGAGGCCGTCGATCACCGACTTGGCTTCCTTCAAGACCTTGGTCTGGAGGTTCTCCGTGCCCTCATAGATATAGAATTGTTCGCAGAGACGTTCCAAGACGCTGAATCCGGATTTCTCCAGGATCTTGGACGAACCGGCTTTCTGCAGGCGGGCTTGCAGGTCCTCGGCGATGCTCATGATCCGGTCCGTTTCCGCCCGCTCTTCGGCCAGCCGCCGCTCGGCCTGCAGGCGGTTGATCCGATAGATGAACCAGCCGGCCACCAGGCCTAGCACCAACAACAGGGCCAGCACCCATTGGCGCATCCGGGCGCTGCGCAGGCGTTCGGCCGCGACCAGGCTTTCCTGCTGGAAGTATTCTTTCTGGGAAGCCAGCGCCGTTTCCCGGGCAGCCTGACGCTCCGCAGCATTGTCCCCGGCCATGACCGCTTCCAAAGCCTCCAAGGCTCCGGCCGCATCCCCGGAACGGGCCTTGACCTGGTATTCCCGGAACTTGACCTTGGTCGCCTCGTCCTCGCTCTCCGCATCCCGGATCGCGGCACGCAACCAACTGTCCGCCATTTTCTTATCCCCCAAAAGGGAATAAGCATACGCCGCAATGCCCTCGTCGGTGCAGGACAGGGGCGTGCCCAGTTCGCCGGCTACCCGCTCCAGCATTTCCAGCGCGAGCACGGGATCCTGCCGCAAGCCGCCGTCGTCGGGATCTTCCACACCGACCAGGCAGAGCGCGGCATAGGACTGCAGCGTGCGGACTTCCAGCAGCGTGTCTTTGTCCTGATGGGCCCCGAACAAGGCGGATTTGTACAAACCCTCCGCCCGTTGGTATTCCTCCATGTTATAATAGGCCTGACCGGTCTCCAGCAGGGCCCGGTTGGCCTCGCGGGTCTGCCCGGCCATGGCAAAGGCTTCCGCCGCCCGTTCCATGTAGGCCGCTTCCTGCAGGCTGTTGTAAGAAGCGTTATAGACACGGGCCATATCCCTGTATATCAACGCCTTGGTCTGATTATCCACCGCCAAGGCCTCCGCCCTGGCCAGGGACACGGCGGCCTCGTCATACCGGCCGTCCCGATACTGCCGCTGGCCCAGATCGTACCAATATTCGGCATTGACGGCATTGCGCAAACCGGGTCCGCCGCAGCCGGAAAAGGCTGTGGCCAGCAACAGCAGGCAGGATATTATTTTTCTCATGGATGCATTGCGGTTTGCGCCGATAAAGATACATAAAAAAATAGAAGCGTTCGTTGAAAAGATTTGGGATTGAGCGGTTTTTTTTCCAACTTTGGCCCCAATTGCGTTATGTTTTGAACAAGAATCCGTTAAGAATGGAAAAGGAAAAATTATTCTATGAGGCCCCGCTGGCCGAGCTGCTGCCACTGCGCCTTGAAACCAGCATCCTCTCCCCCCAAATCGAACCGGGAGGAGGTAACGACGAAGGAGACGAGTACTAATCCAGACAAAAAGCCCCCCAGATGAGAAATACATGCAAATGGGCAATGCTGGCCGTCCTGGCCGGTTGCCTTTCCGCCTGCGCGACGCAGGAGGTGGAAGCCCCGCTTCCGGTCAAGGAGCAAGGGACCCGGGTACATTTCACCGCAGGTTCGCTCCAGACGAAGACCGCCTTTGCCGAACCGACAGTGGAAGATGGCGTTGCCACCTATCCGACCCGCTGGACGGCCAATGACACCGAAGTCGCCATTTCCCTGAATTATGAAACGGCCATCGCGGCCGGCGTCGTCCCGTCCGCCGATTTCACCCAGGCCGATTTCGAAGCCGACTTCGCCGAATCCAAGGCCTCCGCACCCTATACGTTCTATGTCCTGAGCCCGGCCTCCGCCCTGAAAGCCGTCAGCGCCAGCCGCAAGGCCCTGACCGTTGAAATTCCGGCCGTCCAGACCCCGATTGCCAACTCCGCCGACGAGGCCGCCCAGATCCTGGTCGCCAAGTCCGCCGAAAGCCAGACCCTTCCCGAGAAGGTCGACGTGCATTTCGCGCACCTGACCGGCTACGGACGCCTGACTCTGAAGAACCTGCCCGAAGCCGTGACCTCCGTCACCCTCGTTTCCCCGGAGCAGCCCTGGGCCGGCACCTGGTATTACAATACCGAGGACGGCAGCGTAGAGGCCAAGGAAGCCTCTTCCTCGATCACCCTCAAGACGGACGGTACCGGCGACATCTGGTTTGCCTGCGCCCCGGTCGACATGAAGGGCAAGAAACTCAAGGTTTCCGCCACGACGGCCAACGGCGTGTATGAACGGGAAATCACCCTCTCCGGCAAGAACGTCGACTTCACCGCCGGCCATGTCTACAAATTCTCGGTCAACATGGAGTCGGCAACGTTCATTGAGAACACGAAAGAGGTTTACTATGAACTGGTTACCGATGCTTCGACCCTGAAGGCCGGGGACGAGGTGATCATTGCAAATGTGCCGGACAACAAGCTTTCCAGTTACTATGCCATGAGCACCGGTTTCCAGACAAAGTATCGAGAAGCCGTTTCCGTTACCGTCGATGAGAACAAGCTCTATGATCCGGCTGAAAACGTCGAAATCTTTACGCTCGAAAACGGGACTTCCAGCGGAACGTTGTCCTTCAAATCGAAGGCCGGAGCCTACATCGCTGCCGGAGGTTCCTCCAAGAACTCTATGACCAACACCACAACGAAAGGTGCTACAAGCAGTTGGCGCATCTCGATTTCAGGAGGAACGGCAACCATGGTTGCTCAGTCCGGTAATTATGTGTATCTACTCTTCAATTATAATACGAAACCGTACCGGTACGCCTGTTACCAGGAAAGCACTGCGAACAACTTGAACATGATGTCAAAGGTCGCCCTCTATCGCAAGACAGAAGGTGAGGCGGTTCCTTCTTCTGACGACCCGATCCTGAAGGAAGAGACCTTCGGTGCCTATCTTAACGGTAACAACACCGTCTATGTCAAGGGTTCCCAGCAGCTGAGCCGCGAATACCAGGGCGATAAGGTCACCTTTGCCATCCTGGATGCCATGGCCCAGATAGTCATGGAATTCAGCGGAATCCCGGCCGGTGCCACCATCGGAGACGCCTTTACCCTGACGCTCCGCACGGTCGAAGGCAAGAAGACCGTTTCCACCGGATCATACACCGTTACGGTCGTCGGCGAAGCCGGCGCGAAACTCTGGCTCTCTGACGGAGCCGGTAACGGATTCATTGTCAAAAGGTAGAAGATCATGAAAAAGAACATACTCCTCGCAGCCGCCGCGCTGCTCCTGTCCATAAGCACCTTCGCCGGACCCGCCTATCCGGGCCGCATCGTCCGCACCCAGCCGGACGGCACCACGATCGGCATCTACCTCCATGGCGACGAATGGCACCACTGGATGACCGACGATGAAGGGAATGTCGTCAAGGAAGATGAAGACGGCTTCATCCGTGTCGTTACCCAGACACCCGCACAAAGGACCACCCTGCAACAAAAAGGCGATGAAAGACGCGCCAAGGCCATGGCCGCATTCAAGGAAGCCGCCGCAGCCTCCAAGAATGTAGGTTCCCCGAAGATTCCGGTCCTGCTGGTCGGATTCAAGGACCAGGCTTTCACGAAGACGGCAGCCGAGTTCAATGCCATGCTGAACACCCCGGGCTATAGCGACAACAACGCGGTCGGTTCCGTCCTGGACTATTACAGAGACAACTCTTTCGGCGAATTCACCCCTGTATTTGAGGTTCTCGGTCCGGTTACGCTGGACAACAATATGGCCTACTATGGCGGGAACGATTCCGATGACGAAGATAATCTTCCCGAAATGGCCCTCATCCATGCGGCGCAGAAACTGGATGCAACCGTAGACTTCAGCCGGTATGACAATGATGGAGACGGCACGGTCGACTTCGTTCTGTTCTATTTCGCGGGCTGCGACGAAGCACAGGGTGCCAGTTCCAACGCCATCTGGTCCCATGCCTGGTATCTTTCCGCCAGTTCCAATGCCTACAACAGCCGTACCTTCGACGGTGTTAAACTGGACCGGTATTTCTGTACGGCCGAACTGAAGGGCTCCAGCCCTGCTAACGGCGTCATGTGCAGCATCGGAACGACCTGTCATGAATTCGCGCATACCCTGGGCCTTCCCGACTTCTACGATGCGAATTATTCCACCAACGGGTCTGCCGCAAACACGTACGATTTTGACCTGATGGCAAACGGCGCCTACAACAACAACTCGACAACCCCGCCGTATTTCACGGCGGAGGAACTTTGGGAGGTCGGCTGGCTGTCCAGTATTCCGGAACTCTCCTCGACTGGTGCAGTCACCATGAAAGCCCTCAACTACCCGGACGCCAAGACCTATACGGCCTACAAGATCCCGACATCCGTCACCGATGAATATTTCGTGTTGGAGGTCCGTGGAGGCACCGGATGGGACGCCGCCCTTCCTGGAGGACTCATCGCCTACCATGTCGACCGTTCTTCCAGTTATGTATCCCGCTGGTCGGCCAACACCGTCAACAACTACTCCGCCCATCCGTGCTGTTATATCGTTCAGCCTTCGAATCCGACCTCGATCTCCGAATTTACCGGTTCCACCATGAGCAGACTCGTATTCGGAACTACTTACAAGACCTTCTCTCCGACGGCCTGGGACGGAAATTCCACGGGGTTCCAGTTCACTAACATCACCTACGCCAACGGCGTGGCCACATTCAACGTCGTCAACGGTAACTCATTGGGTATCACCGGTACCGTCTATGATTCCGACAACAATCCCATCGCCGGGGTGACCATCAGCCTCGAGGTCGGAACCGAACCCCAGGCAGTCCGCAAAAACAGCGAGGGCCCGTTCACGACCCTGGCCAAGAAGATCTTCCTTTCGTCCAAGAAACGGTCTTCCATCCGCACGAAAGCGGCGGCCGTCACGGCAACCACCGATGCCAACGGCTATTATTCCATCGAATTGGATGCCGCCGGAACCTATAACGTAACGGCCTCCCTCGACGGCTATGTCAGCCAGACAGCGGTCGTCTCCGTTACCAGCCTGATCGAGACCCAGAATTTCTACCTCCTGCGCGAGGGTGAGGAACTCCCGTCCCAGGTCATTCCGTTCCCGGATGGTGATGACGGGTACATCGTCGGCTCCAGCACCGATGAACTGATGGGACAGAACATGTTCCCGATTTCCGAAATGGCCAAGTATGCCGGGAAACAGATCAAGAGCGTTTCCTTCTACCTGTATGGTGATTCATCTACTTCCTATTCAGATGTTTATGCGATTGTCGACTACGGCAATACCCGAAAAGCTACCGTCGCCGTCGCCGATGACGACGTGACCGTAAAGGGCTGGACGACGGTCGACGTGCGCGACCAGGAACTCATCATCCCCAGCGACCAGGACCTCTATATCGGCCCCGCTTTCAAGGGGGGATACCAGGAGAACGGCTACTATTACGCACTGGGTGCCCATTACTTCACGGAAGAAGATGAAGAGGGCAATGAGGTGGTTCCGGAATGGGCCGCAAACGGCTGGCCGTACCGGGGTTATGCTGCCGAGTACAACCTGACTTCGACCGGAACGCGGTATGACTGGGACCTTGTCTTTGACATTTATATCACCGTCGGCGACTATGTCAAACCGGACACCGGCTACAACTTCATCGCCGATCCGAAGAAGGGCAGCTACAGCGCCGGGGATGTCTTCGAACTCGTCCTAAACGAGACAACCGGTACCCGCAAGCCTGCTTCTGCGATCGAGTGGCTGATTGATGACGAGCCTGTCAGCGGCTCGTCCGTGACCCTGACCGCCGGCAGCCATGTGATCGAGGCCCGGTTCACCACCGAGAGCGGCGAAAAGAAGGTCGTCGAGCTCGAACTCGAAGTAAACTAAGTACTTAAGCCTATAACCAAAAGAACCCCGGCCTTAACGGTCGGGGTTCTTTTTATTTGGTTGTTGCGCCTACAGGTTGCGCAGGAGGTTGGCCATGTTGACCTTCTTGTCGATCAGGGCGCGGAGCTCGGCGATCGGAACGCGGGTCTGTTCCATGGTGTCGCGGTCGCGGACGGTCACGCAGTTGTCGGTCATCGTATCGTTGTCGATGGTGACGCAGAACGGGGTGCCGATGGCGTCCTGGCGGCGGTAGCGCTTGCCGATGGAATCCTTCTCGTCATACTGGTAAGCGAAGTCGTATTTGATCTCGTTGACGACTTCCTGGGCCTTCTCCGGCAGGCCGTCTTTCTTGACGAGCGGGAGGATGGCCACCTTGACCGGGGCGAGCGGGGCCGGGATACCGAGCACCACGCGGGTCTCGCCGCCAGCGAGCTGCTCAACCTTGTAGGAGTGGCTCAGCACGGCCAGGAACATGCGGTCGACGCCGATGGAGGTCTCCACGCAGTACGGGACATAGCTTTCGCCGGTCTCCGGATCGAAGTACTGGATCTTCTTGCCGCTGATCCGCTGGTGGTTGCCCAGGTCGAAGTCGGTACGGGAATGGATACCCTCGAGCTCCTTGAAACCAAACGGGAAGTTGAACTCGATATCGGTGGCGGCGTTGGCGTAGTGGGCCAGTTTCTCATGGTCATGGAAGCGGTAGTTCTCGGCGCCCATGCCCAGGTTGACGTGCCATTTCATGCGGTTTTCCTTCCACTTGGCGAACCATTCCATCTCGGTGCCGGGACGGACGAAGAATTCCATTTCCATCTGTTCGAACTCCTTCATGCGGAAGATGAACTGGCGGGCGACGATCTCGTTGCGGAAGGCCTTGCCGATCTGGGCGATGCCGAACGGAATCTTCATGCGGCCGGTCTTCTGGACGTTGAGATACTCGACGAAGATGCCCTGGGCGGTCTCCGGACGGAGGTAGAGCACGTCGTCGGCGTTCCCGGTATTGGAGCCCTGGGTGCTGAACATCAGGTTGAACTGGCGGACGTCTGTCCAGTTGGCGGTACCAGAAATCGGGCAGACGATGCCGCAGTCGATGATGATGTCGCGGTAGGCCTTGAGGTCGTTGGCGTCCTCGGCGGCCTTATAGCGGTTGTGAACTTCCTCGTATTTGGCCTTTTCGCGGAGGACGTTCGGGTTGGTGGCGCGGAACTGCTCCTCGTTGAAGGCCTCGCCGAACTTCTTGCGGCCCTTGGCCACTTCTTTCTCGATCTTCTCCTCGATCTTGCCGAGGTAGTCTTCGATCAGGTTGTCGGCGCGGTAGCGCTTCTTGGAGTCCTTGTTGTCGATCAGCGGGTCGTTGAAGGCGGCGACGTGGCCGGAGGCCACCCAGGTCTTCGGGTGCATGAAGATGCAGGAATCGATTCCCACGACGTTTTCATTGAGGCGCGTCATGGCTTCCCACCAGTAGCGCTTGATGTTGTTCTTCAGTTCGACACCCATCTGGCCGTAGTCGTACACGGCGGCCAGGCCGTCATAGATCTCGCTGGAGGGGAAAATGAATCCGTACTCCTTGCAATGGGCGACGAGGATTTTGAAAAGTTCTTCTTGTGTCATTGTATGTTGTATTGTTTTATTTTCGGGTCTGCAAAGTTACGCAAATATTCCGGGAATCTGCGCGCGCAGGCGAGGGGATGCAACCTGACGCAGCGGAACCAGGACAAAACACCTGTACATCATCAGTTTATGCGGGATTGTCAGGCGGGGTTCGTCCATGGACAGATCGCCGTACAACAGGATATCGATGTCGATCGGACGGTCATGGTATACGCGGGGGCCTTCCGGAGACGGTTCCTCCGGCTCGCGGCCCATTTCCGCTTCGATCCGCTTGGCCAGGTCCAGGATGGCATACGCATGGAGCACGGGATCCTGTCCCGCGTCGGGAAGGTCATATCGGACGGCGCAATTCAGGAATTCTGGTCCTTCGAAGCCCCAGGAAGGGAACGCCAGCAGGCCGGAAAGGGCGCTGTGCGGCATTTTCAGTCCTTCGTCGAACTTCCGGACGGCCTGCAGGAGATTTGCGCTCCTGTCGCCCTGATTCGAGCCCAGGGAAAGGTATAGTTCCCGCTTATCCATGTTTAATCCAGTCCCAGGTCGACACGGGCCTCGTCCGAGAGCATGCTCTGGTCCCAGACCGGGTCGAAAACCAGGTCGATGTGGCAGCTTTTGACACCAGGGACATCCTCGACGCTGTGCTGCACCTCGGCCAGGACCTCGTCGGCCATCGGACAGTTCGGCGCCGTGAAGGTCATTTCGATGAAGACCTCATGCGCCTTGTTGATCGTCAGCTCGTAGATCAGGCCCAGGTCATAGATATTGACCGGGATTTCCGGATCATAGACCTGCTTGAGCGCCAGGACGACGTCCGAATACAGGGGCGCCAAGGCCTGGACATCGTCCGCGGTCAGCACTTCTTTCTGCTTATCTTCGTTATTTTCCACCTTATTTTCCTCTTTCTTGCCAAATAAATCCTTGAGTTCCATCATACATTCTCCTCCGCCGTTTTCCGGATGGTTTCAATCATGGATACCAAGCCGTTGACCCGCGTCGGAGAGAGGTTTTCCTTCAGGCCGATCTGCTCGATAAAGGAAAAATCGTCCGCCACGATCTCGGCCGGGGTCCGCCCGGAAAACACGCTGATCAGCAGGGAAATGATCCCTTTGGTGATGATGGCGTCGCTGTCGGCCTTGAACCAGAGCCGGCCGTCCTGCATGTGCGCATCCAGCCAGACGCGGGACTGGCAGCCCTTGATCAGCTTATCCTCCGTGCGGGCTTCTTCCGGATAGGGTTCCAGATTCTTGCCCAGGTCGATCAGATACTCGTATTTATCGAGCCACTCCTCATACATGGAGAAGTTCTCAATGATTTCATTTTCAACTTCCTGAATGGTTTTCATCATGACAGCATCCCTATGGCCTTGTGCAGGCTCTTGATAAAATATTCTGCTTCTTCCATCGTATTGTAAGGCGCCAGGGAAGCCCGCAGCATTCCGGTGACGCCATAACGGTCCATCAGCGGCTCGGCACACATCTGGCCGGACCGGACCGCGATGCCCATCTTATCCAAAATCAGAGCCAGGTCCTCATGATGGACGCCTTCGACGGTGAAGGAGAAAAGGCTGATTTTTTCTTCCGTTCCATGTGGAACACCGTACAAGCGGATTCGCGGATCCTGTGTCAGCTGAGAAAGAAGATACGATTTCACTGCATCGACCTGTTCGGTTAATTCACTGTCAGACAATTGCTTCATAAAATCAATCGCCGTTTTCAGCGTCGGCGTTCCAGCCATGTTCTGGGTACCTGCCTCAAATTTCTGCGGCAGCGGTGCATAGGTCGATCCGGAGAAACGGACGGTACCGATCATTTCGCCGCCACCCATGTAGGGAGGCATCTGCTCCAGCCATTTCCGCTTTCCGTACAGGACGCCGGTTCCGGGAGCTGCATACATCTTATGCCCGGAGAAAGCGTAGAAATCGCAATCCAACGCCTGGACGTCAACCGGTTCGTGTACGATTCCCTGTGCCCCGTCGACCAGAACGGGTACCCCGTGAGAATGGCAGGTCCTTATTATTTCGGAAAGGGGGTTAACAAGGCCTAAAACATTGGATATATGATTGACTGCCAATAATTTAGTTTTATTGGAAATCAATGGTTCGAGCTTGTCGGTGCAAAGGTGTCCCTCCTCGGAAACCGGCAGGACTTTCAGCACGGCGTGCTTCCGCTCGCACAGCATCTGCCAGGGAACGATGTTGGAATGATGCTCGGCCTCGGATACGATGATTTCATCGCCCTCGTGCACGAAAGCCTCCCCGAAGGAAAAGGCGACCAGGTTGATGGAATGGGTTACGCCGGAGGTAAAGATGATTTCGCTGCGGTCTGCCGCATGCAGGAAATCCCGCACTGCATCCCGCGTTTCTTCGTAAGCCTGCGTGGCTTCAGCGGCTATCAGATGCACGGCCCGGTGCAGGTTGGCATTGCAGTCGGAGGACAACTCCACCCACCGGTCCAATACCGCCTGCGGGCGTTGGATCGTCGCTGCATTGTCGAAATAAACCAGCGGCTTTCCATACACCTGACGGGTAAGGATGGGAAACTTGGATCTGATATCTTCGATGGTCATAAAGGTCTTGCTATAGACGGGCAAATTTAACAAATATCTCGCATTAAGTGACAGGGAATCGGGAATATTCTGCCTATATTTGCAAAAAGGAGAAATCACAAAACCATGTTTGACTACATCAAAGGAGCCCTCGCAGAACTCTCTCCGGCCAAAGCGGTCGTTGAATGCGGAGGCATCGGATTCGATATCCAGATATCGCTGCAAACCTTCCAGGCCTTGCAAGGAAAAGAGAATGTCACGGTCTACCTATACCACTACCTGCGCGAAGATGATGAGCAGTTTTACGGGTTCGCTACCCGGGATGAACGGGAACTTTTCAAGTTGCTGATCAGTGTCTCGGGTATCGGTGTGGGTACGGCGCGGATGATGCTTTCCTCATTGACGGATGAAGAAATCCGGCAGGCTATCCTGGCGGAAGACGTGGTCCGGATCAAAAGCGTGAAAGGAATTGGATTGAAAAGTGCCCAGAGAGTCATCATCGACCTCAAAGACAAGATTGTCAAAGGAGCCGGTACAGACAACATCATTCCTGTCATTGGAAACAACGACAGTCTCGTTCAGGAGGCGACGACCGCGCTGGTCATGCTCGGATTTACCAAACCCAACATCAACAAGGTTCTGCCGGGAATCCTGAAGAAAAACCCGGACATGCGCATTGAAGAGCTGATCAAAGAGGCGTTGAAAAAATTATAGAGGACGATTCAAAAACAAAAAAAGTGTTCCACGTGGAACACTCTATTTATTTTCTACCGATGAAAGTAAACCAGGAGAACGGAAACGTCTGAAGGAGAAACCCCGGAAATCCGGGAAGCCTGGCCGATATTTTCAGGACGATAGCGATTCAGTTTCTGTCGACATTCAATCGAAAGCCCTGTAACCTTCTCAAAATCGAAATTAGCAGGAATAGCTAAATCATCCAGACGGGAAATCTTCTCCGCTACAGCTCGCTCACGATCGATATATCCTTTATACTTGATGGCGATTTCAGCAGAATCCAGGACTTCTTCCGCATAAGCGGAAACAATCCGGGAAAACCGTTCATCTAACGAATCAGCACGAGACTCACTAAAGAGCGGATCAGATATAGAATCCGATAATGTAACTACAGAATCGGGGGTAATTCGATCAACGCTAAACCTAGAAAGTGTTCCACGTGGAACAATCGAATACAATTTCCGATAGGAAACTTCCGGACGGGAAACCAAATCAACGATGCGCTTCGATTCAGAAAGTTCAGCAGAATCCACAGAAGCAAGGTAAGGATTAACCTGCTCAGCGCGGAGATTAACCGCTTCAGCTAAATCGGAAAGGGCAGAAACCTGCTCATACTTCCGACAGGTAAAATCGCGCCTAAAAGTACTTGCAAGGCCGATTTGCCATGATTTTTCCGTCAGCCGAAGATCCGCATTATCCTGACGCAAAAGAATGCGGTACTCTGCACGGGAAGTAAACATCCGATACGGCTCATCAACTCCCTTCGTAATCAGGTCGTCAATCAAGACACCGATATAGGCCTCATCGCGATGCAATACAAATGGTCCTTCCCCGACAATCTTCCGATGGGCATTGATACCAGCCATCAAACCTTGCGCAGCGGCCTCTTCATAACCCGTCGTACCGTTTACCTGACCGGCCAAAAAGAGGTTTTCAACGGTTTTTGATTCAAGCGACACTTTAAGATCCAAGGGATCAAAGTAATCATATTCAACCGCATAAGCCGGTTTAAAAATAGATACGTCAGAAAAACCGGGAATGGCTTTCAATGCCTGAATCTGAATATCGAGCGGCAAAGAGGAGGAAAAACCCTGGAGATAATATTCGAAAGTATTCCGTCCTTCCGGCTCAAGGAACAACTGATGGGAATCCTTGTCGGCAAAGGTACGCAGCTTATCTTCGATGCTGGGACAATAACGGGGACCCTTGCCATGGATCAGGCCATTAAAGAGAGGGGAATCCTTGAATCCACTCCGAAGGATATCATGGACCTGCTCGTTGGTATGGAAGATATAGCAAGGCATCTGGTCCTTGCCTGCCTGCGCCTGGGAAAGGTAAGGAAGGAATGAAAACTTGGCAGGATCCGGATCACCAACCTGCAGCTGGGCGACGGACGTATCGACCGAACGGATATCTATCCGGGGCGGAGTGCCCGTCTTCATCCGGGCAGTGGGGACACCCAGGGAAACCAATTGCTCGGTCAGACCGAAAGAAGACATCTCTCCGATACGGCCTCCCTCGAACTCCGTACGACCGATGAATAATTTTCCCCCAAGGAAGGTCCCGGCGGTCAAGATAACTGCCTGAGAATGAAAAATTGCACCGGTTCTCGTACACACGCCGCAGATTTTTGAATTCTCAAAGAGGAATTTTTCGACAATATCGGCGTAAATACTTAATTTACAATTCCTTTCAAGGATAGAACGCCAGTTACGGGAAAAGGCCTGTTTATCGCATTGAGCCCGCGGACTCCACATGGCAGGACCTTTGGACTTATTGAGCATCCGAAATTGCAAGGTAGACATGTCCGTCACGATACCGGAATATCCACCCAGCGCATCGATCTCCCGGACGATCTGTCCTTTCGCAATTCCTCCGACCGCCGGGTTGCAGGACATCTTCGCAAAACCGGTCAGGTCCATTGAAACCAACAGGACGGACGATCCCAGGTTCGCTGCAGCCATGGCAGCTTCACAGCCGGCATGACCACCCCCGACGACAATGACATCAAATGAACGCTCCATCAGGCAAGGAGAGATTTGCGAAGGTCCAGATAGTAATTCTCCTTAGAGCGCATCATAGCTATGTCTTCCTCGGAATGGTCATCATATCCGATCAGGTGCAGGACACCATGCACTATGACACGGTTCAATTCATCTTCGAACTCGGTGCCGTAAAAAAGGGCGTTTTCACGAACCGAATCTACGCTGATAAACAGGTCACCGGACAAAACATTGCCTTCACAATAATCAAATGTAATGATATCGGTAAAGTAATCATGCTGCAAGTAGCGCTGATTGATGTCCAGAATATAATTATCCGAACAAAATATGACATTCACGGCTCCCAACTTACGAATCTCACTTTCCGCAACGACCTTCAGCCATTGGGAGGTGAAACGCTTGGGTTTGAATTGAAAAGGCGTATCTTCGAAGAAATAGCGAACCATATAGCGGGTAAATATTTCTGCAAATCTACAACTATTTGATAAAAAATTTGAATTAAAAAGAATTCTTTCTAACTTTACGCCGCAAACCGACAAAACAAAAAACCAAGATATGGAAGTAAAGAAATCAGCGAAAGCCAGTCTCGAAAACAAGAAACTGATCTTCACCGAAATCGGTATGGTGCTCGCACTGCTCGTCGTCTGGGGAGCATTCGAGTATACCAGTAAGGAGAAAAAGACGGCCGCTTTGGAAGCGGAGAATGCTGTCGTGATCGAAGATGAAATGGTTCCGATCACCCAGGAGACCCCTCCGCCGCCGGAGGCTGCCCCGAAGATTCCGGTCCTCTCCGACCAGATCGACATCGTCGATGATGAAATCAAACTCGATGACGACACCTTCATGAACCTTGAAGATGACGCCAACATGGGTGTTGAAATCATGGACTACGTCGAGGAAGTACAGGAAGAGGTTGTCGAAGAAGAAGCGATTCCTTTCCAGCTCGTCGAAGAGAAACCTTCCTTCAACGGTGGCGATGCCAACGAGTTTTCCAAGTGGGTTAACTCCAGACTCGTCTATCCGGAAATCGCGAAGGAGAACGGTGTCCAGGGCCGTGTAACCCTGCAGTTCACCGTGAACGCCGACGGTTCCGTATCGAACGTAAAGGTCCTACGCGGCGTTGACTCTTCCCTTGATAAGGAAGCTGTCCGCGTTGTTTCCAGCTCCCCGAAATGGAAGCCTGGCAAGCAGAGAGACCGCGCCGTCAAGGTTACCTATACCTTCCCGGTGATCTTCCAGCTCCGCTAAAAGGAGAGGAAGAAAAAGTACAAGGCTGACCGCAAGGCCAGCCTTTTTTGATGAATCATAATCTATGGTAAATACAGAAGAACAGAAGATAGAAAAAGCCGTATTCGTCGGCATTATCAAAGACGGGGAAGACGACCGGAAAGTGGCGGAATACCTGGATGAACTGCAGTTTCTGGCGGAAACTGCCGGCGTAGTGGGAGACAAGAAATTCGTTCAACGCCTGTCCAAACCGGAAAGTTCCACCTATATCCGGAGCGGTAAACTGCAGGAAGTAGCGCAGTATTGCGAAGAAAACAGCATCAATTACGTCATCTTCGATGATGAATTGACGGGTATCCAGCAGCGTAACATAGAAAAGGTCGTCAAGAATACGGCCGTCATCGACCGGACCAGCCTGATCCTGGAAATCTTCGCCCAGCGGGCCAAGACTTCGTATGCGAAGATGCAGGTGGAACTGGCCCGATATAATTATATGCTCCCCCGCCTGGCCGGTATGTGGACCCACCTGGAGCGACAGCGCGGCGGCGTGGGAACCCGTGGCGGTATGGGTGAAACCCAGATTGAAATCGACCGCCGTATCGTTAAGGAAAGAATAACGCGTCTGAAGGAGCAGCTGAAGAAAGTCGACAAGCAGATGGCCACGCAACGAAGCAACAGAGGCTCTCTGGTGCGTTTGGCGCTGGTCGGGTATACCAATGTAGGGAAGAGTACTTTGATGAATCTGCTGGCCAAATCTGACGTATTTGCAGAGAATAAACTCTTCGCTACCCTGGATACGACCGTCCGTAAGGTTGTAATTGAAAACGTGCCTTTCCTGCTAAGCGATACGGTCGGATTCATCCGGAAACTTCCCACCCAGCTGATCGAGGCTTTCAAGAGTACCCTGGATGAGGTCCGGGAGGCAGATATCCTGGTCCATGTCGTAGATATTTCAGCACCGGATTTCGAGGAGCAAATGGAAATCGTAGAACGGACCTTGAAAGATATCGACGCTGCCAACAAGCCCGTTTATGTCGTATTCAACAAGATTGACCAATATCAATATGAGGAATATGACGAATTCAGCCTGGAGCCGAAAACGAAGGCCAACCGGTCGCTGGAAGAATTGAAAAACAGCTGGATAGCCGAGGAAAAAATGCCCTGTATCTTCATTTCCGCCAAGGAAAAGATCGGTATACAGAAACTCCGCAACGACATCTACAAGATGGTTGCGGAGATCCATGCGGGACGTTATCCCTTCAATAATTTCCTCTGGTAATCATACAAAACTGAAGTACCATATTTGTTTAAGTCGACATTGGCTCCCGAAGAGGGAGGGGACCCACGAAAGTGGGGAGGATCGACGAAACAAATATGGTACTTCAGTTTTTGGAATCTACTGACGGAACTTAGCCTTCAGGAATTCACGGTTCAGGCGGGCGATGTGATCCACGGAAATACCCTTCGGGCATTCCATCTCACAGGCGCGGGTGTTGGTGCAGTTACCAAATCCGAGCTCGTCCATCTTGGCCACCATCGCACGGGCGCGGCGGGCCGCTTCCGGACGTCCCTGCGGAAGCAGGGCCAGGGAGCTGACACGGGCCGCTACGAATAGCATGGCGGAACCATTCTTACAGGTAGCAACGCAGGCACCGCAGCCGACGCAGGCAGCGGCATCCATGCTCTTCTCGGCATTGTCATGCGGAATCAGGATATTATTGGCATCCTGGGCGGCACCGGTACGGACGGAAATGAAACCGCCGGCCTGGAGGATCTTGTCAAAGGCGGTACGATCCACCACAAGGTCCTTGATCACCGGGAAACCGGAACTTCTCCAAGGCTCGACCGTAATGGTCGCACCATCCTTGAAATGACGCATGAAAAGCTGGCAGGTCGTCACATGGTCATCCGGACCATGGGCACGTCCGTCAATATACAGGGAACAGGCACCGCAGATACCTTCGCGGCAGTCATGGTCAAAGGAAACCGGACCGCTGCTCTTGCAGCCCTTGTCAACGGCGA
This sequence comes from uncultured Bacteroidales bacterium, assembly GCA_900319855.1. Taxonomy (GTDB): domain Bacteria; phylum Bacteroidota; class Bacteroidia; order Bacteroidales; family UBA932; genus Cryptobacteroides. Next base: position 59,853 of record ONQC01000007.1, read on the forward strand.
CGGGATCCATTCCTTCGCGGATCAGCTGCTCATTGAGAATATCGAGCATTTCCAAGAAGGAAGCATCCTCTTCGATACCGGCAATATGATAGGTCTCGAAATATCCTTTGGTCTGGGCGTTCTTCTGACGCCATATCTTAAGATTGAATTCCATCTCGCTTAGTCTTTGTAATTTCTCGTTTTCACCTCGATAAACTCATACTTGAGCGGTTCCTTGTGGAGCTTAGGTTCCTTACCCTCGCCCTGGTACTCCCAAGCGGCAACATACATGAAGTTGGCATCGTCACGCTTCGCCTCGCCTTCCGGCGTCTGGCTTTCCTCACGGAAGTGGCCGCCGCAGGATTCGGTACGGTTCAGGGCGTCACGGGCCATCAGTTCACCGATTTCGAAGAAATCAGCAAGACGGAGCGCCTTCTCAAGTTCCTGGTTGAATTCATACTGGTCACCCGGTACATATACATTCTCCCAGAATTCCTTCTTGAGCGCCTGGATCTCTTCAATGGCTTTTCTCAGGCCGGCATCGTTACGGGCCATGCCCACATAGTTCCACATGATATGACCCAGTTCCTTGTGCAGGGAATCGACGGTCTTCTTGCCCTTGATGGAGAATAGTTTGTCAATCCGCTCCTGGACATGCTTTTCAGCCTCGGCGAATTCCGGTGCATTGGTATCGGTCTTCGGCTCGGCAAACTTATGGGAAAGATAGTCGCCGATCGTGACAGGCAGGATGAAGTAGCCGTCGGCCAGACCCTGCATCAGGGCGGAAGCACCCAGACGGTTGCCGCCATGGTCGGAGAAGTTGGCCTCACCGATCGCATACAGGCCCGGTATGGTGGTCTGCAGGTCATAGTCTACCCAGATACCGCCCATGGTGTAGTGGATAGCCGGATAGATCATCATCGGCTCTTCCCAAGGGGAGGAAGCGGTGATCTTCTCATACATTTCGAAGAGGTTGCCGTAGCGCTCGGCGACACGCTGGTGACCCAGGCGCTTGATGGCATCGGCAAAGTCCAGATAGACGGCCAGACCGGTCTCATTGACACCGAAACCGGCATCGCAGCGCTCCTTGGCAGCACGGGAAGCCACGTCACGCGGGACGAGGTTACCGAAGGCCGGATAGCGGCGCTCGAGATAGTAGTCACGGTCTTCTTCCGGAATCTGGGAAGCCTTGATCTCATGCTTGCGGAGCTTCATGACATCTTCCATCTTCTTCGGCACCCAGATACGGCCGTCATTACGCAGCGACTCGGACATCAGGGTCAGCTTGCACTGCTGGTCGCCGTGGACCGGAATACAGGTCGGATGGATCTGCGCGAAGCAGGGATTGGCGAAGAAAGCGCCTTTCTTGTAGCACTGCCAGGCTGCGGAACCATTGGAATTCATGGCGTTGGTGGAAAGGAAATAGGTATTTCCGTAACCACCGGTCGCAATCACGACGGCATGGGCGCCGAAACGCTCCAGCTTGCCGGTCACCAGGTTGCGGGCAATGATACCCTTGGCCTGTCCGTCGATGACGACGAGGTCCAGCATTTCATGGCGCGGATAACTCTTGACGGTACCGGCTGCAATTTCCTTGTTCAGGGAAGCATAGGCACCCAGCAGGAGCTGCTGTCCGGTTTGACCGCGGGCATAGAAGGTACGGCTGACCTGCACGCCACCGAAGGAACGGTTGGCCAGGTATCCGCCGTATTCACGGGCGAACGGTATACCCTGAGCGACGCACTGGTCGATAATCGCCGCACTGACTTCCGCCAGACGGTAGACATTGGCTTCGCGGGCACGGTAGTCGCCACCTTTGATGGTGTCGTAGAACAGACGGTAGACGGAGTCGTTGTCGTTCTGGTAGTTCTTGGCAGCATTGATACCGCCCTGGGCAGCGATGGAGTGTGCCCGGCGCGGAGAATCGCTGATGCAGAAAATCTTTACATTGTAACCGAGTTCACCGAGGCTGGCGGCTGCGGAAGCGCCACCCAGACCGGTACCGACTACGATGATTTCGAGTTTCCTCTTGTTGTTGGGACTGACAAGACGAATTTCGGATTTCCTTTTGGTCCACTTTTCAGCGAGCGGTCCATCGGGAATCTTGGAGATTAATTGATCGGCCATTGTATCTTTTTTATGAAATTGTAGATGATTTCAAAGTATCCGCAATTTTAATCATTTTTGGTCAAAACTGCAATTGCAAACAGCCGGTAGCTGTATTATTTATTAAAATAGGTTGTTTTCGATGATTTCCGGACCGTCGAAAATGCTTCCACCCGCCATATACTTCTCCAGTCCGAGGTGTTTGTAAGCCATTTCCGTCGCCACGCGGCCGCGCGGAGTACGCTGGATGAAGCCTTCCTTGATCAGGAAAGGCTCATATACCTCTTCCAAGGTTCCGGTATCCTCGCCGACGGCCGTCGCGATGGTACCTACGCCCACCGGACCACCCTTGAATTTGGTGATGATCGTATGCAGGATCTTGTTGTCGATCTGGTCCAGGCCCCGCTTGTCGATATTGAGGGCATCCAGGGCATAGCGGGCTATCTTGATGTCGATGTGTCCGTCTCCCATGACCTGGGCGAAATCCCGCACCCGTTTGAGCAGGGCATTGGCGATACGCGGGGTACCGCGGCTGCGGAGGGCGATTTCCAGGGCGGCCTGGTCTTCGATGGCCACTTTCAGGATGCCGGCACTGCGCCGGATGATCCGGATCAACTCCTTCGTATCATAATACTCGAGTGCGAAGGTGATACCGAAACGGGCCCGCAGCGGCGCCGTCAGCAGACCGCTCCGGGTCGTGGCGCCTACCAAAGTGAACGGATTCAAGGATATACGGACGGAACGGGCACCGGGCCCCTTGTCAATCATGATGTCGATGACATAATCCTCCATCGCGGAATACAGGTATTCCTCCACTTCCGGGGACAGCCGGTGGATCTCATCGATGAACAGGACATCCCCCGTCTCCAAGGAAGTCAGCAGACCGGCCAGGTCTCCGGGTTTGTCCAGCACCGGACCGGAGGTAACCTTCATGCCCACGCCCAGTTCGTTGGCGATGATGTGGGCCAGCGTGGTCTTTCCCAGTCCGGGAGGGCCGTGGAAAAGGACATGGTCCAGGGATTCCCCACGGAGCTTCGCGGCCTGGATGAAAACCTTCAGGTTGGATATGATTTTCGTCTGTCCTGTAAAATCTTCCAGTTCCTGGGGCCGGATAATTCCGTCTAAATCCTTATCTTTGTCCGCGCTTTGGGTATAGGGGTTGAATTCGCCAGGGGTCATCGCAAGCAAAAATTAATATACAAATATAGATATTTTTATAGATATCTGATGTTTTATATTTTGCTGTTGAAATGTTGATAACTGTAAAATACCTATTGATATTCAAGCGCTTGATATAGTTCTTACTTGTTGATTGCATGGCTGGAAAATTGATGGAAACTTTCCGTCTTTCCCATTTGGAAAATCCGGATTCATCCTGCTTTCTCATTTTTCATTGGAAAAGCAACAGTTTGTCCGGAAAAAGTTATCCCGGGTTTTCAACCGGTTATCAACAGGTTTTGAACATTAATAAACATCGGAATGTTGATAAGTACGAAATCGACTGCCCTGCTTGAGAAAAGTATCGGACAGCACCAGGATTCTTACTGCAACGGCCTGTTCCTTTCTGCAAGATGGTTTGTAATGTCCCGGATTGCACGGAAAGGAACCCATCTGGTCGTGCTCCCTACCAAGGAAACGGCGGAGTATTGTGCGGCAGACCTGTATAATTTAATAGAAGGAGACCGGGTTTTCTATTTACCGGACGGCGGGAAGAACGTTGAGAAAAGCAATTACAAGTCATCGCTGGCTGTCCAGCGTACGGCCGCGATCGGCCGGATCATGGAAGGAAAAGACGACCTGCTGGTCGTGGTTACCTATCCGGAAGCGCTAGAAGAAAAAGTAATGGAAGGAAACCGGATCCGGGCTTCCGTGCTTACCGTGAAAAAAGGAGATGAACTCAGTCATGACAAGATCAAGGAAATCCTCGCCGGGCAAGGTTTCGAGCGGACGGATTTCGTATCGGCGCCGGGACAATATGCCATCCGTGGATCCATTATTGATATATTTTCCTTTTCTGACAATGACCCCTACCGGATTTCCTTCTTTGGCAATGAAGTAGAGAAAATCCATGTATTTGATTGCAATACCCAGCTTTCTAAAGAGGAGAAAGAATCCGTTGAAATCTACCCGGATATCGTATCATCGGAAGAATCGGATACTTCCCTGACGGATCTGCTTCCGGCCGACACCCTGGTCTGGCTGGATTCATCGGACATGTATAAGGAAAAGGATTTTTTCAAGGCCTTATCTGACAGGAAAAAAGTTTATCTGGAGACGCCCATATCGGCCACCGATGCACAACCGGTCCGTTTCAGCATTGCTCCGCAACCGGTGTTCAACAAGAATTTTGAACTGCTTTCGGCGGATATCCGGACCAAGTTGGAGAATAATTATCAGGTATTTATATATGGGGAGAAGCAATCCCAGCTGGACCGGCTCAAGAGCATTCTTTCCCAAGACGGCGGCCTGCTGCCGCAGTTTATACCTGAAAAGAACATCCACGCCGGATTTATCGATCAGGAGGATAAGGTTTGCTGCTATTCCGACCATGAGATTTTTGACCGGTTCCACCGGGTTTCGATGCGGCGGACGGTGGAAAAAACCGAACAGCTGACCCTGAATGACCTGGCTGCCTTCAATATCGGAGATTACATCGTCCATATCGATCACGGCGTAGGCATTTTTGGCGGCCTGGTCCGGATGCGGGATGATAAAGGAAGGGTCCATGAAGTAGTGAAGCTGCAGTATAAAGACGGTGATGTGGTTTTCGTATCCGTCCATGCCCTGCATAAGATCAGCCGGTACAAATCCAAGGATTCCATCCCTCCGAAAATCAACAAGCTGGGATCGAAGACCTGGCAGAATCTCAAGTCAAATGCCAAGTCAAAGGTAAAGGATATCGCCAAGGAGTTGATCCAGCTTTATGCAAAACGCAAGGCGGCGACCGGTCATGCCTTTGCTGCCGATTCTTATCTGCAGGAGGAATTGGAATCTTCCTTTATGTACGAAGATACGCCGGACCAGCAGAGTGCGACGGAAGCGGTCAAGAAAGACATGGAGGACCGCAGTCCGATGGACCGGCTCATCTGCGGCGACGTAGGCTTTGGCAAGACAGAAATTGCCATCCGTGCCGCCTTCAAGGCAGTGTGTGATTCCAAGCAGGTGGCGGTCCTGGTTCCGACGACCATCCTGGCCCTGCAGCATTTCAAGACCTTCGAAGCCCGCCTGAAAGATTTTCCTTGTACGATTGAATATGTCAGCCGCCTGCGTACGGCCAAGGAAATAAAAGATATCAAGGAAAGGCTGAAAGACGGCCGGATCGATATATTGATCGGAACACACAAAATCCTCGGAAAAGATTTCGAATTCAAGGATTTGGGATTGCTGGTCATTGATGAGGAACAGAAATTCGGCGTTGGTGCGAAAGAAAAACTGCGCCAGATGAAACTGTCGGTTGATACGTTGACCCTGACGGCTACGCCGATTCCCCGTACCCTTCAGTTTTCCCTGCTGGGTGCCCGTGACCTGAGCATCATCAGCACGCCCCCGCCGAACCGGATCCCCGTGCAGACGGAAATTATCCTGTTTGATGAAGAAGAGATCCGGAGTATCATCAATTATGAATTGAGCCGGGGTGGGCAGCTGTTTTTCCTGCATAATAAAATCGAAGAGTTGCCGGCCATCGAGGACATCCTGCACCGGCTGGTGCCGAATATGAGCATCTGTACCGCCCATGGCCAGATGGAGTCCAAGGTATTGGAAAACAAGATGCTGGATTTCATGCAGGGGGACTATGACATGCTTCTGTGCACGACCCTGATTGAAAACGGACTGGATATACCCAATGCCAATACGATCATTATCAACCAGGCCCAGAATTTCGGCCTGAGCGACCTGCATCAGCTCCGCGGCCGGGTGGGACGGTCCAACCGGAAGGCATTCTGTTATTTGATTGTTCCGCCGTTGACCACCATGACGGACGATGCCCGCCGACGTCTGAAGGCCATCGAAGAGTTTTCCGATCTGGGCAGCGGTTTCAATATTGCGATGCAGGACCTGGATATCCGCGGTGCGGGTAACCTGCTGGGTGCCGAGCAAAGCGGATTCATCGCCGACATGGGCTATGAAACCTATCAGAAGATTCTGGCGGAGGCCATGGAGGAACTGGGTGTAGAGACCGGTCTGACCGCCCGTAATATAAATGATTCCTATGTGGAAGACTGCACGATCGAGACCGACCAGATTGCTTTGATTCCGGATACCTATATCGACATCACGGCAGAGAAGATGCGGATTTACAAAGAGCTGGATTCCATAAAGAAAGACAAGGAACTGGATCTGTATGCGACCCGGCTGGAAGACCGTTTCGGTACGATGCCGGACGAGTTGCGCAGTCTATTCGATATCGTGCGGATCCGTCACCTGGGTGAAAAGCTGGGATTTGAAAAGATCATCATCAAGAACGGCATCATGATTTGTTTCTTCGTGTCCAATCCAATGTCGTCTTATTACCGCAGCAAGACTTTCAGCCAAGTCCTGGAAAAAGTGAGTACGCAGGAGCGCTGGTTCGAACTGAAAAACAAGGACCAGCGGCTGCGTGTGATTTCCCGGGGGATCGACTCAACGGCCAAGGCCCTGGAAATCTTGAAGAAGTTATAGATTTTCCGTATTTTTGCAGACTGTACGGTTTTATTCGGCATGACAAATCTGATCATCGATATAGGCAATACCGCCGTCAAGGCCTCCTGGTCCGATGGAATGACCCTCGGGAAGACTTTCCGGTATCAAGGGGAAAAGGTGATGGACTTTATCCTTTCACTGGTAAATAAAGAGAAACCCCTGGTGATGGTGGTCGCATCGGTCTATGGTATTTCCGCCCAGGATGAAAGCCGTTTGCGGAATGTATGCAAGCATCTGCTGATCTTGGATAATGCACATCCCGAGGTGCTGGAATCGAAAGGATTGCCTTCGTACCTGACGTATGACCGGGCCGCTTCCATCCTGGCTGCGCGCTATCTTTTCCGCGGACGCGGCTGCACCGTAGTGGATTTCGGCACGACCCTTACGGTCGATTTTACCGGTCCGGACGGTCGGTACCAGGGAGGAAACATATCCCTGGGCTGCCGGACGCGTTTCAAGGCGCTGAACCGGTATTCACGGGCTTTACCGCTAGTCAATACGCCGGAAACGGCACCGGTTCTGGGCGATTCTGTCACCACTTCGATGACGGCCGGAGTGATATCGGGCATATTATTTGAAATAGAGGGATATATCGGGTTGAATCCGGAAAACATCATCGTCTTTACGGGCGGAGATGCGATTTATTTTGCAAAAAGGATGAAAAACTCGATATTTGTGGTTTGTAATCTGGTCCTGATGGGACTGGCCTTAATGGCTGATGAATATGTCAAGAATCTGTAGAAGAATTATTTATACTGCAGTATTACTGTTGATGGGTATTTCGCTCCGGGCGCAGGACAGCGCTTATGGAGCCTATTCTCCTTATTCCGTCTATGGTATCGGAGACTTGTCCATGCAGGGCAACACCTTTACGAGGGGAATGGGCGGAATCGGCGTCGCAACCCGGAACAACCGCTATCTGAACATCATCAATCCGGCTTCCATTACCGCGCGCGATACGCTCTCTTTCATGGCGGACATGGGTTTGGAATCCCAAAACAAGCTGTTCCGTCAGGGAGACATGTCTTCCGCCAACAATACCTTCAATATCTCCACCGTAGCGGTCAGTTTGCCGATTTACCGCAAGTCCGCATTCTCGCTGGGACTTTCCAACTTCAGCAGCGTCGGATACGACTTTAAACACAAGGATATCGAAGATACCGGCATATGGACATCCTCGGCCAGCGGAAGCGGCGGCGTGTACCAGATGTCCGCCGGCGTAGCGGCCACGTTCTTCGGACAGTTGTCCGTCGGCGTACAGGGATTGTATTATTTCGGAAATATCAGCAAGGCGGCGCAGAAGGAAAATTCCATTTCCGGTTACCGGAATCTTTCCAATGGTTATACGATGCAGTTGAATGCCCTTACGGCCAAGGCCGGCGTACAGTGGGAGAAATCCTTTGCCGGAGGGACCCGGATGACGGTCGGCGCCACCTACCGGCTGGGTACCAAGTTCAAAGGAAAGGTAACCGATTATAATTTCGCTACGATTTCGACCATCCGCGATACCATCAGCTATCACGAATATACCGACGGCCTCGCCTCCCTTGCCGATGAAATCGGCGTCGGTGTTTCTCTCCGCCGAGGTGAGCGGTGGATGTTCGAGGTGGATTACCTGCGTTCCGGATGGGGTTCTTCCAACCTCGACAATGCGCCCGGTTTTGCGAATGTAGGCCTGGCGAAGTTCAGTGCGACGAATACCAATTCGATCCGGGCGGGCTTTGAATTCGTTCCGAACCGGAACGACATCCGCTACTATTTCCGTCAGTGCGCCTACCGGGGCGGCGTCTATTATGACCAGTCCTATTATAAACTGGACGGTCATACGGTCAGCGCCATTGGCGTGACTTTTGGAGTAACTTTACCGGTGTTCCGCTGGTACAATGGTATCTCGCTCGGCGTCGATCTGGGCCAGAAAGGCGGAATGGCAGGAAATTTGACACGGGAAAGGTATGCCAAGTTTGTCATCGGATTCAATCTCCATGACATCTGGTTCCAGAAACCGCGGTATGAATAGAAATAAATAACAAAAACACGGATAGACTTATGAAAAAGATCACCCTTATCGTCTTTTCGGCGATTCTGATGGTTCTGGGCAGCAATCTTGCTTCCGCCCAGGGAAAGTATGGTGCTGACAGCGCAGAGTGCATCAAGTACCTTTCCTATTACAAGGAGTATTACAAGCAGAAAAACTACGATTCGGCTCTTCCGAACTGGCGCCAGGCCTACAAGCTCTGCCCGCCTACCGCCAACCAGAACATGCTGATCGACGGTACGACGATGATTCGCCAGCTGATCAACAAGAATGCGAAGAATCCGGAGTATCGCAAGGCACTCCTCGATACCCTTATGCGCCTGCATGATGTTCGCGCCGAATATTATCCGAACTATGCCGTGACTTCCCGCAACAACAAGGGCACGGACATGAACAACTTCATCAAGGACGACAACGCCGCCCTCTTCAAGGGTCTGAACGAGATCATCGCCCTCAACCAGGAAGAGACCAAGGCCAGCATCCTGCTGTTCAACCTCAATACCGCCATCGCCCTTTACCAGGATGGTGAGATGGACGCCGAGCAGGTGATCAACACCTATCAGCGCAACATCGCCCTCGTCAACGGCGCCACCCCGGCCAACGATGCCGAGAAGGAGACCAACGAGAAAGTCCGTCAGGATATGGAAGGCCTGTTCATCACCAGCAAGGTGGCCAGCTGCGACAACCTGATCGCCCTGTTCACCCCGCGCTACGAGGCCAATCCGAACGACCTCGACCTGGCGACCAACATCGTCAAGATGATGAACTCCACCGACGATTGTACCAACAACGACCTGTTCCTGCGTGCCGCCACGACGATGCACCGGATGCAGCCGTCCGCCCAGAGCGCATACTTCCTGTATCGCCTGAACGCCGCGAAGGACAATACCGAAGAGGCTGCCAAGTACATGGAAGAGGCCATCAACGGTGAGGGCCTGGATGCCGCTACCGAAGCCAAGTACAACTACGAATACGCCAGCTTCTGCATCCGCAACAACATGTCCGGCAAGGCTGTCGCCGCCGCCCAGAAGGCTGCGAACCTCGATGCCTCCTATGCCGGCAAGGCTTATCAGATCATTGCCAACGCATGGGCCCAGGCTTCCTGTGGCGGTGACGAAATCCAGCGTCGTGCCAAGTACTGGGTGGCAACGGATTACATGCAGCGCGCCATGAACGCCGACGAGTCTCTCGCAGATGACTGCCGCAAGGCCATCGGCATGTACAGTGCCTACTATCCGAACACGGCTGACGCCTTCATGTACGACCTGACCAACGGCCAGTCCTACAGCATCTCCTGCGGTGGCATGTCCGCTACCACCACGGTGCGTACCAACAAGTAATCTTCCGTCTTGGAAAGACTGACACACAGATTTATGATGATGGCAACCGCTGCGGCGGTTGCTATCGTCGTTTTTTCCTGCAAATCCAAACTCTCCGAAGCGGAAAGGCTGGATTTGCGCTTTACGCCGATCCAGACCGTTGACAGCATGTATATCCTCCAGACCAAGGACGGGCATGTTGAAATGCGGGTCGAGGCCCCGGTCATGGAACGCTATGAAACGGACACGATGAGTTACGAACTGTTCCCGAAAGGCCTGGATGTCTATGGGTATACCGAGCAGGGCGAGCTCCAGTCCGAGATCCATTCCGAGAACGCCTCGCACGAGAAATACAAGTCCGGCGGCGAAGAGATCTGGAAGGCCTTCGGCAATGTGGTCATCCGCAACGTCATGAAGCAGGAGACCATGGAAACGGATACCATCTATTGGGACCGGAAGGCCGGAGAAATCTATACGGACTGCTATGTCCGGATGTATTCTCCGGACGGTTTCCTCCAGGGATATGGCATGCGCTCGGATGAAAAAGTGACCAATTCGGTCATCATGCGACCCTTCAACAGTTATGGCGTCGTGGTCCAGGATTCAACGCAAGTCCGCATCGACACGGCCAATTTCATTGGTCCGCTTTTGAAAAAATCCAGTCGATAAATACGTCAAAGTCAAAAAAATGGTGTTGGTTTGACAGAAAATTGCTATCTTCGCACCCCAAATGTGTTTTTAAGAATTTGAATAATATTTAAAATTACATAAACAATGGCGGTTCTTGATAAAATTCGCACCAAATTCGGAGTCTTCGCGTCGATTATCATCGCGCTGGGCCTCCTGTCCTTTATTGTGAGCCCGGACGACCTGGCCAGGGCTTTCAACAACATGTCTTCACGCAATGATGTCGGCAAAATCAACGGAAATACCATCTCCTATACCGATTTCCAGGAGGAGGTCAGCCGTTTCACGACGATCAATGACCTGACTTCCGGCAACCGCAACGCCGATGCCCAGGAGCAGATCCGTGACGCCGCCTGGCAGGACCTGATCTACCGCTTCCTCTTCATTGAGAAGGCAAAGGCCGCCGGCCTGAACGTTGGCGAGGAAGAAATGAAGAGCCTGCTTTCCGGCGGATCCCCGCTGATTGCGCAGAATCAGATGTTCTTCGATGAGAATGGCCAGTTCTCCCCGGCCCAGGTCACCAATTTCGCCCAGGCTTCCAAGGCTGACGAGAACGTCCGCCTGTATTGGGATTACCTGCAGAACGCCGTCTACAATCAGCAGTATCTTGACAAATATGCTTCTTTGTTCGTTGCCGGCAATGCCGTCAATCCGCTGATGCTCCGCCGCGATATCGCTGAGAACAACAATACCACCGACGTGGACTTCGTCATGGTGCCTTTCGGCTTCCAGGAGGATTCCACCATCACGGTTTCCGACAGCGAAATCCGTGACTTCTACAACAATCACAAGAAATTCTTCCGCCAGCAGGCCAGCCGCGATATCGAGTATGTCGTGTTCGAGGTCGTTCCGTCCACCGAAGACATCGAGGCTACCCGGGCTTCCGTCGCCTCCCTGTACGATGAGTTCGTCGCTGCCGACAACATGAAGAACTTCCTGATGAAGAACGGTTCCGAGCGCCCGTATTCCGAGTACTGGTACAAGAAGGGCGAGCTCACCAGTATCGCTCCGGCCATCGAGAGCTATGTCTGGGAAAGCAACGCTCCGGCTTCCGATGTCATCGCTTCCGGCAACACCTTCTACCTGGCCAAGGTAACGGACACCAAGAACGTTTCCGATTCCGTCTACGTCCGCCATATCCTCCTCCAGGGCACGGACGCCGACCACGTGGCCGACAGCCTGATGACCGTGCTCCAGAGCAAGAAGGAGACCTTCTCCAACCTCGCCGCCCTCTATTCCGCCGACCAGGGTTCCGCTGACGGTGGCGAAACGGGCAACCTGGGTTGGATGACCCAGACCTACATGATCCCGGGCATGGAGTCCGTGATCACCGCCGAGACCGGCAAACCGTTCATCCTGAAGACCCAGTACGGTACCCATATCGTCGAGGTGACCCGCAAGACCGCCCCGATCATGAAGAAGCAGGTGGCCATCTACCAGAAAGAGGCCCTCGCCAGCAAGGAAACCTTCAATACCTTCTACAGCCAGGCCAACAACTTCGCTACGGCTGCCGCCGGCAAGTATGAGAACTATCGCAAGGCTTGCGACACCCTGGGTGTTTATTCCCACCCGGTCAACGGCATGCTGGAAAGCGCCGACAATCTCGGTTCCATCCAGAACACCCGCGAGGTGACCCGTTGGGCCTTCGACAACAAGCCCGGCAAGGTTTCCCAGATCATCACCGTGGATAACAACTACTTTGTGATCGCCGCCCTGAAAGCCGCCCACAAGGAGGGTTATGCCGAGGTTTCCGAGGTTGCCAGCCAGATCCGCCAGCAGCTCTACAGCGAGAAGCTGGGCCAGAAGAAAGCTGCCGAGGTCTCCGAGAAGATCGCCGGCCTGACTGACCTTGAGTCCATCGCCGAGGCGTTGAACACGACGGTCAGCAGCCAGACGGGCGTCGCCTTCTCCTCCATGGGAGCCCAGGCGCTGGATCCTTCCTTCCTCGGTGCCCTTTCCGTGGCTCCGGAAGGCAAGATCTGCGGCCCGGTCGCCGGTGCCATCGGTGTGTATGTCTTCCAGGTGAAGGGCCGCGATACCGGCTCCTTCTATACCGAGGATGATGCCCGCAACCGTGATGCCCAGATGGCGTCTTACTACACCCAGATGATCCTTCCGGTCATGATGGATGACGCCGACGTCAAGGACTATCGCGCCCGGTTCTTCTAGGCCTTAGGCGAAACAGTTAACCCTCCGGGGTTCGTAGATCCTCCCCACTAAGTGGGTCCCCTCCCTTTTCGGGAGCCAATGTCTACGAACCCCGGAGGGTTAACTGTTTCTGTTCGAGACGAGATTAGACGTTAAACAGGAAGTGCATGATGTCGCCGTCCTGGACGACGTATTCCTTGCCTTCCACGCCCATCTTGCCGGCGGCACGAACGGCGGATTCCGACTTATACTGGACGAAGTCGTCATACTTGATGACCTCGGCGCGGATGAAACCTTTCTCGAAGTCGCTGTGGATCACACCGGCGGCCTTCGGCGCCTTGTCTCCCTTGCGGATGGTCCAGGCGCGGCACTCGTCCGCACCGGCGGTGAAGAAAGTCTGCAGGCCCAGCAGGCGGTAGGCGCCCTGGATCAGGCGGACGACGCCGGACTCTTCCAGACCCAGTTCTTCCAGGAACATCTGACGGTCTTCGTAATCCTCGATTTCGGCGATGTCCGCCTCGGTCTTCGCGGCGATGACCAGGATTTCCGCGTTCTCCTCCTTGACGGCTTCCCGGACCGCGTCGACATATGCGTTGCCCTTGGCGGCGGAGGCTTCATCGACATTGCAGACATACATGACCGGCTTGTTGGTCAGCAGGTACAGGTCCTTGGCCATGGCTTCTTCATCGGGATTCTGGGGAACGACCGTCCGGCAGGATTTCCCTTCCAGCAGGGCTGCCCGGTAGCGTTCCAGCAGGTCCAGCAGTTTCTTGGCTTCCTTGTCCGCCCCGACCTTGGCCTGTTTGGCCACCTTGGCGATGCGGCTTTCGACGGTTTCCAGGTCCTTGATCTGCAGTTCGGCATCGACAACTTCCTTGTCCCGGACCGGATCTACGCTGCCGTCGACGTGGACGATGTTGCCGTCGTCAAAACAACGCAGCACGTGCAGGATGGCGTCGGTTTCCCGGATGTTGGCCAGGAACTGGTTGCCCAAGCCTTCTCCTTTACTGGCCCCTTTGACAAGACCGGCGATGTCGACGATGTCGACCGTGGCCGGAATGGTCCGTTTCGGCTGGCAGATGTCCGACAGGACTTCCAGCCGCTTGTCCGGAACATTGGTCGATCCGAGGTTCGGCTCGATGGTGCAGAAAGGGAAATTGGCGCTCTGGGCTTTACCGGAGCTGACGCAGTTGAAAAGGGTGGATTTGCCGACGTTCGGAAGGCCGACGATTCCGCATTTGAGACTCATGTTCAGTTATATTACGGGAAGGATGTCCCATTTATTCCGTGCAAAGATAGCCAACATTGGAGATTTGCGCAACTGGCTTTTCCTTTATCTATTTCTTTGCGAGTTGCTTTTTCTCTGCATCAAATTATTATTGAGTTATTGCTCGGGGAATTAATTGCTGTTTCTTTGCCGGTTTTCCGCTTTCCTGGCGTATTTTCGGGGAAAAACGATGCTCCAGGCCTTCCTTCTCCTTTTTTTGCTCTGCGGTCATTTCTCGCCCGATACCCTGGCCGTCATGAGCTGGAACCTCGAAAACTTCTTTGACTGGTCAGATGGCGGCACCGGCGAATCGGATACGGAATTCAGTGCCCGGGGAAGCCGGCACTGGACCCGGAAGAAGTTTGAAGCGAAGGCCCGGGCCATTGGGAAAACCGTGGTTTGGGCAGGGGAAGAGGCGGGATGCCTGCCGGACATCATCGCCGTCCAGGAAGTGGAAAACGCCTTTGTCCTGCGCCGTTTGATCGACCGGTCCGTGCTTCGGAAACTGGATTATTCCTTTGTCCATTTCGAGTCTCCGGACCGGCGGGGCATCGATGTGGGACTGCTCTACCGGTCCACAACCCTTTCCTTGGTCCATGCCGTGGCCCTTCCCGTCCGGGCGACGGCACCGAAAAAGGGTCCGAAAAAAGCGCCTCAGGTTCCTTCCCAGCCTTCCTCCGATTTGCTGGACACTCTCTTTACCCGAGATATCATGCTGGCCCAGCTGGAGGATGCAGGCGGGCGGCGATGGTCCGTTCTGGTGTGCCATTTTCCTTCCAAATACGGCGGAGGCGACTCCGATTGGCGCCGGGAGGCCGCCGCCCGCCGACTCCGGGCCATCGCTGACTCCCTGCACGCCGCCGGGGAGCAGCGCATCCTCGCCATCGGCGACTTCAACGACACCCCGGACAGTCCGGTCTTCCGCTTTCTGACCCAACCTTTTGATCCATCCGGGGACCTTGGGAAGGACTCTCCCAGGAACGCTGGGAAGGGCTCTTTCAGGAACGCTCAGGAGAACGGTTTTTTTCAGAGGGTCGAGGTGGCAGGACTGGTCAACCTGGCGGAGCCGCTGAGTCGCAGGGGCACGGGAACCATCCGTTTCGAAGGACGCTGGCAGCTCATTGACCAGGTCTTTGTCTCCGCCGGCCTGGCGCCCTCCTGTACGCTCTCCATCCTGCACCCACCCTTCCTGACCGCCCACGACAACGTCCACTCCGGCGACAAGCCCCTGCGGACCTACTCCGGCCCCCGCTACCTCGGCGGCGTCTCCGACCACCGCCCCCTCCTGCTGCTCATCCGCTCTCCCTAGCGGGTCTTCTCTTCCTGGCTTCCGCGCCCCCTCAGCGGGGTTTGTGTACAAGGGAAAGGTCCTAGACTTCGGATTTCTTGTACAAACCCGGAGAAAAATGTGTATTTTTACGTTTGCTGGCAAAGGTTTGCCAGTGCTGCCGGTTTCTTCTATCGAGGCAGCAGGTTTATTATAACGAATCATTATGGCCATCGGAATCAAGAAGGGGGCGGTCGTGGCGACCCCGCCCATGGGCGCAAGCTTCCTGTGGGGAATGCCGCAGATGCCGGAATTTCTGGAGTATCCATTCTATAAATCAGCGGTTTACGATCCGTATCCGTTGTTCTTTGTCGGGCAGATTAACTGCGCCGAAGCGGCGCCGTTCGACGAAAGCGGGCTGCTGCCGAAGCAAGGATTCCTGTGGTTTTTCGCCGACCTGGACTATTTCCTGGGCTATACCGACGAGACGGAACGGCAGCCGGGCCGGTGGGACAAGAAGGCCGTGCAGGTCCTCTATTCCCATGTCGGCCGGGAAGAACTGGCGCACGAATTCCTGACATTCCCGTCCGAGACGGAGATGATGCCGCCGGAGGCCGTCCTGCTGGAGTTCTGTGAAGTCCCGGACGATGCGGATGGGGTGAAACTGCTGGGAAAAGCGGAGGACAAGGTGGCGGAGCAAGCCTTTGGCGAAGGCTGGCAGCCGCTCCTGCAGATTCCCGGGGACGAGAATCTGGAAGCGGGCCGGTTCAGTTTCTATATCGAAAGGGAAGCACTCTCTGCCCGGAAGTTCCGGCGGGTGGAAGGATATCTGTCAGAGTAGCCGAATTTTTTATTACATTTGTAGACCCTTCGAAATAAAACTAAAACACGATAATCATGGAAATGAAAACCAGAATTGCAGAGAAATTCAAGACCCTGTTCGGCACCGACGGCATCTTCTTCGCTTCGGCGGGCCGCATCAACCTGATCGGCGAGCATACGGACTATAACGGTGGCTACGTATTCCCGGGCGCGATCGACAAGGGAATCCTTGCGGAGATCCGCGTGAACGGCATGGCAAAGGTACATGCCTATTCCCTGGATTATGATGAGTATGTCGAATTCGGGCTGAACGAGGAGGATAAGCCGGAGCAGGCCTGGGCGCGCTATATCTTCGGCGTCTGCCGGGAGACCATCAAGCGCGGCGGCAAGGTCGAGGGGTTCGATACGGTGTTCGCGGGCGACGTTCCGCTGGGTGCGGGCCTGAGCTCGTCGGCGGCGCTGGAGAGCACGTATGCCTTTGCGCTGAACGATCTGTTCGGGAACGGGATCGACAAGTTCGAGCTGGCGAAGATCGGCCAGAGCACGGAGCACAACTACTGCGGCGTGAAGTGCGGGATCATGGACCAGTTCG
>ONQC01000026.1 GCA_900319855.1 uncultured Bacteroidales bacterium
GAGCGTCCTGCAGAAACTGTACAACCGCGGGACCAGCGTCGATTTCATTTGCATGACGGCGCGGACGGGATACAAGATAAAAGATATCCTGGCCAAGAGCCGGGAAATCCTTTTCCGCGAGCATTTCATCGACCCTTCTGACAAGAAGGCGATCTTCGAGATCAATGCCGAGGAGCTGTTCAGCATCATGGACAACCTGTTCAAGGGGGTCAACCTTCTGATCTGGCTGGTCGGTTTCGGAACCCTGCTGGCTGCGGCGATCGGCGTCTCCAACATCATGATGGTCACCGTCAAGGAGCGGACGACCGAAATCGGCATCCGCCGGGCCATCGGGGCTACGCCGAACATGATCCTTTCGCAGGTCATGATGGAGAGCATGCTGCTGACCCTGGCCTTCGGCTTCATCGGAATCATTCTCTCCGTGGGATTCCTGTCCCTGGGCGGGGCGGTCGCCTCCGTCGCTTCTGAAACGCCGGCGGATTTTCAGGTCAGTTTCGGCGCCGCCGTCCTGGTGGTCTTCATCCTGACCGTCCTGGGCTTGCTGGCCGGCCTGGCCCCGGCCCTGCGCGCCATGAATATCAAACCCGTAGACGCCATGCGTGACGAATAAAAAAATACACACTATATGAAAAAGTTTAGAAAATACCTGATCTTCGCCTTGCTGGCCTTCCTGTTCATCGGGACCTTCGCCTTCCTGTGGAAGCGGTCGCGTCCGGTTGAAATCCGGTACGAAATGCTGGAGGCCAAGGTCGCGGACATCTCCCGCACCGCCGTGGTGACGGGCAAGATCGTGCCCCGCAACGAGGTCAATATCAAACCGCAGATCAGCGGCATCATTTCCGAACTCTACAAAGAGGCCGGACAGCAGGTGGCCGAAGGGGAGGTGATCGCCAAAGTCAAGGTGATACCGGAAATGAGCAGTCTGAGTTCCGCCCAGAGCCGGGTCCGGCTGGCGGAATTGTCCCTGAACCAGGCCCAGACCGATTTCAACCGCGAGAAGGCGCTCTATGACAAGCAGCTGGTCAGCGCGGAGGAATATGACAAGGTCCGTCAGGCCCTGGAACAGGCCAAGGAGGAACATGCGGCCGCCCAGGAGGCCCTGGAAGTGGTCCGGGACGGCGTCTCGCGCCGGAATGCCTCTTCGAGCTCGACGCTGATCCGCTCCACGATCTCGGGCCTGATCCTGGACATCCCGGTCAAGGTGGGTAACACCGTGACCCTCAGCAACACCTTCAACGATGGTACGACCATCGCGACGGTCGCCAACATGAACGACCTGATCTTCGACGGCAACGTGGACGAGACCGAGGTCGGCCGCCTGACCGAGGGCATGCCGGTCGTCATCCGGATCGGCGCCCTGCAGGACCTGCGGTTTGACGCCTCGCTGGAGTACATTTCACCGAAGGCTGCCTCCAACAACGGGGCCAACCAGTTCGAGATCAAGGCCGCCGTCCAGGTTCCTGCCGGCGTCATGGTCCGCTCCGGCTACAGCGCCAATGCGGAAATTGTCCTGGAAAAGCTGGAACAGGTGTTGACGGTCCCGGAGAGCGCCGTGGAGTTCAAGGATGATTCGGCCTATGTCTATGTCGGCGGTCCGAAGGTTTTCACCCGCAAGGGGATCTCGACCGGCCTGAGCGACGGGGTCAACATCCAGGTGAAGGGCGGCTTGCAGGAAGGCGAGCAGGTCCGCGGCAACCAGATCATTGAAACCGAATAAGCCATGCGACGGATTCTGGCAGTTTGCGCCCTTATTGGCGCCAGCCTCGGACTCCAGGCCCAGTCCTGGACCCTGGAACAATGCATCAACCATGCATTGGAGAACAACCTGACGGTCAAGCAGGGAGACCTGACCGTCCGGCAGAACGAAATCGAACTCAATACGGCCGTCAACCGCCGGCTGCCCGGGGTCAGCGCCAGCGCTTCGGAGAGTTTCAGCGCCGGCCGTTCCCTGCTGGGGAACAATACCTATGCGACCAACACGAATTCCACCTCCACCAATTTCAACATCGGTGCGGATGTCCCTGTCTTCCAGGGTTTCCAGATCCGCAACAACATCGCAGCGGCCCGGCTGAACCTGGCCGCCGCCACGGCGGACCTGGAAAAGATCAAGGATGACATCCGGGTCGCAGTCGCCCAGGCCTTCGTGCAGGTGCTTTACAACCAGGAGATCCTGGATGTGGCGGAGGGTCAGATCGAGATCGACTCGCTGCAGGTGGAACGGCTGACGGAGCTGCTCCGCAACGGAAAGGCTTCCGCGGCCGAACTGGCCCAGCAGAAGGCCTCCTATGCCCAGAGCGTCTATCAGCGGACGCAGGCAGCCAACAACCTCCGTCTGAGCCTGTTGGACCTGTCACAATTACTGGAACTTCCGGATGCGGACGGATTCTCGGTCGTTCGCCCGGCTGCGGAAGGCCTGGAACCGCGTCTGCTGGAAAGCGCCGAAGACGTCTATGCGGCGGCCGTGGAACGGAAAGCCTCCATCCAGGCGGAACAGAAACGGCTGGAAGCGGCCCAGGCGCGGGTTGATATCGCCAAGGGCGCCTTCCTGCCGTCCGTTTCCCTGAGTGGGGGCGTCGGGACCGGCTATTATACATCTTCTTTGGCTGCGTCCAGTTCTTTTGCCGACCAGATGAAGAACAATTTCAGCCAGCAGCTGGGCCTGAGCCTCAGTATTCCAATCTTCGCCCGGATGGGCAACCGTAACAACCTGCGCGCGGCGGAACTGTCCGCCCGGACGCAGGAACTCCAGCTGGAGTCCGCCCGGAAGTCGCTCTACAAGGAAATCCAGCAGGCCTGGTATGCTGCCCGGGCCTCGCAAGACCGGTATTACAGCAGCGTCCAGGTCGTGGAGAGTGCCCGCGAGTCCTTTGAACTGGTCAGCGCGAAATACGAAAACGGAAAAGCGAACATCACCGAGTTCAATGAGGCGAAGAACACCCTGATGAAGGCGGAGTCCGACCTGGTGCAGGCCCGGTATGAACAGCTATACCAAACCCGTCTGCTGTCTTTTTACAAAGGAGAATCCTTAAGGCTATAAATTCTTGTTTAAAAGTTGCTTTTTTGGTCTGAAAGTGTTATGCTTTCAGACCATTTTTTTTTGATCTGCCTTAAAGAATAACCACCCCCTAAAAACAAGAGACTATGACTACAGAAAAGAAGAGTATCTCAGAAATCGCCGAGTGCTGGAAGCGTGACAAGAAGGCCTTTGTCAAGCTGTCAACCTACTCTGCCTACCTGCTGATCCTGGAGAACCACATCCTGCCGCATTTCGGGCATATGACGGATGTCCGGGAATCCGATGTGCAGGCCTTTGCCATGCAGAAACTGCAGGAAGGGCTGTGCCAGAAATCCATCAAAGACATCCTGGTCGTCCTGAAGATGATCGTCCGCTTCGGGGCCAAATCGGGATGGTGCGACTATGTGGAATGGGAAATCCGCTTCCCGACGCAGCAGGAAAAGCCGCACCTGGACGTGCTGACGGTCGGGAACCACCGGAAGGTGCTGGATTACATCCAGACGCATTTCACGTTCAAGAACCTGGGGATCTATATCTGCCTGACCGGCGGGCTGCGCATCGGGGAAGTCTGCGCCTTGCAGTGGAAGGATGTCGATATCGACCGGGGCGTCCTCCTGGTGAGGAAAACCGTGGAACGGATCTACATCATCGAGGGCGGGGAGCGCCATACCGAACTGGTCGTCGGCAATCCCAAGACCCTGAATTCCATCCGCGAAGTGCCGATGACGACCGAACTGTACCGCATGCTCAAGCCGTTCCGGCGGGTCGTCAATCCGGATTACTACCTGCTGACCAACGAATCGATCCCGACGGAGCCGAGGACCTACCGGAATTATTACAAGCGCCTGATGAACCAGCTGGGGATCCCGCCGCTGAAGTTCCACGGCCTGCGGCACAGTTTCGCCACGCGGTGCATCGAGAGCAACTGCGACTACAAGACGGTCAGCGTCATCCTGGGCCATTCCAGCATCAATACGACGCTCAACCTGTATGTCCACCCGAATACCGAGCAGAAGAAAAAGTGCATCGACAAGATGTTCCGGTCGATCCGGTGATCAGTAGACCTTTATCTTTTTGATTTTCCCGTCCTTCCACTGCATGTCGACCGTGCGTCCGCCGCGGGTCCTGAGCCCCGTGACGCGCCCGTCCCGCCAGGCAGCCGGAAGGGCGGGAAGGGTTTTCACGGTGCCGTCCGCGGCCGATTGCAGCAGCATTTCCACCACGCCGGCGCAGCCGCCGAAGTTGCCGTCGATCTGGAACGGGGAGTGGGCGTCCAGCAGGTTCGGATAGGTCCCGCCGCCCCGCCGGGCGTCCGGCCCGGCATAACCGTCCGGACTCACATACCGCAGGAGCCGGCGGAACATCCGGTAGGCATTCTCGGCATCTCCGAGCCGGGCGTACAGATTGATGCGCCAGCCGCAGCTCCATCCGGTTGTCTCAAACCCCTTGGTCTCCAGGGTTTTCATTGCTGCGACCGCCAACCGTCCGTCCTGGATCTGATGGCCGGGATAGACGCCGAACAAATGGCTTTGGTGCCGGTGGAGCGGGTCTTCATCCGCCCAGTCATGGTACCATTCCTGCAGGTTTCCGGCGGCTCCGACCTGATACGGACGGAGCCGTGCGAGTTTCTCCCCGGCCTCTTTGACAAAGTCTCCGTCGATCCCGAGTTCCCGGGCGGCCGCGATGGCGTCCGTCAGGCATTCCCGGATGATCGCCAGGTCCGCCGTCCCTCCATAGAGGGTTGCACCGTGGAATCCGTCCGGGGTTACATAGCGGTTCTCTGGCGAAGTGGAGGGAGCCGTAATCCATTCCCCGTCCAGGCTGACCAGCCAGTCCAGGCAGAATTCGGCCGCGCCCCGCAGGACCGGGTAATCTTGCTGCAGCCGGACCTTGTCACGGGAGAAGAGCCAGTGCTCCCAGAGGTGGGTGGCCAGCCAGGCGCCTCCCAGGGTCCAGTTGGCCCAGCTCGGATCGCCGGATCCCATGCCCACCGGGCAGGTCATGGCCCAGATGTCGCTGTTATGTCCCAGGCTCCAGCCTCTCGGAATGCCGTAGTACCGAAGGGCGGAGGCTGAGCCGGTTGCCGACAGGTTGTGGATGAAATCCAGCAGGACCTCATGCAGTCCGCCCAGCCCGGTGGCTTCCGCGGCCCAGTAGTTTTCTTCCAGGTTGATATTGACGGTATAGTTGCTGCTCCACGGCGGGTCGGCGCTTTCGTTCCACAGGCCCTGCAGGTTGGCCGGTACGCCGTTCGTCCGGGAGGAGGCGATCAGCAGGTAGCGTCCATATTGGAAATACAGGGCCTCCAGTTCCGGATTGGGATGGTCCGGCTCGTCGGTGTAAAGGCGCAGCTGCTCGTCGGTCGGCAGTGCGCGCAGCCCCTCTTCCGTGGTTCCCAGGTCAAGGGTCACGCCTCCGAAGAGCTTGCGGTAGTCTTTTTCATGGCGGCTGAGCAGTTTTTTGTATCCGGTTTTCAGGGTCCTGGCGGCGTTGGCATCGGCCAGTGCCTGGTACGGTTTGCCCTCTTTGACGGGATCTTTGTCGAAGCCGTTGAAACTGGTGGCGTTCACAACCAGCAGGATTGCTTCCCGGCAGCCCTTGAGGGTGATGCCGCCGTCGTCGGCCAGCACCCTGCCCCCTTTGTGCCGGACCGTGACGATGGTCCGCCAGTGGATGCCCCGCGCCGGGTCATACAGGAACTGACCCTGGCCGGATTTGTAATAACCCGGATAAGCGTGCCAGGCGGCATAGCCGTCCGCGACCAGTGCATTGAAGGCTTTCTTCGTCGTATGAGGCAGCGGAGAATCGAAGGTGATCCGGGCGTCGAGACCGCCTTCCGCCGCCATGCGATAGACGATGACAGAGTCCGGGGCAGAGACGAAACAATCTGTCCGGAAGGACTTTCCGTTGCGGAGGAAAGTGGTTGTGGCGGTCGCCTTCGACAGATCCAGTTCCCTCCGGTAATCCGATATCTCCCCGGAATCCTCATGCCGGATGCGGAGGGTGCCGAGCGGCTGGTAGGACTCACTGAAATGTCCCTGGACCTGCCGCTGGAGTTCTTCCGCAGCCGGGTAGTCTTCTTTCCGGAGGGCCTCCCGGATCAACGGAATAGCCTGTGCGGCCGATTGTCCGATACCGGCGGCAATGTCCGGGTGGCTCTCGCCCCGGTCCGGTTCTCCGGTCCAGAGCGTGATGTCGTTCAGCGAAATCCGTTCTTCCTGCGTTCCCCCGTAGACCATGGCGCCGAGCCGGCCGTTCCCCAGGGGCAGGGCCTGCTCGAAATAGTCTGCCGGATGGTCATAATGGAGGATCAGTTCCCGGTCCGGCTGGCTGCAGGCGGCCATTCCGACAACCGCCAGCAGTCCGTATAGGCTCTTTTTCATGCTTTTCCGCTTTTTGTAAAGATAACATTTTTCTTTTTTGCTTTTTCTTTTTGTCAGAAAATCCTTAACTTCGCTCTAACAGGCGAAAGACGAACTTATCATGATCCTGAGAATTTTTCTGTACCTTGTTTTATCTTTGTCCGTAACGGTAGGTACGGTGTCGACTCCTCCCCAGAGTCTTGCCGACGCCCTGGTCTCATTGGAACAGGCGTTCCAGGCCTACGAAGACAATCATTACGAAGAAACAGCCCGCCTTTGCGAAACGGCCCTTCCGGCTTTGCGTGCGTCCACGGATGAGGAAAACCTGGGCGAGTGCCTGAGCCTGCTGGGAGCGGCCTACCACCGCCTCGGCATCTTTGACCTGGCCCTCCAGGCCATGGAAGAATGCTATAAGCTCGACATAGCCAGCAAGGATCCCGGACGGATCAGCTCGTCGCTGAACAACCTGGCCGGCGTCTATCTGGCGATGGGGGAATACGACATGGCGGAGCGCATGATCACCGATGCCATCGAGGTAGAGGAAGGAAGGGATGCGCCGGACGCCCTGGCCATCCGGTATGGGATGGCTGCGGATATCTACAATAAATTAGGCCGTTATGAGGAAGCCATCCGCTTCGCGACGGATGCCTATAAGCTGGACAAGCAGGCCGGCCGGACGGAGAAAATGGCGGTCCGGCTTTCCCAGCTGGCAGCCATCTATCTGGATTCCGGGCAATTGGCTGAGGCGGAGAACTGTCTGTCCCAGGCGGTCCCGGTCTTCGAGGCGACCCACAATGTACATTCCCTTTCCGTATGTCGTCAGCAGCAGGGAACCCTGGCTTCGAAGCGCGGCGATTCCCGCTCGGCGATCCTGTACCTCCAGCAGGCGGCCGGCCTGGCCCGCGAGACGGGCAACCGGATGGTCGAGCGGAATATCATGAAGGAACTGGCGGACTTGCAGCGGGAGACCAATCCTGCCGCCGCTTTTTCCAGCATGGAGCGTTATATCGCCCTGAACGACAGCATCGCCAATCAGGAAACCCTGCAGCAGCTCAATGAATTCCGGATCCGGTACGAACTTACGGAAGCGGAGGCGGCCTTGTCCGCCGAGCGGCTGCGGCTGCGCAACCAGAAACGGATGACCCTGCTGTTCATTTGCCTTACCGCCATGCTGCTGGCTGTTTGCGTCGGGACCTTATACATGCATCGGCTGCGCAAGCGCAATGAACGGATCCAGCGCAAAGCCGTCGAACTGCAGGGCCGGCTCGTGGAACTGGGCAAGGCCGAAGATTCGATGACCGTGCAGGAACGCAAGGAAGAACTGGCGGACATCGCCCGGGCCATGTCCGACATTTCTCCGGACGTGCACCTGACGCCCCGCGAAGTGGAAGTGGCCAAACTCTGTGCGGAAGGCCTCTTCAGCAAGGAAATCGGCGACCGCATGGGCATCTCCCAGCGCACCGTCGAGACCCACAAGAACAACATTTTCCGCAAACTCGGCATCAACACCACGATCGAACTCGTCCGCCTCGTCGATTCCCGCAAGGACCTCTTCGGAAGTGGCGAATGAAATCTCCAGGCCGCGATGGCGGGGCCTAGAGATTTCTTCATTGGGTTTGAGCAGAGAATCAGTGCTCCAGGCGAGTTCCATTGTACAAATCCGGGAACGAGGGCGCTTGTAGGAACGCAACAACCTGGCAGATAACAAAAAAACCGCCGCAGGGTACTGCGCCGGAGGCATATAGAGAGGTTTCGCCTGTTTGGCCGAACGTAGTCGGACCAAGACGTATGTTGAGATTCTTCGCTTCGCTCAGAATGACAATTTGTAGCGGGAGTGGGTCACGATCCCACGACCTCCGGATTATGAATCCGACGCTCTAACCAGCTGAGCTACCCCGCCATCCTTTCATTAAAAAAACGCATCGATTCTGCTTGGCTGCGAAACCGTGCGTTGGTTGAGATAGAAGGATTCGAACCCTCACTGACAGAGCCAGAATCTGTAGTGCTACCATTACACCATATCTCAATGTTCCCGCTCGTTACCGATTGGGACTGCAAATGTACAACTCTTTTGGCAATCTGCAAATTTTTTTTGCAAAAACTTGAAGGTTGCGGATATGGAGAAAGCGTCGCGGGCCGGGAAAAGCGCCCTATGGCCGCCAGATGACGGCCGTGGCCCAGACCTGGCAGCCTTCGCAGCGGCCCACGAAACCCATCTTCTCGGTCGTGGTCGCCTTGACAGACACGCAGTCCTCCCCGACGCCCAGGATGCCGGCGAGCACCGACCGCATCTGCGGGACATAGGCGGCGATCTTCGGCCGCTGGAGGGCGATGGTGATGTCCACGTTGCCGACCTGCCAGCCGTCGGTGCAGACCAGGTCCAGCACCCGGCGGAGCAGGTCCTTACTGTCGGCGCCTTTCCATGTGTCGGAGGTGTCCGGGAAATGGTGGCCGATATCGCCGAGGCCGCGGCAGCCTAGCAGGGCGTCGCACAGGGCGTGGATGGCGACATCGCCGTCGGAATGGGCCACGAAACCGACCGGCGCATCGATCCGCACGCCGCCGAGCCACATCGGCAGGTCCGGAGCCAGCTGGTGGACGTCATACCCGTTGCCGACGCGGACCGGGCATGTGTTTTGGAGGCAATTTCCCATGGGAGATTCGTATTTGACACAAAAATACGGAAAAATATGTTAATTTTGCTAATTGACAGATAACGGACCAAACCATGGCACGATTCAGTTTTTTCGGAGACCAGGAGCACAGGGTCTTCAATTACAAGCCGATCTACTATGACCAGGAGAAGGAAGAACGTCGCCAGATGTTCGGCAAGGTCGACGGCAGCATCGAGAAGGAAAACCAGGAGAAAGGGGAACATGCCCCCGGCTCCTATATCCAGGGCGCTTTCCGCAACGGCAACTATACCCGCCGCCGCGGATCGACCAAGGCCCAGACCTACATCGGCATCGTGGGCCTGATCCTGGTGCTGATCGTCCTGATCTATATCTCCAAGTTCTACGCCCTGCTGTAACGAAATGGATATCAGGATCCTTCCGAGCAATATCGCGAACATGATCGCTGCCGGCGAAGTCGTGCAGCGGCCTGCTTCCGTGGTCAAGGAGCTGATGGAGAACGCCGTGGACGCCGGTGCGGACCAGGTCACGGTCGTCATCACCGATGCCGGCCGGACGCTGATCCAGGTGATCGACAACGGCTGCGGCATGTCTCCGGACGAGGCGGTGCTTTGCTTTGAACGCCATGCCACTTCCAAGATCGCGTCGGCGGAGGATCTGGAAGACATCCGGACCTTCGGCTTCCGCGGAGAGGCGCTGGCCTCGATCGCGGCCGTGGCCGAGGTGACCCTCAAGACCCGCCGGGAAGAAGACCCGGTCGGCTGCCAGGTGGAATTCGCGGATTCGAAACACCTGGCGACCGTCGAGACCGCCGCGCCCAAGGGCAGCAACTTCTCTGTCCGCAACCTGTTCTACAACGTCCCTGCGCGCCGGAAATTCCTCAAATCCGACAATGTGGAATTCAAGCACATCGTCGAGGAGTTCACCCGGGTCGCCCTGACCCGTCCCGAGATCGGGTTTACCCTGATCCACAATGGCCGCGACATCCATGTGCTCAAACCGGCCAAATCCTTGAAATTCAGGATCCAGGACCTGCTGGGAAACAACGCTGTCGACAAGGTCGTGGACGTCGCTGCCGAGACTTCCGTCGTCGCGGTCAGCGGCTATGTCTGCCGGCCCGATGCGGCGCGTAAGACCGTCGGCAGCCAGTTCTTCTTTGTCAACGGCCGGTATTTCCGCAGCCCCTACCTGCACAAGGCGGTCATGAAGGCCTACGAGGACCAGATCGCCGACGGGGCGGTTCCTTCCTATTTCCTCTACCTGACGGTCGACCCGCACAGCGTCGACGTGAACATCCATCCGACCAAGACCGAGGTCAAGTTCGCCGAGGACAATGTCATCTTCCAGGTGATCTACGCCTGCGTCCGGGAGGCCCTGGGCCATCTGGACGGGGGCATCGACTTCGACCGTGCGGACGTTCCGGAACTTCCCGTTTTCGGGAAGGACTATGAGCGGTTCCGTCCGGATCCGGTGATGCCGAATGTCTCCTTCGACCCGACCTACAATCCCTTTGAGGGGATGCCGGAATCTTCCGGAAAAGCGGATACCCCCGCCTGGCAGGGAGGCAATCCTTCCTGGCAGGGCGGTTATGTCGAGAAGCGGGAGGACTACGGAAAGCTTTTCGAGGAGAAGACGATACCGACGGCTGCGACGTTGATTTTCCAGGGGAAATACATCCTGACCCCCAACAAGGACGGCATCCTGCTGGTGCATGTACGCCGGGCCCGCGAGCGCATCCTGTACGAGCGTTTCCTGCAGGCGATCACCCGGGGCGGCCACGTCAGCCAGAGCGCGCTGTTCCCGGTCCAGGTCCAGGTCGGTACGGCCAACCGCCTGCTGTTCGACGAACATGCGCAGCTGCTTTCCTCCCTGGGTTTCGACATCCGTCCCTTCGGGAACGACACCATTGTGGTTGGGGGTGTGCCGGACGGTTTTTCCTGCGATCCGGACCGGGTGGAGACCCTGGTCCAGGACCTGCTGCTCATCCTGTCGGATGACCATACCTCGCTGCCGGGCATGATGGAATCGGCGATGGCGGAGAAATTCGCCCGCCTCGGCGCCTCCGGCGGCAAGACCCTGACTTCCCCCATCGAGGCACAGCGGCTGATTGATACCCTGTTCGGCTGCGAGAATGCGGAGTATACGCCCGGCGGCCGCAAGATCCTGTCGCTGCTGGACGCTGATGAATTGGAAAAGAAATTCTGACATGGCTTATTACGACTATAATGGCGGCAACCGTGGCGGTTTCCTGTCCTCTATTCCGCCGGTTACGAGGAACCTGCTGATCATCAACGTGATCATGTTCATCGCGACCCTGATCAACGAAGACTTCATGATCCGGACCTTCGCGATGTTCTTCCCCACGTCCTATTTCTTCCGTCCCTGGCAAATCGTGACGCACATGTTCATGCACGGCGGGATCTGGCACATCTTCTTCAACATGTGGTCCCTGTGGATGTTCGGCACCGTGCTCGAGCAGGCCATCGGATCGAAGAAATTCGGCGTCTACTATTTCATCTGCGGCCTCGGCGCCGTGGCCCTGCACACCCTGGTGCAATACCTGCAGGTCCAGCCCGTGCTGGCCGCCGGGAACATGAGCGCCTACTATGCCCTGGTCAATACCCCGACCCTGGGCGCTTCGGGTGCCGTCTACGGCATCCTGATCGGTTATGCCATGCTCTATCCGGACAGCATCCTGACCCTGGTCTTCCCGCCGATCTCAATGAAAGCCAAGTGGTTCATCCTGATCTTTGCGGTGATTGAACTGCTGACCGGTGTGCTGGGAACGGCGGACGGCGTCGCCCATTTCGCCCATCTCGGCGGCATGCTGGTCGGTTTCCTGCTGATGTTCTGGTGGCGTCGGAGCCGGCGCCTGTACGACCGCGACCTTTGGTTCTAGCGCCATGGCAAAGGAGAAGAAACGGAACTGGTTTCTGGGACTGACCTCCCGGATGTTCATGCTGGTCTCGGCTGGACTGCTGGGACTGAGCTACGTGTCCGTTTTCTTCAATCCGGCGAAGGCTTGGGGCATGACGCTTTTCGGCCTGCTGTACATTCCCTTTTTCCTGCTGAATGTCTTTTTGCTGGCGGGGTCGGTGCTGCGCGGGTCCAAGGCGGCCCTCATCCCTTTGGTCGCCCTCCTGCCGTCCCTGCTCGTCTTCGGCCGCTTCTTCCAGTTCTCCTCGCAGGGCGCCGAGCCCGGTCCGGACGACATCAAGATCGTCTCTTACAATGTCGGGCGCTTCGGGATGTCCTCCGCCGACAGCCGTTCGGCTGCGGTAGACTCGGTGGTCCGCCTGCTCCAGGCCCAGGATGCTGACGTCATCTGCCTGCAGGAATTCTTCATCGAAGATGCCGGCCAGATCCGCAGTTTCTTCCGGAAGCATTTCAAGGGCTATGACCTCGAATACTATGTCTATCCGACGGATAAGGGATCTTATGGCAACGTGACCCTGAGCCGTTTCCCGCTGCGGGCCAAAGGGAAGCTGGACTTCGAAGAGAGCTCCAACCTGGCCATCTACGGCGATTATATCCTGAAGGGAACGCCCGTACGGATCTATAATTGTCATTTCCAGAGCTATAACATTTCCCTCCCGCGGGTCGCCCAGGTATTCAAGGGCGACTATAAGGAGGTTTTCCGGGACACGGAGCAGCGGATGAAGACTTCGATCACCCTGCGTCCCCGCCAGGTCGACATGGTCCTCAGGAACATCGACGACTGTCCGACCGCGGCGCTGGTGGCCGGGGATTTCAACGACAATCCGCTGTCCTATACCTACTGGCGCCTGAGTCGCGGACGCAAGGACACGTTCATGGAAGCGGGAAAGGGGTTCGGAGCCACCTATTCCTTCTTCCGGCCTTTCCTGCGGATTGATTACATCCTGTTCCCGGATGTCCTGCGGGCCGTCTCCCATTCGGTGCTGCATGTGCCGTATTCGGATCATTATCCCATCGTTACCATCTTGTCTCCCAACCATGAAGAAAACCATTGATACCATCCTGTCCGAGACCTTGCAGGTCCTTCGCGAGGGCGGACTGATCCTTTACCCGACCGATACGGTCTGGGGCATCGGCTGCGATGCCACGAATCCGGAGGCTGTCGCCAAGGTGTATGCCCTGAAGCAGCGCAGCGACGCCAAGGCGCTGGTCCTGCTGGCCGCCAGCCTGGACCAGGTCGGACGGTATGTCAAGGAAATCCCGGACATCGCCATCCAGCTGGTCGAGGTCAATGACCGGCCGATGACCCTGATCTACCCCGGCGCCATTGCCGGGAAAGCGCCGGCTGAAGGGGAGAAGGCCGTTCCGGACCGGCATTTCATCGCTTGGAACGCCGTGGCGGAAGACGGTAGCGTGGGCATCCGCATCCCGATGATGGAGTTCTGCCGCAATGTCTGCTTCAAGCTCGGCCGACCGATCGTCTCGACTTCCGCTAATCTCTCCGGCGAGCCGACGCCGACCCGGTTTGCGGAGATCTCGCAGGCCATCAAGGAGGGCGTGGACTATGTCGTCGAGCCCTGGCTGGAGCAGGAGGCCACCGGCCGTTCCTCCCAGATCCTGAAAGTCGGCCTGTCCGGCGAAATCGAAATTATCCGCAAGTAATGGAACTGTTCTACAGCCCGGATATGGGCGGCGGCTTCGGCCACCTGGGCCCGGAGGAAAGCGTGCACTGCGTCAAGGTGCTCCGGCATCGGACGGGGGACCGGATCCATGTCATCGACGGGGAAGGGACGCTGTACCTGTGTGAGTTGGTCTCGGATTCTCCCAAGGGTGTGGACCTGATGGTCCTGTCGTCGGAACCGGGCTGGGGGAGTCATTCCTATCACCTGACCCTGGCGGTCTGCCCGACCAAGAACAACGACCGGTACGAATGGTTCGCCGAAAAGGCGACCGAAGTGGGCGTCGACCGGATCGTACCGGTGATCGGCGACCGTTCCGAGCGGAAAGTCTTCAAGACCGATCGGCTGCGGAAGATTGTCTTGTCCGCGACCAAACAGTCCCTGAAAGCCCGCCTGCCCCAGGTGGAGGAACCGACAGGAGTGAAGGAATTTATCGCCCATGCCGATTCGGACGCCCTTCGGCTGATTGCCTATTGCTTTGAGGATGAAGGACATCCGCGGATTTCCATCAAGGAGGCGCTGTCGGCTTTCGCCGGCGACCGGGTTGAGGTCCTGATTGGGCCGGAGGGCGATTTCTCGCCGGAAGAGGCCCGTCTCGCGCTAGATTCCGGCTTTGTGCCCGTCCATCTGGGCGCGTCCCGCCTGCGGACGGAAACGGCGGCGGTGACGGCGGCGGAGGCAGTCTATTTCAAGTATCTGTAATCCCATGAAAATCGGAGTGATATCGGATACCCACGGGGTTTTCTCCGACGAGTTCAAGCGGTTCCTGGATCCGGTTGACGAGATCTGGCATGCCGGCGATTTCGGCGGCGGGATTGATTTCGTCCATTCGATTTCGGCGTTCAAACCGCTGGTCGGCGTCTATGGCAACTGCGATGCCCAGGAGATCCGGTTCGAATGTCCTCTGACCCAGCTTTTCAACTGCGAAGGCCTGAAAGTGCTGATGACCCACATCGGCGGCTATCCGGGGCATTATCCCCTGAATGTGCGCGCCATGATCGACGCCCACCGGCCCGATATCTTTGTCTGCGGCCATTCCCATATCCTGAAGGTTATGCATGACAAGCAGTATAACTTGCTGGCCATCAATCCCGGAGCGGCCGGATTGCAAGGATGGCAGCTGGTTCGGACGGCGCTCCGCTTTCAGATTGATAGCGGAAAGATTCACGATATGGAGGTTTTCGAGTTACCGCGCTGAAAACTAAAACGATAAAGTCAAAAAAACTGTTTGTTCCTATTGGAAAGCGCAGTACTTTTGCCTTGCAAAATGTGTTTGTTTAATTGGTAAAAGTACTTGAACCATGAAAAAAGTAATTCTTTCTGTCGCAGTCGTCGCGATGATGTTCGCGGTCTCTGCTTGCGGTAACAAGGGTCAGAAGGCTGAAGCCACTGTCGAGGAAACGGTTGAAACCGTCGCCGATTCCACCGAGGCTGCCATCGATTCCCTCGCCGCTGCTGCCCAGGAAATCGCCGAGGAAGTCGTCGCTGAGTAATCCGCGGCTTTTTTGTGCTATTTCGCCGGCCTGGCCGGTTGTCAGCAAATGTACGACACCGCATTTACGGTGCCGTTTTTTTTGTATCTTTGTATGATTCCCAAAAGGGATGACGGTTGCAACATGGCGACGAAGGAAAAAAGCGTGTGGTTCTGCACGAATTGCGGGAACGAGTACTCGAAATGGCTGGGCCAGTGCCCGGCCTGCAAGGAGTGGAACACCTTGGTGGAGAAGACCGTAGCAACGGGTAAGGCGCCCAAGGCTGCGGCCGCGGCTTCGCGGTCGGGCGGGCATGCGCCCCAGCCGCTGCGGGAAGTCGGGTCGGCCCAGGACCGCCGTATCCTGCTGGGTAATGCCGAGGTGGACCGCCTGTTGGGCGGCGGGCTCGTGGAGGGTTCGCTCGTGCTGCTGGGCGGCGAACCGGGCATCGGCAAATCCACCCTGTCGCTCCAGCTTCCGCTGGGGGCTCCGGGCCTGAAGACCCTGTACGTTTCCGGTGAGGAAAGCGCCCGCCAGGTCAAGATGCGGGCGGACCGTCTGGGCGGGGATGCCTCCAATTGTTTCATCTACAGTGAGACGTGTATCGAGCGCATCCTTGCGGAGGCGCAGCAGATGAATCCGGACCTGGTGGTCGTGGATTCGGTCCAGACCATGTATTCGGAAAATGTGGACTCCTCGGCCGGCAGCGTGACCCAGGTCAAAGAGGTGACCTCGCTGCTGCTGCATTTCGCCAAATCCACCGGCATCCCGGTGCTGCTGATCGGCCATATCACCAAGGACGGAACCATCGCCGGTCCGAAGATTCTGGAACATATCGTGGATGTCGTGCTTCAGTTCGAAGGCGATGACAAGGGCTCTTACCGCCTGCTGCGCAGCATCAAGAACCGGTTCGGTTCTACTTCGGAACTGGCGGTGTTCGAGATGACCGGAGCCGGACTACGGGAAGTGACCAATCCTTCTGAAATGCTGATGCCCATGCACGAAGAAGGCTTGAGCGGGACGGCCGTCGCCGCCATGCTGGACGGGCTGCGTCCCTTCCTGTTCGAAGTGCAGGCCCTGGTCAGTACGGCGGCCTATGGCACGGCCCAGCGCAGCGCGACAGGCTTTGACGTGCGCCGGTTGAACATGCTCCTGGCCGTGCTGGAGAAACGGGCCGGTTTCAAGCTCAACATGAAGGACGTCTTCCTGAACATGGCCGGCGGCCTGCGTGTCGCGGACCCTGCGTGCGACCTGGCCGTGGTCTGTGCCGTCCTTTCCTCCAATTTCGATTTCCCGATCCCTTCCGATGTCTGCTTCGCCGGCGAGGTGGGCCTGTCCGGCGAGATCCGTCCGGTCAGCCAGCCGTCCCGCCGTGTGCAGGAGGCCGCCCGGCTGGGTTTCCGCAAGATCTATCTTTCGAAATATACTTCCCTGGACAAGGAAGCGACCGGCGGCATCCAAGTCGTCAAAGTCGCAGATATCCCGGCGCTGGTCCGCGCCGTTTTCAAAGGATGAAAAAGCTGATTCCCCTCATACTGACGGTTCTGCTGGCCTTCCCGGCCGCTGCGCAGCAGCGTGCGGTCAGCCGGGCCGGCGATGCGCCCGGGAAGGTGCGCCGCTACCTGGAATCCGTCTCCGCCGGCCAGACGCTGAAAGGGTCTTCCCTGGGGGTGCTGGCCATCAAGGCGAATGGGGATACCGTAGTGGCGTGGAACAGCAGCCAGCGGCTGATTCCGGCCTCCAATACCAAATTGATTACCACGGGCCTGGCCTTGCTTGAACTGGGACCGGATTTCCGTTTTGAAACCCGCCTGGGCTACAGCGGCCGGATCGAGGACGGTGTCCTGAAAGGGGACGTCTATATTATCGGCGGCGGCGATCCGACCCTGGGGACGGACGATTCTGTCGCCATTCCGCTCCAGACCCTTTTCGGGCGGTGGAAAAAGCTGCTGACCGATGCCGGCATCCGTCGGGTCGAAGGCCGGGTGGTCGGCGACGGACGCTATTTCGACGGCCCGATTGAGAAAGACAGCTGGTCTTACCAGGACATCGGGACCTATTACGGCGCCGGCGGGAACGGGCTCGGCTTTTATCGGAATATCCTGAATGTCCAGGTGGCCGCCGGCAAAAAGGTGGGGGATCCGGTCAGCGTGAAGCCGACCTATCCGGAACTTCCCTGGATGACCTACGGCAATCTGGCCGTGACCGCCGAGAAGGGAAGCGGCGACCAGCTTTACCTGTTCAATACGGATCTGGCTCCCGTCGCGGAAATGCGCGGGACCTTCGCGATTGACCGCAATCCGAAGAAAGAGGAGTGCAGCAACAAGTTCGGTGCGCTGACCTGTGCGCATTATTTCAAGGAGTATCTGGCCCGCAACGGCGTGGAAGTCGCCGGGATCGCAGACCTCGACGACCGGGGTCTCCTGCGTGCGCCCGACCGGACCGTCCTGGGCATCCCGGCGGACAGCCTGACGGTTCTGGGCGGCACCCAATCCGCTTCCTTGAAAAAGATTGCGCACATCACCAACGACCGCAGCGACAATTATTATGCGGAGACCCTTTACCGTACTTTGGGCAAGGTGAAGGGCGGATCGGCGGATTATCAGGAATGCCGCAAGGTGGAAAGCGCGGCCTTACGCCGGATGGGACTGGACCCGTCATCGGTCCGCATCATCGATGGCAGCGGTTTGGCGCGTGACAATTGGATCTCTCCGGATTTCTTCTGCGCTTTCCTGCGCAAACTGATGGACAGCCCGGTTTATACGGATTTCCTCGAGATCCTCGGCAGTCCGGGCGATCCGGGCAGCTATGCCCCGCGGCTGCAGAATGAAGACAAAGCCCTCAAACAGAGGATCCGGTACAAGAGCGGATCCATGGAGGGCGTCCGCTGCTACAGCGGCTATATCGTCCCGTCAGGCGGCGGCAAGGAAGACACGATTGTCTTTTCGGTGATGCTGAACAACTGCGTCTCTCCCAGTTGGAGCCACCTGCCGGTGGTGGACCGGATTATTGCGTTAATTGCTAGTGAAAATTAAAAAAGATATGAGTAAAACAGTTTTGGTTTCCGGCGGGGCCGGTTTTATCGGCAGTCATGTGACTGTCGAGCTGATCCAGGCCGGCTATGAGGTGGTCGTGGCCGACAATTTCTCCAATTGCGATACCACCTGCTTTGAAGGGGTGAAGAAAATCACCGGCAGGGAGGATATCCCGCTGGTAAGGATGGATTTCTGTGATGAGGCCGCGGTCCGGAAACTGTTTGCGGACTATGCCATCGACGCCGTGATCCATTTTGCGGCCTACAAGGCGGTCGGCGAGTCGGTCGCGGAGCCGGTCAAGTATTACAAGAACAACCTCCAAAGTTTCCTGAACGTGCTGGACGTGGCACAGGAAAAGGGCTGTAACGTGCTCTTCTCCTCCTCGGCCACGGTCTATGGCGAACCGGATACAGTCCCTGTGACCGAGCAGAGCCCGCGCAAGCCGGCGACCTCCCCCTACGGCAATACCAAACAGATGTGCGAGGATTTCCTGCGGGATACGGTCCTGGCTACCAAGGGCCTTGTCAAAGGCATCGCCCTTCGGTATTTCAATCCGATCGGGGCCCATCCTTCCGCCCTTATCGGCGAGTTGCCGCGCGGCGTTCCGAACAACCTGGTCCCGTTCATCACCCAGACGGCCATCGGCAAACGCGAGTGCCTGAGCATCTTCGGCAATGATTATCCGACCCCGGACGGCACCTGCCAGCGGGATTACATCGACATCGTCGACCTGGCGCGGGCCCATGTCTTCGCCGTGCGCCGCATGCTGGATGGCAAGATGGAGCAGGATTACGAGATCTTCAATGTCGGAACCGGACGCCCCGTTTCCGTCCTGGAGCTGGTCAATGCCTTTGAGAAAGTCAACGGTCTGAAACTCAATTACAAGTTCGCACCGCGCCGGGCGGGTGACGTGTCGGCCATCTGGGCCGATCCGACCCTGGCAAACGAAAAGCTCGGCTGGAGGGCCGAGCGTAGCGTTGAGGAGACTCTCAAGTCCGCATGGGACTGGGAGAAACACCTGGCGGGGAAATAACTCCCCTTATTTCTTCGCGGCGGCGACGATGGCGCTGAGCCGTTCGTACAGTGCGTCTACTTTCTCGACCATTTCCTTGCGGAGGTCGGCGAAGTAGACGCGCTTGCCTTCGGCGGGAAGGAGGTTCGCCTTGTCCTTGAGGTCGTTGTAGAGGTCGACCGCCTCTTCGACGATATCCTGGATCTTCTCGGTATCCTGGCTGGGATTCAGGCAGAGGAAGAGGGCGCAGTCATCTACGAATTCGCCGACGAAATATTCGACGTCTTTCTTAAAGTCACGTAAATTCATAACTCTTTGTTTTTGTTGACTGCAAAGATAGTGATTTTTCTGAAATATCCACGTCACCTGCAGATCGTCCCTGACGGTCGGACCGCGGTGCTAATTGGAGCGGATCTTATAGAGCCAGGTGAAGGTGCCGTCGCCGTTGCCTTCGATGAAAAAAGGCAAATTGCGAAAAAAGACCGCAGGAATGCGGTCTTTTTCACGAAAAGCGTATTTTCATCAGAGAACCTTCACCAGTTCATCCAGCGATTTGCGGACGGCGTGCAGTTCCGTAGGCTGTCCGGCTCCGGAGGCGGGGTGGCCGATGGCCAGCAGGCCGTAGACCCCGTGTTCCCGCGTTTCCGGAAGGACTTCCCGGATCTTGCTGGGATTGAAGTCCCAGATCCACATGTTCGCCAGACCGGCATCCGTAGCCGTGAGCATCAGATGAGTCAGGACGATGGCGGCATCGGTCTTGGCGGCGATGACCCCGTCGTAGGGCCGTACCCAGGCTTCTTCATTGCGGCAGCCGACGATCAGCACGACCGGGGCTCCGTAGCAGGGATGGACGGTATGCAGGCGGGCCAGCGCTTCTTCGCTCTTGACGACCCAGATCCGGGTCGGCTGGCAGTTCCCCGCGGAGGGCGCCATCCGGCCGGCATCCAGGATCATC
This sequence comes from uncultured Bacteroidales bacterium, assembly GCA_900319855.1. GTDB lineage: Bacteria > Bacteroidota > Bacteroidia > Bacteroidales > UBA932 > Cryptobacteroides. The sequence continues at coordinate 20,102 of ONQC01000026.1, forward strand.
TGCAGCTTGGTCTCGGAAACGGGGTATTTGCTGAAGGCGTGGCAGGAGTAGCGGCTCTCCAGGATGCGCATGAACGCATCGGAGCCGTACTTGAACTGGGTGACTTTCTGGTGGACGTCGGCAAAGGCAGCGCGATGCTGGATCTTTGCCATGTCGCTCATGCGACTGAGAAATCCTTTTTTCATGACTTAAACTCCCATGATAGCTTTGACGACGAAGTAGACCAACGGAATGGTGACGGCGAATACGCCGATGATATCGAGGATGACGCCGGCCTTGATCATCTTGGTGATCGGGACGTAGCCGGAGGCGTAGACAATCGCGTTCGGCGGTGTGGAAACCGGGAGCATGAAGGCCAGTGAAGTGCACAGGGCCATGACCACGCAGACCGGTACGGGGCTGAAGCCCAGGGATGCGGCGGTGGCGATGGCGATCGGCCCCATCAGGTTGGCGACGGCGGTGTTGGACGTGAGTTCAGAGAGCAGCAGGGCCGTAACGGCAAATACCGTGAGGAACAGGTATTCAGACGGCTGGCCGCCGAGTGCGCTGGTCAGGGACTCGCCAATCCATTGGGAAAGACCGGTGGAGAAGACCATGCCGCCGATGGACAGGCCGCCGCCGAAGAGGAGCAGCGTACCCCAGTCGATGCCGGCGAGTCCTTCTTTCCATGAAAGCGTCATCTTGCCTTCCTTGAGATCGGTCGGCATCAGGAACAGCATCAGGCCGCCGATCATGGCTGCGATGGCTTCCGGGAAGTGGCTGTTGTAGGCTTTCACGAAATCTGCATTGACGGCATTGGGCGCAATGTTCTGGATGGCGCTGAGGATACCCGGCAGGACCCAGAGGGCGACCGCGACGCAGAATGCGATGAGGGTGTTCTTCTGGGCGCGGGTCCATTTGCCCAGTCCGTTCTTGCGGTCCTGGATGAATTCCTGGGCGCCGTCGATGTGCTTCACGTCGGCCGGGAACATCCTCTGCAGGACGAAGTAGGTGATGACAAAGTAGAGGACCATGGCGATGAAGCCCCAGACCATCCAGTTGAAGAAGGTGATCTGCGGCGCCTCGGGTGCAAGTTCCCGGATAAAACCGATCATGATGATGTTCGGGGGCGTACCGATCGGGGTGAGGACACCGCCGATGGAGCAGGCATAGGCCGTCATCAGCATCAGGCCGGTGGAATATTTGTATTTGCTCAGGTCGATTTCCTTTCCGTTGACGGCCATCATCTCACGGATGGCTTCCAGCAGGCCGAGCGCGATGGGGAACATCATGGCTGCGGTGGCGGTGTTGCTGATCCAGCCGGAGCAGAGCATACAGGCCAGTCCGATGGCCAGGAAAATCCGGCGCGGCGAGTCTCCCACCCATTTCATGGACATGATGCCGTAGGCGATACGTTTATCCAATCCGTTGACCATCATGCCTTTGGCAATCAGGAAGCCGCCCATGAACAGGAAGATCATCGGGCTGGCGAATGCCTTGAATGCATCGGTTACCGATACGACGCCGAAAATGACGCAGAGTGTCGGACCCAAGATGGAAGTGACGGGGATGGGAACCGGTTCGCAAATCCACCAGAAGGCCACAAACGTCACAATGGCGAGCAGTTTGTGTGCTTCCGGATTGTCGGCCAGGCCGGCAATGGGGAGGAAATAAACCAGAAGGGCGCAGATGGGCCCGAAGATAGCGCCAATAATGTGCCTTTTACGGTCAAAGGACGCTTCTTGTGCCAGTGTAGGGTTCATAACAATGCCTGTTAATATAAACGTTGAACAAATACGATCCGTAAAGATCTTCAAGGATAACCACAGTCATCCTTGCGAAGTTTCTCAGCGTTTAAGCCAGGGAAGCTTTTCAAAGTTTAAGACATTGTTCCTACTGGGTAGGATACGAAAATCCCGATTAAAGTTATATAAATTGATTTAAGTGACCAAGGATTATTTGCGAAATCTGCTATTTCTGGACGAAATAATAGGGCGATCCCGTCAGCGGCAGGGCATCGGAAGTGCCCAGGATCCGGCGTCCGTACAAGAGCCGCCAGGCGTTTTCATAGACATCGGGACCCGTCCCGGACAGGGTGTTGATCCGGACAACCTGTGAGGCGTGGATGATTTTTCCTTCGCCGATATACAGGGCGACATGGGAAACGCGTCCGGTATCCCGGTTCCCGAAGAACAGCAGGTCTCCGGGCTGCAGGTTGCTGTAGTCGCCTTCCAGTACATGGCTGACATCCAGCTCGATGCCGAGCTTGACCTGTTGGGAGGCATTGCGCGGAAGCAACACGCCGTTCAGGAAGCAGGATAGCTTGACCAGGCCGCTGCAGTCAAAGCCCTTGACGGAATTCCCGCCCCAGAGATAGGGCGTACCGGCGAATGTCAGGGCCGTTGTGACCACGTCCGCCGGCGAGCCCGTCCGCCGGGCCGCCCACTGGGCGAAGGGCGACAGGTCCCGTTTCCGTACCCAGCCTTCGCGTCCGTCCGGCAGCAGGACCCTCTGCCATGCGCCGCGGCGCCGGCCTCCGTCCCGCAACAGGTCTCCGATGACCAGGTCCGACAGCCGGTCGGCCTTTTCGGAAGGGCGGGCGAACACGTGCGTGAATTCGGCCGTGCAGATGAATTTCGGTGCGGCGACGTAGTCCTGGGGCAGCGGAGCCAGGCCGAGGACGTTGATCCAGGCGGTGTAATCCGGTGCGATGACCTTGCGCCAGTAGGAGACGCTGTCGACGACTTCGACGGGCGTTCCCATCAGGATCTGGGTCTCCAGCGGGGACTCGTAGTCCGGTTCCGCGCGAAGCTGGCCGACGGAAAGGGTGATGACGGCGTTCGGTGTCTGTGCGGTGGCTGTCAGGGCTGCCAGGAGCAGCAGAAGGGGAAGGATGCGTTTCATAGAAACAAAGATACGGGAAGAATCCCGTATCTCAAAATGGAAACCGGGCGGAGTTTCACCCCCGCCCGGCCTTACCTTCATTAGGATGGAATGTTACTTCTTCTTGTTCTGCTTGCGCTTCTCGTTGTGCTCACGCCAGTGATGGGTCATGTGCTCCAGGGATTTTCCCTTGGTCTCAGGGACAATCTTCCAGACGAAGACCGCCGCGATCAGGCAGATGATGCCATAGAGGGCGTAGGCGAAGAAATGTCCGAACTTGTCGCCCATCGAACCCAGTTCCATGCTGTACATCGGAACGAAGGTGGAGGACACAATGAAGTTGAAGATCCACTGGAAGGCGACGGCGATCGCCGTGGCTTCGGAGCGGATGGTGTTCGGGAACAGTTCCGAGATGTAGACCCAGCAGATCGGTCCCCAGCTGAACATGAAGCAGGCGCTGTAGACCATGATGCTGAGGACGGGCACCACGGCGGGCAGGCTCACGACATTGGAGAGCGCCACGCCCAGGGCGCCGACGGCCATGCCCAGGGACCCGGTGATCAGCAGCGGCTTGCGTCCGAACTTCTCCACAGTGAACACGGCCAGCAGGGTGAACGTGATGTTGATGACGCCCATGATGACGGTGAAGAGCATGTTGTTGCTCACCCCCATCGATTCGAAGATACGCGGGGCGAAGTAGAGCACGGCGTTGATGCCGATGATCTGCTGGAACACGCTCAGCATGCAGCCGATGAAGATGACCATC
>ONQC01000015.1 GCA_900319855.1 uncultured Bacteroidales bacterium
TCCACCGCCAGCCGGTCCAGTCAATTGACCCCAGTGACCAGCAGGTCATGGATACCATCAGTACCCAGACCCCGGGGGTCAAGATCCTCCTGCTGACGGACAATACATGGAAATACTACCGGGATCCCGCCGAGGCCCTCAAGAGCGAGGCCTTTACGCGGAACTGGAGCACCAATACCATCAACCCGTACAATACCTCCCTTTCCGACCTTCCGGATGATATCCGCATCTGGGTGGCCGATACGCTGAGCGAGTACCATTGCCCGTATCAGACGAAGGTCTTTTCCGCCTTCGGCATCCGCCATCGCCGTCGCCATCAGGGGGTCGACCTGCCATTGAAGACCGGTGATCCGATCGGCGCCGCTTTCGCCGGTCGCGTCCGTGTGTCCAATTATACGCGGGGTTATGGCAACCTTGTCGTAATCCGTCATGAAAACGGTCTGGAGACCTATTATGCCCACCTTTCCAAGCGGGAAGTGGAGCCGGGCGACTGGGTCGAAGCCGGACAGTTGATCGGTCTGGGCGGCTCTACCGGCCGTTCGACAGGGCCCCATCTCCATTTTGAGACCCGTTATGAGGGCTATGCCTTCGACCCCCAGTGGCTGATCGATTTCGAAACGGGCGTGCTCCGTCACCGTCTCTTTGTCTTGAAAAAACGGTATCTGGATGCCAACAGCAAGTATGTGCCGGAATCCGAGGATGAAGAGTATGAGATCAATGTGGGAGACGAGCGTGACCGCGCCGTGGCCGATTCCATCGAGGCTGTCCGTGCCGCGGAACGGGAGAAGGCCGCCCGCGAGGCCGCTGCTGCGCAATACTATAAGATCCGTTCAGGCGATACGCTCGGCAAGATTGCCCGTCGCTATGGTACGACGGTCAATGCCATCTGCCGCCTGAACCCGGGCCTGACCGCCCGCACGACCCTTCGCGTCGGCCGCAGCATCCGGGTGAAATAGATGTCCGGATGCCACGCGGCTTTTGATGGGTCGTGTCCCGGCGTGCACCATCCTGTTGGGCGTGTTTCCTCCAAGTCAGGCGTGCCCCATCCTGTTGGGCGTGTTACCTCTAAGTCCGGTGTGCACCATCCTGTTGGGCGTGTTTCGTATTTGGCTGATATTTAATAAGATATGCAAAATGCCTGCACCGATTTCGGCGCAGGCATTTTGCGTTATTGCTTAACTATTAATAGGTTACGTAGCACGGTCAATCGTGCTTCGCAACCGGATTACTCAGGGTAATGCAGGATCTCGAGCTCTTCGGGGGAGTAGAGCAGGCTGTCGATGAAGTCCGGGGCGACATGGGCCAGGATGACGAAGACCACCAGGGCCAGGACAAGCAGTCCGATCAGCCCGAGTCCAATCCAGAGCCATACCTTCCAGGCCGGACGTTTCCGGAGAGTCTCCGGTTCTACAGGTTGAGGCTTTTCGACCACAGTTTCTTTTATATCCGCCCCGACTGCGGGCTCTGGCTCCACAACGGGTTCCGGCTCAATAACCGGCTCGGGCTCCGGCTCTGCAATGGGCTCCGGCTCAACAACCGGCTCGGGCTCCGGCTCTGTAACCGGTTCCGGCTCGACAACCGGTTCGGGTTCTGGTTCTGCAATGGGTTCCGCTTCAACGACGGGAACAGACTGGGGTTCCTCGGCGGTTGTGGGCTTTTCTTCTACTTCTGGAACGGGAGCGGCCTCGGCTGCTTCAGGTTCGTCCAAAACCGCCTCGACGGCAGGGGCGGGCGTCGCTTTTTCGGCGAGGATGGCACGGAGCTGCTCCACCACGGAAGACACCTCTTCGGGGGTTTCCTGGTGGGTCTTCAGGGAAATCGGTTCCAGTCCGAAACCGGCGGGATAGATATCCAGGTCCTCATCCGCGACGAAAAAGAAATGGTTCTCGCGTGTCGCACGCAGTTTCCCGAGACCCGGGAAGACGATGGATTTCTTCTGTTTGAGTACATCCCGCATCTCCAGCAGGAAGTCCGTAACGATCCGCTGGGCTCGGTCATTCTCAATTCCGTTGCTGGCGGCATAGAAATCGACCAGCGAGGTATCCGTTTCATCGACGCGCTGGCGGAAGAACAACCGTCGGTAGGGCGGAAGGATGGTATAACCCCTGTCGGCAAAAGAAGAGGGGACCATTTCGGCAACGAAAGTCCCGACCCCCGGGAGGGCCACTTCATCTTTGTCAAGGATCAATTCCTTGACCATCTTTGACAGGAGATCGATATCCATAAAGCTTGTTTTGCTTACGACTAACAAAGATAGGAAAAAAAACAGAAAAATATTTGGAGATACAGAAAAATGTAGTACCTTTGCAATCCCGAAAAGGAAATCGGGACTGGTAATAACAAAGAGCCAGCGCTAACAAAATTCCTCCTTAGCTCAGTTGGTTAGAGCACCTGACTGTTAATCAGGGGGTCGTAGGTTCAAGTCCTACAGGGGGAGCCAAATTGGACAAATCGGTAAAATTATCGGTTTGTCCTTTTTCTTTTTCGATATAATTTTTCTCCGTATTTCATTGAAGTTGAACACCTTGGATATAATTGACATTTTCGGTTGGTGAAACACCAAGTAAGTATTTGATTTATTTATATTTATGACTACTTTATTGAAACCGGTTTCAATAAAGTAGTGATATGCCGAAAATAAGGAGACGTCAAAGATGCCCCAAATGTGGCTCTTTGAGTATCATTCGTTGGGGCCTTAGGGAGGGTCGCCAAAGGTATAAATGCCAGGATTGCGGAGCATCATTTGTCAAACATAAAGAAGGTGTTAGCAGAAGCAACAGGCTCGTCTGGTTCCGTAAATGGGTTCTTGGCAAGCAAACCATTGAAGATATAGCGTGCGATAGCGGATATAGTGCTCGCCAGCTCCACAGATGGTTCGACGGCTACGGCTCACCGCTGCGGGGGGCTCCGGGAAATGGCCCTCCTCGCGGCGGCCGTCACCAACCACTTTTGTCAAGGTTACCAACCGTTTTTGTCAATTATACCACACCTTGAACCCTATCTTCCAAATCTTTGCAAAACTTACAATGATTTGGAAATCGTCGGAAAAGCTTACGGATTATGCGTCTTCCTGGGTTCCATGTGAATGATGATGTGGGACTCCTTGCCAAAGCGATCCTTGAAACGCCTTTCCACTTCTGATGCCTTTTCGTGGGCGCTTTCCAGCGTGAGCTTCCCGTCCAGACGGATGTGCACCTCCGCGGCAATGTGGTTGCCGATGCGGCGAGTCCTAAGGTTATGAGGGTCCTCAACACCTTCTACGGCGCTGATAATCCGGAGCATTTCCTGCTCCATATCCGTCGGCAGCGAGCTGTCCGTGAGTTCCCCGAAGGACGGTCCCAGCAGGTCCCAGGCCACCTTTACCAGCATGGCACCCACCACGATGGACGCCAGCGGATCCAGCACCGTCCATCTCTCCCCAAGGACGATTGCCCCGCCTATGCCGATAGCCGTTCCTATGGAACTCAGGGCATCGGACCGATGATGCCACGCATTGGCCTCCAGTGCCGGAGAATTGAGCTTGCGACCCTTAATCCGGGTGTATTGGAAGAGGATTTCCTTCGTGATGATGGATATCAGCGCCGCCCACAGGGCAATCTTACCGGGGCTTGGAAGGTCCTCTCCCTGCAGCCAGCTCGCAAGCTTGGTGGCACCGCTTACCACAATGCCCACCGCAGCCGCAGCCAGAGCCAGGCCGATAAAAAGCGTTGCCAGCGTCTCAAACTTGCCGTGTCCATAGTCATGGCCCTCATCCTGCGGCCGGGCAGAGACACGCACAAACACAAGAACGACAATATCCGTAACAAAGTCCGACAACGAATGCACCGCATCCGACACCATGGCGGCGCTGTGCCCTGCCACCCCGGCCAGCGCCTTCAGCCCCACCAGCAGCAGATTCACAACGCTACCCGCCAGGGTAACCCGTGTTATTTCATCTTCACGTTTCTTCACATGCAAAAATAGTGTAGTGTAGCCGCATTGAAAATATAAATGCTGGCCTTAATCCGCGTAAACGGGGCGGATGGCCAGCCCTTCGTATTTGAGTTTGCCATTCCCCGCTCCGAACAGCAAGTCATGTCTTTCGCCGCAGGAAAACGTTATTCCGTTAATGGCGTTATCATATGAGGCGGTCCAATACCACTGCTCATACCAGGTCTGCGCTCCCACGATTACCAACGCTGCAGGAAGGAAGAGGTAGCCAATCCGGCAACCCACAGGCTACGTTTGAGAAGATAGTCCATTTTCGGTTTGTTTTTACAAATATAGAGATTATTACTAAGTACCTGTATCTTTATCGGGTCCATCTATCCAATTATCAATGAACATTACTATCTTGAGAATGTCTCACCAGGTGTTCAACGATTCGACGCTCGGGGGAGCTCCTCAGAATCAAGCACTTGCAGCAATGCAAGTGCTTTTCTTTTTATCGACGGTCGCAGTTTTGTGGGTTTTATTTGTACCGGTGGAAGGTATACGTGGTCGGGGCTCCGAAGGACTCCTTCTGGAGGACCAGCCGCGTCCGGGTCATTTCCAGGACCTTATAGGTGCCGGACAGGCGCATTTCATAGTTAAGCCCCTGCGTGAGCCAGAGCGTCTTCTTGAAGCTGATCAGCTTCTTGGAAGCGTTGTAGGAAAACTGGGAGCCGTCGACATCCACATCCTTGAGGTCAAACTGCGTGAAACTGCCTTTCTTGGCCAGCGCGATCCGGGGCTCGCTCAGGGACAGATAGAAATGGACGCCGGAATAATCGACTTGATTCCGGGAGTCCAGCGCCCATACGCCGTAAATGGCGCCCGTAAAGTCTCCGGTATGATTGACACGCGGCACGCTGCAGGACGCCAGCAGGGCAAGACAGGCGGCTATTGCCGCAAATAAGAATTTCTTCATAGCAGGATCCATCTTTAGACGTTTGACAAGTTAGCAATAATATCGGTAATAAACAACCGATCCGGTAGATGACCGCGTTCTTTATCTTGACGAATGTCTCAATGCGGTCCGGAAAGAAGGATGCTTACAGCTTACAATGCAGTCAAAAAACGGCTTTGTCTTGGAATCTTCCTTCTGAATTTCTATCTTTGAGAGAGTCAAGGTGCATGAATATGAAAGAGTTCCTTTCCAACCTCCTGTCGGTCGTGCTGGGTATCGCCATTACCTTTGCGGTACAGGCCATCATCGACCGGTCGCAAACGAAAAAAGATATCCGGGCTGCCCTGGAGCTGGTCCGCACGGAACTCGGCACGAATATCGACGACATCGGCGTCATGACCGACTACCTGAATCAGGAGCGGGCGGCCGCCCGTTATTTCATCGACCATCGTCATACGCTGGACTCATGCCCCGCGGACTCCGTCAGCCATCATAGCGGCATCCTCTTTGCCGACGCCTCCATCTCCATCAGCAGCGATGCCCTGGAACTGCTGAAAAACTCTTCGATGTTTCCGAAGATCGGCGATCAGTCCCTGTCCATGAAAATCATCCGTGCCTATGACACCAGCCAGTCGATTGCAGCGGTATTGAATCAGCATGTCATCGACCGGAACAACCATTTTGAAGCAACGATCAATGAAAAGACGGCGGCACTCTATGCCTCCGACGGTTTCATTTCCATCCGGGATTATATCAAGACGGACTATGGCTATTATGCCTTAAGCCGGATCACGAGCCTGGCCGACATCGAGGCGTATGCCGATATTTCGGATATAGAAGATGCCATCGCCGCCATCAGCACTTATTTGAAAGACTGAATAACCCTAAAACCTCCCATATCATGTCTACGATCAAACGCGGTACTCCTTCCAAAGTGATCATTGTTCCCCGTCCCGGGAACACGTCCTCTTCTTCTGCTGAAACAAACACTTCGGAGCAGATTCCGGAGACCCCCGAGACGGAAGAAAAAAAGCTGGAACCCGTCCAGCCCGAAACGCCCAAGGAGAAATAGCCAATCCGGCAGATCCCATTGATTCCGGCTGGTCCCGCGATGCGTCAATGCCAAAGTTTCCACCAGCCGGCGTTGGCGGTCGTGCGCATGATCCGGATGAATTCTCCTTTGTCTGAGCCTCACTATCCAATATGCAAAAGAATGATTTAAACAGCCAGCGGGTGCGGAAGCTGGCTCCGGAGAACGATCCGCTGAAGATCGGAATGGGCTGGACCCTGGAAGATCTGGAAAAACCGCAGATCCTGGTGGAGAGCACGTTCGGCGATTCCCATCCGGGCAGCGCCCATCTGCTGGAGTTCACCGACCTCGTCATGGAAGGCATCCGGTCCGCCGGCGGCCGTGGAGCGAGGTATTTCGTTACGGATATCTGCGACGGCATCGCCCAGGGACATGACGGAATCAATTATTCCCTCCCGCACCGGGACCTGATGGCCGGCATGATGGAAGTCCACGGCCGTTCCTCCGGCTTCGACGGGGGCGTGTTCATCGCCAGCTGCGACAAATCCGTCCCGGCCAGCCTGATGGGTCTGGCCCGCCTGGACATGCCGGCGGTCATGGTGACCGGCGGGGTCATGGATGCGGGCCCGAACCTCCTCACCCTCGAGCAGATCGGCGCCTACCAGGCCATGTGCCGGCGTGGCGAGATCACCCCCGGAGAACTGCAGTTCTATAAGCATCATGCCTGTCCTTCCTGCGGCGCCTGCTCGTTCATGGGAACGGCCTCGACCATGCAGGTCATGGCGGAAGCCCTGGGGATGATGCTTCCCGGGACCGCCCTGATGCCGGCCACCGGGAAAGAAATCCGCCAGGCGGCGGAAGCGGCCGGGAAACAGGTCCTCAAACTCGTGGAGGCGGGGATCAGACCTTCCGATATCATGACGCCGGACGCGTTCGAGAATGCCATCATGGTCCATGCCGCCATCTCCGGATCCTCCAATACCTTGCTCCATCTCCCGGCCATCGCCCATGAACTGGGTCTGCGGATCGATGCTGATACGTTCGACCGGATGCACCGGAATGCCCATTATCTGCTGAACATCCGTCCGGCAGGGAAGTGGCCGGCGCAGTTCTTCTATTATGCCGGCGGCGTCCCCGCCATCATGGAGGAGATCAAGTCGCAGTTGCATCTGGATGTGATGACCGTGACGGGCAAGACCTTGGGCGAGAACCTGGAGCAGTTGAAGGGATCTGGCTACTACGAACATTGCGAAACCTTCCTGAAGCCCTGGGGGCTGAAGCGGACGGATATCATCAGGCCTTTCGACGATCCCATCTCCAAGGACGGGACCATCGCGATCCTGAAAGGGAACCTGGCTCCCGAGGGCGCGGTCGTCAAACATTCGGCGGTGCCGAAGGAAATGTTCCGTGCCACCCTCACAGCCCGTCCGTTCGATTGCGAAGAGGACGCCATCGAAGCCGTCCTGACCCACAGGATCCGGCCCGGTGATGCGGTTATCATCCGCTATGAAGGCCCGGTCGGCTCGGGCATGCCGGAAATGTTCTATACCACGGAGGCCATCTCCTCGGATCCGGAACTTGGGAAATCCATCGCCTTGATTACGGACGGCCGTTTCTCCGGCGCCTCCAAGGGCCCGGCCATCGGCCATGTCTCACCGGAAGCGGCCGGCGGCGGTCCGATCGCACTGGTCGAAGAAGGGGACCTGATCCGGATTGACATCCCGGGAAGACGGCTGGACATCGTCGGTGTCGGCGGAAAGCCGCTTCCAGCAGACGAAATCGCCCGTGTCCTGGACGAGCGCCGGAGGCGGTGGTCGCCGAAACCGGCGAAATACACGGACGGGGTGCTGGGACTCTATGCCAAACATGCGGTTTCGCCCATGAAGGGCGGTTATATGGAATAGCCTATGGCGACGCGACTCATCCTGGCCGCCGTCCTCGGACTGGCCGTTATCCTTTTGCTGATCATCCGGTTCAAGATTCCGGCGATGATCGCCATCCTGGTCGGTGCCGTCCTCATCGGCCTGGGTGCCGGCATGTCTTTCGAACAGATTATTGATTCGGTCAACGACGGCGTGGGCAATACGCTCAAGGGCATCGCTTTGCTGGTCGGCTTGGGATCCATGTTCGGCGCCATCCTGGAGATATCGGGCGGGGCGCAGTCCCTGGCCGTCACGCTGGTGCGTCGTTTCGGCGACCGGAAAGCGGCCTGGGCCCTGGCGGTCACCGGACTGGTCATCGCCATGCCGGTTTTCTTCGACGCCGGCCTGATCATCCTGATTCCCATTGCTTTCTCTTTGGCCAAGCGGACCGGCCGTTCATCCTTGTACTATGCCATTCCGCTCTTTGCCGGCCTGGCCGTCGGGCACGCTTTCATTCCGCCGACGCCCGGCCCCGTCCTCGTCGCCTCGATGCTGGGGGTGGACCTGGGATGGGTCATCGGGATCGGCCTGGTTTGCGGAATCGCCGCGATGATCGTGGCGGGCCCGCTTTGGGGCGCCTGGTGCGGAAAGAAATACGATGTTCCCGTACCGGAGCATATCGCCAGCCTTCCGCCGCTTGACGAAAGCAAACTGCCCGGATTCGGGATGGTCGTATCCATCATCCTGATTCCCTTGCTGCTGATGATCCTCCGGTCGGTGGGAAACGTCGTCCCCGCGATGGCGCCGGCCCGCCGTGTCCTGTCCTTCCTCGGGGAGCCCTTCGTTGCCCTGACCCTCGCGACCCTTGCCGCCATGCTGATGCTGGGCATCCGCCGGGGATACACCACCCGGGAACTGGAAAAGGTCATGACCAAGTCCCTGGAACCGGTCGGACTGATCTTGCTGGTGACGGCTTGCGGCGGCGTCCTGCGGTATATCCTGCAGAACTCCGGGCTGGGAACGCTGATCGGGGAAGGGGTGGCCTCCGCCGCCCTTCCGGTCGTTGTCGTGGCGTTCATCATCGCCGCCCTGGTCCGGATCTCGGTGGGCTCCGCGACCGTCGCGATGACCATGGCAGCCGGCATCCTGGCGGCCATGCCGGAGATCGGGTCCCTGTCGCCGCTCCACCTGGCGTGCGTCACGGCGGCCGTGGCCGGCGGAGCGACGGTCTGCTCGCATTTCAACGACTCCGGATTCTGGCTGGTCAAGAGCCTGGTCGGGATGGACGAGAAAACCACCTTGAAGACCTGGACGGTCATGGAAACCCTCGTCGGGGTCACGGGATTTGCCGTTGCGCTGGTCATTTCTTGTTTTTGTTGAGGCAGAAAGGGGCGCTTCTCCGAAATTATGCGTACCTTTGCTTGATTATTCCACCAGGAACGTAAATTTATACAGCCATGAATACAGACCAGCGTTTCGTAGTGACCATCGCCCGGGAACTGGGTTCCGGCGGGCGGACCATCGGCCGGAAACTCGCCGCCCGGCTGGGTGTCCGTTACAGCGACAAAGATCTGATCAACACCCTTGTCAAAGAATTCAACCTTTCCGTCGGGGAAATCGAGCGTATCAAGGGCCGTCGCAGCAACTGGCTGACCGATTTCCTGGAACGAATCGCTCCGCTTCCCACGACGGATACCCAGCTTGGCGCCCATGGGGATGAATTCGTGCGTGCGGTGACATCGGATACCTTGTATGAGGCGGAATGCGCCGTGCTTAAGGACCTTGCGAAAGAGGAATCCCTGGTTATCGCCGGCCGCTCGGCCTTCTTTATCCTGGATGGATTCCCCAACAAGATTGACATCCTGATCGTTTCCGAGATGAAGAACCGGATCGCCCGGGTGATGGAGCGGTACGGGGTTGATGAAAAGACGGCCGTCGCCAAGATCAAGGAGGCGGACGCCCAGCGGGAAAATTTCGTAAAGCATTATGCCAAGGTCAGCCGCTACGATGCCCGCAACTATGACATGACCCTTTACGCCGATGAGATCTCCGAGGACGACGCCGTCGAACTGATCCTTCGATACATTCAGATGAAACCTTAATATATGCAAATGAAAAACTTCTCTCTGACCGCCGTCTGGGCGGTCTTGTGCATTTCGCTTGTCGTATCTTGTAAACATGCCGGCCCCATGCAGATGGATACTTTCCGCCAGGCGGATTCCGTGGCGCATGTCCGTCTGTCCTTCGACATCGAACTTCCCGCCGCGAAGACGCCGGCCGCCAGCACCGTCCGGCTCAAACTCCTGGATGTCCTCGACAACCGGCTCAGCCGTGTCACGTCTTTTGAAGGCGACCGCCTGTTCGGGCCTTACACCGGTGTCAACTCCGATACGGAAGCCTTCGCCGGCTATTATTTCAAGGAGCTGATGGGCAATATGGCGGAACAGATGGATGCGGATGTGACGGAGCGCCTGAACTATATGCAGGAGGATCCCTCCTTCACCGAAGAAGACAAGGAACGGTTCCTTGCCGATCTTCCCGACTGGGAATATGATTTCACGCTGAAGAAGCTCGATGAAACGCCCCGGTACCTCGTCTTCCAGTCGCAGGACTATACTTATCTGGGCGGCGCCCACGGCGGTGTCGGCGGAGACGGTTGCCTTACTTTCAATGCAAAGGACGGCTCCTTCGTCGAGCACCTGATCGACCGGTCGCAGACCGCTGCCATGCAGCCGCTGCTGATCGCCGGGATGCTCCGCTATTACAAGGAAGCCGACGTCGAGATGACGCAGGACGAACTGCTTGATAATCTCATGATCGAGGACAGGACCATCCCGCTGCCGGTCTGGGAACCGTATCCGACCGCGGAAGGCCTGGTGTTTACCTATCAGCAATATGAGATCGCCAGCTATGCCGAGGGCATGCCTTCCTTCACGGTTCCGTACGAAGAGATCCAGCCTTACCTGACAGAAGAATTCCGGCAACTTTTGTAACATTTCCTCCATGAAAGGCCATTTGGAAGCAGTCATAACTCCTGAGAGCAAGGTGGTTCTCCGTCAGGCCATCCGTTGCTATGATGTGGACGGAGCGATGCGGCTGAAGCCGGCCGCCTTCATGGACCTGGCCCAGGAGATGGCTTACATTGCCGCGGACCTGATGCACTTCGGTTACGATGAATTGCAGCAGGAAGGCAAGGCCTGGGTGTTGTCCCGGATGCATTTCACCTTCGTCGACGTACCCGTCTGGCGCGATGAAGTGGAGATCCAGACCTGGCATAAAGGCCCCTCCGGTCCCTTCTATCTCAGGGATTTCCGGATTAATGACCTCCAGGGAAACGCAAAGGTGCTCGGGACGAGTTCCTGGGTGATCCTGGATGTCCGCGAGCGTCGGATGTGCCGGACCTCCGAGGTGACGGAAATGATCCCGGAATCCACGGTCTGTCATGATTTCGCCATCGAGGCGCCGGCGGAGAAAGTGGCCATGCCGCGCGGCATCCAGCCGGAAGCCGTCGCTTCCCACAAGGTGGGTTACGCCGATGTGGATCTGCTGGGCCATACCAACAACGCCCGCTACGTCGTCTGGGCGATGGAGTGCATCGATTATGAACTGGTTGCTTCCCGTCCCATCAAGGACCTGTGGGTCAATTTCAACCATGAGACCCGTGCCGGGGAGGAGGTGACCCTTTTCCGTCATCAGGAAGGAGATACTTATTTTGTGGAAGGCAAGGTTGAGGACCGTCAGGCCTTCTGCGTCAAGATACAGTTTTAATATGCAAGATTTGTTTTTGGGAACGGGCATCGCCCATTCTATCCTGCTGTTCGCCGTCGTGATCGGCCTCGGCCTTTACCTGGGCCGTTTCAAGGTGAAAGGCGTCAGCATCGGCTCGACCTGGATCCTGTTCGTGGGAATCCTGCTGAGCCATTTCGGTCTTCGGGCCAACCCGACCGTCCTGTCCTTCGTCAAGGACTTCGGTCTAATCCTCTTCGTCTTTTCCATCGGCCTGCAGGTCGGTCCCGGTTTCTTCCATTCTTTCAAGAAAGGCGGCGTGCTGATGAACGTCCTGGCCGTCAGCCTGGTGCTTCTTGCCGTCCTGGTCACTTTCGTGATCCATGTCGTGACGGGGGAGAGCCTTTCGACGATGACCGGTGTCATGTCCGGCGCCGTGACCAATACCCCGGGACTGGGTGCTGCGCAGCAGACGCTGCAAGACGCGACCGTCGCCGCCGGTGGTACCGCGGAGGCAGCTGCCTCGGCCTCGGCCGGACTGGCTTCCGCCTATGCGGTGGCCTATCCGCTGGGCGTGTTGGCCGTGATCTTCCTGATCATCCTGTTCAAGGGTGTGCTGAAAGTCGATCTGGATAAAGAGAAGAAGCAGTTGGATGAGGAAGGGGATGCCGGCGAGAGCGCCCGCCGGATGCACTGCGAGGTAGAAAATCCGGCCATTTTCGGGAAGACCCTCAAGGAAGTGATCGGGGACATGGGCCATCGGTTCGTGATTTCCCGGATCATGAAAAACGGAGAGATCCTCGTCCCGGGCCCCGAGACCGTCTTTGAAAAAGGCGATAAAGTCCTGATTGTGACCACCCAGCAGAACGTAGACTCCGTCCGTATCATTTTCGGGGAGGAGATCCAGATGCACCAGCAAGACTGGGACAAGCTGGATGATCACATGGTCACGCGCCGGCTGGACATCACCAAGTCCAACCTGACCGGAAAGCGCCTGAGCGAACTGGGTATCCGCCGCAATTACAATGTGACCGTGACCCGCGTGATCCGTGCCGGTGTCGAACTGGTTGCCCGCCCGAACCTGGTGCTCCAGATGGGAGACTCCATCCAGGTTGTCGGTACGGAAGCCAACATCAACGATGTGGCGGGTATCGTCGGCAACAAGCCCGAGACCCTCAGCAAGCCGAATCTTGTCCCGATCTTCCTGGGCATCGCCCTCGGCGTGATCTTCGGCAGCCTGCCGATCCGTTTCCCGGGCATTCCGCAACCGGTCAAGCTCGGCCTTGCCGGCGGTCCGCTCATTATCGCGATCTTGCTGGGCTATTTCGGCCCGAAGTGGAAGATCACGACCTATACGACCTTGAGCGCCAACATGATGATCCGCGAAATCGGTATCTCCCTGTTCATGGCGGCCGTCGGTATCGGTGCCGGCGAAAACTTCGTGGCATCCATCCTGGGCGGCGGTTACTGGTGGATCCTTTATGGCGCCCTGATCACCATCATCCCGGTGGCGACGATTTTCCTGGTCGCCCGCCTGGCGTTCAAGCTGAATTTCTACCAGATCTGCGGTCTGATCTCCGGCGGAACGACCGACCCGGCCGTCCTGGCCTTCGCGCAGGGGATGTACGGTACCGATTATACCTCCGTTAACTATGCGACGGTCTACCCGCTCACGATGTTCATGCGTGTGCTGATGGCCCAGCTGCTGATCTTGTTCGCATTGTAATGGCTCTGGTCTATCCTCCTTATCCGGCGCCCCTGCTGCCGCGCCCGACCGTGGACAATCCTTCGCCGGCGACGACCGCAGGCCTGGAAATGTTCCCGGTGGTGGATCCGCAGGGCCTGGTCATCGGCCAGATGACGCGGAATTATGCCCATGGCGGTTCCCGTCTCCTGCATCCGGTCATCCATCTGCACATCCTGAACCGGGCCGGTCAGCTGTACCTGCAGCGCCGGGCGCTGGACAAGGACCTGCTGCCCGGGTATTGGGATACGGCGGTCGGCGGTCATGTCGTCTATGGCGAGTCGGTGGAAGAAGCCCTCTACCGGGAAGCGGAGGAGGAACTGCATTTCCATGATTTCAATCCGACGGCGGTGGAGACCTATGTCTACGAGAGCGTCCGTGAGGAGGAGCTCGTCCACGTCTTTGCCTGTGTCGGGGATTTCCAGCCCCGTCCGGATGGCGTGGAGGTCATCGCAGGCCGTTTCTGGGACTTCAAAGAAATTGAAGATAATTTGGGAAAGTCCGTCTTAACTCCTAACTTTGAGCAAGAGTTCGCCCGCATCCGCGGGACCCTCGAATCCCTGCTTTAAACAAAGGAAAATGACGGATATCACCCTTATCACCGGCCGTGTGCCCAGGACCTCCGAGGCCCTGAAACAACTGGCGGCGGAAGCGACCGGGACCTATCTCCTGATCAATACGAAAAACGTTGACTACGACCTTGGCTATCTCGCATTGGAGCGGTTCGCCGAGGTCGCTGCTGATACGGGGGCCGACCTGGTCTTTGCCGACCATTATGACCGGCTCGCCGATGGTACGGTCCGCCGGCATCCGTTGATCGACTGCCAGGCGGGCGCCTTGCGTGACGATTTCGATTTCGGCGCGCTCTGGCTGGTCCGTACGGCGGCCCTGAAAGCCCTGGACCTGCCGGACGGCCTGCGGTTCGGTGCCCTGTATGACCTTCGTCTCCGATTGGACAAGATCTTCCATATCAAAGAGTTCCTCTATACGGAATTCGAGCCGGACCTCCGGGCTTCCGGCCAAAAGCAGTTTGATTATGTGGACCCCCGCAACCGTGAGGTCCAGATCGAGATGGAGCGGATCTGTACGGATTACCTCCGCCGGACCGGCGCCCTGCTGGAAGGGCCCTGCCGCCCCGTTCCGGATTGCAAGGAGACCTTCCCCGTGGTCGCGAGCGTCGTGATCCCGGTCCTGAACCGGATCCGCACCGTCGGCGATGCCGTACGCAGCGCCCTCGGCCAGCAGACGGATTTCCCGTTCAACGTCATCGTGGTCGACAACCACTCCACAGACGGTACGACGGCGCTGCTGGATGCCATCGACGACCCGCGTCTGGTGCACATCGTGCCGCAACGGACCGACCTCGGAATCGGCGGCTGCTGGAATTCGGCCGTCCGGGATCCGCATTGCGGTGCTTTCGCCGTGCAGCTGGACAGCGACGACGTCTACAGCGGACCGGATACCTTGCAGAAAATCGTCGATACCTTCCGCAAGGAAGGTGCGGCGATGGTCATCGGCTCTTACCTGATGACGGATTTCAACATGGAACCGATTCCGCCCGGCGTGATCGACCACCGCGAATGGACGGAAGAAAACGGGCGGAACAATGCCTTGCGAATCAATGGGCTGGGCGCTCCCCGCGCCTTCCGCACCGACTTGCTCCGCCAGGTCGGCTTCCCGAATGTCAGTTATGGCGAGGACTATGCCGTCGGCCTGCGCCTGTGCCGGGAATACCGGATCGCCCGGATCTATGAGCCGGTGTATTGCTGCCGGCGCTGGGACGGCAATTCCGACGCGGCCCTCAGCATCGAGAGAGTCAATGCCAACAACCTCTACAAAGACAGTATCCGGACCGTCGAACTGGCCGCGCGCCGCCGCATGCTTGCAAAATGAGAGAACAGGACATCCTCGATAAATTCGTCCGGGACCAGCTGTCTGTCTGGCCCCTGGCCGCCGCCAATTTCCGCGCCCTGAAAGATGCGCAGACCCGCGAACTGCCGGTCGGCGGGCTGACGGTCCGCATCCAGCACAATCCGGCCCGCATCCGCTCCTCGGCCGCTAAAGTCGACAAAGCCTCGATCGAGGCCCGTTCGTGTTTCCTTTGCGCCGACGCCCGCCCGAAAGAGCAGCGCACCCTGAAGTTCGAAGGCCGCAAGGGCCGCAAATACGATATCCTGGTCAATCCCTATCCCATTTTCCCGGGACATCTGACCATCGCCCGGGACCGCCACGTCGACCAGTCGATCTGGAAATGCCTGACGGACATGGCGGACCTGGCACATCACTACACCGGGCTGACGGTTTTCTACAACGGTCCGCGGTGCGGTGCATCGGCTCCGGACCACATGCATTTCCAGGCTTGCCCGCGCGGCATGCTCCCGTTGGAAAACGCAGTGGACCGCCAGTTGGATACCCATGGAGAAGACCTCGCTTTCCTGACCTCGGTCAAGGAAGCGCAGCTTTTCCATTACAAGAAATTTACGCGGGGCGTCTTTGTGCTGCGCGCCCGTACTTCGAAATCCCTGGCCAAACTGTTTTACCGGCTGCTGGACTGCGTACCGACCCCGGAGGGGGAGACGGAGCCCATGTTCAACCTGCTGATGTGGTATAAGTCCCTCGCCGGCGGACGCCGTCCGGCAGGGAACACCCATGGCCTGGCGGCCTTCGAGTACCGGGCCATCGTCCTGCTGCGCGGCGCCCACCGCTCGCATCACTACTTCGACGAAGGGCCGGACCATCTGACCATGAGCCCGGGATGTGCGGACATGGCGGGCCTGTTCATCGCCCCGCAGGCGGAGGATTATGCCAAGCTGGACAGCCGGCTGCTGACAGAAATGCTTTCGGAAGTGTCGGTCAGCCCAGCGATTGAAAAAGACGTCCTGTGGCGGTTGACCCGTTCCCAGCAGACCCTGCAGGTGGGAATCCTGTCCGGAAAGGAAATCGTCTTCGAGATCATTTCCGATGGCGCCGGCCCGCAGAAGGTCAGCTACCAGGAGGGAAAGATCAATTACAATGGCGTTCTCTACGATGAGCTGTTCTTCGAGGCCAGTACGCCGTCGACCCTGTTTGCCGAGCCGACGTTCATCCTCCACGACGTGGTCATCGGGGTCGACTTCCATTGGGAACGTCGCCAGAGCCAGCAATTTGCGGGCTCGCTGAAATTCATCATCGAAAAGAACCAGGTGGTCGCCGTCAATGTCATCGGCGTGGAAGACTACCTGCTCAGTGTCATCTCCTCCGAAATGAAGGCGACGGCCGGCCTGGAATTCCTCAAGGCCCATGCGGTGATTTCCCGTTCCTGGGTCCTCGCCCAGATTGCGCACCGTGCGCATCCGACCCGGAGTGCCGGCATCGATTTCAAGGAGCTGAACAATGTCCCGGCCTTGGTGACCAGTCTGGAACAGCGTCGGGAAACGGCCCTTGCCGGTGGGGAAGCGGCCGATGAAACCGTCATCGAAAAATGGTTCGACCACAGCGACCACAAGCATTTCGATGTTTGCGCCGACGACCATTGCCAGCGCTACCAGGGCCTGACCCTGGCCATCGGAAAGACCGTCCGCCAGGCCATCGACCAGACCTGGGGCGAGGTGCTGACATCGGACGGGGAACTTTGTGACGCCCGTTTTTCCAAATGCTGCGGCGGCCGGACCGAACTGTTCAGCACCTGCTGGGAAGACAAAGACGAGCCTTACTTGGTTTCATTGCCGGATACGCCGGACCATGGGGACGGAGATCCTTTCTGCGACACGCATGACGAGACAGTCCTCCGGCAGGTCCTGAACGACTATGACCTGGAAACCAAGGACTTCTACCGTTGGACGGAGGAATACGGCGTCGAGGAACTCTCTGCACTCAT
Source organism: uncultured Bacteroidales bacterium (assembly GCA_900319855.1). Taxonomy (GTDB): domain Bacteria; phylum Bacteroidota; class Bacteroidia; order Bacteroidales; family UBA932; genus Cryptobacteroides. Next base: position 17,086 of record ONQC01000015.1, read on the forward strand.
CGCCCGTCGCAGCGGCATCGACATCGGTACGCTGACGGCGCTGGAACCGCTAGAAACAGGCCCGTCCGGCCGGATCAAAAAGCTCCGCATCGTCGGCACGAAACAGACGCTGACCGTCGGCAAGGAGCTGATGATCCGCAAATTCCTTTCGGAATCCCATCTGAAGAGTTCGGCCTTTACGGCTACGTTTACCCCCGACGGAAAAGTCCGCCTCGACGGCCGCGGCTGGGGCCACGGCGTCGGCCTCTGCCAGATCGGCGCCGCCGTGATGGGCAGCCGCGGCTACTCTTACCGTGAAATCCTTTCGCACTATTATCCCGGTGCGCAACTGACCCGCTATGAACAAGAATAATCCCTGGTGGTGGGTGCCGACCCTGTATTTCGCAGAGGGCATCCCGTACTTCATCGTCAATACCATTTCGACCATCCTTTTCAAGCGGATGGGCCTTTCCAACGGCGACATCGCCGCCTATACCAGCCTGCTCTACCTGCCCTGGGTCATCAAGCCCTTCTGGAGTCCCTTCGTTGACATTCTCCGGACCAAGCGCTGGTGGGTCGTGGCCATGCAGGCCCTGATGAGCGTCGGATTCGCCCTGCTTGCCCTGTCCCTGCCGCATCCGTCGTCCGAGGTGATGGCTTCCGGGCAGACCCCGGTCTCCCTTTTCGCCGTCACCCTGATCCTTTTCTGGATCACGGCTTTTGCCTCCGCGACCCATGACATTGCTGCGGACGGATATTACATGCTGGCGCTGAGCCAGAAAGACCAGAGCCTCTTCGTGGGCATCCGAAGCACCTTCTACCGGCTTTCTTCCATTTTCGGCCAGGGGGTGCTCGTCGTGATCGCCGGCTTGCTGGAGACCCGGCTGGGCAACATCCCGCGGGCCTGGTCCATCACGCTCCTGTCGGCCGCCGTGCTGTTCGCCGCCGTTACGATGTGGCATGTCTTCGCGCTTCCGAAGCCGGCCTCGGACGCGGTCCGCAGCACGACCGGTGCCAAGGACATCTTCCGGGAATTCGGCCGGACCTTCGCGACCTTCTTCCGCAAGCCGCTGGTCTGGCTGGCCATCGTCTTCCTGCTGCTGTACCGCCTTCCCGAGGCCCTGCTGGTCAAGCTGGTCAATCCCTTCCTGCTGGACTCTCCGGATGCCGGCGGCCTGGGACTCGCCACGGAAACGGTCGGCTTGGTCTATGGCACCATCGGCATCCTCGGCCTGACCCTGGGCGGCATCCTGGGTGGCATTGCCGCCTCCAAATGGGGCCTGCGCAAGTCCCTGTGGCCCATGGCCGTCGCCATCACCCTTCCGGACCTGGCCTACCTGTGGCTGGCCATCGCCCAGCCGACCAACCTGATTGCGGTCAGCGCACTGGTCTTCATCGAGCAGTTCGGCTACGGCTTCGGCTTCACCTCGTACATGCTCTATATGATCTACATCTCGGAGGGCGAATTCAAGACGGCACACTATTCGCTGTGTACGGCGTTCATGGCGCTCAGCATGATGGTCCCCGGTTTCTTCGCCGGAGCGCTGCAGGAGTCCGTCGGTTATCCGGCTTTCTTCGGCATCGTCATGCTCTGCTGCCTGGTCACCGTCGCCGTCACCTTCCTGGTCCGGCAGAAGGTCGATCCGGAATTTGGTAAAAAGTAAATTGAACATGAAACATTTAATCGCTGTCTTGCTGATCATGGCTGCATGCGGAACCCCCCAAAAAAACTTTGCCGGAACGGATGTGATGCGCAAACCCATTGTTGACAACAAGAAAACGGACTTCTCCATGCGGCTGCTGGGCACGGGCCTGCGGCAGGGCGATCCGAAGCAGAACCTGGTCCTTTCACCGTTCAGCGCGGGTGTAGCCCTTTCGCTGCTGCTGGACGGCGCTGCCGGAAAGACGCAGTCCGCCTTGTTCGAGACGATCTCCTATGCCACCTATGCCGGCACTGAAATCTATACGGATTCCCTGAACATCGTGACTTCCGCCAACTCGATCTGGGTCCGCAAGGGAATCGCTTTCAAGGACAATTATCTGGACTATGTACGGGGCGGCTCCTATGGCGCCCAGGTGGAGTCCCGTGATTTCACCGACCGTGCAACCGTCGGGGAAATCAACGGCTGGTGTGCGGAAAAGACCCGCGGCCTGATTCCGTCCATCGTCAGTGAGCTGCAGCCGGAACTCGCGGCCATCCTCCTGAACGCCTTGTATTTCAAGGCGCCGTGGGCGGAAGAGTTTGAGAAGTCCGATACCCGCAAGGAGACCTTCCATGGCGCTGAGGGAGACCGGCAGGTCGATTTCATGCACAAGACGACCCGCGGCTACGGCTATGCCGGCTTTGAAGGATGGCAGGTCGCCTCCCTCCCGTACAAGAACGGCCGCTACGCCATGCTGGTGGCCTTGCCTCCGCAGGATGCGGACCTGAATGCCTTGACATGGGACGTGGATCTTTTCAACAAGGTCCTGGATGCCTGCCAGGGTGGAGTCCGGGTCGCCCTGTCCCTGCCGAAATTCAAGATTGAGACGACCCTGGTCATGAACGACCTGCTCTCCGCGATGGGGGCGGCGCCCATTTTCACCGATGGCGCCGATTTCTCCCGGATGTCCGCCATGCCGCTGGCCGTTAGCCAGATCCTGCAGAAATGCTTCATCGAAGTAGGGGAGGAAGGAACCGAAGCGGCGGCCGTGACCGGCGCCTTCATGCGGCTGACTTCCGTGGCCCGGCCCGAACCGCCGGTCGAGATGCGGGTGGACCGCCCGTTCCTGTTCGCCATCTATGACACGACGACGAAACTGATCCTCTTCGAGGGTCGCATCGCCAATATCTGATACCATGAAAGGCAATAGACTGATACTGACCGTCCTGCTTGGTTGCCTGTGCGTAGCCGCCCCGGCCCAGGTTCGTCCCGGCATCGAAGTGCTCGAGAGCCGGGGCTTCATCGGCCTCCGCGGGAAACGCGTCGGCCTGGTGACCAACCCCAGCGGCGTGGACCGCAACCTCCGTTCCACGATTGACATCCTGTTCGATGCCCCCGGCGTCGATCTGGTAGCCCTGTTCGGCCCTGAACACGGTGTCCGGGGCGATGCCTATGCCGGCGACCATGTCACCGACAGCAAGGATCCGCGCACCGGCCTTCCGGTCTATTCGCTCTACGGCGCGACACGCGAGCCTACGCAGGCCATGCTCGAGGGCATTGACGTGATGGTCTATGACATCCAGGATGTCGGCACCCGCTCCTATACCTTCATCAGCACCCTGGGCCTGGTCATGCGGGCCTGTGCCAAGAAAGGCATCGAAGTGATGGTGCTGGACCGTCCGAATCCGCTCGGCGGCCTCAAAGTGGAAGGCAGTTATGTGGAACCCGGCTTCTTCTCTTTCGTCAGCCAGTTCAAGATCCCCTATGTCTATGGCCTGACGGTCGGGGAACTGGCGAAGATAATCAATGAAGAAGGGCTGAACTGCGGACAGCGCGGCAATGAAGAGCCCCTCCGCTGTAAGCTGCTGGTCGTCCCGATGCAGGGCTGGCACCGCTGGATGCGCTATGCCGATACGGGCCTTCCCTGGATCCTTCCTTCCCCGAACATCCCCTATGCCCAGAGCGCTGTCAATTATCCCTCCGCCGGTCTGTGCGGAGAGCTGGGCTACCTGAACATCGGCGTGGGCTACACCTTGCCTTTCGAGACCTTCGCCGCCGAGTGGATCGATGCCGGGAAACTGCTCGATAAACTGAACAGCTACCATCTTCCGGGGGTGGCTTTCCGGGAAATCCACTACAAGCCGATCTCCGGCGGATCGGCCGGGAAACTGCTCCACGGCGTTCAGTACCATTATACCGATTACGAGGCCGCAACCATTACACTGACACAGTTTTACGTCATGCAGGCGGTCGGGGAACTATACCCTGACAGGAACCCTTTCAAGGGCGCTGCGTCGAAATATGAGATGTTCCATAAAGTTTGTGGTACGGATTATGTAAGGATAGCATTTTCAAAGAGGCAAAGAGTCGAAGACATCCTCGAACACTGGTCCAAGGACGTTGAAGATTTCAAAACTCTTTCAATGGGGTATTACCTCTATGAATAACTGCTAAAACTTTAAGAAAATGAGAAACTTGATGACTTCGGCACTCGCTGCCCTGGCACTCGCAGGAATGCTTGCGATGCCTCTTGGAGCCCAGGCTCAGACCCGTCGCAGCGGCAGTTCTTCTTCGACTGGCCGCAGCACCACTACCACTTCTGGAAGTTCCTCATCCAGCAATAGATCTTCCGCTGTCCGCAGCAGTTCCACCAGCTCCGCCACCCGCAGCAGCTCCTCCAGCGCCGTCCGCAGCTCCTCTACGAGCCCGACCCGCTCCAGCGCCACGCAGGTGACCCGGCAGAGCAATACCGGCCGCAGCACCTCTACCGGTTCCGCGACCCGCAGCAGCTCCACTTCGAGCCAGACCCGCAGCAGCTCCTCCAGCGCCGTCCGTTCTTCCTCCAGCTCCTCCTCGACCCGGTCCGCCACCGCGCCGACCCAGTCCAGCCAGGTCCGCAGGGGCACGACGACCTCCGGCAGCAGCTCCTCCGGTTCCGCTACCCGAAGCAGCTCTTCCTCGAGCTCTGTCACGCGTAGCAGCTCTGCTACCCGCAGCAGCGCCACCTCCGGCTCCCAGAACGGCCAGGTTGTCCGCAGCAGCTCTTCTGCCGCAACGTCCAGCCCTTCTTCCAGCAACTCCCAGCAGGTGCGCCGCAGCAGCGCTTCCGCCGCCAGCGGCTCCGTCGCTGCCAACAACAACGTAACCCGCCGCGGCCTCAGCCCGGTGACCCAGGAAATGCAGAGCAAGAGCAACAATGCTCCTGCCAACAACAACTACGGAGACTATCGCGTGGACAACCACAATGTCCAGCGGATCCCTCCGAGAGAGCGTGATTTCATGACCTATGACCGGCCCGGTGCCTTCTGGGGCAGGGATCCGCACTACTTCGGATGGAGGATCCAGACGCTTCCTCCGCGCTACAGGAGAGTCCGTTACTTCGGTATCGACTACTACTTCTACAACAATGTCTACTACAGGCCTTACGCCGGACATTACGTGATCTGCCGTCCTCCTTTCGGCGTGATCATCGAGATCGCTCCCCGTCGCGTCAGCCTCGCCACCGTGGCCTTCGCGTACTACCACAACGTCTACAGGACGTATAATGGCTGGGATTCCTACAGCCGCTATATCGACGAGCAGAACCGCATCATTGCGCAGAACAACGCGACCATCGCGGCGCAGAACGCGGCCATCGCCATGAACCTGAACGCAGCGCAGAACTCCTACTCCCTCGCCAACCAGCTTGGCCTGGCCCAGAGCTATGCCTACGCGAACCAGCAGTACTACTACGAGGACGGTGTCTTCTACATCATCAACCGCAAGGGCAGCTACGAGGTGATCGTACCTCCTGCCGGCGCGCTGGTGGAAGCCCTCCCGGAGGACTATGAGACCCTCACCCTCGGCGGCCATGAGTACTACCGCGTCGACGATACCGTCTACCGGATGGTCATGGTCCAGGGACGTCCCTACCTCGAGGTCCTCGGTCAGATGTACGGCGACATGGCCCGCCGGTACAACACCTACTATCAGTACTATTAGAAAATGCTTCCCGGTCATCCGGGGGTAACCATACGGAAAGCGGCCGTCCTCGAAAGGGCGGCCGCCTTTGTGAAAGCCCGGTTCCGCACGAACCGGGCTTTATGCATGATTACAGACCGATGGTCTTGAAGAAATCGTTGCCCTTGTCATCGACCAGGATGAAGGCCGGGAAGTCCTCGACGCGGATCTTCCAGATGGCTTCCATGCCGAGCTCGGGATACTCCACGCACTCGATGCTCTTGATGTTGTTCTGGGCGAGGATGGCGGCGGGACCGCCGATGGAGCCGAGGTAGAAGCCGCCGTGTTTCTTGCAGGCGTCGGTGACGGCCTGGCTGCGGTTGCCCTTGGCAAGCATGATCATGGAGCCGCCATGATCCTGGAATTCATCGACATACGGGTCCATGCGGCCGGCCGTGGTCGGGCCCATGGAGCCGCAAGGCATACCGGCCGGGGTCTTGGCAGGTCCGGCATAGTAGATGGGATGGTCCTTGAGGTACTGGGGCATTTCCTCGCCGGCGTCGAGGCGCGCCTTGATCTTGGCATGGGCGATGTCACGTCCGACGATGATGGTACCGTTCAGGCTCAGGCGGGTGCTGACCGGATACTTGGAGAGGATCTTGCAGACCTCGCTCATCGGCTGGTCGAGGTTGATCTTCACGGCCTCGCCTTCGCCGGCCTTGCGGTACTCCTCGGGAATCAGCTCATAGGGCTTGTCGTCCATCTTCTCGATCCAGATGCCGTCGGCGTTGATCTTGGCCTTGATGTTGCGGTCGGCGGAGCAGCTGACGCCCAGGCCGATCGGGCAGCTGGCGCCATGGCGCGGCAGGCGCACGACGCGGACGTCGTGGGCCATGTATTTGCCGCCGAACTGGGCGCCGAGACCGATCTTGCGTGTCTCTTCGAGGAGTTCCTGCTCCAGCGCGAGGTCGCGGAAGGCGCGGCCGGTCTCATCGCCGGTGGTCGGCAGGCCGTCATAGTAGTGCGTCGAGGCGAGCTTGACGGTGAGGAGGTTCTTCTCGGCGGAGGTACCGCCGACGACGATGGCGATATGGTACGGCGGGCAGGCGGCAGTGCCGAGGGTCTTCATCTTCGAGACCAGAAAAGGCACGAGCGTTCCGGGGTTCTGGATGCGGGCCTTGGTCTCCTGGTAGAGATAGGTCTTGTTGGCGGAGCCACCACCCTTGGTGACGCAGAGGAAGCGGTATTCCATGCCCTCGGCGGCTTCGATGTCGATCTGGGCCGGGAGGTTGCACTTGGTATTCACCTCGTTGTACATGTCCAGCGGGGCGTTCTGCGAATAGCGGAGGTTCTCCTCGGTATAGGTCTTGAAGACGCCGAGCGAGAGGGCTTCCTCATCGCAGAATCCGGTCCAGACCTGCTGGCCCTTTTCGCCGTGGACGATGGCGGTGCCGGTGTCCTGGCAGAGCGGGAGCTTGCCCTTGGCGGCCACCTCGGCGTTGCGCAGGAAGGTCAGTGCCACGTATTTGTCGTTCTCCGAAGCCTCGGGATCGCTGAGGATCTTGGCGACCTGCTCGTTGTGCGAGCGGCGCAGCAGGAAGCTGACATCGCGGAAGGCTGTGTTGGCCATCACGGTGAGGGCCTCGGGGCTGACTTTGAGGATGGGGTGCCCCTCGAAGTCTCCGACGCTGACAAGCTTTTCGGAGCCGGGGATCTTATAGTACTCGGTGGTGTCTGTTCCCAACTGGAACATCGGGGCGTAACGGAAATCTGCCATATCGTGTAAAAATTATGAGTTGCTAGTCAATGTCATCGATTACGGGGGTTGCGCCGGAGCCTTGCTGCATCAGGAAGGCCCGCATGAAGGCGTTCAGGTCGCCGTCCAGCACGCCCTGGGTGTCGGCCGTGCTCACGCCGGTACGCAGGTCTTTGACCATCTTGTACGGGTGGAGGACATAGGAACGGATCTGGGAGCCCCATTCGATGCGTTTCTTCTGGCCTTCGAGTTCGGCCTGCTTCTCCTGGCGTTTTTTCAGCTCCAGGTCATACAGGCGGGATTTGAGGATGCGGAGGGCATTCTCCTTGTTGCCGATCTGGGTGCGGCCTTCGGTGTTTTCGACCACGATGCCGGTCGGGAGGTGGCGTACGCGGACGCCGGTTTCCACCTTGTTGACGTTCTGGCCGCCGTGGCCGCCGCTGCGGAAGGTATCCCATTCCAGGTCGGCATCCTTGATCTCGATATTGATGGTATCATCCACGAGCGGATAGACGAAGACGGAAGAGAAGGTCGTCTGGCGCTTGCCCTGGGCGTTGAAAGGGGAGATGCGGACGAGGCGGTGCACGCCGTTCTCGGCTTTGAGATAGCCATAGGCATAGTCGCCTTCGATCTCGACGGTGGCGGATTTGATGCCGGCTTCATCCCCGTCCACCAGACCCGTGACTTCGGTCTTGTAGCCGTTGCGTTCGGCCCAGCGCAGGTACATGCGCAGCAGCATGGCGGACCAGTCGTTGGCCTCGGTGCCGCCGGCGCCGGAGTTGATGGTCAGGATGGCGCCGAGGTTGTCACCTTCCGCGCCCAGCATGTTCCGTAGTTCCAGGGCTTCGACCTTGGCGAGGGCATCCGCATAGGCGGCGTCGAGTTCCCGGCTCTCTTCGGTCTCGGCTCCTTCCTCGCCGGTGTCGGCATCTTTGGCAAATTCCAGCAGGACGTCCAGGTCGTCCGTGGCGGCAGCGGCGCCGTCATAGTCGGTGACCCAGGATTTGATGCCGTTCATCTGCTTGAGGAAGGTCTCCGCCGCTTTCGGATCGCCCCAGAAATCAGGGGCTTCGGTCTTTTTCTGCAATTCGGCGACCTGGAGCCGTTTGCCTTCGATGTCGAGGCAGTCGTGCAGGGTGTCCAGGCGCTGGCGGAGGTCTAGGATCTGTTCGGAAGAAGTCATGTCGTAAAAACAGTGTGGACCGGCAGTTGTTGCCAGTCCACAAAGATAACAATAATAATTGAATTATTAGCCGCAGTAGAAGTACTCCTCGACCAGGCGGCGCATCAGGTCCGGATCGGACTTGGCCTGCTCGTGCAGGTCATGGTCGTCGAACTTGCGGAGCTCGGCGACGATGCCGTCGATCATCCTGGGCTCGAAGACACCCCGGGCCTCGAAGACGTCCCGGCGGGCCTGGAGGGCGTCACCGGACTCGCTGCAGCAGACCGGGAGGGAATCGAGGGTAGCCAGGCGGGCGGCGTTCTCGGCCTTGTGGATGTCCATGTCGACGTACTTGTCATCGGCGATCTTCAGGGCTTCGGCGGCCGGCATCTCGAGTCCGTAACGGGCGGCCACGCACAGGCCGGCCATCAGTTGGTAGATATCGGCGGAGCAGTCCGGGCAGCGCATCTCGAAGGTCTGTTTTTCGGTGGTATCCAATTGACGGGCAGGTTCCTGCGGGTTGGCCGCATGGCACATGTCCTTGCCGCTGGACCAGCCGAGCGGGACGCGGACGAGGGCGGAACGGTTGCAGTCGCCCCAGCAGACGTTGGTCGGGGCTTCCTGGTGCGGGACGAGGCGGAAATAGGAGGTCGGGTTCTTGTTGCCGAAGGCGGTGATGGCCGGGGCCATGAGCATCAGTCCGGCGATGGCCCGGCGGGCCTCTTCGGAGAGCTTGCCGTCGGCGCCGAGGGTGGCGTTCTTTCCGTCCTTCATCAGGCGCATGTGGATGTGCATGCCGCTGCCGGCCTTGCCGACGGTGATCTTCGGGGCGAAGGAGACGTCCAGGCCCCACTGGTAGGCGAGGTTGCGGATGACCCATTTGGCCAGCAGGAGCTGGTCGGCGGCTGTCTCGACCGGATTCGGGAGGAACTCGATCTCGTTCTGCTCATAGACCTTGCCGTCGAGGGTGAAATTGCCGACTTCGCTGTGGCCGTATTTGATCTGGCCACCGGTCTGGGCGACATAATCCATGCACTGGCGGCGGAACTCGTTGAGTTTGGCGAACGGCCCGGATTCATGGTAGCCGCGCTGGTCCGTAGCCGGGAACATGCCGTCGGATTCGGAGATGACGTAGTATTCCAGTTCGCCCATGGCCTCGAAGGTCATGCCGGTGGAGGCGTTGAAAGCTGCCTCTGCGCGCATCAGGGTCTGATATGGGGCGCAGGCAAAGGGGCTGCCGTCCTTGTCGAAGAAACTGCACAGGAAGCACAAGGTAGGAATCTCGGCAAAAGGATTGACAAAGGCCGTCCGGTAGCGGGGAATGACGTAGAGGTCGCTGTTGCCGGCTTCCACGAAGGCGGGGAAGAGGCTGGATCCGTCGACGCGCTCGCCTTCGGAGAGGATGGTCTCGGCATAGGCGAGGGAATTGACCGAGAAGGTCAGGGTCTTGACGCGGCCGTCCTGGGCCGGATACATGAAATCGACCATGCGGATGCCGTTTTCGCTGATGAAGCGGAGCAGGTCCGCGCGGGTGAAATCCTGCGGCCGTTTCTGCAGGAAGGCGACGACCGCATTGGGATTCAAGGCAATGAAGTTGTCCATTATTTGCGTTTTAGTCATTATCTGTGGTTTTCCTTTCAAAAAGGACCCAAATGTACAGAGAATATTTCGGATTGCAAGTGATTTCGCGGGAAAAGTTTGAACGTTTTAGTTTTTAAAGGGCGACTGGCCCGCTCTTGCGGCTTTCTGCGGAATAATCCTTATCTTTGTGGGAGAACGTAATGCGTATGATCGGATTGTTTGACTCCGGCTCCGGCGGCCTTTCCGTGCTCCGGGAGATCGTGCGGCTCCTGCCGGATGAGAAATATGTCTATTATTCGGACAATGCCCATTGCCCGTATGGGGAGAAGTCGCCGGAGTACATCCGCGAGCGCTGCCGCGAGATCGTGCGGCTGCTGCTGGACAAGGGTGCGGACATCATCGTCGTGGCCTGCAATACGGCCACTGCTGCGGCCATCCAGGTGCTTCGCGAGGAATTCCCGGTACGGTTTATCGGGATGGAGCCGGCGGTCAAGCCGGCGGCCCTGGGGACCCGGACCGGCGTGGTCGGCGTGCTGGCGACGGCCGGGACGCTCAAAGGCTCCAAGTATCTGACCACCAAGGGAAATTTCGAGGACGGCTGCACGATCGTGGAGCATGTCGGACAGGGATTTGTCGAACTGGTGGAAAACGGAGACCTGGAGGGGAAGGCGACGGAGGAAGTGGTTCGGACCAGTCTCCAGCCCCTGCTGGATGCCGGCGCGGACATCATCGTCCTGGGCTGCACGCATTATCCGTTCCTGCTTCCGGTCCTGCGCAAACTGGCCGGTCCTGGCGTCCGTTTCATTGATCCCGCCCCGGCTGTCGCCCGGCACCTGATCTATGTCATGGTCCAGGAACGGCTCCTTTCCGAAAGGGAAGCTACCCGGGCGCTGGCCAAAGTGATCGAACTGGCTGAAAAAGAGGCGATGGGCCAGAAGCGTCCGCCTCTCGGAGCAGCCCCTGCCGTCGAACTGATCTCCTCCGGCGATCCGGCCCCGCTGCAGCGGATGTTCCACTCCATCTGGCCCGAAATCCAATAATTGTATGTTCCTTCAATCCATCCTTACCCTGCTGGCCGCCGTCGTGCTGCCGGTCCGCCACCTGCAGGTACCGGTCGTCGCCGGCCAGGACGTGGCCGTCGCCGTCGTGACGGTTCCCGCGGGAGAACAGCTCGATTTCCGGATAAAAGCGAAAGGCCTTCCCCGCAAGGCCTTGCAGCAAGCCTATGTGCGGGACAGCCTGGTCTATGTCCGGCTGGACCCGGCCCGGATCAAGCGGCTGGATAAACCTTTCGGGCTGAAGATCAAGGCCAAAGGATACAAGGTCGTGCCTTCCGGCGCTGTCCGGCATCGCGTGGCCGTCAAGGTCCGGACGGCCGGGGACGACGGGGTCGCAGCCTACCGGATTCCGGGGCTGGTGACCACGAAGAGGGGGACCCTGGTTGCGTCCTACGACATCCGTCATGCCAATTCCCACGACCTGCAAGGGGACATCGATATCGGTGTCAGCCGTTCCGTGGACGGCGGACGGACCTGGGGCCCGATGATCACAGCCATGGACATGGGCGAGTGGGGCGGGCTTCCGCAGGGAAGCAACGGGATCGGCGATCCGTGTATCCTCCTGGATGAAGTGACGGGCGATCTGCTGTTGTTCGCCACCTGGGTCCATGGCGGGGAAGCTGGGGAGTTCGCCTGGTGGAATGCCGGCGACGGGTTCGAGCCGGACCGGACGCCGCAGCTGATGATGGCCCGCAGCACCGATGACGGGCTGACGTGGAGCGAGCCGGTGAACCTGACCCGCCAGGTCAAACGGGCGGAATGGAATTTCACGTTCCAGTGCCCCGGACGGGGCATCACGATGGCGGACGGCACGCTGGTCGTCCCCTTCCAGCACCAGGAGGCGGACCGCACGCCGGCTGCCGGACTCATGTACAGTACCGACCGGGGCGCGACCTGGCAGGTCCACGAATATGCCCGGATCAATACGACGGAGGCCCAGGTGGTTGAACTTTCCCCGGGAGAGTTGATGCTCAACATGCGGAACAACCGCGGTACGGGCCGCGCGGTCTATGTGACCCGGGACCTGGGCCGTACCTGGACGCAGCATGCCTCTGACGAACAGTTGGTTGAGCCGGTCTGCATGGCGAGCCTCCTCAAGGCGCCGGCCTCCGGCAATGCCCTCCGCCGCGACCTGCTGCTCTTCTCCAATCCCGCCGACACTGCAGCGCGCCGGAACATTACCCTCCGCCTCAGTATGGACGGCGGCGTGACCTGGCCTTCCTCCCTCCTGCTCGACGAAGGCACTGGCTGGGGCTACTCCTGCCTGACGATGCTGGACCGCAAGACGATTGGCATCCTCTACGAAAGCAGCCAGGCCCACCTGACCTTCCAGGCTATTTCCCTGAAAGACTTGCGTTAATTCCGAAATAATTCGTACCTTTGCGTCCCTTCCGGACTCAGATCGCGACAGCTTCCCAAGGTCTCGTTCGGTGACGGGCACATGTTACTGCCTTCCGGAAGGTTTTTGCGGGTGTGTTGGAATTGGTAGACAAGCAAGACTTAGGATCTTGTGCTCCGGCGTGTGGGTTCGAGTCCCACCACCCGTACGACGAGGCAGCCCCGCGGCTGTCTCTTTTTTTGTGAGAGATTTGCAGCTGTGTTGAGTCGTATTGCGAGAGGTATGGAGCGCCTGCAACGTAAGTCGTTGAGGCCCATAAAATTATGATTTTTAAGGATAAGAAAATGTGATCCTTAAAATGCGGAATTAATTGTTAATCAGAAAATTATATTGCAGGCAATGGAACAGATTGAACGGATCAAAGTGATGGAGGCCCTGATGGATCAGGCCGCTGCTGCCGTAAAGGGGCTGGAGCAGGCCCTGGACCAGTATGAAGCCGCCCAAACCGCGCTGCGCAGCCTGGGCGAATATCTCGGAAGCGAGGAATGGATCGAAGATTTTGAGGCAGACGAAGCTGGGAATCTCCCGGCTGACCTCAAGCGCGGCGTCCTTTCCGAAGACGGTATCTACAACCTCCTGGCAGACGACCAGGGCCAGGCCGCCCGGATGCTTGACATTGTTGCCAGCCGCCTGCGGCAGGGCTAGTCGGCCTCTCAATACAGCCTATCTTACAGACTTACCTCAGAAACTCTCCAGCCGCACGTTCTCGAGGCGGATCATCTGCGGGTCGGCGATGTCCGTGGCTTCCTCGTTGTAGAAGATCGTGGCGTCCTTGACCGTGATGTCGTGGATCATCCTCAGCTGCCCCTGGGCGCGGATGCCGGTGGCGCAGCCGCGGCAGACGATCCGCTCCATGACGATGTCCCCGAAGTCCGGGATGAAGGACTCGGAGACGGCGGCCTGGTTGTCCTCGCGGCCGGCCGGGCGGTCGGCGTAATCGCACTGGAAGACAATGGCTTCGTCCTTGATGTCCGTCATGTAGATGTCGCTGATCCGGATGCCGGAGGTCTTGCCGCCGCGCTCCGGGGCGCTCTTGAAACGCAGGCCCGTGTCGGTGCCGCTGAAGGTGTTATGCCGCACGATGATGTTCTCCATTCCGCCGCAGAATTCGGAGCCGATGACAAAGCCGCCGTGGGCGTGGTAGACCGTGTTGTACTCGATGAGGATGTCCTTGCAGGGGCCGTCTTTCAGGGCTTTCTCGCCGACGCCGCCCTTGAGGCAGATGCCGTCGTCGCCCACGTCCACGGTGCAGCGGGTGATTTGGACGCGCCGGCACTGCATGATGTCGATTCCGTCGCCGTTCTGTGCATTCCAGGGGCAGCGGACCGTCACCCCGTCAATGACGACGTCCGTGCAGCGCTGGGGCACCAGGTGGAACTTCGGGGCGTTCTGCAGGGTCACGCCCGTGACGCTGACCCGCTGGCAGTCCGTAAAGCGGACCAGGTGCGTCCGCAGGGATTCCTGGGCCTGGGCATCCTCCGCGATGTTGTCGTAATGCTTGAGCCCGAACGGGTACCACAGGGAACCATCTTCGCTGACGGTGCCGCCTTTCTTGCGGAATTCCTTCCACTCCGTGTCGCTGACCTTGTTGCGCTTGACGGCCCGCCACCAGGCGCCGTTGCCGTCGATGATCCCTTCGCCGGAGATGCTCACGTCATGCCGCTTGGAAGCGTAGATGCCGGGCCGGACGGAGTCGCCGTTGAGGAAGTCTTTCTTGTCGGGGGACAGGAGGATGACCGCGCCGCGTTCCAGGTGCAGGTCGATTCCGTCCTTCAGGCCGATGGGGCCGGTCAGGAAGATGCCTTCGGGAACGTTGAGGTGGCCGCCGCCTTGCTTGACCAGGGCATTGATGGCCTTGGTGAAAGCCTGGGTGTTGAGGGTGATTCCGTCCGGTACGCCGCCGTAGTCCAGCAGGGATACGGCGTTATCGGGGATGACGGCTTTTTCCGGTGCGGGCATGGCCGGCTGGGCGGCCAGGAGGGCGGCAAAAAGGGCGCCGAGGACGGTAAGGAGGGTACGTTTCATGTTCATGCTTTTTCAAATCGGACACAGGCCCAGCCGTCCCGCAGCCGTTCGGATACATACCGGAGGCCGTTGGCTTCGGCCTCCTGCCGGATGGCGGGGATGTCGTCGGCGTAGAAACCGCTGCAGAGCAGGGTGCCGCCGGCGCGCAGGGAACGGGCATAGGTGCGCAGGTCCATGATGATAATGTTCTTGTGGATGTTGGCCAGCAGGACATCGTATTTCCCCATCTGGAGCAGGGACGCGTCGCCGTAATAGGTCTCGAAATGGCGGGCGACCCGGTTGCCGTGGGCGTTGTCATAGGCCGACTGGGCTGCTACTGCATCAATATCAATGCCATAGACGTGAGCTGCATGCAATTTGGCCGCCAGGATGCCCAGGACGCCGGTCCCGCAGCCCATGTCCATGACGACATGGCCCCGGATCCGGTCCTCGATCTCCATCATGGCCTCCATCATCATGTAGGTCGTCTGGTGGTGGCCGGTGCCGAAGGCCATCTGCGGATCGATCTTGATCGTGAACCGCGTCTTGCCCAGCGGCTTTCCCATGGCGGCATACGCCAGGATGAGGTCCTCGCGGGTGTGGTGCCAGGCCTTGACGGTCACGTCCCGCCCGACGATGATGGGCTCGAATTCGTTTTCCCACTGGCGGTTCCAGTTCTGGTAAGGGACCAGGTTGGCGCTGAAAGAAGTCTTGTAGGGGACCCCGGAGAGGACGACTTTCAAGGCGCGGGCGTCGTAGGCGTCCTTCGGGATATAGGCCTTCAAGGCGTCTTCCTCGATGACGAAGGAATCATAGGGAAGGTCGCAGAGTTCGGCTTCGACGATTTCGGCCGCTTCTTCGGAGAAGGGCTCGATACGGAGGGTTACTTCAATGTATTCGGCACTGTTCATAATCTTATTGTTCTTCATCCGGCAGGAGGGCCTCCTGTTCCCGGTAGAGCGCTTCGCGATACCGTTTGCAGAAGAAGGCGCGGATGCGTTGGATCAGGGTGATCTTCTCTTCCTTCGGGGCGGCCAGGGCAGCATCCCGCAAGTCGGCGGCTTCCTGCGCAAGGGCGGCGTCCGGGTGGTCGAAGTCATACTGGAGGGAGTCCAGCACGGCCTGTTCGGCGGCGGACAGGGAATCCGTCGGCGTCAGCTGGTCGCCCAGGGATTCCCGGGTCAGGGCCGAACCGGAAGCTTCGTTCTGCCGGACGGCGACTTCCACGCCTTTGGCGAAAATGTCGTGGATGGAGTTGACCAGGTTCACCTGCAGGGTGTCGATCCGGGCCGTGTAGACCGGGACGTTGGTATTTTTGTATTTGGCCCGCACGATGCGGTATTTCCAATCGTCGAAGTTGCCCCAGAGGTTGACCCCGAACCGGAAGGGAAGCGGAGAACGGAGGACGGAGACGTGGTAGTTGAAGGTCTGGTCAAACCGCTGGATACCGCTCAGGGCCAGCTGGTAGCGATCGACGCCCAGGATGAACGGGAAGACCTCCAGCGTATTGTCGGCGATAAGGCCTTCGACGGACATGTCGTCGATCTCGCTGACTTTCTTGTTCTTGAACATCAGGATCTTGGCAATCTTCCGGATGGCGTCGTTCTCCTCGATGGAAAGGTTTGAGCCCTTGATCTTCATGATGCCGCTGATGCTGGACGGGATGAGGTTCATCGTCGTATCCAGCCGGCTGGTCGCTGCCATCTCGCAGTCCAGCATGCCCTTGAAGGTCTTCAGCAGGGGCACGAGGCTGTCGATGACGGGGAAGAGGGTGATGACCTTGTCGGCGGTGATGTCCACGAGGTTGAGGTTGAACCCGGCGGTCAGGTCGTCCTTCCGTTTCGAAGTATAGAAACCTTCGAAGTAAATGTCGCCCATGTTGGAGGTCGCGACGGTGTTGGTGATCTGCAGGGTGCGCTCTTTCATCAGCACGTCCGCGGCGAACCAGTCGATGTCCAGGTCGGAGTAGATGATCTCATTACCCATCAGGTGGAGGGTAGCTTCCAGGTTGGAAGGCAGGACGATCAGCGTGCTGTCGATCGTGGCGGCGTCCAGGGTGTCGACGGCGACCCGGGACAGGTATTCGGCATCGGAAATCCGTTCGTTGAGGGCGATGGCGCGGTCCTCGGGGTGGAAATGGTTGCCGGCGTCATAGGCGGCCAGCAATTCGTTGGCATGGAGCAGGTTGGAGGAGACTTCGAGGTCCGCCTTGACGGTTCCGTTCCCGAGCAGGGCCCGTCGCAGGCCGGTCACGCTGCCTTGGGCGCTGACGTCGGACTGGCCGGAGGTGACGGTCAGGTTTTCCAGGTTGACCTGGTCCAGGGTGAAGGTCCCTTTGACGTCGGAGAATCCGTTGCGAAGCGGGAAGTACGGAGTGATCACCAGGCCCTCGCCGAGGGCGAGGCTGCCGCGGGCATCCCATTCCCGGACGTATTTCGCCATGGATTCATCGAGCCGGAAGTTGAGGTCGCGGCTGCGGAATTCGTCCAGCGGAAGCGGGGTGCGGAATCCCATCGAGTCGGGCCGGTGCTGCGGGCGCTGACGGGGCTCCCGCTTGACTGCCGTTGCCGAGAGGGAGGCATCCTGGATGCTGATGCGGTTGACCCCCTGGCGGAACTGGACTTCGTCGTTGCGGCTGCTGACAACCACCACCGGGACGGTCCCTGATGTGACGGTTTTATTGCTGTATTTAAAGGAGTTACGGGTGTCTTTGAGGGCGACGAAGAGAGAGTCCGCGCCGGTCATGGCCAGGCTCTGTCCCGTCAGGGTGCCGACAATCGGGTGGACCTCCTTGCCGAACTCTTCGCTGATGGTCTCCGCGGCGTTCTGGGCGGTCAGGCCCACGCCCGTTCCGCGGATGAAGGTCGTACGGCCATATTGGGCATAGAGGCTGTCGGCTCGTCCGCGGACGCCGAGGAAGTCGGCTCCGAGGGCCATGTCGTCGCTCTTGCTCTTGGTCAGCCGGATGTCGGTCCGGTCCAGGAAGACGGACAGGGAATCGGGCTGGTCGAGGAAACGGATACCGGGACTGGTGATATGGCCGTCCAGGTCGGCGCGGGAGAAGTTGTACAGGTCCAGGTCTGAGAGGAAGACCATACCGGAAACGGCGGCGTCCATTGCGCCGCTGGCGGTCATGCCTTCGGGCAGGAAGTCGTTGATGACATCCAGGTCGGCGCTGGCTTTGAGATCGATGCCGAAGAGCGGGTCATCACAGAGGACATCTTCGCTGAAACCGGAACCGGTCAGGTTGACGCCGGCCATGTCGAGGTCGATCCCATCGAGGGTCACGCTGAGCTTGCCGTAGCGGTCGGTCTCGGCGTTGACCTCGGCGGCCAGCCGGCCGCTGTAGTCGAATCCCGTCCAGGCCAGGGAGGACTTCGGGATGGAAACTTCGGCAACCAGTTCGGGAAGGGTCTTGTCGGCGGGGATGTACCATCCGTCGCAAAGGGCTGTCAGCGAAATGTTTGCGTCGGTCTTGAGTTTCTTGAGGTCCGGCAGGATGGAAGTTCCCAGGAAAGCGGTGACGTCGGAGACTTTGCAGTCGTCGATCAGGGCTTCGGCGCGGATGTAGGTGCTGTCGGGGCGAAGCTTTACGTCGCCTTCACCCGTGAGTTCGACGGCGGCCGCCTTGAGGTAGAGGTCTCGGACGGACACCGCGGAGAATCCTTCCTCCGGGAAGGAAACGCCGGCCTGCAGTTCGATGGGCAGGTCCATCTTACCGAGCGAAGCCAGGGCGAGCCGGGCCCGGGCGGATGCGTCGATGTCATAGCGGTCGTCCTTCTGTCGCAGGGAAAGCCGGTCGAGCGCGACCTGGAGCGAGTCGGCGGGCAGGCGGCCGGCGAAATCGAGGGCGTCGATGTCGAGATCCAGCTGGCTTTTATCCATGTCCGGAAGCCTCAGCCGGCCGTCGAACCGGATCTCTTTCGAGGTAATCTCGGCGAAGAGCGTGTCGGACGGGGCGGTGAAGACGATATGCGGGCTGCCGGTCAGGGCGACGCGGCCGACGGTGATGTCCGGCAGGGGAGCGGCCGAGGTGTCGGTTTTTTCGGTGGACAGGAATTTCAGGATGCTCCAGTTGGCGGCCGTGGAGTCGTAGCGGTGGGCGAAGATGCGGGCGCCGTCGAGGGTCGCCTTATGGACATTGATTTTGCTGCGCAGGGCGGCCATGTAGTCCACGGAAACGGACAGGCTGCGGAAGGAGGCCAGGGTGTCCATCTGCGGATGGCGGCCTTCGCTGCGGAGCGGGTGCGGGAAGCCGGTGCTGTCGTAAGCGGCGAATTTTTCGTGCGGATAGACCAGCAGGGCGTCTTCGATCTCCAGGTTGAGGTTGGGGAAACTGCGGAAGGCGGAGGCGCTGATCTTGCCGAACTTGAGTTCTCCGTCTACATAGTCGGCGGCGAAACGGTTCACCGTCTTGGTCAGGAAAGAATCGGTCAGGACCAGCTGCAGCACAAGCATCACCAGGAGCCAGAGCCCCAGCAGGATGCCCAGGGCGATTTTCAGCCCCCGGAACCGTCTTTTCCGTTTTCCTTCTGTCCGTATTTCTGCAGTTTCCGGGCTCGAAGTCCTTTGTCTTTCCGCCCCTTTGCCTGCAGTCTTTTGTTCTTCTGCCATGGCAGGATACCCTTTATCATACAAAGATAATAAATCCAACGGACGAAAGTACGTCTTCCCCACTTTTTTGCACCACACTCTGTTCCTCTCTTCAGCGCATCAGAATCTCCCGTCCGTGTGCAAAACATTGCGGCCCATCCGCTTTCAACTCGATGTCGCGACATTTTGACAAGAAATATAATGCGCTGTGGTTCAATTGATTACATGTTCATCATGTCGTCAGAATTCAACATGAAAAATGTGTAAATGGTTAGATGACAGCGTTTTGTATTTTCTGACAAAGTCGCGTGGCTTTTCAGGACGAGGCAAACTGCGAGACGAGATAGTTGCCCGGGTGGCGCAGGTGTGTAATAATGTGAGGTACCTGCACCGGTTTTTTCCGTAGGAGGGCGATTTGCGGAGCAGGTGTCGCATGAAATAACTCACCCGCGCCAGCCAAGGTAAGAATAGCAAAAAATGTAATGCGTTTACAATGAATTAATTACGCAGTCTTCATGTCGTCAAAATGCAACATGACAAGTAGATAAGAGATTAGCTGATAGGGAATTGTATTTTCTATACAATTATCTGGTAAAACTGTGTCCGGATTTACCAAGCTGGAAATGGCGGTTATTTCCGTTCGGGTGCAGAGGGAAAACACAAAAAAGGATGCCAAAAATTTGACATCCTTTTGTATGACGTGAGCGTGTGGGCGGCTTACTGCTCGTCCATCAGCTGCATGTGCTGAACATAGATGGCTTTCTGCATCTTGACGCGCTTCTTCTCGCTCGGCTTTTCGAAAGTCTTGCGGGAGCGGAGCTCGCGGATGGCGCCGGTCTTTTCGAACTTCCTCTTGAATCTTTTCAGGGCGCGTTCGATGTTCTCGCCTTCTTTAACGGGTACTATGATCATTTCTTTACCACCTCCTTTTCTCAATAGCGGGTGCAAAGGTAACACAAAATGACCGATTTGCAAATTTTTTTCAGAAAGATTTCCTAACTTTGAATCCCGTGAATTTCCCCAACCTTCCATTCACGGACCATGAACACGAAATATATTTTCATCAGCGGAGGCGTTGCTTCTTCGCTCGGCAAAGGGATTATTGCATCCTCGCTGGCCAAACTGCTGCAGGCAAGGGGCTTGCGCGTCACCATCCAGAAATTCGACCCTTACATCAACATCGACCCGGGCACGCTGAACCCGTATGAGCACGGCGAGTGCTATGTGACCGAAGACGGCGCCGAGACCGACCTCGACCTCGGCCATTACGAGCGTTTCCTGGGCGTCTATACCTCCAAGGCCAACAATGTGACGACCGGCAAGATCTACCATACCGTCATCACGAAAGAGCGGGAAGGCGCCTACCTCGGCAAGACGGTGCAGATCGTCCCGCACATCACGGACGAAATCAAGCGGCGCATGCTCCTGCTGGGCCGGACGGGCGAATACGACGTCATCTTGACGGAAATCGGCGGGACCGTCGGCGACATGGAATCCCAGCCCTTTATCGAGGCCGTGCGCCAGCTTCAGTGGGAACTTCCCGAAGAAGACGTGATGTGCATTCACCTGACCCTGATCCCGTACCTGAACGCGGCGAAGGAACTGAAGACCAAGCCGACCCAGCATTCGGTCCAGACGCTGCAGCAAGCCGGCGTGAAACCGGATGTGATCGTCTGCCGGACGGAACATCCGCTGTCGCCGGAACTCCGTCGCAAGATCGCCCTCTTCTGTAATGTCCGGCCGGGCCACGTCATCCAGAGCATCGACGCCTGGAGCATCTACCAGGTCCCGCTCAACATGCACGAGGAACACCTGGACGAACTGGCTGTCCGAAAGTTGCAGATCGACAACTACGCCCAGCCGGACCTGGTACGCTGGAGAGGTTTCCTGGATCGGCTGGCGCATCCTTCGCACGAGGTGGAGATCGTGCTGGTCGGAAAATATGTAGAGCTCCAGGATGCCTACAAATCCATCCAGGAGGCCTTCGTCCATGCCGGGGCTGCCCATGACTGCAAGGTGAACGTGCGGACGGTACAAAGCGAGTATGTAACGGAAGATACCGTCGCGGAAATGCTGAAAGGAGCGGACGGAATCCTGGTTGCCCCAGGCTTCGGCGAACGCGGACTCGAAGGCAAGATCTGCGCGGTCCGGCATGCGCGGGAAAACGGCATCCCGTTCCTGGGAATCTGCCTGGGCATGCAGATGTGCGTGGTCGAGTTTGCCCGCCATGTCCTGGGCTGGCCGGATGCCGTTTCCGCCGAAGTGGACCCGAAGTCCCCGCATCCGGTCATCTGCCTGATGGAAGAGCAGAAATCCACGACGATCAAGGGCGGGACCATGCGGTTGGGGGCCTATGCCTGCCGCCTGCAGCCCGGTTCCCTGGCCGCTACGCTCTACGGACGGACCGACATTTCCGAGCGGCATCGGCACCGGTATGAATTCAATTCCGCCTATCTGACGGATTTTGAGGCCGCCGGTCTGAAAGCCACGGGACACAACCCGGATACGGGCCTGGTCGAAGTGGTGGAACTGCCCGCTCATCCGTTCTTCATCGGTGTCCAGTTCCATCCGGAATACAAGAGTACGCCGGAACATCCCCATCCGTTGTTTACGGGCTTGGTGGATGCGGCTTTGCAATATCACAACGACCATGCGTGAGTTGCACGAAGAATGCGGGGTCGTCGGCCTGTACGGCGTTCCGGATGCGGCCAGGGCGGCCGGCATCGCCCTCCAGTACCTGCAGCACCGCGGACAGCAGGGCTGCGGCATCGCCGCGGCGGGCCCGGACGGACAGATCCGCTTGTGCAAGCGGCCGGGACTGGTCAAGGATGTCTTCCGAGAGGAGAACCTGACCTCACTGCCCGGGTCGTCCTGCATCGGCCATGTACGCTATCCCACGTCGGACATCGGCGGGGTGGAAAACCTGCAGCCGTTCGCCATGACCGGACAGGCGGGATCCTTCGCCGTGGCCCACAACGGCAATATCGTCAATGCGGAGATCGTCCGGAGCTGGCTGGAGAAGCGGGGCAGCCTGTTCCATTCCACCTCGGACAGCGAACTGTTCGCGCAGTTGATCGGGATGAACGGACTGGGGTGGGAGTCCGGCATCCGGTCGGCTGCCAACCAGCTGGACGGAGCCTATTCGACCGTCGTGCTGACGGCGGATACGTTGTTCGCCTTCCGGGACCGGTACGGGTTCCGGCCACTGTCCCTCGGACGGCTGGGAGACGGTTGGATCGTCGCCAGTGAAACCTGTGCCCTGGATGCCGCAGGAGCGGATTTCATCCGGGACATCGAGCCGGGAGAAGTCGTCGCCATCGGGGCGTCCGGCCTGCGGAGTTTCCGCTATGCGCAGCCGGCGGGCCACTTCATGTGTGCGATGGAATATATCTATTTCGCGCGTCCGGACAGCGATATCGAGGGCTGCAACGTCCATGCTTTCCGAAAACGGGCGGGAGCCCTCCTGTACCGGGAGCATCCTGTCGAGGCGGATATCGTCATCTGCGTGCCCGATTCGGGAATGAGCGCAGCCATCGGCTATTCCGAGGCGGGGAAGATTCCGCTGGAAATGGGCCTGTTGAAGAATGCCTATGTCGCCCGCACCTTCATCCAGCCGGCCCAGGAACTCCGGGATATCGGGGTTCGGATGAAACTGTCTCCCATCCGGAGCATCGTCGGCGGCAAGCGGGTCGCGGTCATCGACGACTCGATTGTCCGCGGTACGACGTCCCGGCGGATCGTCCGGATGCTGCGGGAGGCAGGCGCCACCCAGGTGCACATGCTGATTTCCAGTCCGAAATACGCCTGGCCCTGTTTCTACGGGATCGATACGGGGAAGCGGGAACAGCTGATCGGGGCGGCAAACGATGTGGAGCGAATCTGCGCCTACATCGGTGCGGATTCGCTCCATTATCTTTCAGAAGAAGCTTTGCTGGAAGCCTCCGGACGGTCCGGACTCTGCACGGCCTGTTTCAGCGGCCGCTATCCCACGGACCTGTACGGGCGGGAGGACGATTAGCCCTCTTCCAGGATCTTGCGGAAGGTTTCCATGCCTTTGGTGGCCGGTTCCTTGATGTGGGTCAGGCGACTGTCGCGGACCATCAGGTCGTTGGGGTCGATGACATAGACCGGGGTGCTCCAGTTTGCGTACCGGTACAGGCCGGCGGCGGGGTAGACCTGCAGCGAGGTGCCCACGATCAGCAGGATATCGGCCTCCTGGACGGCTTCGATGGCCTTCTCGATCATCGGCACGCTCTCGCCGAACCAGACGATGTGCGGGCGTAACTGGCTGCCATTCGGGGCCTTGTCCCCGAGGTGGATCTCGGTATAGCCGATGTCGAAGACTTCTTTTTCGGAGAAGGTCCGGTCATATTCCCCGTATTCCGGGCGGACCTTGGTCAGTTCGCCGTGCAGGTGGATGATCCGGGTGCTGCCGGCCCGCTCGTGCAGGTTGTCCACGTTCTGGGTGATGACGGTGACGTCGTAATCCTTCTCCAGGGCGGCGATGGCCAGGTGGGCGGCGTTCGGCCGGGCGTCTTTGAGCTGCAGGCGCTGCATGTTGTAGAAATCCAGCAGCATTTTGCGGTCCGCCCGCCAGCCGTCGATGGAAGCGACCACCTGCGGGTCATATTTGTCCCACAATCCTCCGTTGTCGCGGAAGGTGCTGATGCCGCTCTCGGCGCTGACGCCGGCACCGGTCAGGACGGCGATTTTTTTCTTTCCTTTCATATTTTCTGTTCGAAATAGAATTTCCGTACCCAGTATTCGAAAAGCGGATCGATGACGACCGGTTCGTCTTTCTCATTGAAGGTGACGATTTCTTTTTTCATCAGCGCGTCCTTGAGTCGTTTGACGTTGGCCGAGGAGTTGAGCCCGTAGGCGCGGATGACCTCGGAGGCGCTGAACTTGACATGCCCGTCCAGGATGGCCTTGAGCAGGCTGACCTGGAAGGTGGTGAGGCTGTCCATGGTCGCCAGGAAACGGGGTTCGTGGACGGACAGCACGATCCGCAGGGCCTCGGTCATCGTGGATTCGACGATGTAGCCGCGCGACAGGGAGTCGCAGATGGCGGTCAGGTGGTTGATGTAGCACATTTCGTTGCGGAAGAGGCGGCAGACCCCGTGCAGCAGGGTCCGGTCGACCTCCTTGCCGCTGTTCATGAATCCTTTGTGGACATAGTCGATGATTTCCTTCTCATCGATGGTGCGGAGCGGGAGGAATTCCACCTGGCGGTAGAAGTAGCGTTTGTGCCGGAAGATTTCATTCATGGCGTTGACCATGGAGCCGCTGAAGATGTAGGTGCAGCCCGGTTTGGGTTCGCCGCGCATCTCGGCGAGCACCTTCTCGAAGACCTTGCAGACCTTGTCGCCGTCTTCGGTGTTGCCGATGCACTGGAACTCGTCCAGGATCAGGATCAGGGCCGTTCCCCGGTCGCGGGCGATCCGCTGGGGGAACCGGAGCATGGCCAGGATGTCATTGTCGTCCACGTCCCAGTTCAGGGAGACGATCCGGTCGGTCTCGGCGTAGCTGCGCTGGTCGAAGAGGAAGTGGGTGCCGTCCAGGTATTTGCCGATCAGCTCCTGGTATTCGCCCGGCGTGGTGGCGACGGTCCGCAGGGCCGTCGATCCCAACCGGGTCAGGAAATCGGCGATGGTCCTGATATTCATTAGGTTGAACTGGCCGACGGCAAACTGGCGCCCGGTGACCCGGAGGTTCAGCAGGGTCTGCTGGATGACGGAGGTCTTGCCGGCTTTGGGCGGCTCGCAGAGGACGACGTGTTCCCCTTGGGCGAGCAGGTTGCCCAGGATCTTGCAATCTTCCCGGCGCCCGAAGAAATTCTTTCCGGTGACGTAACGATAATAAATGAATGGACTGTCCATGGCTCAGAAACATTCTTGTTACACGCAAATATACAAATAATTTTGTGATTTGCAGGAAATTCACTACTTTTGCAGTCCCAAAATTGTGAAATGGCCGCTGAGCCCGGAAAGACCTGCCTTAGGGAGCAGGCGCTTACGGCTGGAAACTTTAAGAGTTCAAAGATAATGTACGCAATCGTAGACATTGCCGGCCAGCAGTTTAAAGTAGAAGCTGGTTCCAAGATCTTCGTCAACCGCCTGGCCGCGAAGGCCGACGAGTCCGTCGAGTTCAACAAGGTGCTCCTCATCGACAGCGAGGGAGCAGTCAAAGTCGGTGCCCCGTATGTCGAGGGTGCTGTAGTCAAAGCCACCGTCCTCCGTGACGACATCAAGGCCAAGAAGGTCCTTGTGTTCAAGAAAATCCGTCGCAAAGGCTTCCAGAAGCTCAACGGCCATCGCCAGAAGCTGACCCAGATCCGCATCGACGCTATCGCTTAACTTTGTAAAAGATTTAGATTATGGCACATAAAAAAGGTCAATCCAGTTCCAAGAACGGTCGTGAGTCGCATTCCAAACGACTCGGTCTCAAGAAGTTTGGCGGTCAGGTCGTGAAGGCTGGCAACATCATCGTCCGTCAGCGCGGCACCGTCCACAACCCGGACACCAACGTCGGTATGGGTAAGGACCACACCCTGTATGCCCTCGTCGACGGCACCGTCGTCTTCAAGAAGAAGAGAAACGACAAGTCCTATGTTTCCGTCGTTCCGTTCGAGAACTAAGTCGCGGAGATAGAAGATACACAAGAGGATTGCACTTCGAAACCGCAGTCCTCTTTTTTATTAAAAGCGAGAAAGATGCTTACACTCAAAACGCTCCGCGAGAATCCGGAGCATGTCATCGCCAAACTGGCCGTCAAGAATTTCGACGCCCGCGAGATCGTCAACCGCGTCATCGCGCTCGATGACAACCGCAAGGCCCTCCAGACCGAAAGCGACGCCCTCCTGGGCAAGCAGAAGCAGATGGCCGCCCAGATCGGCAGCCTGATGAAGCAGGGCAAGCGCGAGGAAGCAGAGGCTGCCAAGCAGGAAGTCGCCGCCCTCAAGGCCCGTTCCACCGAATTGCTGGCCCAGGCCGACGCCAACAACAAAGAGCTTCTCGACCAGCTCGTCCTCCTGCCGAACCTCCCGTGCGACCAGGTCCCGGAAGGCAAGGGCGCCGAAGACAACGTCGTCGTCCGCATGGGCGGGGAAGAGCCGAATCTTCCCGAGAATGCGCTTCCGCACTGGGAGCTCGCCAAGAAATACGACATCATCGATTTCGACCTCGGTGTCAAGTTGACCGGCGCCGGTTTCCCGGTCTACAAGGGCAAGGGCGCCCGCCTGCAGCGCGCGCTGATCAACTTCTTCCTCGACCGCAACATCGCGGCCGGTTACCTGGAGGTTGAGCCTCCGGTGATGGTCAATGCGGATTCCGGTTTCGGTACCGGCCAGTTGCCGGACAAGGAAGGCCAGATGTACTATGTGAATGAGGATAAGTTCTACCTGGTCCCGACCGCCGAAGTCCCGGTGACCAACATTTTCCGCGACGTGATCCTGGGCGCTGACCAGTTCCCGCAGAAGATGACGGCCTACACCCCGTGCTTCCGCCGTGAGGCCGGTTCCTACGGCAAGGATGTCCGCGGCCTGAACCGCCTGCACCAGTTCGACAAGGTCGAGATCGTCCGCGTCGAAAAGCCGGAGAACAGCTACGCCGCCCTGGATGAGATGATCGCCCATGTCGAAGGCCTGGTCAAGGACCTCGGCCTGCGTTACCGCATCCTCCGCCTCTGCGGCGGGGACATGAGCTTCACCTCCGCCATCACCTACGACTTCGAACTCTGGTCCGCCGCCCAGGGCCGCTGGCTCGAGATCTCTTCCGTCTCCAACTTCGAGAGCTACCAGGCCAACCGCCTGAAACTCCGCTATAAGGACGAGAACGGCAAGACCCAGCTCTGCCACACCCTGAACGGATCCTCCCTCGCGCTGCCGCGCGTGGTGGCCGCCCTCCTGGAAGACAACCAGAAAGACGGATACATCGAGATCCCGGAGGTCCTTCGCCCGTACACCGGCTTCGACCGCATCGGGTAGTTGGCCGTTCGCGGCGAATTTCGTACATTTGCGCTATGGAACAGGAGCGCATCATCTTAGGCATTGATCCCGGAACCCAGCTGTTGGGTTTCGGGATTATCCGTGCCATCGGCCGC
>ONQC01000008.1 GCA_900319855.1 uncultured Bacteroidales bacterium
GTCGAAGGTATCGTCGCAGCGGAAACGCGTGGCGCCCGACATCTCCAGGCCGCGCAGCAAGGGCATCGAGACCCGCGCCGTCAGCGTCCAGTCCTTCAGCCGCCGGGTGACGCTTGCAGGAATGTTTTCGACCCCGATCTTCAGGCAGCCGTCGGACACCTTGACGACCAGGTACTTCTCTACGGATTCAGGCAGCGTCACTTCCACGGAGAAGCGGTCGGACTTCTCCACGGTCAGGTCGACGATGCCGCTGATATCGATCTGCGTAAAGTTCCGCACGTTGAACGAGCGGGTGGCATAGGCAGGCGCGGTCGTTGTTTCGTCGCCGGCGAAAACGACGGCCGGCACCAGAAGGAGGAGGCCCAGAAGGGCGATAATCTTTTTCATATCTGCTTTTGTTTATCAGTTCAACGATAGGAGCGGCGGGCGGGAACGGCTTCACGCACCGACTGGAGGCCGTCCAGCAATGTTCCGTAATATTCCTTGAGCACGGCGGCCCGTTCCGAAGGGTCCATTTCCTCCGGCAGCTGGTCGATCAGCGGAACGGCTTCCTCGACAATGCTCGCCGCCGACAGGCCGAGGCCGTCGTCCGGCATCCGGGCATAGAGTTCGTCATAGATCTGCGCCACCTGTGCGCTGTACGCCTCGTAGATCTGTATCTGGTCGTCACCCACGCCGGCGAACCAGTCCTGCGTGGCGGGTCGGGCCGGGCGGAGGAGGACGAACAAGGCGGCCAGCGACGCGGCGGCGAGGGTCAGTCCCACCACGCGCGGGAAGGAGATCCATCGCACGGACTTCCGTTCCTTCACGGCCTGTCCCGCCGGGTCGTGTCCGGCTTCCGACAGGGCGGCGTCCAGACGGGCGGCAAACCGCTCCTCGTGCCCCGCCGGCAGGTCAGGAACCTCCAGTGTTTCAGGATGTTCCCGAAGATATTGTTCCCAATTACTCATCTTCTTCATGCATTTTTTGTTTCAGCAGCGCCGCCAGCCGTTTCCGGGCCCGGGAATACTGCGCCCGGAGGGTTCCTTCCCGCTCGCCGGTGAGGGCGCTGATCTCACCGTAGTCGAGTGCGCAATGGCGGCACGGATCCGGGCGGGGTCCGGCGGAGCGACGGCGAGGGTGTCGTCCTCCGGCGCTTCCGTCGCATTATCCATGGCATATTCCGCCAGGAAGGCCTGCTCGCGGGTACGTTTGCGCACAGCGTCGATGGACGCGCGGATGCAGGTACGGGCCAGCCAGGCGGACTGCTGGGGGGCCGTGGCGGGCCGTTCCGGTGCGGCAATCAGTTTCAAGAGGGTATCCTGCATGATCTCCTCGGCCAAGGCGTCGTCGCGCACGATCCGGTAGCTGATCGCAAACAGCCGGCGCGACTGGGCCTTGTAGAGTGCCATGGATTCCTCTCTCGTCATCATGTCCTGCTTTCTCTTTTCACCAATAATACGAAAAAAGAGGCAGGATGTTACAGGCATGCCGGAAAAATAATCCGTCTCGCACCATCGCGCAATCATGCGGCGCAGTGCCCGTTTCGCCAAAAAAGCCGTGCCAGGTAACTGTTTGATGCCCAGTATTATCAATACTTTCCTTCCCTCGATTTCGGGCTAAGGAGATACACGATTTCTCTAATTATCAGTACGTTATCGGGCACCATGTTCAGGGGGCGATGTGGGCCTCCAGCCGTCCCGGCCTCCTTGGAAAGGCCATTCGCCCGGATAGGGATGCACGCAGTGCAAGCTGGGCTTTCCAAGGAGGCCGGAACAACAGCAAAGAAGCCCTGCGACGGCAATCACAGGGCTTCATGATGTTTATTCCAGAGAATCAGGCAGCCGGGGGCCGCCGACCTTTATGCCTGCGGCGCGCGCAGGTCGAGGAAGAGCTCGTCGAGCTGCGACTGGTCGATGGCGGACGGAGAGTCGATCATCATGTCGCGGCCCTGGTTGTTCTTCGGGAAGGCGATGTAGTCGCGGATCGAGTCGCTGCCGCCGAACAGGGCGCACACGCGGTCGAAACCGAAGGCGAGACCGCCGTGGGGCGGAGCGCCGAACTGGAAGGCATGGATGATGAAGCCGAACTTGTATTCCGCCTCTTCGGGGCCGATGCCCAGCACCTCGAACATCCGCTTCTGCATCTCGGCATCATGGATACGGATGGAACCGCCGCCGAGCTCGGTGCCGTTCAGCACGAAGTCATAGGCATTGGCGCAGACGCGTTCAAGATCCTCTTTCGCATTGCTGTAGAACCATTTCTCGTGCTCCGGCTTGGGCGCGGTGAAGGGATGGTGCATGGCGTAGAAACGCTGGGTCTCGTCGTCCCACTCCAGCAGCGGGAAGTCCACGATCCACAGCGGGGCGAAGACCTTCGGGTCGCGCAGGCCGAGACGGTTGCCCATCTCGATACGGAGCACGCCCAGCATGGTCTGGACCTTGCGCTTGTTGTCCCCGGACATCACCAGGATCAGGTCGCCGGCTTTCGCCTCGGCGGCCGCAGCGATCTTGGCAAGGTCCTCGGCACCATAGAACTTGTCGATGGAGGACTTATAGGAACCATCGGCATTGACGCGGATGTAGATCAGGCCCTTGGCACCGACCTGCGGACGCTTGACCCATTCGGTCAGTTCGTCCACCTGCTTGCGGGTATACTCGGCAGCACCCGGAACGGCGATCGCACCGATATAGGCGGCACCGTCCAGAACGCCGAAGCCCTTGCCCTTGGCGGCGTCGGTGATCTCATGGATTTCCATGCCGAAACGGATATCCGGCTTGTCGGAGCCGTATTTGTCCATCGCATCGTACCAGCTCATGCGCGGCAGCGGGTTGGGAATCTCCACGTCCAGGACATTCTTGAACAGGGTGCGCATCATGCCCTCGAAGGTGTTCAGCACGTCTTCCTGCTCGACGAAGGACATCTCGCAGTCGATCTGGGTGAACTCCGGCTGGCGGTCGGCGCGCAGGTCCTCGTCGCGGAAGCAGCGCACGATCTGGAAATACCGGTCGTAACCGGCGACCATCAGCAGCTGCTTGAAGGTCTGGGGGCTCTGCGGCAGGGCGTAGAACTGGCCCGGATTCATGCGGGAAGGAACCACGAAGTCGCGGGCGCCTTCCGGGGTAGACTTGATCAGGTACGGGGTCTCGATCTCCATGAAACCTTTCGCGTCGAGGTAGTTGCGGACCTCGTGCGCAATCTTGTGGCGCAGCATCAGGGCCTCGCGGAGCGGATTCCTGCGCAGGTCGAGATACCGGAATTTCATACGGAGGTCATCGCCGCCGTCGCTGTTGTCCTCGATGGTGAACGGAGGAGTCACGGACTTGTTGAGCACGCGGATGCCGCAGACCTTGATCTCGATGTCGCCGGTGGGCATCTTTGCGTTCTTCGCCTGGCGCTCGACGACTTCACCCTGGACCTGGATGACATATTCGCGGCCCAGTGAGGTCGCGACCTCGACCAGTTCGGCCGGGGCGTCCGCCTCGACGACGAGCTGCGTGATACCGTAGCGGTCACGCAGGTCGATGAAGGTCATGCCGCCCAGCTTGCGGGCTTTCTGGACCCAACCGGCGAGGGTCACCTGCTGTCCTTTGTTCTCAATGCGGAGCTCTCCGCAAGTATGCGTTCTGTACATGGATCAGAATTTTTTCGTTGGAAATGCAAAAGTAGCAATTTTACGGTGATTTACGCTATCTTTGCGGCAAGAATTGCCGATAGCGGGTCCGCTCCGGCGAAAAATGACAAAATGGAAGTTAGGGCAAAGAAGGCCTTGGGCCAACATTTTCTGACCGACCAGGGAATCGCCAAAGCGATTGTAGATGCACTCGAAATCCCGGCCGGTACCGTTTCCCCGGTGCTGGAAGTCGGACCGGGCATGGGCGTGCTGACGCAGTATCTGCTGCAGCGCAGCGACGTGGACCTCAAACTGGTGGAGATCGACGGGGAATCCGTCGAATACCTCCGCGCCCATTTCCCGGACATGCAAGGCCGCCTGCTGCAGGAGGATTTCCTCAAGATGCAGCTGGCCAAGCATTTCCAAGGGGCCTTTGCCGTCATCGGCAACTTCCCCTACAACATTTCCTCGCAGATTTTCTTCAAGATCCTGGACCACCGGGAGCAGGTCCCGCAGGTCGTCTGCATGATCCAGAAAGAAGTGGCCGAGCGCATCGCGGAAGGGCCCGGCACGAAGGCCTACGGCATCCTGTCGGTCCTGCTGCAGGCCTGGTATGACATCGAATATCTCTTCTCCGTCGGCTCCGGCTGTTTCGCCCCGCCGCCCAAGGTCCAGTCCGCCGTCATCCGGCTGCGCCGGAACGGCCGCCAGTCCCTCGGCTGCGACGAGGCCCTCTTCAAGACCGTCGTCAAGACGGCTTTCGGCCAGCGTCGCAAGATGATGCGCAACCCCCTCAAGCCCCTGGCCCGCGCCAAGGCCCAGCGGGAAAACTGGTCCGAAGACCAGCTCGCGGCATTCCTGCGCGACCCGGTCTTCGACCTTCGTCCGGAGCAGCTCAGCGTCGAGGACTTCATCGCCCTCACCCTCCGGCTGCAATAGCTGTCAGCTTACAATACTTTCAAGATGGACGCCCGAAAGGGTGTCGAGCAGGGCGGAAAGCCGCTCTGCGGAGAATTTGCGCGACACGCGGAACTCGGCCCGCATGACATACCGGCCGGGCGCTTCGGCGGTGCTCTCCTGCTGCAAGGTATAGGACAGCACGTTCAGCCCCGCCGCCCGGAGGGCTCCCAGGGAACGCATCAGGGCGTCCTTGTCGTCCACAGACCAGGCCACGGTCAGGTTGCGGTCATGGAGTTGGAGGGTATTCATGAGCTCCAGGATCAGGAGGGCCATCAGCGTCGCCGCCCCGGCCAGCAGGTACATCCCGCCACCGCAGGCCAGGCCGATGGCCGCCGCGACCCAGATACCCGCCGCCGTGGTCAGGCCCCGGACGGCATTCTTCTGGAAAATGATCGTACCCGCACCGATGAAACCCATGCCGGAAACGACCTGGGCCGCCACGCGCGACGCATCGAAGGAACCGGTG
Source organism: uncultured Bacteroidales bacterium (assembly GCA_900319855.1). GTDB lineage: Bacteria > Bacteroidota > Bacteroidia > Bacteroidales > UBA932 > Cryptobacteroides. The sequence goes on from ONQC01000008.1 coordinate 5,019, forward strand.
AAACCGAATTGGGAAATCACCATCAGCAGGCCGCTGCCCAACGCGACGAGGAAGTGGGTGCGGACACCCGCTTCCTTGGCGCGCAGTTCCCGTTCCAGCCCGACGAGCCCGCCCAGCAGGCCCGCCACCAGGATCCGCAGGATCAGGTTCCAGATCGGCGGGGTCATGGCTCGGAAGGCGTTTCCTCTCCCGGCTGGTATTCCAGCAGGTCTCCCGGCTGGCAATCCAGCGCCTTGCACAGGGCGGAGAGGGTGGTGAATCGGACGGCCTTCGCCTTCCCCGTCTTCAGGATCGACAGGTTCGCGGCGGAAATCCCGATTTTTTCCGCCAGCTCGCCGGAAGACATCTTCCGGCGGGCCAGCATGACATCTACATTAACGATAATGGGCATGATTACTTTTGCTGTTCAGGCTCTCCGGCGGCCTCAGGCGCACCTTTGAGGTAGGACGGAAGATTGAGTCCCGCCATCTTGAACAGTTCGTCCAGCGGGGGGACCGACTTCATCATGCCGGAGATAAAGTTGGACGTAGCGGTCTTGCCGTCGGTGGTATTGCCGGTATCCCAGACGGTGACCTTGTCGATATTGATACCCTTGACAGCCTCAACCTGGGTCTTGACCAGATCCGGGAGTTTGTCCGCGATCAGCATGGTGACGGCCTTCTCCGGATCGCCGGAAGCAGCCTGGACCAACTGGTTGAAACCTTCGGCCTGCTTGGTCAGGACCTCCAGCATACCGCGGGCCTGCGCATCCATCTTGGCGAAGATGGCGTCAGCCTCACCCTTGGCCTTGCGGCGGATCTTCTCAGCCTCTGCCTCGGCGTCGATGATCGCCTTCTCCTTCTCGATCTGGGCAGGCACCACGACATTGGCCTGCTGGGTCGCCTTTTCACGTTCGGCACGGGCCAGTTCCGCGTCACGCTCGGACTTGTAGGCCTCCTCAAGGGCCTTCGCGGCCTGGACCTTTTCCGCGGCGACGGCGATACGGGCGGCTTCCGCCTCCTTCTCGCGACGGGTCGCATCGGAATTCGCGATGGCGATCTTGGAGTTGTTCTCACCCTCGACGGCGCGGGCGTTGGCGTCCGCTGTCTTGATACGGGTGTCACGGGTCGTTTCCGCAATCCGGATATCCTTGTCCCGGTCGGCCTCGGCCTTACCGATCTCACCGAAACGGTTCTGCTCGGCCACGCTCTTCTTCGCGTCATTGATGGCCTTGGCGGCCGCCTCCTTACCGAGGGCCTCGATATAGCCGGATTCATCGCGGATATCGGTGACGTTCACGTTGATCAGCTTCAGGCCGATCTTGCGGAGTTCCGCCTCCACGTTGGTCGAGACGTTGGCGAGGAATTTGTCGCGGTCGGCGTTGATCTCCTCGATGTCCATCGTCGCGATGACCAGACGCAGCTGACCGAAGAGGATATCGGTCGCGATGCTCTGGATGCTGTCCACGGACAGGCCCAGCAAACGCTCGGCCGCATTGGTCATGTTCTCCGGATCGGTCGAGATACCGACGGTGAACCGGCAGGGGACATCCACGCGGATGTTCTGCTTGGACAGGGCGTTGGTCAGGTTGCACTCGATCGAAATCGGCTTGAGGTCAAGGAAGGCATAGTCCTGGAACACCGGCCAGATGAAGGCGGCGCCGCCATGGACACAGCGGGCGGAGGAAATGGATCCCTCCTTGTTCCGGCCGGTCTTACCGTAGATAACCAGGATCTTGTCGGACGGGCAGCGTTTGTAGCGCTTGAGGATGGCGGCGAGGCTCACGAAGACCACGACCACCAGGATCAGGATAAGATAGATCTGTTCCATAATTATCTGGGGATTAAATGATCAGGGAATTCAATTCTTCGACCAGCAGGGTGCTGGCATTGATGACTTCGACGACCTTGATGGGCGTCCCGGTCTTGAGGGTGTCGCTGTCGGTCAGGGCGGCATACTCCCGCACGGAGCCGTTGATCGTGATCTGGACCTTGCCTTCGCCCTTGCGCTCGCCCGGGATGGTCAGGTAGACCTTGCCCTGGCAGCCTACGGCCGACTTGTAAACATTGATGGTGCCCGTCTGCTGCATGCCGCTGAGCCATTTGAACAGGTACATGATCAACGCGACCAGGCCGACACCCACCAGCACGGCAACCGTCATTACGAGCCCGGTGGGACCGTCGCCTTGCAGGAGGACGGCCGTCCAGCCGAAGCCGAGGCAGAAATTGACCAGGTTGCGGAAGGTAAGCAGGTTCATCCCGTGACCGCCGTCGATGGCGTCCGGAACCTGGGAGTCGCCCCCGTCGAAATCGATGTCGGAGTCAATGGCATCGGAGTCAGCGCCCAGGAAAGTAGCGATGCTCTGGATGACGAAAATGAGGGAAGCCACAAGGGTGATGGCCCACAAGACTTTCATGCTCGGGCTGAGCGCAGCCCACCAAGTTGCAATCATAATTCTCTTGTTTTAAATCCGCCGGAAGGCCCACCTGGACCATCCTGCAGCAAAGATAGAAAGAATTTATCGAAAAACAATAATAATTTCAAAAAACTTTGAAAATATTTATTGTTCGGCGTTGGCGAGCTTCATTCCTTCCGCATCCATATAATATATTTGGACGCGCGCGTCTTTGGAAAGGGACATGATGATCTCGCCTCCCGGGACCTGATAATTGGAGACGAACGTGCAATTGCCGTGCTCCAGGGCGGCGATGGGGTTGTTCTCCGCCAGGGGCGACGAGAACTGCTCGACACACATCTGGGGTTCCCCATAGCGTGCGAACATTTTCATCTTCATCGAATCGTACTGGTTCTTCAGGGTTTCCCAGCCGGTCCGCTGCGGATAAGATACCATAATCATATAGACCTGGTAGGTCTTGGGCGTGACCAGGATGGTCACATCCGCCTGCTCGCCGAGCACCTTGCCGCGCATGAAGGGCTCCTGTTTGTCCTTGGACGCAAAGCGGAATCCGTTGCGGCGCATGATCCGGGTAAAGGTATTGTATTCGCCTTCCAGGGACATGCCTTCGAAAGAGAGGTGTTTCGTGCCCTGGGCCTGGGCGGCCAATGCCAGAAGCAGGGCGGCCGCTGCGAGGAGGAGTTTTTTCATCATGAAAGGGGGTTTTCCACACAAAAATACGAAAATCATGCAAATATTTTAAAATATCGCTTGCGATATAAAATTCTTTCCGTATATTTGCATCGTGAACGATATAAAAACACGATACATCAGCAGCTTTAATCAACGGACTCTGAAATATCCCCAAAGCCATGGCAAGCATCTATGATTTCAAGGCCATCCGGAACAACGGTTCCGAACTCGACTTTGCCGACTACAAAGGCAAAGTCCTGATGGTCGTCAATACCGCCAGCAAATGCGGTTTCACCCCACAGTACAAAGGCCTCGAGGCCCTTTATCAGAAGTACAAGGACCAGGGTCTGGTCATCCTCGGCTTCCCGTGCGACCAGTTCGCCCACCAGGAGCCCGGAGACGACGAGCAGATCGCCCAGTTCTGCGAGATCAACTTCGGCGTGACCTTCCCGCTGATGAAAAAGATCGATGTCAACGGCGCCAATGCCGATCCGGTCTTCAAGTTCCTCAAATCCAAGACCCGCGGACTGCTCGGCAGCTCGGTCAAATGGAACTTCACCAAGTTCCTGATCAGCCGTGACGGCTCCCGCATCGAGCGTTTCGCCCCGGTCACGACGCCGGAGTCCCTCGACAAGAAGATCGCCGACTGGCTTGCTGAATAACATGTACGACGCCCTCAAACTGGAAAACCAGCTTTGCTTCCGGTTCTATACCGTCAGCCGGCTCATCACGCAGGCCTATGGCCCGCTGCTGGACCGGCTGGGGGTGACGTATCCGCAGTATCTGGTGCTGCTGGTGCTCTGGGAGAAGGACGCCCAACCGGTCAACGACATCGCCAAAAGGCTTGTCCTCGAGACCAATACGGTCACGCCCCTGCTCAAGCGGATGGAGGCCGAAGGGCTGGTCCGGCGCACCCGCGGGACGGAGGATGCCCGCCAGGTGATCGTCTCCCTGACCGAGAAAGGGAGCCGGCTGCGGGAGACCGCCAAGGATATCCCGGACCAGATGGGCTCCACCATCACCTGCTGCAACATCCCCTCCGAACAGTTCCCGCAGCTCGCCGCCACGCTCGACAGCCTGATCCAGGCGTTGAAATAAGGCTTTCCCGCAAGCGAAAAGGGCAAGCGTGATTCGTAACCGTTTAGTTTTTAATACAATAAGCAAAAGGCCATCCTTGAAATCGAGGATGGCATTTTGTCTAAAGTGCTAGCTATTAAATAGTTGCGAAACACGCAATCGTCCTAAAAACCCTACGGCATCTGCTGCAGGCCGAGATCCCTGAAGGTGCGGTCGGCCGGACGGTCCGGCAGCGGCTTGCGGTCCTTGATCTGCTCGAGGGCCACCTCGATGGCCTTGAGGAGCTGCTGGTCGACGCCGGCTTCTTCCTGGGCCGGATCATTGTCAATCACGATATCCGGATCCACGCCATGGTTCTCGACGATCCACTGGCCGGTCTTGGCGTCATAGTTCGTGAAGAACGGCACGCGCACGTCGGTCCCGTCCATGTAGGGCAGGGAGCCGCTGATGCCCACGATACCACCCCAGGTCCGTGTGCCGACGATGGTGCCCAGGCCCGTCGCCTTGAAGCTCCACGGGAACAGGTCGCCGTCAGAGCAGGAATACTTGTCCACCAGCAGGACCTTCGGCCCGTGGTGCGTGCCCTCCGGGATGGTCCCGTTCAGGGTCGAGCCGCGGCGCATCGTCATGCGGTAGACCTCACGCTGCAGCCGTTCGATGATCATCGGGGAGACATTGCCGCCGCCGTTGGACCGGTCGTCGATGATCAGCGCCTCCTTGTCCAGCTGCGGATAATAGTAACGGACGAATTCATTCAGGCCGTCGGCACTCATATCCGGAATATAGATGTAGCCCACCTTGCCGCCGGATTTCTCATCCACGGTCTTGATGCACCGCTGCACCCATTCCAGGTGATAGAGCGGATCCTCGTTGTCGATCGGCTTGATCACCACCTTGCCGGCCTTGGCGAGCGTCAGTTCGGTCAGGACACCGGCCTTTCCTACCAGCAGTTTGTAGATATTGTCCACGTCTTTCAGGGGCAGGCCGTCGATCGCCGTGATCACATCGCCTTCCGCCACGCCCAGGCCCGGCTCGGTCAGCGGGCTGCGCAGGGCTGCGCTGTACGGGGCACCGGGCAGGATATGGTCGATCCGGAAACCTTCCTTGACCTTGCTGACCTCCGCGCCCAGCAGGCCCATCGGGATACGCTCCGGCTTCGGATACTCACCGATGGTTACATAGGCATGGCCACTGGCCAGCTCACTGATCATCTCGCCGATGATGTAGTTGACATCCATGCGGGTCTTGGCATAAGGCAGCAGGACCGCATATTTCTCCTTGACTGCCTTCCAGTCGCGGCCGTGCATGTTCTGGACATAATAGCCGTCGCGGAACGCGCGCCAGACTTCGTCGAAGAGCTGCGGCCACTCCTGGGCGAAATCCACCGTCGCCACCATGTTGCCCAGCTCCGCCTTCTCGGAGAAATTCATCTTCGGCCCGACGGGCGCCGTCATGAGCGCGCCGCTGCGGAAGATCCACGCTTTCTTGTCGCCCGGACGGTAATTCATCTGCCCGTCGGCCGCATCGTCGGTCTTCTGGGTCGCGAAATCAAATACGCGGGTCTTCCCGGAGGCATTGAACCACAGTTTCTTGCCATCGCTGTAAAACCGCCGGCCATCTACCGGGAGCTTGATGGTCCGCTCCACGATGCCGTCCGGATCGAAGCGGACTTCCACCGGCCCTTCGGCCTTTTCCTCCTTGGCCGGCTTTGCCGGAGCACCGTCGGTCGCGATCAGCGGAGACGGGGTATCTTTCGCCAGCATCGCCATATAGACACCGCCCATATTGCCATAGGCATAATTCCACTCGACGCTGCTGTAGGTCGGTGAAAGATTCCGGTCCTCCGTGAAGATCAGGTACCGGCCATCCGAAGAGAACGTCGGGGAACCGCTGTTGTACCAGCGCTCCGTGACCGGATACTCCTTGCCGGCGGCCAGGTTGTAGAGATAGATGATGTTCATCTCATTCTTGGCCGGACGGGTATAGGCCAGCCACTTGCTGTCCGGAGAAATCTGGACGTTCGTGAACTCGGCCTCCGGGTTCTCCAAGATGGTCCGTTTGGCATGGGTGGCGACGTCGACCTCGACAATGCGGTTCTTGCGGTCGGTATAGAAAATCTTCCGGCTGTCCGGGGAGAACTGCAGGGAACGGATATAGGTATCGTTTCCTTTGGTAATCATCTGGGCATCACCGCCTTTCTCCACATCATAGAGATAGATTTCGGTCTCGCCGCTGCCGTCGCCGATCCAGGCGATCCACTTGCCGTCCGGGCTCCAGTCGGCTCCCCGGTCGTTGGATCCCGGCGTACGGCTGAGATTGCGGGTCACGCCCGGACCCACGGGAACGTCAAAGACTTCGCCGCGGGCGGTCACCACGAAACGGCCGCCATCCGGAGAAATCGCAGCGGAGCGCATGTTGACATGGCGCTGCTCGGCACGACCGTATACCGCATCGGTCGTCAGGGTGAAATGCAGCTGTTCGCTCCGACGGGTCGCCGGATCGAACTTGTAGATGTAACCGCCGTTCTCATAGACGATGACCTTGCCGTCCGTGCTGGGGAATTTCACGTCGTACAGGTCATGGTTGGTCACCTTGGTGGTCTGCTTCGTCTTGGTATTGTAGGAGAACAGGTTCATGATGTTGTCCCGGTCGGAAGCAAAGAAGATCTCGTCGCCGATCCACATCGGGAAGATATCCTGAGCGTCGTTGTTGGTCACATTTTCGACCTTCTTCGCCTTGGGATCCCAGACCCAGACATCATCCGCCATACCGCCGCGGTAGTATTTCCAGGTACGGAATTCACGCATCACGCGGTTGTAGGCCAGCTGTTTGCCATCCGGGCTCCAGGAACAGAAACCGCCTTCCGGCAGTGCGACCCGCTGCGGCATGCCGCCCTGGGGAGAGACCGTCCAGAGTTTGCCATGGAAACCGTCTCCCGTACGGTTGCGGTAGGTAATGGACTTGCCGTCCGGAGTCCAGGCGAGCACCATGTTGTTCGGACCCATGCGGTCGCCGAGATCGTCGCGGCCGTTGGTCGAGGTCCATGTCACGCGGAACGGCTCGCCACCCGTTGCCGGGATGGTATAGACCTCGCGATTGCCGTCATATTCGCCCGTAAAGGCGATGGTCTTGCCGTCCGGGGAATAGCGGGCGAAAATCTCATAGCCCACATGGGAGGTCAGCCGCCGAGCCTGCCCGCCGGAAAGCGGAGCGGTCCACAGGTCACCGGCGTACGTGAAGACGACGTCCCGGCCGTTGGTGGCAGGGAAACGGAGGAGCCTCGCTTCCTGCGGCTCCTGGGCCAGCGCCGTCCCACTCAGTACGGCTGCCAGCAAAAACAGGGTCCATTTCTTCATATTAATCTCTTTTATAATTTGTTAAGCACGCCTTGGATCTGCTCTCCCATGCCAATCGTATAGCCCTGGGAGGCAAAATACACCTTGTCAAAGGTGTCACCGATAATGAAAATCGGAAGAGTTCCGGCTTTCAGGTCCAGATTCGAAACGAGCGCGTCGAGAACCTTGCCGCCTTCATCCACTGCCAGCCGCACATTGGAAGGGAGCTCGCCGTAGCGTCCTTCGGCGATTTCCTTGTTCAGGCGGTCCATCTGGGCCTGGTCGGTACAGAACAGCACCACCGGACGCCCCCACTGCTCGAAGGCGTCTTTCACCTTCGCGATATCGCGCAGCGCGTGGTTGGTCGGCTCTTTGCCCACTTCCAGCACGCCGGTCACATAGAACCCGCGCCCCAGGTCGGAGACCAGGGAATTGGGGAAGGTCCCGATCACGGAAATCGCATCCGGAGCCTCGCGCAGGACGAGGTCCAGCGTAGTCGTCTTGCCTTCCTCGATGGTGAAGAGCTGGACCTGTACCGGGACGGAGCCGTCCGAAAGGCGGTTACCGGATACTAAGATATAGGTGCCTGTATCCAGTTTCGCCCCGTTGCGGAAGACATTCGCCCAGCCGACGCCGCCACCCATGTCGACCTGTCCTTCGTCATAAGAAAGCAGGCTGGTCCGACCGTCTACGATCTTGCTGAGGGTAAAGTGGCTGTAGTACTGCGGATCCGCGACAACTTTGCTGGGGGTGTAGTTCAGCATGAGTGTCCCCTGCGGGGCGACGGCCTGGCTGGCCGCTTCGAAATCCACGTCCGTCCAGTCCTCCCCGGTCTTGTACTGGACCTTCCCGGTGACCGGATCGATCCGGGCATCGATGCCCAACGTACGGGCGAGGCTGACAAAGAAGACGTCGCGGGAATTCGCGAAGGCGATCCGGCTCTTGAACACGCCGGCCGGCGACTGCGGGATCTGCCACGCTGTCGGGTCATCCAGCACGGTCACATAGTCGCGGGTCCAGGCAATCAAGGCCTGCGGGTCTTTCAACTGTTTCTTCTGGTCCACCGTCAAGGCATTGGAGAAGAAAGCTTTATAAGGAGTCAGGAACTCGTTGGCCACGCGCGGACCCAGGATGGCCTGCCGGGCATTGTAGCTGTCCATGAGGTTCTCCATCGTTACATCATGCAGGTCTTTCCAGCTCAGGCTCTCGAGCAGGGCCATCGCCCGTTCGCGGTCATTTGCGCCGTCCAGGAAAGCCTTGACAGTCCGCCAGTTCCCCCGGGCACGCTCGATGGCCATCGCCTCGAAACGGCCATAGCCTTGTTCCATCATGGCTTCACGCGTGGCGAACGTTGCTTCGTATGCATGGCGGAGGGAGTCCTCCCGGGCGAAACGGCGCTGGTTCTCCGCCTTCTGCTCTTCAGTCTGGTCCGGCAGGTTGTAATGCTCCGGCGGCGGAACGATATCGATGGCCTGCGGATCGAAGGAAGGCTTGCCGGTCAAGGTGATGGTTACATTCTCATCCGAGCCGAACCGGATCCGGGAGAATCCATACTTCCCATCCTTGGAGGCCCAGGCCAGCATGTCGCCCTTGCCGGCGGTCAGGAACGTCCGCCCATTCGCATCCGTGTATTTCTTGACGGCGGGATAGAACTCAGCATAATTGTAGATCATGAAATCCACGCAGGCACCCTCGACGGGCGTCCCGGCTTCATCCACGACCTGCAAGTCGGCCCGTGCCGTCTCGGCATAGTTGTCAATCAGGTTCACCTCCGTGAAATTCGGGCCTTCCAGCATGACTTCTTCCGGTCCCTCATAATGTCCGAACACCTTGGTATGCATCAGCATGCCGCGACTGGCCGGGGCATTGAACCAGCCTAGGTCCAGTACCGCTTCCGGCTCGCACGCTCCCAGGAAATGCCAGACACCGTCCGCCCAAGCTTCAACCCAGGCGTGGTTGTCATCCGTATGCGCCCAGCGCGGCGTGTAGACCTGACGGGCCGGGATGCCGACCGCACGCAGGGCGGCCACCGTGAAAGTGGATTCCTCGCCGCAGCGGCCGAGGGCGTTGCGCAGGGTATTCAGCGGAGAACTGGTCCGCGCATCCGAAGGCTGGTAGGAAACCTTCTCGTGGCACCAGTGATTGACCTCAAGGATGGCATCCGACATCGAAAGTCCCTCCACACGGGGTCTCAATTCCCGGTAGAAAGCCACGCGTGCCGTGTCCAGGTTCTCATTGTTGACGCGGATCGGCAAGACGAAATGACGGAAGATGATTTCAGGGATTTTTTCGCCCCATTCCATCTCTTTCCGGGTCTGGAAAGAAGCCCTGATATTCTGCAGATAATAATCTGTCGGATAGTCTGTTACATCAGCCAGCGGCATATAGGCGTAAAGGAACTCTAACGCCTCCCGCTCAGCCACCGTAATTTTACCGTCGTTAACATAACCGTTGTTACAGGTGACGGTTTCCGCACCATAATCGACCGCCAGGAAGGGGCGGAGGGCACCGTTATGGTCCGTCAGGCGACGGTTCAAGGTTTTGCGGACGGTATTCCGGTACGAGGCATCGGAAATGAAGTGCTCGCCGCTGTCACAGGCTCCCAGCAGGAGCAGGGCAGCGGTCAGGATGGGAAAGAATTTCTTCATGTCAGGATGAGTTTACCCTCAAAGATAAGGATTTTTTCAGAAGGATTATGACTATCTTTGCATAAAATATCATACCAGCCCATGCGTTACAGCGTCATCGTACCCGTCTATAACCGCCCTGACGAAGTCCGGGAATTGCTAGAAAGCCTATGCGCCCAACCCCGGAAGGACGTGGAGGTCCTGATCGTGGAAGACGGATCCGCCGTCCCCTGCGAAGAGGTTGTCCGAACCTTCGAAGACCGGCTCACGGTACGCTATTATTCCAAACCCAATTCCGGTCCCGGACAAACCCGGAACTACGGAGCAAAACGGGCGGAAGGGGAATGGCTCATCATCCTGGACTCGGACGTCATCGTCCCGGAAGGCTATTTCGACGCCATCGATGCGGAACTGGCCCGGGAAGATTCCGATGCCTTCGGCGGCCCGGACCGGGCGCACAAAGATTTTACACCCATCCAGAAAGCCATCAACTATGCCATGACTTCTTTCTTCACGACCGGCGGCATCCGCGGCGGGAAAAAGAAACTGGACAAATTCTATCCGCGCAGTTTCAACATGGGTATCCGGCGCGAGGTATTCGACGCCCTCGGCGGATTCTCCAAGATGCGGTTCGGGGAAGATATTGATCTGAGCATCCGGATCTTCAAGGGCGGATACCGCTGCCGGCTCTTCCCGGAGGCCTGGGTCTGGCACAAACGTCGCACGGACTTGAACAAATTTTTCAAGCAAGTCCATAATTCCGGCATCGCCCGGATCAACCTCTATAAGAAATACCCGGACTCGCTGAAACTGGTGCACATGCTTCCGGCTGCATTTACCCTCGGCACCTTACTGTGCCTGCTTCTCATCCTTACGGGCGTCGTCTATGCCATTCTGAATCAATCGGGTATCATTCAGATTGATTTCCCGGGCGGTCCGGTCTGCGTTACACTGGGACTGTTGCCGCTTCTGCTCTATTCGCTGCTGATCTTCATGGATTCCTCGGTCAAGAACAAGAGCTTGAAAGTTGGATGGCTTTCCGTCCCGGCGGCATTTGTCCAACTGATCGGGTACGGAACGGGCTTCCTGCGTGCCTGGTGGGAGCGCTGCGTGCTTGGACGCGGGGAATTCGAAGCCTTCAAGAAGAACTTTTACAAGTAGTTTAGTCCCGCTATTCCAAATGTTTATATGTTCGTCCCAATGTTTCAAAGCGGGGCGAAAGGCTTTCTTTGTTCGCTAAAACTGTGTAAATTGGGACTACAAAAACGCACAAACCCATAACAAAAACACAGTGATATGAAAAAAATCCTTACTGTTGTCGCGACGCTCTGCATGGTTGCAGGCGCGCTTCACGCCCAGGAACTGGCGAACTTCAACTTCGGCGGTCGCGGCCGTCCCGTCGTTTCCCCGGAAATCCAGGGTGACAGCGTCACCTTCCGTCTGAAGGCCGACTACGCCACCTATGTCAAGCTCAGCGGCTCCTGGATGCCGAACCCTTACGGCGGCTCCATCGACATGCGCCGCGGCGAAGGCAATGTCTGGGAAGTCAAGGTCCCGCTGCCGTCCCCGGAAATCTACACCTATAATTTCATTGTGGACGGCGTCAGCGTCAATGACCCGCAGAACATCCAGGTCCAGCGCGACGGCACCCGTTTCCTCAACATGCTCATCGTCCCGGGCGAGCGCACCGAGAACTACAACGAGGCCAACCACCGCGGTACCGTCAGCCATCCTTGGTATGACAGCAAGATCCTCGGCCTGAACCGTCGTCTGACCGTCTACACCCCGTACGGCTACGAGAACAACCCCAAGAAGAAGTATCCGGTGCTCTACCTCCTCCACGGTGCAGGTGGTGACGAAGAGGCTTGGACCAGCATGGGCCGCGCCGCCCAGATCCTCGACAACCTGATCGAGAAGGGTCTCGCCGAGCCGATGATCGTCGTCATGCCGAACGGCAATGGCAACCAGCAGGCTGCCGGTACCCTGAACCTCCCCGTCAAGCAGCAGCAGTTCGACCGCAACGCCATGCAGAACATGAGCGAAGCCGAGCGCAGCCGCATGATGAACGGCTATGTCATGAGCCTCTGCGAGGAAATCGTTCCGTTCATCGAGAAGAACTTCCGCGCCATCGCGAAGCCGGAGGCCCGCGCCATCGCCGGTCTGTCCATGGGTGGCGGCCACACCATCACCGCTTCCAACCTCTATCCGGAGATGTTCGACTACATTTGCCCGCTCTCCGCTGCCGGCAGCGCCACTCCGGAGCAGGTTGCGACCCTCAAGAAGGCTGGTGTGAAGCTCTACTTCCTCGCCTGCGGTAACACCGACTTCCTCTTCCAGGGCTCCCAGAACCTCGACAAGACCCTCACCGAGCAGGGCCTCGACCACATCTTCTATGTTTCCGACGGCGGCCACGTCTGGGCCAACTGGAGACTCTATCTGAACACCTTCGCCCCGAAGCTCTTCAAATAGTCTTTCGAAATGAAGAAGATTCTTGCAATCTGCGCATCGCTCCTGCTCACGGCAGGGGCGATGTTTGCTCAGGAGCTCGCCAACTTCAATTTCGGCGGCCGCGGAGCCCGCGTCGTCTCCCCGGAGATCCAGGGTGACAGCGTGACCTTCCGCCTTCGGGCAGATTATGCCACCATGGTCCGCCTGAGCGGATCCTGGATGGAGAACCCGTATGGCGCCGGCGAAGAAATGCGCCGCGTCGCCAACAATGTGTGGGAATACAAGTGCCCGCTTCCGTCCCCGGAAATCTATACCTATAATTTCATCGTGGACGGCGTGGCGGTCAACGATCCGCTGAACATCCAGGTCCAGCGCGACGGCACCCGCTTCCTCAACATGCTCATCGTCCCGGGCAAGCGCACCGAGAACTATGGCGAAGCCAACCAGCGCGGTACGGTCAAGTACATGTGGTATGACAGCCAGAGCCTTGGCCTGAACCGCCGCATGGTCGTCTATACCCCATACGGCTACGAGAACAACCCGAAGCAGAAATATCCCGTCCTCTACCTCCTCCATGGCGGTGGCGGCGACGAGGAAGCCTGGACCAGCATGGGCCGTGCCGCCCAGATCCTGGACAACCTCATCGAGAAGGGACTTGCCAAACCGATGATCGTGGTCATGCCGAACGGCAACCCGGGCCAGCAGGCCGCTGCGACCCTGAATCTCCCGACCAAGCAGGCCACCGGCCAGAACGCCTATGTCAACAGCCTCGTGAAGGAGATCATCCCGTTCGTTGAGAAGAACTTCCGCGCCATCCCGAACCGCAGCGCCCGCGCCATCGCCGGCCTGTCCATGGGCGGCGGCCACACCCTCAGCGCGACCGCGCTCTATCCGGGCACCTTCGACTACATCTGCCCCCTGAGCATCGGCAGCCAGCGCTCCGAGCAGCTTGACCAGCAGCTCCAGGGCATCAAGAAGGCCGGTTACAAGCTCTACTGGTTCGGCTGCGGCGAGAGCGACTTCCTCTGGGAGTCCGCCAAGCAGCTCGATGCGGCCCTCACGGCGAACGGTCTCGAGCACACCTTCTTCGTCACCGACGGAGGGCACACCTGGGCCAACTGGAGGAACTACCTCAATACCTTCGCCCAGCTGCTCTTCAAATAATTGAAAGATTAGTTCATAAAAACAGGCCGGTCTGCTGAAGACCGGCCTGTTCCGTTTTTCATAGCATCGCTCTATTTGAACGCCCGCTGGGCGAACTCCGTCAGGTAGACGCGCCAGTTGCGCCAGATATGGCCGCCCGGGGTCTCACGGTACTCATAGGGATAACCGTTGGCATCCAAGTACTTGCGGAGGCTTGCATTGGTGTTGTACAGGAAGTCGGTCTCGCCGATGGCGATGTAGTACAGGCTCGGCTTGGCAGCGAACATCGCCTTCATGCGGGCCTGGAACTCGGCGTTCTGGGAGGCCGCCTGGTCGAAACCGGCCTGCATGCTGGCACCCGGGATCGAGACGGCCGCGGAGAAGAGACCGATATAGCCGAATTTACCCGGATTCAGCAGGGATGTCTGGAAGGTATGGCCGCCGCCCATGGACAGGCCGCAGATCGCGGTGTTCTTCGCACCGGTCAGGACCCGGTAGTGGGTCTCGACATACTTCATGATGTCCCCGAAACTCTCCGGCATACCGGCCTTGGCCGGCGGGAAGCCTGCGCCGCCGCTCATGCTGGTGGCATACATGCCAGCAGACCATTCGCCCGGGGCAGCCGAGGTGTTGGTATTGCCGTTCGGCATGACCATGATGCACGGCTTGACTTTGCCAGCCGCGATCAGGTTGTCCAGGATCTGGGCCGCACGGCCGAGGTTCGGCCACGCATCCTCGTCACCGCCGGCGCCGTGGAGCACATAAAGCACCGGATACTTGGTCTTGTTGCCCGGATTGTCATAGCCGGCCGGGGTGTAGACCGTCAGGCGGCGGCTCAGTTCCAGGGTCGGGCTGTCGTACCAGACCTTGGCGACATTGCCGTGGGGCACCTTGTTGACGCTGTACAGGTCGCCCTTGTCACCCTTTTCTTTGGTGACGATCAGGATGTTGGACCAGGTCGCCACATCGCGGTACATATAGATGTTGGACGGGTCGAGGGTCGTGGTGCCGTCCACCTTGAAGACGTAGGAGTAGAGTTCCGGCTCGAGCGGCGCCGTGGTATACTCCCAGACGCCGTTGCGCTCGACCATGTCGACCGTGGCCGGCATGTCCATCCGCATGCCGTTCATATCGGCCGGGATCGGGGGGATGATGTCGCCCGTAATCTGGACCCGCTTCGCCTTCGGGGCGATGAGGCGGAAGGTCACGCTTCCGTCCGGGTTGATTTCCGGGGATTTGGCGGTCTGGCCGCCCATCAGGGACTGCTGCGCGAAAGCGCTGCCGGCGACCAGGATCATGGCCGCCATCACAGAAAGAAGTTTTTTCATATCAATGTGTTTGTGCTCAATGACTTACTCTGCCCATTTGCGGCAAAGGGCCTCCAGCCCCTCCCGGTCGGTCGGGGCTTTCTTGTGCTCCTTGAACCAGGCGTCGATTTCGTCTTTCTTGCCGGGGAAACATTTCTGGAAATTCTTCTTGGTCGGGGTCATGACTGCGCCGGACTTGTACAAATAGCCGATCTCTGTCATCCGGTACGGAAAATCCCGGACCTCATTCAGGTTAAAGATCATTCCGTCTGCAGAGAGGGAACTGATTTCCGTAACGGACGTGGTCTGGGATTCCATTCCATAAGCCCCGCGCTTGCTGTCACTCATGACCAGGACTTCCCGCTTGACAGCGATGCCGACGTCTCCGGAAAGCGGACATACCCGCAGGAACATGTCGTTGAGATGCAGGAACGTCACCCCGTCGATCACCACCTGTACCACACTGCCGGGATTTTCCAGCGCCAGCTCCACGCCCTTGCTGTCCTTGAACCGGATGGAATTGTCCAGGGCGCAGATGTTGAGGAGCCCCTGCCCCGGAGCCTGGTCACGATAGATGACCGTTCCCCGGCCGAATTTCGGCATCAGGTAGAACACCTCTTCGGGAATGCTGAGGCCCTCCTGGGCAGACAGGGACGCGACGGCCGTCAGGACGGCGGCGACGCAAAGCAGGATTCGTTTCATGGACGTTTCATTTTGACCCGTTTGCTGCAAAAAACATGCAAGGAGAAAAAATGGGCCGGGGCGAACCCCGGCCCAAACTAGTCAGGCGTGATTAGTTCCAGTCTTCGTTTTCGATTTTTTCGAAAGTCGTGAAGTCCTCGGAAACCTTCCAGACGTTGGAGTAGTTGTACGTCGCGTTCGCATTCACGGTTCCATCCGGGGTGAAAGCCGAATCGTGATGTACCGTACCGATGATAAACGGCGTCATATCCGCAGGCATGCCAGCACCGAACCAGGCTCCCCAGTCATACTGAGGCTCATCGTAGGCAGGCTTCACGGCACCGTAGGCGGCCATGGCGGCAATACGCAGGAAATGCGGCTGCTTGTACCGGAATTCGGAGTTATTCTCTCCCTTGTCGGTCAGGACCGTACTGATACGCAGTTCGACATCTTCGCCGACCGTGGCGCCGCTGATAACAGCGGTCTTGTCCGTCGCATTGTTGTGGTTCTTGCACACGAAGCGGTCGGGAGCGATCAGCAGATAAACGTTGATGCCGTTGGTCTTGGAAGCGTCGCCGTGCTCAACTTTGCACGTGGCCACGATTTCCTTTGTGGCAGCGTCATATCTGAACTTCACATCCTTTATACGCGCATACGGAGTAACGGTGAAATCGTGGGTATTGGAACCCTTTGCAATCTTGAACTGCTCCGTTTTGGGATAGAAGTTGTTGTTCTGCGAAGTTTCGAGGCGATAGTCGCCGGAGAAAACGAGATTGTTGGTATAGGTACCGTTAACGCGGGCATACCATGTCATGGAAGAGGGTGCAAAAGTACCTCTGGAAGGCTCGAAATTCTCTTCGTAGACAGGAAAGCCATAGTTGTCGGGCACGCCGAACTGGACCGGCTCGTTGGTTGCGGAATCCAGGAACTTGCCCGAGATGGTGGCATCGTAACCGTCCAGGTTGTCGAATTCAAACCAATCACACGATACGGCCATCAAGAGGATGGGTAAGAGATATAATATCTTTTTCATGTTTGATAGCAAATTAGATTACTCCTGAATCGGGTTCTTTTCAATATTGTCCTTGCTCCAAGTGCCGATTGAATCGTAGTACAAGCGGTAGTCATTGATGTACAGACCGTTGTTGGACTGGTTCACATCACCGTGAATAACATTGGCACGAACGAAGATATACTTCGGAGTACCGTCCCGGAGATCCAGCGTCGGCACCAGGGCGTGCTTGCGCACTCCGTTGTTGGCACCGAAGACGAATTCACGGCGGCGGAGCAGCGTATAAGGAAGGTCGTTCTCGAAAGCGAGTTCGACACGACGCTCATGCAGGACGTTCTCGAGGGTCAGTTCCACGTTGTCCGTGAAAGCGGCGCGGTGGCGGATGTCGTTGAGGTACTGCTTCGCCTTGGCCTGATCACCCTGTCCGCTTTCGACGACGGCCTCAGCATAAGTCAGCAGGACCTCGGCGTAGCGGATATCCGGCCAAGGATTGGTCGTATACTGCTGCGCCTGTGCAGGATCGAGGAACTTGGCGATACCGAAACCGGTGTTGTACCAGTTACCGCCGTTGGAGTCATTCATGCTGTAGAAACCGGAGAAATTGGCTTCATTCGGATCACCATACATATAGTATTTCTGTCCGCCGGCTTCGTAGGCAACGTCTTTCTCTCCATAGAACTTGGCGTTGCCCTTGCTGTCAATGACACCGCCCTGGATGAGAATCTTCTCATTGCGGAACGTGGCTCCGGGATACACTACATGGGCCTGGAAGCGCGCATCCTTGTTCGCAAACGGAGCGGCCAGGTCATCGTACTTGATATAGTCGGTCTCGGTTGTAAAGCCCGCCTGCTTGTCCTGGCCCAGGTTGATGACATAGGCGTCCTCCACACCATCGTTGCGGGTCTTGACGGTGCCGTCGGTCCTGCTACGGTTCGAGGCAGGGTTGACATAGTCGTCGAAGGCATCCACAAGGTCAAGCGTAACGCAATAACGGCCAAACTGCCAGCCGCCGCCATCTGCATGGACCTGATGGGGAGAATTGCCATAGTCAAAACCGTTGCTGGCTGTCGGCTGGCCGGTCTTATAGCTGCGTCCGAAGATAAACTCTTCGTCATGACGGGCAAGGAACAGTTCCTGAAGATTCTTCTTGGCAGCATCGACGCTGGCAGGATTGGTGCCACCGTAGAGACGATACATACCGGAGCTGATTACCTTGTCTGCCGCATCAATGGCCTTCTTGTAGTATGCATTGGCATCCGCCGCAACCATTTTCGTCAGGCCCTTGCTAACGGCCACATACCCGTTGTCGATGGGCGCCTTGCCCCAATACTTGGACACCGAAGCCGCAAAGAGGGCAACACGGGCTTCCAGGGCATAGGCCGCGTACTTGGTAGCGCGGTATTCACCGTCACTGCGGGTCGCAGGGAGAAGATTGGCTGCGGTTTCGAATTCGTCAATCACGAAATCCCAGGTATCTTTTTCGGTGCTTCTCGGGACGTACAGCCCGCTCACATCCTCACCGCCGTCATATTTATCGTCGAGCGGTTCGGTGACGATAGGGACACCGCCGAACCTACGGACCATACCGAAGTAGATGTAGCCGCGTACGAAGTGGACTTCGCCCAGCATCGCGTCACGGACTTCCTCGCTGATGACACCCCTTTCATAGGCATCGGGAATCTGGATGAGAAGCTGGTTGACGGAACGGATCTGGGTGTAATTCCAGTCTCCGGAACGGTTAATTCCATAACTGGTGGAGTGGGCGTCGGTTGCGTCGACCGTACTCTTGTCCATCGTACCGAAGGCGTCGTAAGGGATGTAACCATAGATTGAAGCGAGCAGACGCGTGAGACCCGTCTCGGAGGACGTAAGGTCCGATTCACTCATTCGGGTGAGGTCTCCTTCCAATCCATCAAAAATCTTACCGCAGGAGACGAGGCCCAGGGTGAGGATCGAAACGCAAATGTATGTAAAAATTCTTTTCATATGGCTTGCAGATTAGAAGTTGATGTTCACACCGAAGCT
This sequence comes from uncultured Bacteroidales bacterium, assembly GCA_900319855.1. GTDB lineage: Bacteria > Bacteroidota > Bacteroidia > Bacteroidales > UBA932 > Cryptobacteroides. The sequence continues at coordinate 23,741 of ONQC01000008.1, forward strand.
GTAGGTCTTGATAAGCGGGTTACCGCCACCGCCGATCCAGCCCATGCTTCGTTCAGGATCATAAGGCTTGAGCAGTTTGTTGCAGAAGGTCAGCAGATTGGTGCCGCTGACATAGAAACGCGCCTGGCGCAGGCCGATCTTAGATGTGAGTTTGTTCGGCAAGGTATAGCCGATCTCAATGCTCTTGAGTCGCAGGTACGCGGCGTTCATCCAGTTGTACGGCTGGGTGCTTGCATAGGTACCGTTACCCCAGGTCACATAGCCGCCGTCTACCTTGCGGAGGGCCGGATAGAATCCCGATACCCAGACGGAGTTCGGGTCGAACGGATCGGTGTAGCCATCGGCCAGGTGGTAGTGGTCCTCGTAGTTCTTGTAGAACGTTCCGTAATACCCATAGCCATACGTACCGTGCAAGGAGATGAAGCGATGGTCGAGGGCTGTGCCGTTGAAGGTGGCGCTCAGGTCAAAGTTCTTGTAGTTCATGAAGATCATGAGACCGAACTGCAGGGGCGGGTTGTTACCCGTGGCACCAGGGCCGCCGAAGCCGAAGGCGTCGGCGTTGGCACCGAAGGAATAGTACTGGTCGGAGCCGTTGATAACACCGTCACCGTTTCTGTCTTCAATCTTATACATACCGGGGAGCAGGTCTGTCGGAGCTGCACCCATATAGATGTTGTAGTTATAGATGTCCGACCAGCCGGTAAACTGTTCGCCACCGTTCACCCAGTGATAGTTCGCACCGCTGCGGGCATTGGACCAGCGGCCCTCCATGAAACTGTTGTAGAAAGCCTCGTGCGAACCCCAGGTCGCAGTCTCGTTGGACGCGGTATAGGTGTTGCGGAAGCGGGCGAAGGTAGCCGTGGCAGTAATGCGGTAGTTGAAAGCACCGATGCGGTTGCGGTGCGACAACTGGAGGTCGATACCGACGTTCTCGGACTTGTTCAGGTTATACTGCGGGAGGCTGATACCATAGAAAGACGGGACCTTGCTGGAGTACACACTGCTGGCGGCGATACCGCTCTGGGTACGGCGGAAGAAGTCGATGGAACCGCCGAAAATACCACGGTTGACCTCGAAGTCGATACCGAAGTCCATCATGCGCACGCGCCTCCAGGAAAGGATGGTCTCCGCAGCCTTTGTATTTACATAGCCGGCGAGGGCCATGCCGTCCGAGAATACATAAGAGCCGGACTGTTCATAGCCAAGCTGCCAGGCATAAGGACTTCCCTGCTGCTGACCGGTCATACCGTCGGACCAGCGGAGTTTGAAATTGTTCATCCAAGGGAGGATGCGCTTGAAGAACGGCTCGTCGGACATGCGCCAACCCAGGGAGTATGCCGGGAAGAAGCCCCAGCGGGAGCCCGGTGCATAGAGGTACGTACCATCGTAACGTGCGGTAACCTCGGCGAGATACTTGCCCTGATAGTCATAGGCGATACGGCCCAGATAACCGGCCGTGGCACTGCTGTTGCGGCTGCCGTTACCAACCCGGGTGGCTTCGACGGCCTGACTGATGACATCGTGCGTGTAAAGGCCTTCATACTTGGCGCTGGCATTGATGCTCTGGCTCCAGTTCAAACGCGTTTCCGCGGCGACCATGGCGGTGAGGTTATGCTTCTCCCAGCGCTTGTTGTAGTTGGCCTGCAGTTTGCCGTAAAGGCTCTGGTTCTTGTTCCAGTTCTCCGAATAACTGTCGTTACCCTTGTCGGCGACAAGCAGTTCGTCCGTGAAATAGTCGTAGACATCGTAAACGCGGTCCAGGTTGTTGGTCTGGCGCTGGCTCACGTTGAAGGAAGCGAAAGCATCGAGGACGAGGCCCTTGAGGAACGGCGCCTCATATTTGAGGTCGAGACTGTTGTTGTAGCTGCTGCCCTTGGACTTGGCATAACCCAGCAGGTCTATGTTAAGCAGGGCCACCGGGTTCCAGTTCTCATAGCTCGCATTGGTATAGTGGTTGGGGTTTCCGTAAACCGTCGGAGCCATGGTGCGTTCGGAGAGCGCCACATAGTACCAGAAGTTCGTCTCTGTATTGGTCGCGGACATACCTACACGGTTGTTCGTGTCGAAAGAAGACTGATACACCGCGGTCAGATTATTCGTGATCTTGGTCGTGACGTTACCCTGGAAGTTGAAGGCCTTGTAACCGAGGCCCGGGTTGTTGTAGATACCCTTGTCCTGGTTGTAGCGGGCACTCAGGTAGTACTGGGTCTGCTGGTTGCCGCCGCTCACGGACAGGGAATGGTTCTGCTGGAAGGCGACTTTCGTCACCTCGTCCATCCACCTCGTATCCACGTAGCCGGGATCGCCGTTCCGGAAGTGCTCGATCAACTCGTCGGAATACTTCTTCGGATAGTGGACATTGACATATTCTTCATTCTGATACAGAAGGTTGTCAACGACGTTCGATTCCTTCGGAAGTGCGGTCGGAACACCGAAGGAGATGGTGTTCGTGTAGCGCACCGACGGCTTGCCGACCGTACCTTTCTTCGTGGTCACAAGGATGACACCGTTCTGCGAACCCATACCATACAGGGACGCGGAGGCGTCCTTCAGGACGGAGATGCTCTCGATATCTTCCGGGTTCAGCTGGGAAAGGATGGCGGTAGAACTGTTGCTGTAAGAACTGCCGCCGAAGCCACGGCCACGACGCTGGGTCGTACGGACCACACCGTCGATGACGACGATCGGTTCGCCATAGCCACGGATGCTGAGGTCGGTGTCGAAGTCACCGGCGCCACCGCCGACCTGACGGATGAGCAGGCCCGGAACCTTACCCTGCAGGGATGCAGTCACGTCCGGGGACTTGGTTGCGGTAAGTTCCTCATCGCGGATGTTCGCAATGGATGCGGTCAGGGACGCTTTCTTGGTCGTTCCGTAACCGACAACCACCGTTTCATCGAGGACGGTGTTTTCTTCCGCGAGGGTGACGGTCAGGTTCGCAGCGGCCTTGACCGTGACGGTCTCATAGCCGATGGACGAAACCTCGAGGTCGGCACCTGCGGGGCAGGTAAGGGTAAAGTTACCGTCGACGTCCGTCGCAGCACCGTTCGTCGTGCCGACCTGGATGACGGCCGCACCGATGACCGGTTGCTTGCTGGGATCGATAACCTTACCTTTCACCGTAATCGTTTGTTGCGCAAACAGCATCGGCATGCACAGCAAGAAGCCGCACAAGACCGAAGCGAGGCGCTTGAGGGATGAATGTTTCATCTTAATCATACGATTAATTTTTGGGTTAATAAAAATATGGGTAAACAGATAAGATTGTCTAGGGAATCAGCGTCTTGAGGGTTTCCGCATCCGGAGCCATGACGACCTTGCATTCGTCGTCAAGGTACATCGTCGCACCCTCGCCGCTCTTGTAGACGGGCCACTGCGGCAGGCAGTCGACATTCGGATTGCCCGTTCGCATGAAGGCAAGCAGGGCCGCGGACATCTTGTCGGCCAGGGCCCGCGGACGGGCGCCGCCGCCGGTATGGGTCAGCATCAGGTCGGTATTCCGGAACCAGAAGCAGATATCCAGGCAGTGGAACGCACCCTTCTTGCCGTCGAACAGCGGCGGATTGAAGCCGAAACAGGCCAGCCAGACGGGAGCTTCCTGACCGCTCTTGGCCTCGACGGCCGGACGCATCCGCTCGCTGCCGGAAAGTTCGCCGCTGGTGGCGCAGAAGAGCATCGGCACCTTGTTGGAGGGGCTGTTGGTATCCTGGTAGAAGGTCCCCATCGGGATGTGGAAGCCGTCGCCCACGGGGCCGAAAGCGCCGCGCATCATACCGTTGTTATGATCCTTCATGTATTCCTGCGCACAAGCGTTGGCGAGATCGATGTAATCCATCCAGGGCATGGCCTGGAGTTTCGCCATGCCGCCGGCTTTCCGGGCGATCAGTTTGCCGAGTTCAGCGCTGAAGTTCGAATCGATGGCAGACGTGATGTTGCCGCTCAGGGCGACCGCCTGCTTGAAAAGGCCCTGCGTCTCGGCCATGGCGACCAGGGTGCAGACCTTGGCGCCGCCGCCGGACTGGCCCATAATGGTCACGTTGGACGGATCGCCGCCGAAGTTCCCGATGTTGTCACGGACCCACTTGAGGGCGGCCACGATATCCAGGATGCCGGCGTTGCCGGAATCCGCGAAGGCCGGGTCGACCGCGGAGAAATCCGTGAAGCCGATGGGGCCGAGCCGGTGGTTAAGGGAGACGAAGACGATGTCGCCGTCGCGGCTCAGGTTCTCGCCGTTGTAGCCGTCCTGCTCGATGCCGTTGCCGGAGGTGAAGCCGCCGCCGTGGATCCAGACGAGTACCGGACGCTTCGCATTGTCCAGGCCCGGAGTCCAGACATTGAGACGGAGGCAGTCTTCGCTGACGTCGTCATAGTTCCAATGGTCGGCGAAGGTACCGAAGGTATTGCCGTATTTGCCGGCTGTCTTCTGCGGGGCGGAATTGCCATAATAGACGGCAGGACGCACGTCGTCCCACGGCTGGGGCGGCTGCGGGGCCCGGAAGCGGTTCTCGCCGGAGGCGGGGGCACCGTACTGGATCCCGAGGAAGGTGTAGACATTGCGGAGGATGTAGCCCCGGACCTTGCCGTATTGGGTCGGGGCGATGGCGATGTCTTCGCCGATGAAAAGTTGCTGGGCATCCGGATCGATCCCGCCGGTGACTTTGCCGGAAGGGGATCCACAGGCACAGATTCCCGCCGCCAGCACGGCCGGGAGCATCCATCTGCTGATTTTCGACATCATTTGCGTTATCGGTTTATCGGGTTAATCTGTGGGTAGTATCACGGATGCAAAATTATCCCAAATCGTTTTAGGCTTTTCTCCGAAAACGACGCAATATGCGCCCGCGCGTCCATCGACCGTGCGAAATCACCATTCCATGCTACGAGATGTCCAATCCGACGTATTTTCCGCTCATTTTAACGGATTTCCAAAACTTTCCCTATCTTTGTAACCAGTTGGCCTGCGACCGAATATGAAAAAACTGCTGCTATCCTGTACCGTCGCCCTCGCCACCGCGCTGTCCCTCCCAGCCCAGGAATGGACCCCGCCGGTCTCGTCGTCGTTGTCCAACCCCATGCTGACGGCCCTCGCCGAAGGAACGGACGGTTATCTCTGGATCGGCACGCGGCGCGGCCTGAACCGCTACAACGGTTCCATCTATAAAATCTATTACCAGAAAGACAGTACCACCCTCTCTTCGGACCGGATCTTTTCCCTCTGTCCCGATACCGGCCGCCGGCTTTGGATCGGAACGGAGGCGGGTATCAACCTGATTCAGGACGGAAAGGTCGTCCGACGGTCCTTTCCGAAATTCAACCCGATCACGACCGTGCTCAACTATGACGAAAACCACCTGGTCTATGGCAGCCAGCTGGGCGTCTGCCTGTATGACAAGGAAAGCGGCGAAAGCACGGTCATTTTTGACGCTCCCCGGTTTACTTACAGTTCCTCCCTTTTGAAAACCCGGGAGGGGGGCCTGATCGTGGCAGGACGTAGCAACCGCCCCTCCATCGCCATCCTCGACCCGCATTTCAACCTGGTCCGGGAGATTACCCTCACCGCGTCGGGCAACCTCAACGGCATGGCCCTGGGACCGGACGGAACGCTGTTTGCCGCCACGGGAAAGGGTCTCCGCGCTTGGGCGGCCGACGGAAACCGCATGCCACAGCGGAGCCGCATGCTTGAGGCCGCCACCGGCCAGGCAGAGCCCCATGTCCTGTTCCTGGCCACCGATCCGCAGAACGGGCACCTGATTGCGGGCGTAGCCGACCGTGGGATCTACGATATTCCCCTGGAAGACGGACAGATCCAACAAACCTGGGTCGGCATCGACCTGCGCGGCGTCCGCCAGGCACATTGCCTGCTGGGCCGCCAGGATATCTGGCTGTCTACCGACCGCGGAGGGCTGATCCACCAGTCCCGCAACAGCATCACCAACCTGATCCGCCTGCAGAATCTGGCCCCGCTGGATGCCATCTCTCGCCTGATTTCCTGGGAAGGTGGCATGACCATCGTCCAGACCCAGAAGAAAATCCTGCTGTTAAACCCGGCGACCGGCGTTACCCGAGACCTTACACCCGCTTTCTTCTCTCCCGAAAAGAGTATCATCCAGGCCCGTATGGACCGGCGGGGATATCTCTGGGTCATTTACAATTATGAAACACTGTATCAATTCCGGGTCGGGACGGACCGTTTGCACCAGCAATCCGCCTGGCCGGTTTCCGGCGTCCGGGCCATCTGGGAGAACGAAGACGGCAGTATGAGTTTCATCCAGGAAGGCCGGATCCATACCATCCGGGAAGGCATCCGTACCAGCCGGCCGCTCAGCCGGGCCGGGGAATACTGGCGGGTCATGCCGACCTGGACGGGGAAAACCTTCTTCTTCGACAGGGACAAACTCTACCAATATACCAAAGACGGACTGTTCCAGGAGATTCCGGTCGTCCTTTCCGCGCCCAATTCCCTGACCGAAGACAAACAGGGGCGGATTTGGATCGGCACCTCCAATTCCGGACTCGTCTGCTATGATCCCCTCCGCCAGGCGACCACCGAAATCACGACAAAAGACGGGTTGCCCGACAACGCCATCCGCTCCGTCGTCCCCAGCGACTACGGCGTCTGGGTCAGCATGCGGAACGAAATCGCCTTCGTCAGCAACAACCTGGCGGATATCATCCGCTATTCCCCCGGTGAAGGAGAGACGGTCGACTTCGCCAACAACGCCTTCGTACGCACCGAAAGCGGAGACATCCTGTTCGGTGCCAACGAGCACGTCCTGGTCCTCCACCCCAAACGCATCACCCGGACAGGCTCGGTTCCGACCTCCCTGGACGCCCTGCTGGTCAACAACCTGCCCCTGGAGATCCCGGAGGGGGAATTGAACCTGGACCACACGCAGAACCTCGTCGTCTTCTACTATTCCGCCCTGGACTTCGATCACGGGAACCAGCTATCTTACGAGCACCGGCTGGTCGGTCATGACAACCAATGGATCAAGGCCGGGCAGTCCCACCGGGCTTTCTACTCCAACCTTTCTCCCGGGAAATACCGTTTCCTGGTCAAGGTCCAGACCCCGGACGGCACCTGGCAGGAAGAGCAGGAGCTGCTTCACATCCGGATCAAGCCGGTCCCCTGGCTCTCCTGGCCGGCCAAGGCCACGTATGCGTTGATCGGCCTGGGGCTGCTGGCCCTGCTGACCTGGCTGGCCGAGCGCACGCGCAGCAATAAGGAACGGGCAGAACGGGCGGAACTGGAACGATCCCTCGGCGAGCAGATGAGCCGTGACAAGACGGATTTCTTCATGAACATTTCCCATGAATACCGGACGCCGCTTTCGCTGATCTACGGTCCCACCTGTGAACTCGCCCGCAACAACAACCTCGATGCGCACGACCGCCACCTGGTCCGCCTGATCGAACGGAATGCGGAGAAGATGATGTCCCTGACCGAACAAATCGTCAATTTCGACAAATTCTCCCGGTCAACCGACCACCTGGCCGTCCTCCGCACCGACCTCGGCCAGAAACTGGCCGCAATCGTCAGTAATTTCGAATATATCCGGGAGCAGCGAAGCCTGGACATCCGCACCGATTTCCCGGAAGACACGACCGTCTGGTGCGACCGGGACAAGATCGAGAAGATCTTCTTCAACCTGCTCAGCAATGCCGTCAAATACACCCCGGACGGCGGCAGCATCCATGTCCGGCTGGAAGAGGTGGCGGCTTCCGACGTCCGCTCGCGGTATGACCTGGCTGCGACGGAATACGACGGCAACTACGCGGAAGTGACGGTCAGCGACACCGGCATCGGCATCGAGCCCGACAAGATCGACCTCATCTTCCAGCGATACGAAAGGCTTGGCCGCCAGGTCGGAGAAAAGGTTCCGGAAGGACTCGGCCTCGGACTCAACCACGTCCTGTACCTGATCGGCCTGCACAGGGGCGCTATCCAGGTCCGCCCGAACGAAGAAACCGGGACGACGTTCTCTTTTGTCATCCCGGCGGAAAAAGAAGCCTATTCCGGCGAAGAAATCTGGCGGGAAGTCCCCGTGGATGCCAGCGGAAAGATCTCCGAAGCCGTCCCCATCCGTTCGGCCGGCAAGGACCTGTCCCTGCTGATTGTCGAAGATAACGACGACATGCGGACCTACCTGCATGAACTCTTCCACGAGACCTATAACGTCATGCTGGCCTCCGACGGCGAAGAAGCCCTCCGCTTCATCCAGATCAGCGCCCCGGACATCATTCTCAGCGATGTCATGATGCCCTACAAGGACGGCCTGCAGCTCTGCAGGGAGCTCAAGGAAAGCCCGGAATACTGCCACCTGCCCGTCATCCTGCTGACGGCCAAGACCGAGATGACCGAGCGCCTCGAAGGCCTCGGCCTGGGCGCCGACGCCTATCTCGGAAAACCCTTCGACCCGCAGTATCTCCGGACCCTGGTGCAGAATCTGCTGGACAACCGGCGCCGTATCCAGAAGGCCCTGGGCGAGAAGACGGCGGACCAGATCGATGCGGTCCTCCAGGACCTCCCCGTCGGCACCCATGACAAGGCGTTCATCGAGAAATTGTACGGACTGATTGAAGAACACCTGGCCGAGGAAGAATTCAACGTCTCCTCCCTGGCCGGCATGATGGGCATGAGCCGCAGCGGCCTGTTCTCCAAGGTCAAGGCCCTGACCGGCCAGTCCCCGCAGGAATTCCTGACGGGATACCGCCTTGCCAGGGCCCGTGAACTGCTCCTGACCCATGAGTACAACATCAGCGAGGTCGCCTACAAAGTCGGTTTCTCGACCCTCAACGGTCTCTCACGGGCCTTCAAGAACAAATACGGCGTGCCGCCGAGCGCTATTTAAAGACCTTCTGGCCGAAATCGGTCAGATAGAGCCGCCAGTTGCGCCAAATGTGGCCGCCCGGAGTCTCCTTGTATTCATACTTGAAGTTGTTGGCATCCAGCCACTGACGGTACTGGGCCGAACTGTCATACAGAAAGTCGGTCTTGCCGATGGCGATGTAATACAGCTTCGGTTTGGCATTGAAAACAGCCTTGATCCTGGCCGCATACTCCGGATTGTTGTTCAGGCCGTCATACACGTTGGGACGGGCGCGGCGGTTGCCGCCGGCCGGGGCACCCTGCTGGCGCGGGGCGGCAGGCTGCGGATTGACGCTCGGAACGCTGAGGGCCGCGGAGAAGACGCCGATGTAGCCGAATTTGCCCGGATTCAGGTTGGAGATCTGGAAGGTATGGCCGCCACCCATGGACAGGCCGCAGATCGCGGTGTTCGCCGCTCCCTTGAGGACGCGGTAATGCGACTCCACGTATTTCATGACATCCGGGAAACTCTCCGGGAAGCTGGCGCGTCCGCCGCCGCGGTTCATCGGATCCACCTGCTCATTGGCCCATTCGCCGGGAGCGGCCTCCTGGCCCGGGTTGCCGTTCGTCATGACCATGATGCACGGTTTGGCCTTGCCTTCGGCGATCAGGTTGTCCATGATATAGGCCGCGCGACCGAGCTCGCTCCAGGCATTCTCGTCGCCGCCGGCGCCATGCAGGACATACAGGACCGGATACTTGGTCTTGTTGCCGAGGTCCTCATAGCCGGCCGGGGTGTAGACCGTCATGCGGCGGGTGATCCCCAGTGCAGGACTGTTGTACCACACCTTGGAAACGTTGCCATGGGCGACCTTGCCGACTTTATAATAATGGCCCGGATCGCTGTCGTTCCGGCTGACGATCACGATGCTGGTATACGTCGAGATGTCGCGGTTCTGGAAGATGTTGGACGGATCCAGCATGCGCACGCCGTCCACGTTGAATGCATAGGAGTACAATTCACCCGGCAGCGGGACGGTCGTATATTCCCATACGCCGTTCTCTTTCTCCACCATGTCCACGGTGGTCGTCGCGTCGGTGGCGCCCTCCGGGATGGAAGGCAGGAAGTCGCCGGTCACCGTGACCTTGACGGCCTTCGGCGCCCGGAGGCGGAATGTCACGCTACCGTCCGGATTGACCTGCGGGGAAGTGATATTGGTCGAAATCCCGAGGGCCTGCTGCGCATAGGCCCCGGCACACAGCGACAACGCTGTAAAGAAAAGCAGGAGTTTTTTCATGACAGATGCATTTGTTGGTTGGATGTTACAAGATAAGCATTCTTTTTTGAACGGTATCCATCCGGCGTGCGAACTTACATTCCCATCCTCTCCGTTCATGCCCCGATTTCGACCGTTCGTACCTATAAAACGATAAAAATCATTTTTTCACACCGCCAGGATTAAACCTGTGCCGGATAATCCCGTCAAAAGGAGTGTTGAAAATAAGTACAGTTTTTATGAAGACCTTCATCAGGCAACTCATTCTTACCCTCGCCATGGCGCTGTGCAGCGCCGGCGCATTCGCTCAAAACATCAAGGTCAAGCTCCAGGACGCCTCCACCGGAGAGGCGGTCGGCTTTGCCACCGTGTCCCTGACCGTCCCGGGCCGGACCAATGCGTACAAGTATGTCCTCACCGACGACAAGGGCGCAGGTACCTTTGAAAGCGTGCGCAAGGGCACGTACCAGGTCAAGGCGGAACTTCTTGGCTACAAACCTTTCACCAAGACCATCGAATTCGATGGCAAGAACGACCTGGATCTCGGGACCGTCAAGCTGGATGTCGATGCGGAAGCCCTCGAGGCGGCCCGCGTTTCCGATGTCGGCAACCCGATCATCATCAAGAAGGACACCATCGAGTATAACGCAGAAGCCTTCAAGACCACGGAGAACGACATGCTGGAAGACCTGCTGAAGAAGCTCCCGGGCGTCGAAATCGGCGATGACGGCTCGATCACCGTCAACGGCAAGACCATCGACAAGATCACCGTCGGCGGCAAGACCTTCTTCCAGAACGACCCGACGATGGCCTCCAAGAACCTGCCCGCCAAGATGATCAAGAAACTCAAGGTCATCCGCAAGAAGAGCGAGCAGGCCGAATTCACCGGCATTGACGACGGTACGGAAGAGAATGTCCTCGACCTGTCCGTCCAGGACAACATGATGGACGGCTGGATCGGCAACATCACGGCTGGCGGCGGTCATGACATCCCTGAAAAGGGCGTCTACAACGACACCGACCACAAATGGACCGAAGAAGGCTGGCGCTTCACGGAGAATTCCATGCTGGCCCGCTTCTCCACCGGCAAGCAGATCGCCCTCATCACCAACGCCAACAATGCCAACAGCATGGGCTTCGGCGGACGGCAAGGCGGTTTCGGCGCCAACTTCGGTGGCTTCGGCGGCGGAGCCGGCGGCAACGGTATCACCACTTCCTGGATGATCGGAGCCAACGGCGCCATCGACCTGTTCGACGACAAGATGAGCCTGACCGGCAACTATGCCTACAACGGCGCCGACAACGACGTGCAGCGCGAGAGCTACACGCTCAACTACCTGGCGGACGGTTCCCAGATCGCCAATACCTCCAACAGCTTCAACCAGAGCAACAACGACGGCCACCGCGTCGGCCTGCGCATCGAGCACAAATTCTCCAACAGCGCATCCCTCCTCTTCGAGCCGCAGATCAACTTCGGAACCAACCACAACACCTCCGGATCCAACCAGTTGCGTGAGAACATCCTGAACGGCGTTTCCTCCAAGGCCAGCGAAGGCTTCACGGCCGGCCTGTCCGACGGCAGGAACCTGTCCACCAGCGGCCGCCTGCTCTGGCGCCAGCGCCTCGGCATCCCGGGCCGTACGATGACCGTCAACCTGAATTACAACTTCACCAACAGCACCACGGACGGCTACAACCAGTCCCTCACCAGCAGCTTCTTCGGGGAAGTCCAGAAAGACTCGATCATCAACCAGCGCTACGAGCAGAACTCCAAGAACGCCTCCCTCGGCGCCACGGTCACCTATACCGAGCCGCTCGGCAACAACTTCTACGTAGAAGGCAACTACTCCTATACCTGGAACCGTTCTTCCTCCTACAAGGACACCTACGACAGCGGCCTCAACCCGGATCCGTTCACCGGCGGCGCCAGCCAGTACAGCCGCAACGGCGAGACGTTCAATCCGACCTACTCCAACAGCATCATCAACCGGAACAACAACCAGACCATCGGCGCCAATCTGCTCTACCAGGATTCCAAACTGAACGCCCAGGTCGGTATCAGCCTCCTGCCGACGCACACGTACAACTCCACGACCCGCGACGGCGAAGAAAAGACCTATGACAACAAGGTCCTGAACTTCTCCCCGCGCATCACGGTCCGGTACAACTACAGCGATTATACCAACTGGATGATCCGCTACAACGGCCGTTCCAGCCAGCCGTCCGTCAACCAGCTCATGCCGGTCCCGGACAACTCCAACCCGCTGAGCGTCAGCTTCGGTAACCCGTACCTCAAGCCGTATTTCAGCCACAGCGGCAACGTGGAATACCGCCACAGCAACACCCAGAACTTCTCCTCCCTGACCGTGAATGTCAGCGGCGGCATGGTCTCCAACCCGATCAGCAACACGACCTGGTATGCGGCCAACTCCGGCCAGTATTCCTACCCGGTCAACGCCCCGAACTCCTACAACGGCGGCCTGCGGCTGAACTACAACACGCCGATCCTCCACTCCGACTACTTCACGCTCCGCACCGGCGGCAACGCCAACTACTCCCAGTCCTCCAACTACGTGGAAAAGAACCGCGGCAGCATCGACATGACCCGCTATTACAACGACGGGGAATTCGACTACGAACTCTTCCACACCGACTATGAGGACCTGGGCAAGAGCGACAAGTTCATCACCAACAAGATGCAGTCCCTGAACTTCTCCGGCAACCTCAACGTGGTCTTCCGCAACGACTACTGGGAAGTGACCCTCGGCGGCCGGACCAGCGCCCGCAAGTCCTGGTACACCGTCTCCAACGGCGCCTCCACGAACATGACCTGGAACAACCGGGCCTCCCTCGAAATCGAGTGGACCCCGCTCGGCGGCTGGACCATCAACCCGACTTACGACTACGTCTGGTACAATGGCTACACCACGACCCAGGATCCGGAGCACCTGCTCAACCTGACCATCAGCAAGACCCTCGGCTCGTTCACCGTCGGCCTGCGCGGCTACGACCTGCTGAACCAGGCCAAGACCCTCAACATCAGCGAGTCTGGCAACTACTACTCCGAGTCCCGCACCAACATGCTCGGACGCTATGTCCTGCTGACCGTTTCCTACCGCTTCGGTTCCTTCGGCGGACGCCGGATGGGCGGCGGTCGCGGTGGCTTCGGCGGCGGAATGGGCGGCGGCCGTGGCGGACGGTTCTAGCGTGATTCGTTAGTCTCTAAGAATTAAATAAATAGCGAAAATGCCGTCATCAAAATAGATGACGGCATTTTTTTTATTTAACTAAATATCTGCTAGTTACAAAACACGGCCTTATACGGATTCGGCAAGTTTCTGCGCCAGTTCCAGAAAGGCCAGGCCGTCCGGGCGGGACGACAGGGCCGCCGGCTCGCCGGCATCGCCGCTCTGGCGAATGCTCTCGACGATCGGAATCTGGCCCAGAAGCGGTATCCCCAGGCGCTCGGCCATTTTCAGGCCACCTTCCTTGCCGAAGATATAATACTTGTTCTGGGGCAGTTCTTCCGGCGTGAACCACGCCATGTTCTCGACCAGGCCGAAGATCTTGCGGTTGACCTTTTCGTTGCGGAACATGTCCACGCCCTTCTCGACGTCGGCCAGGGCCACCGCCTGCGGTGTCGTCACGATCACGGCTCCCTCCATCGGGATGTCCCCGACCAGGGTGATGTGGATGTCGCCCGTTCCCGGGGGCATGTCCACCAGCAGGAAATCCAGCGGGCCCCACTGGACCTGCAGGATCATCTGCTTGAGGGCGTTGCACGCCATCGGACCGCGCCAGACCAGGGCCTGCCCCGGCTGGGCGAAATAGCCGATGCTCATCCACTTGACGCCATATTTCTCAATCGGCAAGATGGTTTTTTCATCCTCGGCCATCAGGGGCTGGGCGCCTTCCGTATCGGTCATCAGCGGGACGGACGGTCCGTAGACATCCGCATCCGCCAGGCCGACCCGGTAGCCGAGCCGGGCCAGGGCGACCGCCAGGTTCACGGCGACCGTGGATTTGCCCACGCCGCCCTTGCCGGACGCAATGCCGATGATGTGACGCACCTGCGCCACTTCATCCAGCGTCAGGTCGTTGACATTCTGCCGTTTCCTGGGCTCTTCCTCCTGCCGGACCACCGCTTTCACGTCGATCTCCGTCCCACCGGGAAGACCCCGGTACAGGGCGGCCCGGGCGCTGCCGACCAGGTATTCCGCCAGCGGGTCCCGGCGTTTGGGGAAGGCCAGCTCGACCTCCACCCGCCCTTCGGAGACGGACACGGACGAGACCATGTCCAGATCCACGAGGTCGCGGTCACCCTTGGCCGGGTGCCGCACCTCACGCAATAAATCAAGTATTTGATTCTCAGTCATTCCTTTTGAAGTTTTTCATCCTGCGGCCGCTTATTTGCGGACCAGGTTCATCTCATCCAGCAGATAGCCGGCACCGCCGAACTTGTCCATCATGAACAGGACGTAGCGGATATCCACGCAGATGCAGCGCTGCAGGTCGGGCTCGAACATGACGTCGGAGCTCATGGACTCCCAGTTGCCGTCGAAGGCCAGGCCGATCAGTTCGCCCTTGGCGTTGAGCACCGGAGAGCCGGAGTTGCCACCCGTGATGTCATTGTTGGTCAGGAAGCAGGTCGGCACGGAACCGTTCCAGGCATACTGGCCGAAATCCTTCGCCTTCCAAAGTTCTTTCAGGCGGGCCGGGACGTGGAACTCGTAGTCATTCGGATCTTCCTTCTCCATGACACCGTCCAGGGTCGTATAATGTTTGTACACGACGCCGTCCTTCGGGGCATAGCCGCCCACGGTGCCATAGGTCAGGCGCATGGTCGAATTGGCGTCCGGATAGGAAGCCTGGCCTTTGTTCCACTCCAGCAGGCCGGCCGTGAAGGCCGTCTGGGCGGCCGCTTCCTTCTCCTCGCCGGCGTACATGGCCGGATACTTGGCTACCGCCTTGTTCACGATGGCCGTCTGCAGGAGCGCAGCCGGGTCGTCGGAGACGATCTCCTCATAGGTCTTGCCGGCCTGGGCGCGGAGTTTCTTCTCCGAAGCGAACGCCGTCTTGTCAAACAGGTCGTCGACATAGGCCTGGAAATCCATGGATGCATAATCGCCGATTTCATTCAGGTAGTTCTCCGGCTTGGCGTTCTCCCGGTAGAATTCCAGCATGCGGACCGCCATCTTCTTCTCCAGCGGCTCGTTGAAATCCTTGAAGGCGCCGGCGGCGGCCTCGATGGCCCGGTTCACGGATTCAGCCGGGTCTTTGCCGGCCTGGATGTCACGGCTGTAGGACTGGACGAAGCGGGAAAGTACACTGATGGGACCGATCGTATAGACAGACTCGGTCAGCAGGGTCACTTCCTCGGAAGGGGTCTTGGCGCCGGATTCGACTTCGTCGATATCTTTCAGGGCGTTGCCGTATTTCTGCACACGGGCCGGGTCGGCATTCACCCACTGCATGAAGCGGGCTTCCTTCTCTTTTTCACGGCCGATGATGTTCAGCTTGTCAAACGCAAGGGCTTCGCCCTGCCATTTCTTCCAGCCATTGGCCGAAGAGGCATATTTGTTCGCATACTGCAGGCGGACGGCCGGATCGGCCTCCATACCGGCGACCATGACGTCCTGACGGGCGGTACGGGCCGCCACGCGGATGGCATAGCCGTCCATCATGTTCTGCAGCTGGGTCGCGGTCTGGAAGCGCTGGGTGCTGCCCGGATAGCCCATGATGAAGGAGAAGTCGCCCTCCTTGACACCCTTCAGGGAGATCTTCAGGGACTGTTTCGGACGGAGCGGGACGTTGTCGGCGCTGTAGGCGGCCGGTTCATTGTCGCGGCCGGCATAGACACGGAACATGGAGAAGTCTCCGGTGTGGCGGGGCCACTCCCAGTTGTCGGCTTCGCCGCCGAATTTACCGACCGATGCCGGCGGGGCGCCGACGAAACGGACATCCGTATAGGTCTTGTAGACAATCAGATAGAAAACATTCTCATTGTAGAAGTCTTCCACCGTGGCCCGGCAGTTCGGATTCGCAGCCTCGGCGTTCTTGACAAGCGCCTCGGCGGCCGCCTCACGGTTTTCCGCCTTCAGGATCGCATCCGTCACGTCGGTCATGCTTTCCATGAAAGTGACGGTCAGGCCCTGGCAAGGGAGTTCCTCGCCCCGGTTCATGGCCCAGTAGCCGTCTTCCAGGTAGTTGTGCTCCGGCGTCGAAAGGCGCTGGATGCTGCTGTAGCCGCAGTGGTGGTTGGTCACCAGCAGGCCCTGGTCCGAGATGATCTCGGCGGTGCATCCGCCGCCGAAATGGACGATGGCGTCCTTCAGGGAGGAGTGGTTGATGCTGTATATCTGCTCCGGGGAGAGCTTGCAGCCCAGTTCCTTCATCGGTTTGGCATTCATCTTCTTGAGCAGGGGCAGCAGCCACATGCCCTCATCCGCCCACGCGCCGGTGGCGAGCAGGGAAAACGCAGCGAGTGTACAAAGAATCTTTTTCATATCTTTTGGAATTAATATTCAACCGAACGCAAATATAGCCTTTTTTTACAGGGAAAAAAGGTTTTCCTCCAGTTCCTTGACATGGAAACTGGTGCGGTGCCACGGCGTATAACCATACTTGCGGATGGCCTCGACGTGCTCCGCCGTCGGATAGCCGAAGTTCCGGTCCCAGCCATACTGGGGATATTCCTGCGCCAATTCACGCATTTTTTCATCCCGCCAGGTCTTGGCCAGCACGGAAGCCGCGGCAATGCAGGCGAATGTCGCGTCGCCATGGACAACCGTCTGGTAGTCTTTCCGGCCATAGCGCCCGAAAGGACGGAACTTGTTGCCGTCGATTAACAGGAAATCCGGGGACGGGGATAACCGCAAAACGGCCCGTTGCATGCCGGTGACAGAGGCCCATAGGATATTCAGCGTGTCGATCTCTTCCGGACTGACGGCCTCCACCGCCCAGGCGACCGCTTCGCGCTCGATGATGGGCCGGAGGGTCTCCCGGGCCTTTTCGGTCATCTGTTTGGAATCGTTCAGCAGGGGATGGTGGAAATCCGGCGGCAGGATCACCGCCGCGGCATAGACCGGGCCGGCCAGCGGACCGCGTCCGGCTTCGTCGCAGCCGGCCTCCAGTCGTCCTTCTTGCAGGGAATTCCGAAGCGTTACCTCTTTGCGCATACGGCAAAGTTACGCATTTCGGATGATTTTCTCGAGTTCTTCGTTTTTCTCTTTCAAGAAAGCATTGAGTTCGGTCTTGTCCCGGAGCGCATCCTCCAGTTCTTTCACCCGCTGGGTCAGCTCCCGGATCCGCTGTGCGTCCTCTTCGATCCTGCGGCCATACGATGCCGCCATGGAAATGGCCTGGTTGTCATATTCCCTGATCTTTTCCTGCAGGACGGGATCCTTCTCCGGATCGCCGGGAGTATATCCGAAAAGCAGCTCCTCGACCGTCGTCTTCAATTCCTCGGCGATTGCCTCCAGATGCTCATTGATCATGCGCGTTTTACCCTCCTTCTCAATGTTGCCGTAGGTATTGCGGTTGATCCCCAGCCGCTCGGCGAACTTAACGATGGGAATCTTCTGGTTCTCTCGTCGGGATCTAATGTTTATCTTGATTTGTGCATCGTTGATCATGGGAAATTTTCTCAGCGGCTTTTTGCAAAAATAGACAAGACCGACGAGATAAACTGCCCGATTTTTATGAGCACTGCCTATAATTTATAAGCAATTAAGCAATAAAAAGATACTCCGATGCAAAAAAACACGTATTTCTGCCATAAAAAACGTAGCCTCGAGCAACTATTCCTTGCTTATTCCGGCCGGATAAGGCAGTTTTGCAAAAAAATCTGCCATGAAAAACACAGCACTTCCCGAGGCCTATGCACGGCTGTCTACCCTCCTGACCGAAGACAAGGTCCACCTGGATCCGTCCGTCGGATTCGCCGACATCTGCCGGCGGGCGGGAGCGGACCCCCGGGCGATGGACCAGCTGGTACGGGACGAGCTGGGCATGCCCGGAGAAGACCTGGTCCGGGCCCTGCGGACTTCCGACTATGCCGCCCTGGCGCGAAATTACAAGGCCCTGCCGAAGAAATAGTTGTGAATGCGTGAAATTTTCAGTAGATTTGCGGACTATGCCATGCGTGCGCGGCAAACCCTCCGGGAATCGAATGAAAAACATATAATATAACACAACACAATGAAATCTTATTCCACCAAAGACATCCGCAACGTGGCCCTTATCGGCGGCACCCGCTCCGGTAAGACCACCCTTGCAGAAGCCATGCTTTTTGAAGGCAAGGTCATCGACCGCAGAGGTACCGTCGAAGGCAAGAACACCATGTCCGACAATACCGAGTTCGAGCAGACCAACCAGAAGTCCATCAACGCCACCCCGCTTTACGCCGAATTCATGGGCAAGAAGATCAACTTCATCGACGCCCCGGGTTCCGACGACTTCAGCGGCGGCGCCCTTGCCGCCTTCAAGGTAGTCGAAAGCAGCGTCCTCGTGATCAACGCCACCCAGGGCGTCGAGGTCGGCACGACCATTTTCTCCCGCTATGCCAATCAGTACAACGTCCCGATGATCGTCGCTGTCAACCAGCTCGACCATGAGAAAGCCAACTGGGAGACTGTCCGTCACTCCCTCGAGGAGTCCTTCGGCAAGAAGGTCGTCTACGTCCAGTTCCCGGTCAACCCTGGAACCGAGTTCAACGGCTTCGTCGATGTCCTCACCCAGAAATACTACCGCTTCAAGGATGCCAACGGCACCCGCGAGGAACTTGAGATCCCGGCCGAGTACGCCGACGAGGCTGAAGAGCTCCGCCAGGCCCTCATGGAGAAGGCCGCCGAAGGCGACGACGAACTCATGATGAAGTTCTTCGACACCCTCGAGCTCGACACCGACGAGATCCGTGCCGGTCTGGCCGCAGGCCTGAAGAAGGGCGAGATCATGCCGGTCTTCTGCCTCTCCGCCAAGAACGACATCGGCGTCAAGCGCCTCATGGAATTCATCATCAACGTCGCTCCGTCCCCGGAAGGCCGCGTTGCCAAGACCGTTGACGGCGGTGACGTTCCCTGCCTGAGCGACGGCCCGACCAGCCTGTTCATCTTCAAGACCAGCGTCGAGCAGCACCTCGGTGACGTCTCCTACTTCAAGGTGATGAGCGGCGTGCTCAACGAAGGCGCCGACCTCGTCAACCCGGAGACCGGCAACGGTGAGCGCCTGTCCGCCATCTATGCCGTCGCCGGCAGCAAGAAGGAGAAAGTTACCAGCATCAGCGCCGGTGACATCGGCTGCGTCATGAAGCTGAAGAACGGCAAGACCGACGTTACCCTCGCACAGCCCGGCTGCGAAGCCATCAGCCACATGGTCTTCCCGGATGCCAAGTACCGCTGCGCCGTCAAGGCCCTCGACAAGAACGACGAGGCCAAGGTGGGCGACGCCCTCAACAAGATCGCGGCCCAGGATCCGACCATCAACGTCGTCTATTCCAAGGAACTCCGCCAGACCATCCTCAGCGGCATGGGCGAGCAGCACATCAACTATGTCAAGTGGAGAGTCAACAACGAGTTCAAGCTCCAGATCGAGCTCTATGCCCCGAAGGTGCCGTACCGCGAGACCATCACCAAGGTCGCCACGGCCCAGTACCGTCACAAGAAGCAGTCCGGTGGCGCCGGCCAGTTCGGTGAGGTCCACCTCCTCGTCTGCCCGTACGTCGAAGGCCAGGAAGCCCCGAAGAACTTCAAGATCGACGGCAAGGACACTGTCTTCAACTTCAAGAGCCAGGATATTTCCGAGCTCGAGTGGGGCGGCAAGCTGGAGTTCTACAACTGCGTCGTCGGTGGTTCCATCGACCTGAGCTTCATGCCGGCCATCCTCAAGGGTATCAAGTCCAAGATGGAGGAAGGCCCGCTCACCGGTTCCTACGCCCGCGACATCCGCGTCTATGTCTATGACGGTAAGATGCACCCGGTGGACTCCAAGGAAATCGCGTTCATCATCGCCGGCCGCAACGCCTTCAAGGAGGCCTTCCGCAACGCCGGTCCGAAGATCCTCGAGCCGATCTACAACGTGGACATCATCACCCCGAACGAGTATGTCGGTCCTTGCATGTCCGACCTCAACACCCGCCGCGGCATGATCATGAACCAGGATATGGACGGTGCCTTCACCATCCTCCACGCCCGCGTTCCGCTCGCCGAGCTCTATCGCTACTCCACGACCCTCAGCTCCCTGACCGGCGGCAGCGCGACCTTCTCCATGAAGTTCGCCGAGTACCAGCCTGTCCCGGCTGACGTCCAGACCAAGCTCCTCGCCGAGTACGCCGCGCAGGAGGAAGCCGAAGACTAAATTCTTGCGATTCGCTGAAGAAACACCGGAGTTCACTGAAATTCCGGTGTTTTTTTAAACCCTGACCGCACATTTGCATCTAAGAAAGTGTTGTTTGATTACACGTAAAGATGTTTTTAAATATGAAGAAAATTGCATTGATGGCAGCATGCGTGCTGCTGAGCGGTGCCGCGGCACTGGCTCAACCGGGTGGCGGTTTCGGTGGTCCCGGCGGCCCCCGTGGCGGTGGAATGCCCCCGATGGGCGGAGCCATGATGGGCGGATTCATGCGGATGGGCCAGCAGGCCGAGATGAACGCCGACCTCGTGGCGGAATACTCCGACTTCATGGTCGAGAAATACAAACTCAACGCCGACCAGGCCAGCAAGGTCCGCGACCTCAACGCCTCCTATGTCGGCAAGATCGTATTCCCGATTCCCCACGACCTGCGTGAGAAGTTCATGAAAGAGCACCAGCCCGCTGAAGGTCAGGAAGGAGAGCACGGACGCGGACGCGGACGCCGGGGTGACAATCCAAGCCAGGAGGCCCAGGACGCCCAGGCGGACAGCCTGGCCGACGCCATGCGCAGCCAGTTCCGCAACATGCAGGAAATGACCGACGAGCAGCGCCAGGAAATGATGAACCAGATGCAGCAGCGCATGCAGGAGGCCCAGGAGGCCGCCGACCGCCTCGAAGAGGCCCAGATCGACTATGAGAATGCCCTGCAGACCATCCTGGACAAGAACCAGTTCAAGGCCTACAAGAAAGAAATCAAGCGCGAGGAAGAGCGCGAACAGCGCCGCAGGGAAGGCGAAATGCGCCGTCAGTTCCAGCGCCAGGCCGGCCGTATGGGCGGCTTCGGCGGCGGTTTCGGCGGCCCCGGCGGTGGCTTCGGCGGTCCTGGCGGAGGTTTCTAAACCTTCACACAATCTACTGCCTTTCTGTTAAAAAACCAGCGGCCCAGGTCATCCGACCCGGGCCGTTTTTCGTTGTGATTTAACATAAAAAACGTATCTTTGCGACCCTTTTACAGAATAGGAGAATGGCCGTAAAGATCGATATACAGAAAAGGCGCATGGCGGGATACCTGGCAGGATTTGTCGCCGGGGTTTCGTACGGGACCAACCCGCTGTTCGCAAAACCCTTGTTGGAGAGCGGTGTTCCCGTCCTCGTGATGCTGCTGTTCCGCTATGGGCTTTCCGTCGCCATCCTGGCCGGATGGATGCTCCTGCGGAAAGAAACCTTCAAGGTCAGCGGACGGGAAGTCAGCCTGCTGGCTTTGCTCGGCATCCTGTTTTCCTGCAGCAGCCTCTTCCTTTTCTTCTCGTATGGGTTCATCCCCTCCGGCCTGGCCACCACCCTGGTCTACCTGTATCCGGTCTTCGTGGCGCTGATCATGGTCCTGCTCCGGTTCTATCCCAGCTGGCAGACCTGGCTCTCGATCCTGGCCACGTTTGGCGGCATCCTGCTGCTCTCTACGCCCTCTGCAGGGGCCACGATCCGTCTCCCGGGCATCCTCCTGGCCATCCTGTCGGCCCTCAGTTATGCCTTCTACCTGGTCATCGTCAACCGCAGCAAACGAATCAAGCAGGTGTCCGAACACACCCTGACCCTCTATGCCCTCCTGACCGGGACCTTCCTGTTCGCAGCCCTCCGCCTGTTCCAGGGCGGAAGCTTCGTCGAAGGCATCGGCAACTGGCAGGACTGGGCCAACCTGGTCGGCCTCGCCGTCGTCCCCACCATGATCTCCATGCTGACCCTGGCGGTTTCCTCCCGCTACATCGGCCCGACCAAGACCTCCATCCTCGGGGTCTTCGAGCCGCTCACGGCCATACTGATCGGGACCCTCCTGTTCGGAGAGCCCCTTACACTCAAAATGGCGATCGGTATCGCCGTCTGCGTCGGTGCCGTGGTCTTCATGATCCTGAAGCCCGGCAAAGCGAATTAGCCTACCTATTTGCGTTTCCAGCCCGGCAGCAGGACGCCGCCGAGGGCAAGCAACGTGAGCAGGATCAGTCCGATGCTGCTGGCGCGGGAAACATTGGAACTGATGCGGTAGCTCGGCGGATCGAAACGCAGGACCAGATCATGCTCGCCGGCCGGAAGGACGGCGCCGCGCAGGGTCCAGTCGGCGCGGAACAGCTCGACGTCGGATGCGGTGCCGGACGGATCGATGCAGGCGGTCCAGCCGTTGGGGTACCAGACTTCGCTCAGGACCGCGGCACGCGGAGCGGCCAGCGTGTAATGGTAATGCAGCTCATTCGGTGCATAGGACGTCAGGGTAATGGTATCCAGGCTGTCGGCCGTCGCGGGGATCTCCACGGAAGCGAAATCGGGACCCAGCACCACGTAGGTATGCAGGTCGACCGAGCCCAGCAGGGCGATTTCTTCGTCCGCCGTGGCGGCGCGGACCGCCTTGGAAACGAACCAGGCATTGCCCATGGCATGGCGGTTGGTCAGCGGCGCGGCATTCTCATCCAGGATGATATACCGGTTGTTCAGCATGGACAGTACCGGCAGGGCCGGCAGCGCCGCTTCGGCTTCCGAGACGGTCTGCGCCCCCTGGAGACTGCGATAGATGCCGTTGATCTCGCCGGTCAGGTACTGCTCGATCAGATCCTGGTAACGCTGAAGCTTGACCGGGCTGTAGCCGCCGATATTCTTGTGGAAATAGCTCGGATGGGAATCATTGAACACATTGACCGTCAGGTCAAGGACGCGATAGCTCGGGTCCGGATCCTCCAGGATCGCCTCGTCCACCGGACGGGTCTTGAACTGGCTGTCAAACTGGCGCTGGGACACGAAATGGTCCGCATTCAGATACCGTTTCCCGACCGCGAAATGGTTGACCAGCACCAAGGCGCAGATGGCCAGGGCGGCATAGCGGAAGCGGGGTTTCTCCCCCTTGCCGAAATACGCCCACAGCAACAGGCCGAACGTCGCCGCAATCAGCAGCAGCGCCATCAGCGCATCCTGGCGGAACAGCCGCATGCGGTCCAGGATCAGGGTCTGGACCAGCGGTTCCTGCAGGTCGGCGTCGGCCGCACCGGTGAAGCTGCCGAACAGGGTCGGCGTCAGCAGGCACAGCAGGCAGAATCCGCCTGTGATCCCAAAGGCAATGCCGCCGTATTTCAGGAACTCTTTCTTGTCGTATCCGGCCTTCACGATCCGGTCCAGCACCAGGAAGCCCAGCATCGGCAGGGTATACTGCAAGATGACCAGGGCCATCGAGACCGTCCGGAACTTGTTGTAGAACGGCATGTAGTAGTACCAGAACTTCGTGAACGGCATGAAATGGCTGCCGAGAGCCAGGCCGATGCCGATCAGCGTCGGGATCAGCATCCACCACTTTTCCTTGCCCTTATACAGTCCCAGGGCGAGGATGAACAGGAAAACCGTAATGGCGCCCATGTACATCGGTCCGGCCGTGAACGGCTGCGGGCCCCAGTACAGCGGCAGCGACTTGGCCACCTGGTTGATATTCGGCTGGTTATACTGCCGCAGGAGTTTGATGGTTTCGGACTTGTCCGGGTTGACCGCACCGGCGGAGGAACCACCGTTGAAATCCGGAATCATCAGGTTCGGGAGCTCCTCCCAGCCATAGGACCAGGCCGTTGCATAGTCCAGGTCGAGGCCCTTCCCGGAATCCCCGTCGCGGGTCAGGTCGGTGCCGCCGCGCATGGTCTGCTGCGTGTAGGCGTACGTCGGGATCAGCCGGTTGGCGTTGGTTCCGATTCCCAGCAGGCCCAGCAGCAGCAACAGACCGGATGCCGCGAAGAACCGGCCGATTCTCTCTTTGTGGCCACGAAGGAGCCAGACAACCAGCACCAGGACATAAGAGAAGATAATGATCGCCAGGTAGTACGAAATCTGGACGTGGTTGGCCTTGATCTGGAAATTCAGGGCCATTGCAAACAGAGCCGCGCCCAATAAGGTCCAGGGCAGCCAGTCTTTCCGGTCGGACAGGGCTTTGCGGTAGGTGAAGACCACGGCGGCCAGTACCCATGGCAGCCAGGCCATGGCCAGCATTTTCGAATTATGGCCCACCTGGATGATCTGCAGGTTGTAGGCGCAGAACGTCACGGCGATGGCCCCGCCGACCGCGATCAGGCCGTCCATGCCCAGGGCCAGCATCAACAGGAAGGCCCCCAGCAGCGACAGGAACAGGTAGCTCGCCGGACGGCGTCCGGTCAGGGTCAGGTTGTACAGGGACTGCGTCCAGTCGCCGGCGGTATTGCCCGTCAGCATGGTCGTCGGCATGCCGCCGAACATGGACCCCGTCCAGGCGGTCCGGTCCTGCGGATGCTCCGCATTCCACTCGTTGGTCTCATGGGCCATGCCGACATAGCCGGAGATGTCGCTCTGGTTCACGATCTTTCCGGAGAGAACTTCCGGCACGAAGCCGTAAGCGAGCACCAGGAAGAAAAGGACGATTCCGCCATACAGCAGGATATTCTTTAAGGTCTTGTTCATAGCTCTTTTCGTTTTGCCAGATCCTCCAGCAGCGCCGCCATGCGGCGGGCCGTGGAGCGGCGGGAATACGCTTCAATGTTCTCGGTCAGGACGGGTTCCGCTCCCGCTTGGAAAGCATCCCAGAGACGGTCGATCGCGGACCGCAGCCCGGCGGCATCCGGCCAGTCATAGACTTCGCCGGCATGGGTCTGCCCGACGATCCGGGCCATCGCCCCGTCGGTCTGGCCGATGCCGAGGATGGGACGCCGGGCGCCCAGGTACTCAAACAGTTTTCCGGGCAGGGTCGCCCGGTATTCCGGTTCCTGGCGGAGCGGCAGGATCAGGACGGAGGCATTCAACTGTTCCCGGACGGCGGTCAGATGGTCCCGGTAGCCCAGGTCGACCAATTGCTCCCCGAGGCCCGCTTCGCGGATGGCCTGCAGGATGGCGGCATCGGTTTTCCCGGCCAGCCGGATCCGCAGTTTCCGGGCGAAGGCGGCATCTTCCCGCACTTTGTCACCCAGGACTTTCCACAGGGCCAGCGGGTTGCCGTCCGCGGCGAACTGTCCGGTATGGGTCAGGTTGAAGTATCCGTCCGGCTCGACCGGCTGCGCATAGTCGTCCGGGTCATAGCCGTTGGTGATGAGTTCGACCCGGTTGCGGGTCATGGTCCGGAACTCCTCCTGCACCAGCGGCGAGACGGCGACGACGGCCGAGGCCTCGTCCAGCACAGCCTGCTCCAGTTTTTCATGGCGCCTTCGCGCCCAACCCGTCAGGCTCAAATGCTTGAAATAGAAAATCCGCGTCCAGGGATCCCGGAAGTCGGCAATCCAGGGGATGCCGGTCGCCCGGGCGACCTTCCGCCCGATCAGGTGCATGGAATGCGGCGGTCCGGTGGACACGATTACGTCCACGGGATGCTCCCGAAGGTATTTCGTCAGGAAGCGGACCGAAGGGCGGACCCAGCTCACCCGCGGGTCGGGGATGAACAGGTTGCCGCGCACCCACATGACCATCCGCTGCAGGAAACTCTTATGCTGGCTGTTGACCACGTTGACCTCGGCGGCCGAAGCCTTCTTCCCGGTCAGGCCGCGGTACAGGCTGTAGATTTCGGTAATGGGCCGGCGGATGATTTCCGCCTCGGCGGGAATATCGCCGTAGAGGCTCTGGTCGACCGACTGCATCTCCGGATTCTCCGGCGTATAGATGACCGGCTGCCAGCCCTCGGAGGGCAGATATTTGGAAAATTTCACCCAGCGCTGCACCCCGGAACCGCCGCTCGGCGGCCAGTAATAGGTTATGATCAGAACCCTTCCCATAAGGATACAAATGTAAAAACAAATTCTTAAATTTGCGGTAATATGGCTAAGAATTCCGTCCCGGAAGATACCCCGTTGATCCGGCAGTTTTTCGAGGTAAAGGCCCAATATCCCGAGGCCATCCTCCTCTACCGTGTCGGGGACTTCTATGAAACATATTCCGACGATGCCCTGGTCGCCGCCAAAGTGCTCGGCATCGTGCAGACCCGCAAGTCCAACGGGGACAAACCCCCTGTGGCCATGGCGGGTTTCCCGCACCACGCCCTGGAAGTCTACCTCCCGAAACTGGTCCGTGCGGGCTACAAAGTCGCGGTCTGCGACCAGCTGGAGGACCCGAAGCTGACCGGACGCAAGCTGGTCAAGCGCGGTGTGACCGACCTGGTCACGCCCGGCGTCGCCTTCGGAGAGTCCATGCTGGAGCAGAAGCAGAACAACTTCCTCGCCGGCCTGACCTGGCACAAAGACACGTTCGGACTCGCTTTGGTCGATGTTTCGACCGGTTCCTTCCAGGTCGCCCAGGGCAGCAAGGAATACATCGCCACCTTGATTTCCACCCTCGCTCCGAAAGAGATCGTCGTCTCCCGCGGAGACGAAAAATATGTCCGTGAACAGTTCGGAGACGACCTGTATGTCTCGACGGTCGAGGAATGGGCCTTTGTCTATGACGCCGCCGTCAACCGGCTCTGCAAGCAGTTGAACGTCGAATCCTTGAAAGGCTACGCCGTAGAAGGTTTCCCGCTGGCCCTGTGCGCAGCCGGGGCCCTGCTGGTCTACCTGGAGCAGACCTGCCATGCCGGTCTGAAGAACATCTGCTCGATCGGCCGCATCGACGAAGGGAAATTCGTCTGGATGGACAAGTTCACCCTGCGCAACCTGGAAGTTTTCCAGAGCGCCGCCCCGGACGGGGTCAGCCTGATCGGCGTGGTGGACCGCTGCAACAGCCCGATGGGCGCGCGGCTGCTGCGCACCTGGCTGGCCATGCCGGTGATGGACCTGGACGAATTGAAGGACCGCTATGATATCGTGGACCATTTCCTTGCCAGGACCGAGGACCGGGCCGACCTGCAGGGACGCATCGGCGACATCGGCGACCTGGACCGGATCCTGGCCCGTGCCGCCGCCGGCAAGATCGCCCCGCGTGAAGTGCGGCAGCTCGGCCGTGGCCTGGCCCAGACCGGACCGCTGCGCAGCCTGTGTTCCGGAAAGGGCGTGGACGCGCTGGACCGGCTCGTCGGGCAACTGCAAGGGAGCGACACCCTCTGCCAGGAGATTTTCCGGACATTGGCGGCGGAACCGGCCGCGCAGCTCGGCAAGGGTGATGTCATCGGCGAAGGCGTGGATCCGGAGCTGGACGAGCTGCGCCGCATCGCCCACGGCGGCAAGCAGTACCTGCTCGAAATGCAGCAGCGAGAAAGCGAACGTACCGGCATTCCCTCGCTGAAAATCAGCTACAACAACGTCTTCGGTTACTACCTCGAAGTCCGCAATACCTATAAGGACAAGGTCCCGCCGGAGTGGGTCCGCAAGCAGACCCTGGTCGGAGCCGAACGCTATATCACCCAGGAACTGAAGGAATACGAAGAGAAGATCCTCGGGGCCGAGGAGCGGATCTACGCCTTGGAAAGCAAGCTTTACGGCGAACTGGTCGCCCATGTCCAGGACCATATCGCCGCCATCCAGTCGGATGCCCGGATCATCGCCCGGCTCGACGTGCTGGCCGGCTTTGCCGAGCTCGCCGCCGACCGCCATTACTGCCGGCCCGAGATGACGGGCGGCCTGGAACTGGACATCAAGGCCGGCCGGCATCCGGTCATCGAGACTTTGATGAAGCCCGGCGAGGAATATATCCCCAACGACATCCACCTCGACGCCGACCGGCAGCAAATCATCATCCTGACCGGTCCCAACATGGCCGGTAAATCCGCCCTCCTGCGGCAGACGGCCCTGATTGTCCTGCTGGCCCAGGCCGGCTGTTTCGTCCCCGCCGACGCCGCCCGGATCGGCTGGTTCGACAAGATCTTCACCCGCGTCGGCGCGACCGACAACATTTCCCGGGGCGAATCGACCTTCATGGTCGAAATGCTGGAAACGTCCATGATCCTGCACAACCTCAGCCAGCGTTCGCTGGTGCTGCTCGATGAAATCGGCCGCGGCACCTCGACCTACGACGGCATGAGCATCGCCCGGGCCATCGTGGAATACATCCACGAATACGGAAAGGGCGCCAAGACCCTTTTCGCCACCCACTACCACGAGCTCAACGACCTGGCAGCCATCTACCCGCGGGTCAAGAACTTCCATGTCTGCGTAAAGGAAGTCGGCAAGCAGGTCCTGTTCCTGCGCAAGCTCGCCGAAGGCGGCTCCGCCCACAGTTTCGGTATCCATGTCGCCCGGCTGGCCGGTATGCCCCGGGAGGTCCTGGACAGCGCTGAGAAAACCCTGGCGGCCCTCGAAGCCGCCGACCCGGCCGCCCTGCCGGCTGGAGAGACGCCCCCCACGGTAGCAGACCGCCCCGGTGTCCGGACCGCCCGCAAGGACCAGTTCGGCAAGATCCGGAAAGCCTACACCATCCCGGAAGGGACCGTCGAAAGCGACGGCTCCATCCAGCTCTCCCTGTTCCAGCTCGACGACCCGACCCTCAGTTCGCTGCGCGCCCGCCTGGAAGGCGCCGACCTCAACAACATGACCCCGCTGCAGGCCTTCGACATGCTCCGGGACATGAAGAAAGAGCTCGGCATTTAAAAGGACAATCTCATAATTATGAAACGCTTACATCTCTTAACCCTTATGTTGGCCAGTTTTGCCGCCATGTCGATCCCGGCCCTTGCCGCGGATAAATCCTACACCCTGACCTCGCCCGACGGACAGCTCGGCGTTACGGTCCAAGCCGGCAGCCAGCTGACGTATACGGTCTCCCGCGGAGGACTCCAGCTGCTCGCCCCCTCGCCGATTTCCATGACCCTGGGCGATGGCCGGGCCTTCGGTCCCGGCGACAAGGTCCGCAAGGTCACCCGCGTCCAGGCGGACAACTGGCTGGATGCGTCTGTCTACAAGAAAAGCAAGGTCCGCGACCATTACAACGAAATGACCCTGAACTTCCAGGAATTCGACCTGGTCGTCCGCGCCTATGACGCCGGCGTGGCCTACCGCTTCGTCAGCAAGGTCAAGGGGGACTACACCGTCCGGGCCGAACAGGCAGAGTTCACCTTCCCGGCCGACTGGAACACCATCTTCCCCTATACCCGGGAATGCAACACCTACGAAGAACAGTTCTACACCTCCTTCGAAAACACCTACACCCACGGCCCGCTGAGTTCCTGGGATCCCGACCGGCTGGTCTTCCTCCCGATGGTGGTCGAAGCCCCACAGGGCATCAAGGTGCTGGTCACCGAGTCCGACCTGCTCGACTATCCGGGCATGTACCTGCGCAACCAGGACAAGGACACGGTCCTCAAGGGGGTCTGGGCGCCCTATCCGAAAGACGTGCAGCAGGGCGGCCACAACATGCTGCAGGGCGTAGTGAAGACCCGCGAGGCCTATATTGCCAAAGCCTCCGGGACCACGGCCTTCCCCTGGCGCATCATCAACGTCGCGACAGAGGATAAGCAGCTGACCAACAACGACCTGCCCTGGCTGCTCGGCCGTCCGTCCCAGGGCGATTTCTCCTGGGTCAAACCGGGCAAGGTGGCCTGGGACTGGTGGAATGACTGGAACCTCTACGGCGTGGACTTCCGCGCCGGGATCAACAACGACACCTACAAATACTACATCGATTTCGCGGCCAGCCAGGGCATCGAATATGTCATCCTGGACGAAGGCTGGGCCGTCAATCTGAAGGCCGACCTGATGCAGGTCATCCCGGAGATCGACCTTCCGATGCTCGCCCGACATGCACAAAGCAAGGGCGTCGGCCTGATCCTCTGGGCCGGTTACTGGGCCTTCGACCGCGACATGGAAGCCGTGTGCAAGCACTATGCGGACATGGGCATCAAGGGCTTCAAGATCGATTTCATGGACCGGGACGACCAGGTCGTCGTGGATTTCTACCGCCGCGCCGCCGAGACCTGCGCCAAATACCACATGCTGGCTGACTTCCACGGAGCCTTCAAGCCGTCCGGCCTCAACCGGACCTGGCCGAACGTCATCAATTTCGAGGGTGTCTACGGCCTGGAGCAGATGAAGTGGGGCGGAACGGAACTGACCCAGGTCGACTATGACGTCACCGTGCCGTTCATCCGGATGTCCGCCGGCCCGATGGACTATACCCAGGGAGCGATGCGCAATGCCACCCGCAGCAACTACCGCCCGGTCAACTCCGAAGGCATGAGCCAGGGCACCCGCTGCCACCAGCTGGCCGAGTACGTCATCTTCGATTCGCCCCTCAACATGCTCTGCGACAGCCCCTCCAACTACCTGCAGGAGCCGGAGTGCACCAAGTATATCGCCGAAATCCCCACCGTGTGGGACGAAACCGTCGCCCTGGACGGCAAGATCGCCGAATATGTCGTGACCGCCCGCCGCAAGGGCGACACCTGGTACGTCGGTGCCCTGACGAACTGGACGCCGCGTGACCTGGACATCGACCTGGGCTTCCTGCCGGAAGGTTCCTGGAAGGTGGAGATCTACCAGGACGGCGTCAATGCCGACCGGGCCGCCCGCGACTACAAACGGGTGGACACCCGGGTGGAGGCCGGTTCCGGAAAGGTCTGCCGCGTGCACCTGGCACCCGGCGGCGGATGGACCGCGAAGTTTACAAGAAATTAGTCAGGAAGATCAGCAGCACCGCCAGCGGGGCGACATATTTCAGGATGAAATAAAAGACCCCGAAGCAGGCGGAATTCCCCTTTAAGACGCCGCCGTTCGTGAATTCGTCATGGACGGCGGCTTTCGGCATCTTCCAGCCCACGAAGAGCACGGCCAGCAGGCCGCCCAGGGTCA
This sequence comes from uncultured Bacteroidales bacterium, assembly GCA_900319855.1. Taxonomy (GTDB): domain Bacteria; phylum Bacteroidota; class Bacteroidia; order Bacteroidales; family UBA932; genus Cryptobacteroides. The sequence continues at coordinate 54,868 of ONQC01000008.1, forward strand.
GCAGGAAGTTCGAAGAGAACTTATCCAGGAAGTCGAAGATCCCGTCCCCGAAGAGCTTGACCCCCGAAAGCGGGCCGAAGGACAGGGAGCACAGGATGCCCACCAGCCATGTCACGCAAAAGACGGCGACGCAGGCGGCCTTGCGGGCCATCTGTTTCTCCTCGATCAGGAAAGCCACGCCCACCTCCAGCAGCGACACCGTTGAGGTCATGGCCGCGAACAGGATGGTCACAAAAAAGAGGATGGCCGCCAGGGAACTGACCACGGGCATCGTCTGGCCCATCTGGTGGAAAATATACGGAAGGGTATCGAAGATCAGGCCCGGGCCGGCGGACGGCTCGATGCCGGCGGCAAATACGGCCGGCATGATGGCGAAGCCCGCCAGCAGGGCGAAGAACAGGTCGGAAAGGGCCGTTCCCACGCCGGAGACCAGCAGGTTTTCCTCCTTGTGGACATAGGAAGAATAAGTGATGATGATGCCCATGCCGAGCGACAGGGAGTAGAAGGACTGGCCGAGGGCCGTCACGAAGGCCCGCGGCGTCAGCTTCGAAAAATCCGGTTTCAACAGGTAGTCCACCCCCGTTTTCGCGCCGGGCAGGGTCACGGAATAGACCGCGATCGCCACGATGAGCACGAAGAGGACCGGCAAGCAGATCTTGCTGAACTTCTCGATACCGCCCTTGACACCGAAAGCGACGACCACGATGCTGGCGCCCAGGAAGAGGGTATGGAACAGCAGCGGGGCCCAGGTGGAGGAAACCAGTGAGCCGAACATCCCGCCGATGGCTTCCGGAGACTCCCTTATAAAACTGAAAGACAAGGATTTGAACAAGTAATCCAAAGACCAGCCGCCGATGACGCTATAGTACGAAACGATGACCATCGGGGTCAGGACGGACAGGTAGCCCAGCCATTTCCAGTGCGTCCCCGGCGCCAGGCGCTCCATCGCCCCGCGGCAGTTCGCCCCGCTGCGCCGTCCGATGATGCTCTCGCCCAGGAAGATCGGCAGGGAGAGCAGCAGGGTGCAGGCGATGTATACCAGGATGAAGGCGGCCCCTCCATTCTCACCGACGATGTAGGGGAAACGCCAGATATTGCCCAGCCCGATGGCCGATCCGGCCAGGGCCATGATGACGGCGGCGCGGCTGCCGAAAGTTTCACGGGATTGGCTCATAGGAACAGGTTGGTCAGGAAGATGACGATGATCGCGGCGGGGGCGATGTACCGGATCAGGAAATACAGGAGGCCGAAGGCTTTTCCGGCGCGCAGTTCGCCCCGGACGTCGGCCTTTTTCATCCGCCAGCCGGCGAACAGGGTAAACAACAGGCCGCCGAAGGCCATCAGGAAGTTGGACGTCAGTTTGTCACAGAAGCTGAACAGGGTCTCGCCCAGGATCTTGACATTTGCCAAAGGCCCGAAGGACAGGGAACAGAGCGCGCCCAGCAGCCAGCAGCCTGCGAACAGGACGCAGACCGCCTTGGTCCGCGAAAAATTCTTTTCTTCCACCAGGTAGGCCACACCCACTTCCAGCATGGAGATGGCCGACGAAACGGCGGCCACCAGGATGGTCAGGAAAAAGAGGATGGAGACCACGCCGGAAAGCCACGGCGTCGAGGCGCCCATCTTGGCGAAAATGTACGGCAGGGTCTCGAAGACCAGGCCCGGGCCCGCCGCCGGCTCGATGCCTGCGGCAAACACCGCCGGCATGACCGCAAAGCCCGCGATCAGTGCGAACAGCAGGTCGAAGCCGGCCGTTCCCAGACCGGTGGTCAGCAGGTTTTCCTTCTCATGGACATAGGACGCATAGGTCAGGATGGTACCCACGCCCAGCGACAGGGAAAAGAAACTCTGTCCCATGGCCGAGGCGACGGCCGAGGCGGTCAGTTTGGAGAAATCGGGTTTCAGCAGGTAATCCACGCCCGCTTTCGAGCCCGGAAGGGTCAGGGCATAGACCATCAGGAACACCACCAGCAGGAACAGGACCGGCATGGTCCAGGTCGAGAACTTTTCGATGCCTTTCTTGACGCCCGCCACCACGATCAGGGTGCAGATGCCCAGGAAAGCCGTATGGCACGCCAGCGGCCCCCAAGGCGAGGAAATAAAACTGCCGAAGAATCCCATGATCTGCGCTTCGTCTCCGGAGGAGAAGCTGAACGTCAGGGATTTAAGCAGGAATTCCACGCTCCAGCCACCCACCACGCTGTAATACGAAAGAATGATCAGCGGCGAAATGACCGTCAGCAGGCCCAGCCAGCGCCAGGGCGTCCCGGGAGCCAGCCGCTGCATGGCGCCGAAGGTGCTCTTGTGGGTCTTGCGCCCGATGGCCGCCTCCGAAAGGAAGATCGGAAGGGAAATCAGCAGGGTGGAAAGCAGGTAGACGATGATGAAGGCCGAGCCGCCGCCCTGGCCCACCATGTAAGGGAAGCGCCAGATGTTGCCCAGCCCGATCGCCGAACCGGCCATGGCCATGATGACCGCGAACCGGCTCCCGAAAGTTTCTCGAGTATCCATGTTGTCAAGTTCGTCCGCCGGTCCCTACAGCCGGCGGTAGATTACAAATTCGTAGGTCAGGCCCGATACGGGATCCGTATGGGTCTCGGAGGTGGAGGCTGGATACCAGACGGCCGGATCGATCTCGGGGAAGAAGGCGTCGGCGTCTTCGACGGTATCATGCACATGGGTGATATACAGGGTGTCGACCGTCTGCATCGCTTCGGCGTAGGTATAGGCCCCGCCCATGACGAAACACTTGGCGTCCTCCGCCCCTTCACAGGCCTTTTCCGCCGCTTGGAACGCCTCATCGAGGGATTCCACCACCACGACCTTTTCGGGGGCTTCCGGCCACGGGAAAATGGAAATCACGATGTTGGTGCGGCGCGGCAGCGGACGGCCGATGGACTGGAAGGTCATCCAGCCCATGATGACGGGATGGCCGGTGGTCTGCTCCCGGAAATATTTCATGTCTTCCGGCAGGTTCCACAGGAGTTGGTTCTTGCGGCCGATGGCATAGTTGTCGGCGACGGCCACGATCAGGCATTTTTCCATTGTCATACCGCTACGGGGGCTTTAATGGCCGGCCACGGGTCGTAGCCTTCCAGGGTGAAATCTTCATATTTGAATGCGAACAGGTCCTTGACCTCCGGATTGAGCCGCATCCTGGGGAGGGGGCGCGGCGTGCGGGAGAGTTGTTCGCGGACCTGGTCGAAATGGTTCAGGTAGATGTGCGTGTCGCCGGTGGTGTGGATGAATTCACCCGGCTGCAGGCCGGTCACCTGGGCGATCATCAGGGTCAGCAGGGCGTAGGAGGCGATGTTGAACGGCACGCCGAGGAAGGTGTCCGCGCTGCGCTGGTAGAGCTGACAGGAGAGCTTCCCGTCCGCCACATAGAACTGGAACAGGCAGTGGCAGGGCGGGAGGGCCATCTTCTCCACCTCGGCCGGATTCCAGGCTGTCACGAGCATGCGCCGGGAGTCGGGATTGCGGCGGATGGTTTCCACCACCTGGGCGAGCTGGTCGATGCTCTGGCCGTCCGGGGCGGGCCAGGAGCGCCACTGGTGGCCGTAGACCGGTCCCAGGTCGCCGTTTTCGTCGGCCCACTCGTCCCAAATCGTCACGCCATGGTCCTTGAGGTACTTGATGTTGGTATCTCCGGCAATGAACCAGAGCAGTTCGTAGATGATCGATTTCAGGTGCACCTTCTTGGTCGTCAGCAGCGGAAAACCTTCGGAAAGGTCAAACCGCATCTGGTGTCCGAAGACACTCTTCGTGCCGACGCCGGTCCGGTCGTGCTTGACCGTCCCTTCGTCCATGATGCGCTGCAGCAGGTCCAGGTATTGTTTCATCGTACGGAGAAGGCAAAGATGATGGCTTCCTGATAGGTCTGCCCGGGCCGGAGGACCGTCGACGGATAGTCTTCCTTGTTCGGGCTGTCCGGGAAATGCTGACACTCCAGGGCGACGGCGTCATAGTCATGGAAAATGCGGCCGTTGTGCCCGACAGGGCAGCCATTCAGCCAGTTGCCGGTATAGACCTGGATGCCCGGCTGGGTCGTCAGGACCTCGACCAGACGTCCGCTCTTCGGGGAATACAACTCCGCGGCGCGCTGGAGCTGGCCGGGCTCGTAGTCGTCCAGGACCCAGCAATGGTCATAGCCCTTGCCGATCTTCAGCGCCTCGAAATCCGCGTGAAGGTCCTGGCCGATCGGTTTCGGGTTGACGAAATCCATCGGCGTTCCGGCGACCGGTTCGGAGTCGCCCAGCGGGATCTGGGTCGGGTCGGTCGGAAGGTATTCGGAAGCGTTGAGGGTCAGTTCATGGGCCTCGATGCTGCCTTCGTTGTCGAGGTTGAAATAGGTATGGTTGGTCAGGTTGACCACGGTCGGTGCATCCGACTCGGCGGTATAGGTGATGCGCAGGGAATTGTCCTCGTCCCACTCATAACGGACCACGGCCTTGAGGTTGCCGGGATAGCCAGCCTCCCCGTCTTCCGCATCGTACAGGAACTCGACCGCCTCGCCGTTGAGGCGGCTCTCCCATACCTGGTTCTGGAAGCCTTTCGGGCCGCCGTGCAGGTGGTTGGGACCGTTGTTGATGGGAAGTTCATATTCCTTGCCGTCCAGGGTGAAACGGCCTTTGGCGATGCGGTTGGCAAACCGGCCCGGGGTCTTGCCGGCGCAGGGACCGTCGGCGAAATAGCTCATCGGATCGTCATAGCCCAGTACGACATTCTCCATCTTCCCGTCCTTGTCCGGAACGACGACGGACACGATGCCCGCGCCGACGCTGGAGAGTTCGACATACGCACCGGAGGCATTGGTCAGCCGGTATTTATAAATCTCTTTTCCTTCCGGGGTCTTACCCCAAAGTTCTTGACTGGTCTTCATATTCTGTTTTGTGATTTTCTACAATTGCTCCAGGACGGAGAACAGTTTCTCCGGCGGAACGTCCTTGAGCAGCACCTTCTTGTCCGCATCCAGCAGGTACAGGGACGGGATGGCCCGCACACAGTAGAGCAAGTCCGTACGGATGGCATAGTCCGGATCGTATCCGGAATACCAAGTCTCCGGATAATTCACGGCATAGGCCTTCCATTCGTCCAGGTCGCTGTCGATATAGACATTGACGACCGCCAATTTCCCGCTATCTATCAGCTGGCTCACACGTACGCTGCCCTGCAGGTCGTCGATGATGCCTTTGCAGGCCGTGCAGCCCGGATTGCTGAAGAAGAGCAGGGTGTAAGGAGCCTTCACGCTGTACAAGGTCCGGGTGCGGCCTTTCAGGTCGGTGAAACGAAAATCCGCGGCCGGCGTACCGGTCTGGTTGAGCCGGCACATCTGGGCGTCGAAGCCGTAGGCATGCTTCATTTCGGGACGGACCACATCCGAAGCGGCCAGCAGCTCGACGAAAGGCAGATAGCGGTCCTCGCTCCGGACGGGAGAGTTCGGGTCATATAAATACTTGGCAGAGAACTCCACCACGGTCTCGAAAACATTGGAGGACGTATCTTTCCGCTCGCAGGCGGCGGCCTTTTCATAGAGCCGGACCATGGCCCTGCGGGCAGCCGACGGGCTCGCCTGGTCCAACAAGGTGGCGAAAAGTCCGTAATTATCCTCTACTTCCACCTTCCGCACGCCCGCGACCAGGGCCGTATCGCAGACGGCCGTGCGCGAAGTGTCCGCAAAGGTATCCCAAAAATGCTCCACCATATAGTCCACCCGCTCCTGCGGATCCTGGACGACCCCGGGTACGGACACTTTCGGGAAAGGCTGCGGGGCGGGCGCATTTCCGGCCTGGCGGCCGTTGCACGCCATGACCAGGCAACCGGTCAATACATATAAGGAAATCTTCTTCATTTTTGCTGCAAGCTTCAAGGTGTTCGCAAGGGGGCTATCCGCAAATTTACAGAATTATTCTTAGATTTGTAATGTTGATGTAATACGATCGAGATGTCTTTCCGCAAGATTGCCCTGTGGGCTATGGGAATGCTGCTGACAAGCACCGCCTGGGCCCAATTCTATACCGGCGGAGAGGACCCGGCTTCCGTCCGTTGGTCCACCTTCCGTACGGACCATTACAAACTGATCTACCCCACGGGGATGGACTCCCTGGCCCGGGCCTATGCCCGTTCCCTGGAGACCTTCCGCCCGCAGGTCGGCCGGAGCATCGGATACCTGCCCGGCGGCATGTACCGTAAACCCATGCCGGTCATCCTGCATGCCCATGGCGGACAGGCCAACGGCAGCGTGACCTGGGCGCCCCGCCGCATGGACCTGTATACCCTGCCGGAGGCGTATGAGCCGGAGCCGATGCCCTGGCTGACCTCCCTGGCCGTCCACGAAAACCGCCATGTCGCCCAGCTCCAGTTCGGGGCTGACGGACTGTTCCGACCGTTCAAATGGCTGGTGGGAGACCTGTTTGCCGGCGCCCTGTCCGGTGTCTATCCCAGCACCTGGTTCCTGGAAGGGGATGCCGTGGTCGCGGAAACGGCCCTGACGCCCTTCGGCCGCGGCCGGCGCGGGGATTTCCTGGCCTATTACCGGGCGGCCTTCGATGCCGGTGACTGGCGGAACTGGTACCGCTGGCGCTATGGGTCCTACCGGTACGCTGCGCCCAACCACTACGCGCTGGGCTACCTCACCCTCGCGGGAATCCGTACACAGTATGACGCCCCGTTCTTCGAGGCGGACTACCTGCACGGCGTAACCCGGCGGCCGTGGCGCCTGTTCAACATCCAGCGCGCCGTGCGCAAGACGTCCGGCCGCTCTTTCAAAGGGGCTTTCCAGGAGATCATGCAGTCGTTCCAGGCGCAGTGGGCGGCCGAGGACCGTGGCCCCTGGACGGCCGCCGAACCCTTCAGTCCCGTCCCTTCCTGGTACACCGTCCAGGGCGCGCCCGTTGCCTACGACGGAGGCTGGCTGGTCAAGGAGAATTCCAAGGTCCGCGCCACCCGGCTGGTCCTGTACAAGGATGGACAGGCCAAGACCTTGCGTCCCTTTGCGGCCGCAACCGGCGACCTGCGCCCGGCCGGCGGACGCATCTATTGGAGTGAGACGGTCCCGGACCTGCGCTGGGGACTCCGCGCGACGTCCCGGATCCGTTACATGGAAGACGGAAAAGCCCGTAACCTGACCCGCACCGGACGCCTGTACAACCCGGCTCCTTCCCCGGACGGAGAGCGGATCGCCGTGACCGAATATCCGGTCCCCGGCGGCTCCAAGGTCCGGATCCTGGATCTTTCAGGTCATACCCTGCAGACGCTCACGGCCCCCGACGGCGTCCAGTATGTCGAGACGGCCTGGGTCGGTAAAGAACTGTATATAAGCTATATCGATGATCAGGGAACCGGCATCGCGCGCTGGGCCCTGACGGGTCAGCCGGAAACGGTCCTGGCCCCGCAGCCGGTGTCCATCGCCCACCTGCAGGGCGATCCGGACGGCGTCCTGCTCAGCATGGATGCGACCGGCTTGAATGAGGTCTACCGGCTCACGCCCCAGGGGACCCTGATCCAACTGACGGCGACCCCGTATGGCGCCGGAGCCTTCACCATGGCCTCCGACACGCTGTATTACGCGGCCCAGACCCACGAAGGCGAACTGCTGCAGAAGGCCCCGGCCAGCGGCCTGGCATACCGCCGCGCTGGCGAAACCGCGTCGCATCCGACAGCGGACCGGCTCGCCGCCCAGGAGCAGGCCCTCTCCCGCGAACCGGCTGCCTTGAAAGACCGCAGCCGCGGCATTGGCGGTACGGAAACGACCCCGAAACGCTATTCCAAACTGCTCGGCATTCCCTATATCCATTCCTGGGCACCGGTCTATTTCGATTATGACCGGATCGAGGAAATGAGCGGGGACGTGACCTGGCGGGAAGGCGGACTGGGCGCGACGGCACTTTTCCAGAACCTGCTGGGAACGGCCTCGGGATCCCTCGGCTACAGCTATCACAAGGATGAATATACCGGGCAGTGGCGGCATTCCGGCCATTTCCAGATGACCTATACCGGACTGTTTCCGGTTTTCGAAGTGAACATGGATTTCAACGACCGGGACCTGATCCAATACAGCCGCGTCAAGCAGGAGGCAGGGATGCTGTCTTTCACCTCAACCGGCGGCCGCCTGGTCGACAGTCCGTCGTTCCAGGGTGCCCTGAAGGTCTATGTTCCCCTGAACTTTTCTTCCGGAGGCTGGAACCGCGGCTTTGTCCCGCAGTTGCAATATACCTTCTCCAATGACCGTTTCAACAAGACCCTCCCGGTCCGGACCGCACCCGATGTCCTCGGAGAAACGGTCGTCCCAGCCAGCCTGTCGCGGCTGGAACCGGGCGATAACGTCCTGATGCAGAGCCTGACAGTCTCGGCCCGCGGCTATATCATCCGCCCGACGGCTTCCGCCCTGGATTATCCCCGCTGGGGCTTCGGCGTAGAAGGCGGCTACCGGGCCCGCCTGGGCCTGAGCGACTTGTTCTCCCCGGCGCTCTATGGATATGTCTACGGCTATCTGCCCGGCCTGATGGCCAACCAGGGCCTCCGGCTCTCCGCCATGTGGCAGCACCAGACCGGCTCCGGGACCGGCGAGAATGTCGTGACGACCCGTCCGCGCGGCTTCCAGGACACCCAGGTCTCCACGTATCTGGCCAGCTATGCCCCGGAGCAGCTGCGGCTTTCGGCCGATTATTCCATCCCGGTGTGGGTCGGAGACATTTCCTGGTTCAGCCCGCTCTTCTACGTCACGCATTTCGTGGTCAAACCCCATGTCGACTACACCCTCCTGAAATACGGACGGGGCCTGTCCGGCGGCGGTTCGCTGGTCAGCGCGGGGGCGGAGGTAACGGCCCGGCTGGCCCATTTCCTCTGGCTGCCCTTCCCGACCTCGGCCGGTATCGTGTTTGACTGGAACGGCGGTTCCGAATACGACCCGATCGAGAAGCAAGGCATCGCCCTGACGCGCACCTATGTCGGCGGCGTGTTCAGCATTGATTTTTAAGGGAATCCTAACGGATCAGAGCGCTTCCATGCCGCAGACGGCCTGTGTTTCGTCTGCGCTCACGCGGAAATACATGGCATCCGGCGCTTCTGCCGAATACGGCTTCCAAACCTCAGGACCCGCACCGTTCGGATTGCCGGTCTTGACGAAAGACGTCCACGCCTCGATCATCCGGTCCGCCAGCGCATAATCACCCTCTTTGAAAGGACGCCAGCAACGGTCGAGCGTATGGAAGGTAAACCAGAGTTCGGCAGAATGGAAGGCTCCCTCCAGGACGCCTTTGCGCCCGTCGGTCGGCAGCGGACGGTCAAATACATAGGTATAGACCGGCTGGCCGGCGTTCGCCCGCTCTGCCGCAAACGCGCGGATACCGGGCCGGATCCGGGGATTGTCGCCCGACACCATCCCGACCATATACGGAATCTGCGCGATCCGTCCGCCATAAGTCGCGGTGCTGAAGCGCTCGGGTAAGGCATACCTGTCCACGACCGGCGCCGTACCGAAAGGACCGCGGTTGCCGCTTTCCCGCATGTATTCATTGGCCAGGGAGACCATTTTTTCAGCGGGGGCGGCCCGCATCTGTTCCAGTGTCTCATAGCCGGCCCAGTCCATCATGGCCTGATCGTTGGCCAAGACCGCCTCCATATCCGCACCCGCCGTGTTGTCGTTCTCCGGAGCGACGGAACGGCCGCTCTGGATGATGGCTTTGTTGAACAAGCCGCGCGACAGCGGAGAAACACAGAGCGTCTGGACACTGGCGGCTCCGGCGCTCTGTCCCATGATTGTGACATTCTCCGGATCGCCGCCGAACTGGGCGATATTGTCCCGGATCCATTTCAGGGCGGCAATCTGGTCCAGCATCCCATAGTTTCCGGACACCCCGTTCGGGTCCTCTGCCGACAAGGCGGGATGGGCCAGGAAGCCCAGGATCCCCAGCCGGTAATTGGCGGAAACCATTACGACGCCCCGGCGTGCCCACTCGGCCCCGTCCATCTCCGGTTCGGAGCTCCATCCAGCTACGTAACCGCCGCCATGGAGCCATAATACAACCGGCAGACCAGCACCCGGTTTCCCAGGCCGGCTTGTCCAGATATTCAGCGTCAGGCAGTCTTCGTTAAAGGCCGGATCGCCATCGAAGAAGAATTCCGGGGTATAGCCTCCCGGTGTATGCGGGGCCTGCATGGCCGGATGGCCGAATTCCAGGGCTTCGCGGACGCCTTCCCAAGGAAGGACCGGCTGCGGGGCCTTCCAGCGCAATTCGCCCACCGGAGGGGCCGCATACGGGATGCCTTTGTAGACATAGACCTTTTCGCCGGGCAGTTGAGCGCCGACCAGCGACCCGCCGGATACGGTGAGGACGGGATTCTTTTCCGTACAGGCGACCAGCGCCCATGCCAGAAGGAGGGGGATTAACTTTTTCATCGTTTACCGAAAATATTGCGCCAGCCAGGCGGCGTCGACGCGGGCGAAGCCCGGCCCGGCCTGGACGGAGGGATTGCGCTGCAGGATGCCGCGGCAGTCCTCATAGACATTGAACCCGATCCGGACGCCTTGCATCTGTCCGTCGCGGGGGTAGGTCAGCGTGATCTCATGGTCCGGTCCTTCGATCCGGAAGAACTTGAACGGGGCCTGCTGGACCGTCGGGTCCTTGGCGCCCAACTCCATCTTGGTCACGTATTTGCACATCTCCATGACCCGGTCGTCCAACCCGGCATCATGCAGGTTGACCTTCTCGATCAGCGAGCCCACGTCGTCGACCCGGCGGAGGACATAGCCGTCCAGGCCTTCCGCCTGGGCCGCCAGGGCCTTTTCGACCGTTTCGAGCTGCGCCTCGGGCAAGGCGCCTTCGGGCAGGAGCCAGATCATCAGCCGCTGGTCCGGGTCGTGGTAGAGGGTCTGGCAGCGGATGAGGTTACGCCTTCCGCAGTGCGGACATTCCCAGACGAAAAGGGAACCGTCCTTGACCCGGTCTTTCAGTTCGGGCTCACGGGCGACGTTGATTCCGCCGTAGGTTTCAACTTCGGTGCTCCGGCCACAGGCCGTGCAGGTTGCTTGAACGAAGTTTTTCATGGTTATTTCCGTTTATCAATCCAGACCCAGAGCCGGTACATCAGCCAGCCCCAGCCCAGGAACAGCACAACATGGACCCAGTAGGGAACCTTTGTCTGGTAGACATCGTCCCGGACAATCTTTTCATAGCCCGGGATGTCCGCATAATAATAGGCCCCGGCGCCGAAATCGTAGCCCGGCACCAGGCCCTGGCGGCCCGCCATGATCCAGAGGGCACAAAACACGATGGCCACGACCACGAGGATCGTGACCACCTTGAAGATCTTATCCCGGCGGGAAGACACTATTTGTAGAGGTCGAGGACCGGGATGTCGAAGACCACGCCGGAGAGCAGAAACCAGACGGCGAAGAAGGTCAGGGCGATGTTGAAGACCTGGCCCACGATATAGAGCCAGAGGACTTTGCCGCCCTGCATCTGGCGGGCGATTTCCTTGAAATTGGTATCCAAGCCGATGCTGGTGAACGCCAGCACGAACGCCCAGTTCTTGTACTGGTCAAGGACACTGTTGATCGCGGAGACCTGGCTGCTGCCGGCCAAAGGAAGGATGATGAAGGAGGCCACGAGGGAGGCCACGAAGAAACCGATGATGAACTTCGGGAAACGCGTCCAGATCTCACCGGCGCCGACTTTCTTGTTCGGATCCTTGTCCACGCGGGTGGCGAAGAAGATCGCGACGAAGAAGGCGATGAAGCCGATCAGGATGTTCTGGATGCTCTTGACCAGGACGGCCGCCTGCTCCGCCTCGGGACCGAGGGCGTTGCCGGCCAGCACCACGGCACCGGTCGAGTCGACCGTACCGCCGATCAGGGCGCCGCCCATCAGCTGGGACATGCCGACGGCCCGGATGATCATCGGTTCGAAGACCATCATCAGGATGGTGAAGATAATGGAAATCGAGATGGCGATGGACAGGTCATCCTTCTTGGCTCCGGAGGCGGCACCGGTCGCGATGGCGGCAGACGTACCGCAGACAGAGGTCGCCGAAGCGATGGTGATGACCAGCGGCTTGTTGCCGATCTTCAGCACCTTGGTGCCGAACCACCACATGAAGAGGATGACGATCGGGGTCACGATCCAGGCGATGCCGAGGCCGTAGAGACCGAACTTGGCGATGTTGCTGAAGAGGACGGAGAAACCCATGATGACCAGACCGGTCTTGATGTAGAATTCGGTCCGGATGGCAGGTTTCAGCCAGGCGGGGGTGCCGACGGTATTCGCGATCAGCAGGCCGACGATCAGCGCCCAGAAAGCCCATTCCAGATAGCGGTTGAGGGTGAATTCCGCGCTGATGATCCGCACGATGACGGCCAACACGAACAAGGCGACGAAGGCAAGGAAGAAATCCTTGATCTTGCCTCCCTGCAGCTTGACGCCGGCGGTAAAGAGTACGGCCAGCACGACGAAGGTCCGGCACAGTTTGCCCCAGAAAGCCCCGTTGAACTGGGCGAACAGGGACTTTTTCTCAGCCACGTTCTCCCACAGGTGCCAGGTCGAGAATTTGGCGGCGGCGAAATCAAAAGCGCCGGTCAAAACGGCCACGCAGGCGATCAGGATCACGATAAAACCGATCCAGACGGCCAGCCAGTCTTCCTTTTTCCAAAGGTCGGAAAGGTTTTTCATATCAGATTTTTTTAGTTACACGTCACAAAAAAGGATTGTCCCTCAAAGAGAAACAACCCTCAAATATAGTAAAAATATTTAAATGCAACCTTATTCCAGCCGGCGGGAGCCGTCGCTGATCACGACGTCATACACCTTCGGGGCGTGGCCGAACTTCTCGGTGAAGCGCGCCACCGCCGTCGCGACGAATTCGTCGTACAGTTCGTCCTTGACCAGGTTGATCGTGCAGCCTCCGAAGCCGCCACCCATCACGCGCGAGCCCGTCACGTCCATCTTCCGCGCCAGTTTGTTCAGGAAGTCCAGTTCCTCACAGGACACCTCGTACAGGCGGCTCAGGCCGAAGTGGGTCTGGTACATCATCTCGCCCACCGTCTCGTAATCGCCGCGCTCCAGCGCGTCGCAAACGTCCAGCACGCGCTGCACCTCGCCGATCACATATTCCGCACGCAGGAAATCTTCCTCCGGGATCTCTGCACGCACCTCGTCCAGCCAGACCCGCTTCGCATCGCTCAGGAACTCCACCTCCGGGTGGTTCCTGCGGATCGCAGCCGCCGCGTTCTCGCAGGAGGTCCGGCGCTTGTTATAGGCGCTCGACGCCAGCTCATGCTTCACGCAGGAGTCGATCAGCACCAGCTTGTAACCCTTCGGATCGAACGGGAAGTACTTGTACTCGAGGGTCTTGCAGTTCAGGCGGATCAGCTGTCCCGCCTTGCCGAACACCGACGCGAACTGGTCCATGATCCCGCACTTCACGCCGCAGTAGTTGTGCTCCGTGCTCTGGCCGATCTTCGCCAGCTCGAACTTGTCGATCCCGTTCCCGAAC
>ONQC01000013.1 GCA_900319855.1 uncultured Bacteroidales bacterium
AGTATCCCGGCCTTTGCTCCGAAATCGGTAAAGCCAAGAGGACCGATCATCTGCTCCATTCCATGCGCCTTACCATAATCCTCTACTGCCTTGAAGAGTGTGCCACTCACCTCAATATCATCGATGAAATCAATCCAGCCAAACCGGACTTCCTTGTGGTTCCAGCGTTCGTTGGCGCGATGATTGACAATCGCAGCTACGCGACCGGCAAGCTGCCCGTCCTTATAAGCCAGGTAAAGGGCCGCCTCGCTGAATTCATACGCGGGATTCTTCTTCGGATCCAGGGTGGACGCCTCATCCATTGCGATCTTGGGGACGAACCACGGATTTCCTTTGTACAGGTCGTTCTGGAACTGGATGAACTTCCGGAGGTCCTTCTTACTGCGGACCTGTTCGATGAGTATTGCCATAACAGGAGGTTTAGGGTGTACGTTGTATAGACAAAGATAGTGATTTTTAGTTAACTCTTCCGTAAAAAACGTATCTTTGTATCTAGATGAAACACGTGTACCGCTTCCTGACCGCAGTTTTGCTGCTGTCGTCCTGTCACAGCCTTCTCGCGCAGCAGGACGGGAAGTTTCATCGTCGCCTGGAAGCCGGGGGTATCTTTTCCTTCAAAGGATGCGGCCTTTCACTGGTCGCTCCCATGAAGGGCGGGGGAATGGGGGAAATCCGTTTGTTGGCGGACTTCGAGCACGTCCTGATCAATCACGAAGCCCGGCCGGGTACCCGGATCCAACTGCTCAGGCATTTCGGACTCAAAGAGAAGGATTTGGGTGACGATCTGGCGATCCAGCTGACCGGCGGACCCGGACTGACGGCCGGCCTGGTCTGTGACCGCGGGAAAGACGCCGGCTATCTGATTGCACTCAGCGTGGGCGGGGGAGCCGACTTCCTGTTCAAAACCGTTCCGGTTTCCGTCTTTGTCGGTCTGTCGGCGGATATCGGGGCGCACGTGATCATTCGGAACCAATACGACAACACCATGACCTTTTACCAAAACGGCTGGCGTCGGGCCTGGTATCCTGAGGTCTCCGTAAAATACAGATTCTGATGCGTTTACGTTTGTTTATAGCATTGATTTTCAGCTGCTTATGCTGTCTTTCGCGGGGCCAGGAAATCACCTGGAGCGTGGAATGGGGGACTGCAGCCACGTTTTATACGCATCATGATTACCAGTATACGACCCTGGACGGGCACCACATCGACGAGCACTATTATGATACCCAAACGCATTTGCACGGCCTGATGACGGCACGGGTCGGAATCCAGGCCAGCCGCCGCCTGAACCTGTCATTGGGAACAGGCTGGCAAGGTTTGCAGCGCGAGATACGTTGCATGCCGGTGAGTCTCCGTGCAACACTGGATCTGGGCGATCCTCAGAAAAACGGCATGCTGACCTTTTTGGAAGGCGGCATCGGAATTACCGAGGATTTCAAAGAGAAAGCCGGTGATTTCGCAAAACTGGGTATGGGATACCGGATTCCACTGGGATATGGGGTACAATTGCGGTTTCTGGCTGCCTTACAAGCCAGCCTGTGCCATCCACAGCTCTTCGATATCTATGACAATATCACTGTTGATGATAACCATCTGGAATACAGCGACAGGAGTGCCGGGGCAGTGGTCATCAGCATGGCTTTGGAATTCTAGACGCAACTTAACATAATATAAATTGTGTAACAAAGCGGGCGAGTCTTCCTTACAGGGGTCGACTACTATATATAACGACCCGTCAGGCTCTGCGGACACGCCGCAACTTCTCGCGGCGTCCCTTGCACGACGACCCGTCCGCCGGCTTGTCCGCCGCCAGGTCCCATGTCTACGATATAATCCGCCTGCCGGATCACATCCAGGTCATGCTCGATAACGATGACTGTGGCGCCGTTTCCGATCAGATGACGGAAAACCTTCATCAGGGTCTGCACATCCAGCGGATGCAGACCGATCGTCGGCTCGTCAAATACGAAAACCGTATCTCCCTGACCGCGTCCCATTTCGCTCGCCAGTTTGAGACGTTGGGCTTCGCCGCCGGAAAGACTGGGCGTCGCTTCGCCTAGCGTCAAGTATCCAAGTCCCAGATTATGAAGGACTTGCAAACGGTTTTTCACCAAAGAAAGATCGTTGCAGGCCACCAGGGCCTCGTCCACGCTCATCGACATCAGTTCCGGCATGGTTCCGCCATTTTTCCGATGCAGATAGAATGCTTCCCGTGCATACCGGGCCCCGCCGCATTCCGGGCACGGGATATCGACGTCAGGTAGGAACTGAACGTCCAGGCTGATACTGCCGGTCCCGTCGCAGACCGGGCAGCGGAGCCGGCCCGTATTGTAGGAAAAATCCCCGGCCTTCCATCCGCACGCTTTCGCTTCTTCGCCCCGGGCGAAGACTTTCCGCAATTCGTCGTGGATATTGGCATACGTCGCAACGGTCGAACGGACATTGATTCCGATAGGAGTCGCATCGATCAGTTTCACCTGACGGATGCCATCCGCTTGTACTGAAACAACATGTGAAGGCAGTTTATTACCTGAAACATACGCATTTAATCCAGGAATCAAACTCTCCAGGATCAACGTCGTCTTGCCGGAACCCGACACCCCGGTCACCACACTCAGCCGCCCTTTGGGGAAACGTACGGACAAAGGGCGGACCGTATGGATCGGGCCGGTCGACAAGGATATCTCTCCCTGCGCGAACAGATCCGTCCGATCCGGAGCCAGGACTCCCCTTCCCGCCAAGAACGGTCCAATCCGGGATGCCGGGTTGTCAGCCAACTCCCCTGCCGAGCCTTCCGCGATGACCCGACCGCCTTTGGCTCCAGCCTCCGGCCCCAGTTCGATGATATGGTCAGCATGCGCAAGTACCTGTGTATCATGATCTACAAGGACGACTGTATTGCCGTCCGCCACCAGGTCGTCCATCACTCCGGTCAAGCCTTCCAGGTTCGAGGGATGCAAGCCGATCGAAGGTTCATCAAGGACATACAGGACCCCGGTCGTCCGGTTGCGTACGGCACGGGCCAGCTGCACCCGCTGCCGCTCCCCTGTCGACAAGGTTGCCGCGGAACGGTCCAGTGAAAGGTAGGATAAACCCAAATCAATCAAGCGTTTGGCTGTATCTTGAAAAGACTCGCAAATCCGCTCCGCCATCGGCCGCATTTCTTCCGGCAGCGATGCCGGGACGCCGGCGACCCATTCCACCAGCTCCGCTAGGGTCATTTTGCAGGCATCCGCCAGGCTGATCCCCCGCAGGCGGGGTGCCCGGGCTTCTTCGGAAAGGCGGGTGCCGCCGCAATCGGGACAGACATCCTCCCGGAGGAACTTTTCCACCCGTTTCATCCCCGCTTCGTCCTTGACTTTCGCCAGGGCATTCTCCACGGAATAGACCGCATTATAATAGGTGAAATCCATCTCCGCGAAATTGTTGGTCTTCTCGTTCCGGTACAGGATGTGTTTTTTCTCGGCCGGACCATGATAGACGATCTCCTTCTCTTCCGGAGTCAAGTCCTTGAAAGGCACATCCGTACGTACGCCCATCTCACGTGCGATATCCTTCATCAAGGACCACATCAGGCTTCCCCAGGGAGCAACGGCGCCCTGGTCGATGGTCAGACTCTCATCCGGAACGAGCTTGGACTCATCGACCGTCCGGACGATCCCGGTACCGCCGCACCGGCGACAGGCACCTTCACTGTTGAAAGCCAGCTGCTCCGCTCCGGGAGCCATGACGCGCGCACCGCACACGGGGCAGTAAATGGGCTGTTCCGCAGCCACATCCAGCGTAGGTTCCAGGTAATGGCCGTTCGGGCAGCGGTGGGAAGCAAGCCGGGAGAACATCAGCCGCAGGCTATTCAGCAATTCGGACATCGTCCCGAACGTGCTGCGGATACCCGGAACGCCCGGGCGCTGGTGCAAGGCCAACGCCGCAGGTACATACCGTACGTCATCTACCTGTGCACGGGAAGCCTGGGTCATCCGGCGCCGGGTATAGGTAGAAAGGGATTCCAGATAACGACGCGACCCCTCGGCGTAGAGAACACCCAGGGCCAGCGAAGATTTGTCCGAGCCGGACACCCCGGCAATGCCCACAATCTTTCCCAGCGGGATATCAACGTCTATGTTTTTCAGGTTATGGGCCTTTGCGCCCCGGATTTCTATGTGGTCAGGCATGGTTTTTTCATGGTTTTGGGTGCAAATTTACGAAAACAATCGGCAATTATTCCTATATTTGTAAGTTTAGAATCCGTAAATCCCATGTCGAAGAAAAAGGTCGACCTCGTCCTGGAAAACGTACAGATCGAATCCGTTGCCGCGGAAGGAAAAGCCCTCGCCCACTTCGAGGGAACCGTCGTTTTCGTGGAGTTCGCTGTTCCGGGCGACATCGTCGACATCCAGGTATACAAAAAGAAAAAGAATTACATGGAAGGCTTCATCCGCCGGATCGTCAAGCCTTCCCCGCAGCGGTTGGAGCCCTTCTGCCAGCATTTCGGCGTCTGTGGCGGCTGCCGCTGGCAACCCCTTCCCTATGAACTCCAGCTCCAGGCGAAACAGCAGCAAGTCTGGGACCAGCTGGTCCGGATCGGGCACTTGGAGATCCCCCCGGTCTCCCCTATCCTCGGATCGGAAAGGACCACTTTCTACCGGAACAAACTGGAGTTTTCGTTCAGCGACAAACGCTGGATCCTGCGGGACGAAGATCCCGCCTCCATCCCGCAGGAAGACCGGGTCGGGCTGGGATTCCACGTCGGAAAATTCTTCGATAAGGTATTGGATATCAAGCAGTGCTGGTTGCAGCGCGACCCTTCCAACGCCATCCGGCTTTTCATCAAGGACTACGCAATCCGCCACGGATTGGCATTCTATGACATCCGTGAGAATCACGGTTTCCTGCGGAATATGTTCATCCGCACCACCGAAGCCGGCGCCGTCATGCTGATCCTGTGTTTCGCCCGGGAGGACCGCGAAGCCCGCACCGCCCTGCTGGATGCCATCGTGGCAGAATTCCCGCAGATCACCTCCCTGTACTACGTCATCAATACCAAGCTGAACGACTCGATCGCAGACCAGGACTGCATCCTGTACCATGGCGATGACTCCATCTATGAGACCATGGAAGGGCTCTCTTTCAAGATAGGCCCGAAGTCCTTTTACCAGACCAACAGCCTGCAGGCTTATCAGTTATACGCCAAGGCACGCGAATTCGCAGCGTTGACCGGCCGGGAGACGGTTTACGACCTGTACACCGGCACAGGGACCATCGCCCAGTTCGTATCCGGGAAAGCCGCCAAGGTGATCGGCATCGAGTATGTACCCGAAGCCATCGCCGACGCCAAGGATAACGCCCGTCGCAACGGCATCGACAACTGTGAATTCTTCGCCGGTGACATGAAGGACATCCTGACTACGGATTTTATCCGGGAACACGGCCATCCGGATGTCGTCATCCTGGATCCGCCCCGTGCCGGCATCCATCCGGATGTGGCGCAGGTCATCCTGCAAGCCGCGCCCGACCGGATCGTCTATGTCAGCTGCAATCCGGCATCGCAGGCCAGGGACCTGTCCATCCTCTGCAAGGATTACGAAATCACAGCCGTACAACCCGTGGATATGTTCCCGCATACCCAGCATGTCGAAAATATCTGCGCGCTCAGGAGGCGCTCCAAGGATCAATAATCATGGCTATCCAGATCTTACTGTTTCTTCTCGGGCTCGGCCTGATCATCTATGGTGCCGACTGGCTCGTTGACGGGGCATCCAGCATCGCGCGGAAATTCGGAATCAGCGAATTCGTCATCGGACTTACCATTGTCGGCATGGGTACTTCCGCTCCGGAAATGGTCGTCAGTTTTATCGGCGCCTTCCAGGGCAATGCCGATATCGCCGTCGGCAATGTATTCGGATCCAATATCTTCAACACGCTGCTGATCTTGGGTATTACTGCCGTCATCATGCCGATGCCGATTACCCGGGCCAACCGGCTCCGCGACATCCCCATCAATATCGGCGCCACTTGCCTGATCCTGCTTCTGGGTCCTACGGCGCTTTTGTTCGGTACCGGGAACAACACCCTCACCCGCATCGACGGCCTCATCCTGTTGTCTGTCTTCGTGGCTTACATGATCTATTCCTTCAAGTCCGGGAATATGGAAGAAGGCGGGAACACAGACGAGAAAAGTCTCAAGACCGGCCTGGCCGTCTTGATGATTGTCGGCGGTCTTGCCGGACTCATCGCCGGCGGACAATTGTTTGTCAACTCGGCCACCAAAATAGCCAAAGCGCTGGGAATCAGCGATAAATTCATTGCCATCACCATTTTGGCAGGCGGCACGTCCATGCCGGAACTGGCTACCTGCGTGGTCGCGGCCATCAAGAAAAAAGGACAGCTGGCCCTGGGAAATATCTTGGGATCCAACGTATTCAATATCTTGCTGATCCTGGGAGGCGCAGCCATCATCCATCCGCTTTCCTTTGCTTCCATGAACCTCGTCGATACCGGAGTCCTGCTCCTGAGCTCCCTCCTGCTGCTTGCCAGCGCCTTCATGGGGAAGAAGGATCAGCTGGACCGATTCGACGGGACCATCTTTCTCCTATGCGAGGCCGCCTATTTTACCTGGCTCTGTATCAACCTGTAAATAAATCCTATAGCATACCATGTTCAAACCCACCAACTACCAGCTCGAAAATGTCGGAACCGGCCGGATTTTCTCCGACGAAGGATGGACCCTGGCGGATCCCGAATCCCCGTCCCCTTCCCTTGTACGCGCCGTCTATGAACATCGCCAGTTCAATCCCCGTGAAGAACTGAAAGGCCTGTACCGGTATGCCGACTGGATGCCGATCCAGCGGACGCTCCGCCACTCACACGCTCCGGTTACCTACAAGAGCAAAGGCCTGGCGAAAATGCTCGGCATGGAAAACCTGTATATCACCTTCTCCGGGTATTGGCCGAAAATCGGTGCCAAGATGGAAACCTGTTCCTTCAAGGAAACCGAGGCATACTCCGTATGCGCCCGTCTTCCGCGCAAGAACAAACGGGTCCTGGTCGTCCAATCCGCAGGAAACACCGCCCGCGCATTCGCGAGGGTCTGCTCGGACAACAACATTCCGATCGTCATCTGCATTCCGCAGGACAACATCCATGACCTCTGGTTCCTCTCCCCGCTGAAGAATTGCGTCAAAGTGATCGCCACGCCCAAAGGAACGGACTACTACGACGCCATCGCCCTGGGCGATAAACTGTGCAAGAACCCGAGATACTTGGCGGAAGGCGGTGCCAAGAACATTGCCCGCCGGGATGGCATGGGAACGACGGTCCTCTCCGCAGCCGAAGTCATCGGCCGCATTCCGGATGCCTATTTCCAGGCGGTCGGCAGCGGAACCGGTGCCATCGCTGCCTGGGAAAACGCCATGCGACTGGCCGAGGACGGCCGTTATGGTAAGAATGCCATGCGGATCTATGCCTGCCAGAATTCGCCCTTTACCATCATGTATGATTCCTGGAAGGCGGATTCCCGCGAGCTGCTCCCGCTGACCCCGCAGGAGTCCCGCCGCAATGCGGAGGTCATCCTTGCCAAAGTCCTTTCCAACCGCAAACCGCCGTACAGCCTGGCCGGCGGCCTGTACGATGCCTTGAAAGCGACGGGCGGAGACATGTTCAAGATCAACAACGACGAAATCGTCTACTGGATGCTCCAGTTCTTCCAGTCGGAAGATGTCGACATCTTCCCGGCTTCGGCGGCTGCGGTCGCTTCCCTGGCGAAAGCGCTGGAAGAAGGGAAAGTCCAAAAAGACGAAACCGTCATGCTGAATATCACCGGAGGCGGTATGCTCAATGCCACCCGGAAAGGCTTTACGCTGAAAGAACCGGATCTGGTTCTCAGTCCGGAGCTCTCAGCGGAAGAAATCATCATGGCCGTCGACAAACTGTTCTGACGGCCAGGGGGATGCCCTCCCCGCTTTTATGAAGATGCGAGTTCTGCGGCAAGCTGTTCCTTGGACAGGACAGGATTGCCGTAGATCCGCAGAAGGATATCCCGCAGATCCGCCCGGTCCAGCGTAGGTTCAACCTGGTCCAGCTGGTGCTCGATATATGCCGAGAACTGTTCCAATTCCTCCGGAGTATATTTCTCGGCATATTTGCTGCACCCGTTTGCCAGGTCATACCCCATGTAATTGGTTTTCCACAAATGATAGCCTTCGATAACCCGCAGGTCCACCGCGTGGCGGATGGCCTGGTACCGGTCATTCTTGTTGCAGAAAGAGGCGGCATAGACCTCATCATGCGTCAGGGGGGCGCCGATGTTCAGGTGGATATTCCCCTTCTGCTGACGGATGCCCGTCACGATGCTGATTAGGTCCTCGCGTGAGCCTTTCACATATTTTTCCGTCCGTGAGATCAATGTTTCACGGGCTTTCATGATATCACAAGGCTCATACTCATACGAGATGCTGAGCGGAACGATGTTCAGCGCTTCGAAATTGGACGTAAAATCGCCCGTGCCGCTCATGTCCAGCATCTTCAGCAGCCCTTGCTCGGTGATGTCCACTCCATTCTTCGCACGGCCTTCCCGCTGGGCCAGCCAGATGGAACTTTTGCCGGAAGTAATGCAGGTACGGATATATTTCGAAAGGACCTGGGAGGAAAGGTACAACGTCCTGGCACTGATGCCCCGGATGACCTTGATCATCCGGTTGGAGCGGATCAGGTACTCTACATATTTATTGCTCAGCAGATTATCTCCAACTGCGATTTCCGTCAGCGGAATGCCGTTCCGATACAGGACCAATTGGGTGATGGCGGGATCGAGAATGATATCCCGGTGGTTGGAAAGGCAGAGGAATTTTTGGGAACCGAGATGTTTCAAATTTTCGACTCCGTCATAGGAAAAATTATGTGCGGAGGTCTCCAAGACCCACTCCACCGCCTTGTTCATCACCAGTTTCTGGAACTCGTCGATGCTTTTCAAGCTTTTCAGCACATCGTGGAGCAACGTCTCCGGCTGGTCCGGGAACAAGGTCTTTGAAATCAGCGGAACGTTGGGATGCTCCGCCAGGATGCCGAATGCCTTGACGGCTTCTTCATCGGTATAGGGACTGATGCTGTCAAATTCGTTGATAGGTTCACTCATAGTACACGTATAACATTCAAAGTTACGAAAAAAAGAATCATGCAGCAATTTTATTTGCCGCTCCGCTCCAATAAGGAGCTGTCTCCGTAGCTGAGGAACCGGAAACCATGCATCAAGGCATAGCGGTAAATCGTTTTCCAATCGCCGCCGACGAAGGCGGAGACCAACAGGATCAAGGTGCTCTCCGGCTGGTGGAAGTTCGTAACCAGCAAGTCTACGATCCGGAAACGGAAGCCCGGAACGATGATAATACGGGTCCCCACCTTGAGTTCGTCCAAATGATGGGAATCCAGATAATTCACGATGGCCTCCAACGCCTGTTCCGTGGAGGGTTCCCATTCCCGTTCATACGGCATCCATTGTCCGACATCCTGAGGTTCAGAGGTTTCCAGAATGCTGACACCCACATAATACAGCGATTCGAGCGTACGGACGGAAGTCGTCCCTACCGCGATGACCTTCCCTTTTGCCGCGATCAGGCGCTGCAGGAATTCTTTGCTGACCACGAACGGCTCCCGGTGCATCGGATGCTGGGAGACGTCGGATGTCTTCACAGGAAGGAAAGTCCCCGCTCCAACATGGAGACACACCGTTCCGGTCTCGATTCCCTTTTCCCGTATACGGGACAAGACATCTTCCGTAAAATGCAGTCCTGCCGTCGGTGCGGCCACGGATCCGCGGAAATGGGCGTAAAGGGTCTGGTAGCGCTCTACGTCGATGGCTTCGGTCTCCCGGTTCAGATAGGGCGGTATCGGGACAGAGCCGCAGATTTCCAGGACACGGGAAAACGGGCTGCCGTCTTTCCAGGCGAATTCGACCAGGCCGGTCTGTCCGTCCCGGGAAAGCAGTTGCGCCTCGAGTCCCATGGAGATGATTTCAGGGCGGTTCTCGGGATTATACAGGGTCAATACATCGGACTTCCACCGCTTCGCATTGCCGATTACGCATTTCCAGACGCACCGGTCTGTCGTACTGAAAGACAGATTATACTCGTTGGGGGTATGGGGTTGCAGACAAAATATTTCAATGTGCGCGCCCGTCGGCCGCTGGAAATGAAGACGCACTGGGACCACCTTCGTGTCATTGAAGACCATCAGCGCACCTTCGGGCAATTCGTCAGGGATGTTGCGGAAAATAGTTTCCGAGACAGTCCCTTTCCGATAAATCAATAATTTCGAGGCATCCCGTTCGGGAAGGGGATATTTAGCGATCCGCTCATCTGGCAACGGATAATTGTAATCTTTTATATGCAACTGAGGTATCATACGTCTTCATTAATCCGGACGATGGTTTTTGTTTCGTCCATGAGATTTTAAAATCTGCGCAAAATTACACAATCCTTCACAAATACAGAAAAATCCGGACAAGGATTATTCCAGGCCATCCTGCCATTAACATTTTTGTAAATCAAAAAAGATTTGTGAAGTTTACTTTTGTTGACAAGAAATGTAAATTTTAAATTGGAATTATTTATTATTGTAAAATAAGCAAATATTATCATATCCGTCATATTTATCTAACCTATTGTAATTCAGTTAGTATAGACAATATCATCTAAATCTTTAATTATTGTAGAAATTGTAAATTACAAATAATACACCCTCGACGATGGTTTAAATAATCTGTTTTAGATATTTAATAATCGGATAATGAGATAATTAGATACGTTTATATCAATAAAGAATTAAAGCAATTTGACCACTTTGACTCCCCTCCCCATCCCCGGCTGGAATCCGCGGAGCCCTTGCATTCTTCTCCTTGATTTGCTACATTTGTAAAAAGAATCGTCAGAATTATGAACAACAGACTGGAGCAGTTCCTGGCAGCGGAAAACATCAGCCAGGCAGAATTTGCAGATGCAATCGGCGTTGCACGGGCAAGCGTATCCCATATCCTGGCCGGAAGGAACAAACCCAGTTACGACTTCCTCACGGGAATGCTGCTGCACTACCCCCGCCTGAACATGGAATGGCTGCTGGCTGGGAAAGGCAAGATGTACAAAGACCCGCTGGAAAGCCGGATTCCACCGGCACCGGCTGCAGAACCTGAGCCCGCACCGGATCTGTTCTCCATTCCCCCGCGAGAAGAGCCTTTGGCGCCACCTACTGCACGACCGGACACGGATACGGCCGTCCCAGCGACGAATCCGGCCCTGGAAATGACAACGCAAAAGACTGATAACCAACGAAAAATAACCAAAATTATCGTCTTTTTCGATGATAATACTTTTCAGGAATTGCCAGAAGTCTGATAGATTTCTTACCTTTGTACCGTCCTAATGCAACCGACATGTACAAATTAATCTTCCGGCCGATTCTCTTCCGTTTCAACGCAGAAACGGCCCACAGGATGATCATCAACTTCCTCAAGAGATCCCGGACCTATGCTTTGATGCGGCCGTTGGTGAGACTCTTCTTCAAGCGCAAATATCCGGCGCTCGAACGGGATGTCTTCGGTCTTCATTTCCCCAATCCCGTCGGCCTGGCCGGTGGTCTCGACAAGAACGCTGAGTGCTACAACGAATTGTCGGACTTCGGATTCGGATTCGTTGAGATCGGATCGCTCACGCCCAAGTTCCAGGATGGCAATCCCCGGCCCAGGCTTTTCCGGCTTCCCAAGGATAAGGCGCTGATTAACAGAATGGGAATCAACAACAAAGGGGTCTTGGTAGCCATCCGCCACCTGAAAGAAAAGCACCCCAAGGTGTTGATTGCCGCGAATATCGCAAAGAACACCACCTCCGACGATCCCGAGCAAATCAGCCGGGACTATGACTACGCCTTCTCGATGCTGTATGAGTTCGTCGATTTCTTCGTCATCAACGTTTCCTGCCCGAATGTAGAAGGACTCACCAGCCTACAGGATATTTCCTATCTGTCTGATATAATGGATGTTGTGCTGGACAAGCGCATGAATATGGACCAATACCGGCCCATCTTGATCAAGATCTCCCCGGATATCGGGCATGCCCAGGTTGATGAGATCGTCGACTATGCCTTGCGGAACGGCGTCGACGGCATCATCGCCTGCAATACGACACGCTCCCGGGAGGGACTGCAGACGCCGGCCCAGAAAGTCGAAGCGATCGGAAATGGCGGGCTTTCGGGCGCCCCGCTCTTCGAAAAGAGCCTGGCGATGGTCCGATACCTGGCCGAAAAGACGGGTGGGAAATTGCCGATTATCGGTACCGGCGGCATCATGACGCCGGAACAGGCCCGCGAAATGCTGGCTGCAGGAGCCTCATTGATAGAGATTTACACCGGATTTATCTATGAAGGACCGTCTTTCCCGAGAAAGATTCTCAATTATCTAAACAAGCACCCGCTATGATACAAGCTTCTATCTGCACGATCGGAGATGAAATCCTGATCGGACAGGTTGTTGACACCAATTCCTCCGAAATATCCCGCGCGCTCGGCGCCCTCGGTATCCGCACCGACCGCATGGTTTCCCTGGCGGACGACCACGATGCCATCATCCAGACCCTGACCGCGGAACTGGAGACCCATGACATCGTCATCACCACCGGCGGACTCGGCCCGACCCGGGATGACATCACCAAGTCGGCGCTGGCCGAGTTGAGTGGCACGTCCCGTTATGTCGAACATGCCGGTCAGCTGGAGAAGGTCCATGAGATCCTCCATGCCCGCGGATTGGACGTCCTGGACATCAACCGGGCCCAAGCCCTGGTCCCAGACACCTGCGAAGTAATTGTAAATCAAAGAGGTACGGCGCCCATTATGGTATTCCGCTTCCCGGAAAACCGCTTCGGGCACCCCGCCACCCTGTATGCCATGCCGGGCGTACCGTTCGAAACGACGGCGGCCCTCCCCGATGTCGTCAAGGACATTGCGGCGCACCACCAGCTGCAGACCATCTGGCACCGCAACCTCATGACTTACGGGATGGCAGAGTCCGCGCTGGCCAAGAAGATCGAACCCTGGGAAACCGCCCTCCCCGCCGACATGCACCTGGCCTACCTGCCAAATCCGCTCACAGGCGTGCGTTTAAGGCTGTCCGTGTACGGAGGGACCATCGAAGAGGATAAAACGCGCGTAGAGGCCGAAATCGACCGTCTGAAGGCCATTTTGGGAGACGTCATCTATGCCGACGGTGACGACACCCTGGAGCATGCCCTGGGAGTCCTTCTCAAGGCCCATGGAAAAACCGTTTCCGCGGCCGAATCCTGTACCGGCGGCGAAATCTCCCACCTGATCACGAATGTCCCGGGATCATCCAATTATTATCTCGGATCCGTGACTTCGTATGCCATTTCTGTCAAAGAAAAGGTGCTGGGCGTACCGGACCAGGTAATCCAAGACTATGGCGTGGTCAGCAGCGAAGTCGCCGCTGCGATGGCTGAAGGTGTGCGGAAACTGACTGGAAGCGATTATGCCGTCTCGACCACCGGCCTGGCCGGTCCGGGCGGCGACGGGGTCAATCCGGAAGGGACCGTGTGGGTCGGCGTGGCCACTCTCAAGGCTGTCCTGACGCGGAAATACCAATATCACAACGACCGGAAGCGCAATATCCAGCGTTTTGCCGCTTCTGCGCTGCATTTTTTGCTCTCCGCCGTCAAGGATGATTTATCTATTTGAAAGACAATTAGAATAACATAAATGTTTAAGGCTGTAACTTTTTTGTTATAGCCTTTTTTCTTGAGAAAACGCCTCGGAAATCGCCATGACACGGAGGAAATTGCCACCGGCGACCTTCCCGATTTCTTCTTCGGTGTAGCCGCGCCTGCGCATCTCATCGAAGATGATCCCTATCTTGGAAACATCTTCCAGACCGGCCGGAGGAACCGCGATTCCGTCGAAATCCGAGCCGATGCCGACATGGTCGATACCGGCAACCTGGACGGCGTGGTCGATATGGTCGACCACCATTTTATAAGACGGCCTGTCCAAAGCCAGCAGCCGGTCCTGTACGGCATGCCAGGCAGCCACCCGTTCCGGATCGGAAGGATCCGCGATAAAAGCCGCTTCCAGCTGCTCTCCCTCGTCTTCCAGGCCAGCAGCGGAAAGAACGGCGGCAAAATCATCCGTCAGGAAGCAGGGATAGAAATTAATCTGGATGACACCCCCGTTTTCGGCCAGCGCCCGCAGCATCTCATCCGTCATGTTCCGCCGATGATGGCAAAGCGCCCGGCAACAAGAATGCGTCGAAACGATGGGAACCTTAGAATAGCGGATGCAGTCGAAGAAGGTCTCATCCGAAACATGGGCCACGTCGATGAGCATGCCCAGCCGGTTCATTTCCGCAACGACCTCCTTTCCGAAAGGGCTCAGACCATGCCAGGTCGTCCCCTGGGCGGCGGAATCCGCAATGGCATTGTCACCGTTGTGGGTCAGGGTCATGTAGCGCACACCCATTCTCCAAAACAGCCGCAACAAAGGAAGCGACTGCTGGACGGGGGCCCCGTTTTCCATCCCCAACAAGATGGAAATCAGTCCCTTTTCTTTATTTCGTAAGATCTCTTGCGTCGTGCATGCGAGTGCCACCTCATCCGGATGGGCTTCGATGGCATCATACACGCCGGCCATCATTTCCAAGGCGTAACGTGTCGCGGCATCCGGGGCCAGGTCCCGGGATGTATACAGGGCAAAAAAGGACGCGTCGACTCCCCCGCGCCGCAGTTTGGGGAAATCGACATGTCCATACCGGTTATCCAGACCCAGGTCACGGCGCCGGATAATCTGTGACGGCGTATCGCAATGCGAATCCAGTATCAGCATCCTACTTGCGCTTGACTCCGGTATAATGCATCAGGGAAGAGGAAGAAATATTGACGACGCCGATTTTCGGATCTCCGCTGAAGGAGACGTTGGCGCCACTCTTCAAATCGACCTTCAGTTCGTCAGTGGCATTGACATACAATTTGCCGTTGGACATGACGACGTCGGCCGTCTTCAGCGGAACACCGATCAGGTCTACTTCGGAGGAGCCCTTTCCATCGTGCCGGAGCGTTTCGGCCGTTCCGGTCATCAGGACTTTCGCGGAGTTTTGGCTGGCTGTCAGGAGATCGGTCGTGTTGCCGGTCAGCGTAACAGACGAACTGCCTGCAGCATTGACCGAAAGCGATTCAGAAGACTGCACCAGATCCACGACGGCCTTGTTGTCCGTTTTGACCGAGACCTCAGGGGCTTCCAAGGTGAGGTTCACCTGCCCCTCTTTCACAGCCTCGACCGAAGCTTTCCGGGCAGCGACAATCAAGTTGGCAACCTTGGACTTCCCGGTGGCCGAAACGGAAAAACTCTCGGTTTCGAACCGGTTGCCCAGTCCCTCGAACGAAGCATTGTCAGACAGGGTCAACTCGCTGAAATAAGGGGCGTAAACGGCGACCTTAAGCACCATTTTCGGTGCATTGCGGCCTTTGTACGTCTTTTTCAACTCGGAAGACATCCCTTTTTTGTTAAAGTCGATATAAAGGGTTTTCCCGGTCACGAACACGCTGACCAGGTCGGCCAGGATCGTATCATAGGTCCAGTTGACTTTGTAAGTATCCGACACATTGAAGGTCACTTCGAAATCGCTGGCGACTTCAATCCGGTCGAAAGACACGAAATCATTCGTTTTGGTTGTTGTCTGCGCTCCCGCAGCCAGGCACAGGCTGACGGCTGCCAAGGCAGCGAACATTTTCTTCATCTTCATATGCGTATCAATTTAATCATCCAATTGCAACATGATGTTCTCCCATTCTTCCGTTTTGGCATCCAGGTCCCGTTTGCTCTCCAGATAGGACCGCGTCAGTTCCATGATATCATCCGATGGACCCGGTGCAGCCAGGACCGACTCGATCTCCTTCATCTGCGACTCCAGTTTGCCGATTTCCTTTTCCAGGAAATCCACCCGGTTGCGCAGTTTCCGCTCCTCTTTCGAGACGAACTTCCGCTGGTGATACTCCTGCTTGGCAGCAGATTCCGTTTTTACCTCAGCGGGTTTTTCTACGGGCTGGAACCGGCGTTCCAGTTCCTGCAGCGTCTCCAGGCGGCGCGAATCGAGAAAGTCCTGGACCGATCCCAGGAACTCCTTGACGCGACCGTCCCGGAACTCATACAGTTTATCTACCAATCCGTCCAGGAACGCACGGTCATGCGATACCACAATGAGCGTGCCATCATAGGCTTTCAAGGCTTGTTTCAGAATATCTTTCGACTTGATATCCATATGGTTGGTCGGTTCATCCAGCGCCAGCAGGTTATACGGCTGGAGCATCAGCCGGGCCATGCCGAGCCGGGCCCGTTCCCCACCGCTCAGTATGGACACCCGCTTATCGATATCCTGCCCGCGAAACAGAAACTGGGCCAGGATATCCCGCAGCCGGGTCCGGATCTCCCCCACGGCAATCCGGTCCAGGGTACTGAACACGGTTTCATTCTTGTCGAGGACATCTTCCTGATTCTGCGCAAAATAACCGATATGGACATTGTGCCCGACCTTCGCCTGCCCGGCGAACGGAGCCAGCTGTCCCATGATGACCCGCATCAAGGTGGTCTTTCCTTCTCCGTTCCGCCCGATCAGCGCGACCTTCTCACCCCGCTTGATTTCGATATCCGCATGGGAGAAAACCACTTTTTGCGGGTAGCCCACCTCCAGGTCCGTCGCTTTAAACACGACATCGCCGGAACGGGGTGCCGGCGGGAACTTGACCGTCAGCGTGGCATTGTCCGTTTCATCCACCTCGATCCGATCCAGTTTCTCAAGGGCTTTGATACGGGATTGGACCTGATTGGATTTCGTCGGTTTATACCGGAACCGGGCGATGAAATCTTCGGTCTTTTCAATCATCCGCTGCTGGTTCTCATAGGCGGCCGTCTGCTGGGCCATCCGCTCTTCCCGCAGCAAGACATACTGGCTGTAAGGGACCTTGTAATCGTGGACATGCCCGAGCAGGACCTCGATGGTCCGGTTCGTCACGTTGTCCAGGAAACGCCGGTCATGCGAAACCAGCATCAAAGAGCCCCGGTACGCTTTCAAATAGTCCTCCAGCCATTCGATGGACTCGATGTCCAGGTGGTTGGTTGGCTCGTCCAGCAGGAGGACATCCGGACGGGAAAGCAGGATCTTCGCCAGTTCAATGCGCATGTTCCAACCTTGACTAAAGGTTTCGGTCGGACGATCGAAATCGCTATCCCTGAAGCCTAAACCAAGGAGAACTTTTTCCGCCTGGACCCTGGGCGGCTCAGCTTTTTCCAAAGCCAGCACATCATTGATCTCCCCCAGCCTGTCAATCAGCGCGGCATAGGCCGGCGACTCGTAATCCGTACGTTCCGCCAATTCCCGGTTAATGGCATCCAGCTCTTCTTCCAGCCTGGCCATGGCTTCGAAAGCGGTCATCGTCTCTTCCATGACCGTGACACCTTTGTGGTGTTCCATGATCTGGGGAAGATAACCGATCTGGACATGGGCGGGTTTGTCGATATGTCCGGACGTCGGATTCTGCTCGCCGCAAATCAGTTTCATGATCGTGGACTTCCCGGCTCCATTCTTTCCGACCAGACCAATCTTGTCGCTCTCGCTAATGTGGAAACTGATCCCGTCCAGTAAGGTAAAACCTCCGTACGCAACGGTTAAATTACTGATGGAAATCATTCTATTTCAGCGGGTTTATCTTTACAAACAAGAATGGAGAACTCGTATAGGCCGTATAAGGGCAAGGCCAATACGATCATCGAAACCGGATCTGACGGGGTAATCAGGGCTGCCAGGATCAGGATAACGACCACGGCATATTTCCGTCCTGCCTGCAGCATCCGACGCGTTACGATGCCCAGATGGGAAAGGACGACAGCCACAGTCGGGAACTCGAAAACGATGCCGATGAGGAAGACCATGGAAATGAACATGGAGATATACGAATTCAGCGAAATCGTATTGACGACGGCATCGCTGACCGTATAATTCATGAAAAACATCAGGCAGACCGGCAGCACGATGCAGTACCCTACCGCGCAACCCAGATAAAACAGGCCGGACGACATCAGGAAAGCCTGGCGCACCGGCCGGGTCTCATTATCGTAGAGGGCCGGGGCCACGAATTTCCAGATCTCATAGACGATGTACGGGAAGGCCAGGATGGTTCCCGCCAGGACCGACATTTTGAGATGGACGAAAAACTGGGCGGATACGTCAATGTTGATCAGTTCCATCCGGAAGTCGAGCCCCAGCCAACGGTACAGGAAGAAATCCGGTTGGGAAGGCCACAGCACGACCTTGAAAAGCCAGGTTTTCGTACATAAGAAGATGACGGACAGCAGCAAGATGGCCCCGACTGAGCGGAAAATCGTTCCCCTCAGTACATCCAGATGATCCCAGAAGGACATCTCGGTCTGTCCGGCCATTCCTACTCTTTGTCTTTCTGGGCAGGATCGGCTTCGATATCTTTCTTGATATCAGAAACTTCCTTTTCCACTTCGCTCATTCCCTCCTTGAAACTCTTGACGCCCTTGCCCAAACCTTTCATCAATTCAGGAATCTTCTTGCCTCCGAACAGAAGCAGGATAACGAGAACAATGACAATCAGTTCCCATGTACCGATAAAAAGCGGATACGTAATCATAATTATCTGTCGTTTAACCGTGATTCAATCAACCGGGCCAGTTTTTCCGGGCAACGGACCGGATGCCCCGTTTCCTTGTCCAGGAAACCCAGCATGACCTCTCCAGAAGCACAAACCACTCCGTCCTGGTTCCGGACTTCCTGGCGGATGACCATCTTGGCCAGCGGGACTTTGTCGATCGCCGCGGAAGTCGTGATGATAT
Source organism: uncultured Bacteroidales bacterium (assembly GCA_900319855.1). GTDB lineage: Bacteria > Bacteroidota > Bacteroidia > Bacteroidales > UBA932 > Cryptobacteroides. Next base: position 18,895 of record ONQC01000013.1, read on the forward strand.
CCCCCATCTTGGCCGGATGCTTATAGCGGCACTGGACGGACACGATCGGTATCGTCACGCCGTCCGCTTCGCACTGCTCGATCGGATATCCTCCGTCCGCCATCATCCCGTTCCGCGCACATTCAAAGAACCGGATATAATTGGAGTGATGTACGATTCCCATCTGGTCCGTTTCATAGTATCGGATCGGGAAAGAGGTCTCAAAATACATCATAATGCGGGCAAAATAGATGCTTCCGAAGTGTTAACAAAAATGTTAGCACTTTGAACACAAATGTTTTATTAATTGTTTTTCAGAGCTTTCAGCTGAGATTGATAACTTTCAATCTTCAACAGGGAGTCAGCCTCTTTTTTGCGCTCGTTCGCAATGACAGCCTCCGGTGCATGGGCGGTAAACCGCTCGTTGGACAGCTTTGCGCGCACGCCGGCGAGGAATTTCTGCTGGTATTCCAATTCTTTTTCGAGTTTGGCAACCTCTTCTTCGACATTGACCAGGCCGGAAAGCTCGATGAACATTTCCACGGTCCGGACCATGAAGGACACCCCCGCGACGGAGCCGAAATCCGCAACGGTTTCGACGGATGACAGATTGGCCAGTTTCTTCACGACCGGGATGAAAGCCGGATCGAAGCCGTCTTTGACTTTCAAATCGAGTCCTTCGCGCGGGGCGATGTTCTTCTGGTTGCGGATACCGCGGATGGCATTGACTGCTTCTTGCGCCATCTCGAACTTCGTAAGCACATCGGCCTCATAGGGCTGGACCTTCGGACTGGGAGCGAACAGGATGGTCTCCCCTTCTTTCCGCTCATAGACGGCATGCCAAAGCTCTTCGGTGATGAACGGCATGATCGGATGGATCATCGTCAGCAGGGTCTCGAAGAACTTCAGGGTCGCCTCGTAGGTCTGCGCATCGATCGGCTGGGCCTGTCCGTTGACGTAAGCAGGCTTGATGATCTCCAGATACCAGGAGCAGAATTCATCCCAGAACAACTTGTAGATGGCCATCAGGGCATCCGAGATGCGGAACTTCGAATAATGGTCTTCCACGCTCTCGACGACCTGATTTAACTTATTCTGGAACCACTTGACAGCAATTGCATTGACATCGCTCTGCTGAAGTGATGCATCAACTTTCCAACCCTGGATCAGACGGAAGGAATTCCAAATCTTCGCACAGAAATTGCGCCCCTGCTCGACCTGGCTTTCATCATAGAAAATATCGTTGCCGGCCGAGGAGCACAGCAGCATGCCGATACGGACGGCATCCGCACCATACTTGGCAATCAGGTCCAGCGGATCCGGAGAATTGCCGAGCGTCTTGGACATCTTCCTGCCCAGCTTGTCACGGACGATACCGGTAAAATAGACATTGGAGAACGGCTCCTTCCCCATGAATTCCGCGCCGGCCATGATCATGCGGGCGACCCAGAAGAAGATGATATCCGGACCGGTCACTAGGTCGTTCGTCGGATAATAATAAGCCAGGTCTTTGTTGGGCTTGTGGTCCGGATGGCCGGGCATCTGGGGATCGAACACGGAGATCGGCCAGAGCCAGGAACTGAACCAGGTATCGAGGACATCCTCGTCTTGGCGGATGTCCGCTGCGGTCAGGGAAGGATCAATGGCCTGGGCAGCCTTGAGCGCCGTCTCCGCATCGGGTTCGACAACAATCTGTCCATCAGGGAGATACCAGGCGGGAATCCGCTGGCCCCACCAAAGCTGGCGGGAGATGCACCAGTCGCGGGCATTCTCCATCCAGTGCCGGTAAGTATTGACGTAGCGCTCCGGAATCAGCCGGGTACGGCCGCTGTCCACGGTCTCCATGGCCATCTTGGCCAGTTCGCCCATCTTGAGGAACCACTGGGCGGAAAGCTTCGGCTCGATGACCGCATTGGTCCGCTCCGAATAACCGACCGGCGAGACATATTCCTCGACTTTCAGCAGGTTGCCGGCTTCTTCCAGCATCTTCACGATCTTCTTGCGGGCGACGAAACGGTCCTCGCCCACCAGGATCTGCGCCTTCTCGTTCAGCCGGCCATGGTCATCGATGATTTCCAGCACCGGGAGGTTGTGGCGAAGTCCGATCTCATAGTCGTGGACATCGTGCGCAGGAGTAACTTTCAGGCAGCCGGTTCCGAAATCCATTTCGACATAGCTGTCTTCGATGACCGGAATCTCCCTGTTGATCAACGGAATGAGCACTTTCTTGCCACGGAGCCAATGGTGGCGTTCATCCGCCGGGTTCACGCAGATGGCGGCATCCGCCATGATCGTTTCCGGACGGGTCGTCGCGATGACCAGATACTGGTCGGTCGGATTTCCCTGACCATCGGAGATATAGTATTTCAGGTGATAGAAATGGCTCTTGGTATCCTTGTGGATCACTTCGTCATCACTGACGGCCGTCAGGGCCTCCGGATCCCAGTTGACCATGCGGACGCCCTTGTAGATCCAACCTTTCTTATAAAAATAGACAAAGGTATTGATCACGGCCTCGGACAGTTCCGGTTCCATCGTAAACCGCGTACGGTCCCAGTCGCAGGATGCACCCAGTTTACGAAGCTGCTGCAGGATGATGCCGCCATGCTCCTCCTTCCAGGCCCAGGCGTGCTTGAGGAACTCCTCGCGGGTCAGATCCTCCTTGGAGATTCCCTGCGCCTTGAGCTTGGCGACGACCTTGCTTTCCGTTGCGATGGAAGCATGGTCAGTACCCGGCACCCAGCAGGCGTTCTTGCCGTCCATGCGCGCCTTGCGGATCAACACGTCGTTCAGGGTGTTGTTCAGCACATGGCCCATGTGCAGGATACCCGTCACGTTCGGCGGCGGGATGACGATTGTATAAGGTTGCCTTTCATCGGGTTCCGAATGAAAGAATTTGTGTTCAAGCCAATAGGCGTACCACTTGTCCTCGACGAGGGAATGGTCGTATTTCGCGGATAGTTCCATCTAAGCTGTCTTAATAGATTTTCAACTTCACATTAACTTACAAAAGTAAGCAATTTTTGTTAAATTTGCGACATCTTACAGATGACTCTACACATGGAAGAAAAGAAACAGAACCCGATCAGCCTGGAGATCAAGCCGGAAATCGCCAAGGGCACCTATTCCAACCTGGCCATCATCACCCATTCCCGCAGTGAATTCATCGTCGATTTCGCAACCATGCTGCCCGGCCTGCCGAAACCTGAAATCGGCAACCGCATCGTCATGACGCCGGAGCATGCAAAACGGCTGCTCAACGCCTTGCAGGACAATATTATCAAATACGAGAACCAGTTCGGTTTCATCGACCTGGAAGGCAACAAAGGCGGACTGGACCTGGGGAATTTCGGTCCATTCAACAACGGTGGCCCGAAATCATAGGTAAATGGATATCAGTAAGATAAAAGCATTCACCTTTGACGTCGACGGCGTCTTTACCGACGGCGGGATCCTGTGTGACCTGCAGGGAGAACTGTACCGTACCTTCGATGCGAAGGATGGTTTCGCCATCCGGATGGCCGAGATGAACGGCTACCCGGTCGGCATCATCACCGGCGGCCGCTCCGAGTCGATCCGCAAGCGGTTCCTGACCAGCGGAGTCCCCGCCGACGACATCTACCTGGGATCCAGGGACAAGGTGGCCGATTTCAAGGCTTTCTGCCAGAAATACGGCTTGAAGGAAGACGAAGTCCTGTTTATCGGTGACGATATTCCGGATATCCCGGTCCTGGCGATCTGCGGCTGCGCCGTATGTCCGTCAGATGCTGTTCCGGAAGTCAAAGATACCTGTGACTGGGTTTCGGAATACCCGGGAGGCAAGGGCTGCGTCCGCCACACCCTCGAAACCATCATGAAACAGCAAGGCCACTGGCAATTCGACGTGGCTGAATACAAAAGGAGATTCTAAAGCCATGGACCTGCATGGAAAACGGCTGATCCTCGCCAGCAATTCTCCGAGACGTCGGGAGCTTCTTGCCGGACTGGATGTTGATTTTGAGATCGATACCGATATCAACTTCCAGGAAGACTTCCAGCCGGACACGCCGCATATGCAAGTGCCGGTCCTGATGTCTGAAGGGAAATCCCTGGGGTTCCATCGTCCGCTGGAGGAAAATGAAATCCTGCTGACATCCGATACCATGGTCCTTTGCGGGACGGAAATCCTCGGCAAGCCCCACAACGCGCTAGACGCCGCCAGGATGCTGCGGCTGCTTTCCGGCCGCGACCACCAGGTAGTGACAGCCATTACCCTGCGCTCCCATGACCAGATGGAAACGGTTTCCGACGTCGCCCATGTCTGGTTCAAAGACTTGACGGAAGAAGAAATCAGCCGGTATATTGAAAGGTATAAGCCCTTTGACAAGGCCGGTGCCTATGGCATCCAGGAATGGATCGGATACATCGGAATCACACACATCGAGGGTTCCTTCTACACAATCATGGGACTCCCCGTCCATCTGGTCTACGACCGGCTCCTGCGGTTCCTTTAGACAAAGACAAAAGAAAAAGGCTCTTGAAACAGATTCAAGGGCCTTTTACTTTCATGAGCTTTGACGCATCACGCGTGAAGGCTCATACTAACCACATAATTAATAACACTAAAACTAATAACCAATGAGCTGCCTGTGGGAGAACCCCATCAAGAACTCGATACAAAGGTAATGCTTTTCAAATTTTTGACAAATATTTTCCGACTAAAATTTTAGTTTATTCCCGATAGTATTACGTATCTATCTGTTTTACAACAATTTATACTCATAATAAAGTGTAAATTATTTTTCTCCGAGAATCGACGAAAACCCGTAAAACGTTTTTTATTCGGTGCTTCTTTTACCGGCCGCTATCAGATTTAAACATTTTAATTACAAATTGAAATAATAAAGGCCGGAAACGCTTCTGATTCAGAAGGCATTTCCGGCCCGTACATTTCAGTCATGCGACTATTTCTTCAGCGCCTGGTCAATCTGAGCGGAAATCGCTTGCCAATGCGCTTGGGTAGCCATATCGGAGGACTTGGCTTTCGCCGCCCGTTTCTGGATATCCGTCAGGGTGCCCAACAGCAACGCACGGGCATCCGTATTCGCGGCCGCTGCGCTGCCGATTACTTCAATGGCAACCGTAACGAAACGGCGCTGCAGATAACGGCGATAACTGTCAACGGCCTTCCCTTTACCCAATTCGGCGAAGACCATGCCCGTCAGATCGGAAAGATAATCTTCCGCTTTATAGTTGGAGGAATCGTATGCGGCGAATTGCTCCAGACGGGCGATCCGGGCAACGGCCAGCAGGCCGGAGGCACTGATCACATTGTTGACCAGCGGATAGAGATAGACATCCGGACGGTCGGTCAGATTGAAGATATAGGGCACATCCACAATCCAGGATGGTTTCTGGAACAGATTGTCATTCAGGAAATTCAACGCATCGACCTGCTTCTCTTTCGGTACGGGTTGATATACGGGGCCCGCCTGCTCGATGCTCTTGTAGGTGATATACCGCCCGCCGATATTGGAGGCGACATGGCCCATATAGCGGTTGTACTGGCCGATCAAAGCATCGTACATACGGCTGACATTCTTATACTGGTCGCCCTCCTCCGCATTCCATTCCGGCAACTGACCGATGATGCGCTTGAGGTTCATGATGCCGTAATTGCTCGCCAGGACGGAATCGTCACCCAGGTCTTCACGCTGCGCGCGCGGGTCGGAGTCACTCCCCTCTCCGCCGAACCACAGCCGGGGATTGGCGGCCAGGCGTTCGATGATCACCTTGTTCCAATAGAGCTGGTCCTCCTTCGGCGTGGCCAGATAGGTCGGCTTGTAACCGAACTCGATCGCCCATTTGTCGTAATCATTGATCCGCGGATACAGGCCGGCCTTGGTAATGTTGTCTTCCGGCTGAGCCACATAATTGAAACGGGCATAGTCCATAATGCTGACGGTGTGACCGTTGGCCTCGACCCAGGCCTTGTCGCGCAGCTTCTCGACCGGGGTCTGGCTGCTGGAACCCATGTTGTGGCGCAGGCCGAGGGTGTGACCGACTTCGTGGGAAGAAACAAAGCGGATCAGGTCGCCCATCAACTCTTCGTCATATTTGAACTTGCGGGCACGGGGATCCACGGCACCGGCCTGGATCTGGTACCAGTCATGCACCAGGGTCATGACATTGTGGTACCAGCCGATATGGCTTTCCAGAATCTCGCCGGAACGCGGATCGTGCACATTCGGGCCATAGGCATTGGCCGTCGGGGAGGCCAGGTAGCGGATGACGCTGAAACGGGCGTCTTCCATGCTCATGTCCGGGTTGTCCTCCGGCCATTCCTCCGCCCGGATGGCATTCTTCCATCCGGCCTGTTCGAAGGCGACCTGCCAGTCATTCACGCCGGCGATCAGGTACTTGCGCCACTGTTTCGGCGTTGCGGGATCGATATAATAGACGATGGGTTTGATAGGTTCGACCAATTCTCCGCGTTTCTGACGCTCAATGTCTTCCGGCTTGGCCTCCAGCCTCCAGCGGGCGATGAAACGGACGGATTCGACGCCCTGCTGTTCATCGGAGAACTTGCTGTAGCCATCGGCAAAGTAACCGACGCGGGCATCGAACAGGCGCTGCTGCATGGGCTTCTCCGGCAACAGGACCATCGAGGTGTTGAGCACGAAGGTCACGGTACCGGCTTCCATGCCGGCCGGAAGGGAACGGGCGACGGCGGGTCCGCCGGCACTGCCGGCCGCCGGAGCATTGTAATTATAGGTCTTGGTGACCGTCACTTCCGTATTGATCGGATAGGTACGGATGCTCTCGATGAAACTCGCATCGGCCTTGATCCCGCCCAGGTTATAGGAACGTTTGGAACGGCTCGGGAAAGAAAACACCTGGGTATCCCCTTCGAAAAGGCTGTTCACCTTGATGCGGGTACCTCCGGCACCCCCTCCCTTCTCGGGTTTGAACGAAGCGACGATTGGATTCTCGGAACTGATTTTCACGGCTTTGCTGATATCCTGGTCCTCATCGGCGACGATGGTCAGTGCATCGGCGCGCAACAACAGGTTGCCGTTGGAGGCTTTCTCCCAATAAATCATGACCTCATTGACTTCCTCGCCGCCATACTCCGAAGCGCCGGGCGTATTGCTGACGAACCGCGTGACGGCAAGGATACGGCGGCCCAGGATCTCATCCGGAATGTCAAAGTACCAGTCTTTCTCATTTTGGGAGACACCGAACAATCCGCTGGTGACGGTGAGTTCGGGGGTTTTCTCCGCTTCCGCCGGCTTTTCCGCTTCCGGCTTGGCATTACTGCGCTGCCCGTAGGCTGCAGGCATCGCGGCCAGCATCAAGGCCACGACGGGAATCAGAAAGTGTTTCATTTTCGAATAGTTATGCATTCTCCCGGAAAGATACGCATAAAATTCCAATAAAAAAAGCGCTCCGGAATCCGGAACGCTCTCACGAAGAGGTGCCTAGCAGAATCGAACTGCTGTAGCAGGTTTTGCAGACCTGTGCCTAACCACTCGGCCAAAGCACCATTGGGACAACAAAGATAGGTATTTTCCAGCAATCCGCAAGGGATTTGGCAGAAAACTTATTCAACATAGAGCAGGAGCCCCTTCAGGTACTCCCCTTCCGGATGGTAAATGTTGACGGCATGATCCGCCGGCTGGCAAAGCCGGTCGAGGATGCGGACACTGCGGCCGGTCTGGGCGGCGGCGGAGAAAACAGCCAAGGCAAACGCCTCTTTGTCAACGACCTGGGAACAGCTGAACGTAAAGATGAATCCCCCCGGAGCCACTTTGGCAATGGCTGCGGCATTGAGGCGCTGATAAGCCCGCAAGGCGTTTTGCAGGGCGCCGCGGTGCTTGGCGAAAGCCGGCGGATCCACAATCATCAGATCATAAGCATCCTCCGGGGCATTTTTCAGGAAATCAATCGCATCCGTGCAATAAGAAGTGTGCGACTGCGGATCGAATCCGTTCAAAGCGACATTCTTGTCAACCATGTCCATCGCCTTGCGGGAACTGTCGACGGAGTCAACATGGACGGCCCCGTTCCCCAACGCATAGATGGAGAAACCGCCCGTATAGCAGAACAGGTTCAACACCCGGCGGCCTGCCGCCATCTTTCCGACCAGGGCGCGGTTCTCCCGCTGATCCAGGAAAAAACCGGTCTTCTGGCCTTCCGTCCAGTTCACCAGGAAACGGTGTCCGTTCTCCAGCACCATCTGCTGGTCGTCCGTAAAGTCGGGACGACGGTAGAGATAGCCGTCGACCAGGTCCAGTCCGGCCTTGAATGGCGCCGTACCGGAGCTTTTGTCATAAACGGCTTTCAACCGATCCCCATAGACGGCCTGCAGGGCTTCACAAATCTGCTTCTTGGCCCGGAACATACCCACGGAATGCGCCTGCATCACGCAGACGCCGTCATAGTAGTCGATGATCAATCCGGGTAGATTGTCCCCCTCCCCATGTACCAGACGGTAGCAATTCGTCTGGGAACAATCCGCCAGCCCCGCGGCCTGGCGGACCCGGAATGCCCTGCCGATCATCTCTTTCCAGAAATCAGGAGAAAGGACATCAGCATCAAAGCTCAAGACCCGAACGGCAATCGAACCGATCTGGTAGTGACCGGCGGCGAGATAGGATCCGTCGGCAGCATACACCCCGACGATATCGCCCTCGGCAGGCGACCCGACGATCTGCGCAATCGCGCCGGAGAAGACCCAGGGATGAAAACGGCGGAGCGATTCCTCCCGCCCCTTTTTCAAGATAACCTTTACCATATCAATTACTTTTTAACCGCCGGCTGCGGCATCATCTCTTCCGGGGTCAATGGATTCTTTTCGCTGGACAACAACTTCTTGTACATCTCCCGGCAGACCCAGGCATCGGTGGCCGCATATTTCTGCTGCGACTCGGACAGGTGCTCCGCCTCCCAGTTGGATAATTGCTGGGTCTTGGAAATCCTGACACCCAGGATAATGGCGGCCATCTTCTTGACACTCTTGTCCTTGATGCCGTATTCCCAGACGATTCTCTGCAGGTCCACGAATCCGCCCGCCTTGAATTTGGCGTATTTCTGAAGGCCCCTGACATCATCCGTTACGGCGGCACCGACCTTGATGATTTCCGGATTGGAAAGGATGCTGCATAACTGACGCAACATTCCCAACGACTTGATCCGAAAGAGGAAAGCCTTCTCGGAACCGGACAACTGCAGCAAGGAAACACCGTAATGCGGTTGGTCGGGACTGAAACACGGACGCGATTCCGTATCGAAACCGAGGATCTTTTTGGTCTTCAGGTAACGGATGGCATGTTCGAATTCCTTGTCCTGCTTATCGATGACATGGATTTCCCCCTCGAAAGCCGCCAGCGGCAGCTTTTCCAACACGGTGGCATCGACCGTTTTATTGAACATACAGGGAAAACAGTTTGGGGGTATTGACAATCATCAGATTACGCAGGTCTTCCGTAAGATACTTATCCTTCAGTTCAACCAGCGAATAGGTCGGATCGGAGACATTCGAGGCACGCGAATAACGGAACTCATCCGTCAGCCAGCCATCGGGGCCGTATGCCGATTCCGGCAGGCCATTGACAGGCGCTGTCGCATAGACCTTTACGTCCGGATAAGCCACCTTATGGGTAAAGCGGTTGTTCTCCCGCAGATAGGCATAGCAACTCGAGGCCACGGCCGAACCGGCATCGATGATTTCAAAATCGTCAGCCAGCAGGTTACGCCACGTAATATAGCTGTCCCTGTCCACTTTCAGAATCGACGCAGCCGCTTCCTGCAGGGAATCCAGGGGAACGCTGGGATCATCCAGTACCAGGGCGGACAACTTGGCCGTATTCCCGGCGGCTGAATACATTTGCATGAATGCCATGAAACGGTCCAGCACGGTCCCCGACTCTTCCGGAGCGAAAACGGAATAGGTTGCCTTCGGGTCCCCCCGGCGGCGGGCCGCATAGGGGAAAACCGCAGACCAGATGCCGGCGCCAAGGACATCCTGGCTGGTCCAGATGCCCAGGTTGAAACCCTTGCCGTGATGCTTCCAGGCGACATCCAGCATCGCCCTTGTCAACGGGATGACCGGCACAGAACGCCCGGCGACATGGCACAGGGTGTCGATGTTGAAATAGCCGTAAGCTGCAGAATACGAGGAAGCCAGGATAACCATCTTGGCCGGAGCCTTATGGACCAGCCTGTCCGTATCATAAGAACTTAAAAAGCAGGCCGTATCCAGGGCCGCCAGGAAATTCCGGACGGTGACCTCGGACAGGAAATCCTCGTTATTCCGGGAGAAATAGCCGGAATAAGGGGCATTGGCCACATCCAGGACGGGGGCAAAGATTTCCCCTGCGAAATCCGGCAGGCCGTCGGAATGACGGGAACCATCGATATTGTCATACCTGTCGCTGGTCAGCAGATGCTCCGTCAGCAACAAGGCGTCCTCCGGTTCTCCGATCACGGCAATCGTACCCGCCTTGTTGGCGACGTCCCATCCGGAAAGGATCCCGTAATCGTACGATACCGTATCGGCGAACAACGCCGCCACATAAGGAATGACCGGACGGCCGCCTGAAACCCTTTCACGACACGAGACGCAAAACAGGATCAAAGCGGCCAGGGCTATATAGGAATACTTCTTCATATAGGAATCTTGCAATATGCAAAGATAATACTTTTGCAGGGATTTGCAGCAAATCCTAGAAGAAGAGTAACTCCCGGTATTTCGGTAGCGGCCACAGCTCGTCATCGACCAGCATTTCCAGATGGTCGGCACTGTCGCGGACCCGTTCCATACAGGCACGTACCTCAGAGCCATACAGGCGGGCCCGTTCTGCCATGTCTGCGACACGGTTCGCTTTCTTCCTGGCTTCGACCAACGCTTCCACATCCCCGGACAAGGCATTGACGAAACCGGAGATTTTCCGGAAGGTCTCCATATCCGCCTTGCATAACGTCCGGTACTCATCACCGAACGTATCCTTGGTACCCTGTATACTTTTGATCAGGATGTTCTGGTAGCTGACCGCAGCCGGGATGACATGATTGAGGCAGATGTCGCCGATCACCCGGGCCTCTATCTGCAGTTTTTTGACAAACAGTTCATTGGATACCTCATAACGCGCTTCGATCTCGGATTTCGACAGGACATGGGTCGCTTCGAACATGGCGATGGAAGAGGGCTCCAGACAGGCTTTGAACGCTTCCGTGACATCCGTGACGCTGCGAAGTCCCCGGCGGGCCGATTCTTCCGCCCACTCCTTGCTGTAACCATTTCCTTCGAACATGACGGGACGCGCTTCCGACAGGAAGGAACGGATGACGGCCAGGATGGCGGTACGGCGCTCCTCTCCCGCGGATTCCAGTTTATGGACCTCGGCCCGGAAGGTTTTCAAGCTTTCCGCCACGACGGAATTCAGCACGAACACCGAGGCGGCCGCATTCATGGAAGCACCCAGGGCGCGGAATTCGAACCGGTTGCCGGTAAAGGCGAAAGGCGAAGTACGGTTGCGGTCGGTGTTGTCCGGCATGATTTCCGGAATGGCGCTGACCATGGAAATCGGATCGACGGAAGCTCCTTCTTCCCGGGCCGATTCCGGATGCAGGATGCTGTCGAAGACCTTGGACAGGGTTGACCCTGAGAAAATCGACATCACGGCCGGCGGAGCTTCATGTCCACCCAGTCTCCAGGAATTGCTCAAGGAGCAAACGGAACTCATCAAGAGATAGTTATGGTCGTACACGGCTTTCGCAACCGCCGCATAGAAGGCCAGGAACTGCAGGTTCTTGGTCGGGGTCTTCCCCGGAGACAGCAGATTCACGCCCGTATCCGTCTGCAAGGACCAGTTGCAGTGCTTGCCGCTTCCGTTGATGCCGTCGAAGGGCTTTTCATGGAAGATGACTTTCAGGTGATGCTTCTCCGCCACCTTGTTCATGATGATCATCAACAGCATGTTCTGGTCAATGGCGCGGGTCGCTTCGCAGAACACCGGTGCACATTCGAATTGATTGGGAGCCACTTCGTTATGGCGGGTCGCCAACTGGATACCCAATTTGTAGGCTTCCGTCTCGAAATCCTTCATGAAGGAGGCGACGCGGGACGGGATGGCACCGAAATAATGGTCGGACAGCTGCTGGTCCTTGGCGGAATTGTGGCCGATTACGGTCCGGTCGCACAGTTTCAGGTCGATCCGGGCATTGAACAGGGATTCGTCCGTCAGGAAATATTCCTGCTCCAGGCCGATGTTGGCGGAAACGCTGCGGACATGGCCGTCAAAGAGTTTGGCAACGTCGGTGGCCGCCTCATCCAAGGCCTGCAGGGAACGGAGCAGGGGAACTTTCATATCCAGGGCTTCACCGGTATAGGATACGAATACCGAAGGGATACACAGGGTACCGTCCAGGATAAAGACCGGAGAAGTCGGGTCCCAGGCGGAATAGCCGCGCGCTTCAAAGGTATTGCGCAAGCCGCCGTTGGGGAAACTGGAGGCATCCGGTTCCTGCTGGACGAGGGCATCGCCGCTGAAACGCTCGAAGGCTCTCCCCTCCTTCACCGTGACAAAAGCCTCGTGCTTTTCTGCAGTTGCCCCTGTAAGTGGCTGGAAGAGATGGGTATAATGCGTCGCGCCGTTTTCCAGGGCCCAGGTTTTCATGGCCGTGGCAATCTCGTTGGCCACGCTCCGGTCGATCTTTTTCCGGGAATTCATCGCCGCAACGACGGTATCATAGGCCGTGCGTGAAAGGTAGCGCTGCATCTTGTCCAGGTCAAAGACATTCTGTCCGAAATAAACGGAAGCGGGACGGGGGTCCGAGAAGAAACGGGCGGGGGCATGGTTGACAGCCTCCTGAAGGGCCATTTGGCGGAATGTTGCCATAATAAGATGATTTGTAAGTCCAGGTGCAAAGATAGCGCATCCGGGCAACAACTCCGAATCTTAAAACGTTAAAGTTTGCAATTTAACGTATCGAAAATCGCAGGAATGAGCATTCCGAGCACGAATTCTTCCTCCATGAAGTGCGTTCCGTCATAAATCCGGTAGGTATCCCCGAAATATTTCCGCCAGGTCCGGATGCTCACGACCCCGCTTCTCCGGTAGTGGTCACGGCTGCCGAAAAAAGCGAAAAAAGAATCCGTCCCGCCCTGCCTCGGGCTGTTCGCCAGTGCCAGCCGGCGGTGCAGGCGGTATTTGCGCAGCGTGGAATACTGGAAATGCAGGCGCTGCCGATCCCCTTCCTTGGGCCGGTAGATCCGGTCGAGCAACTGCGTAATGCCAGGAATGAGGGCCAGGAAAGCCAGTCCGCCCAGATACAAGGGCGCATTCAGTGAAGGCGAGACGAAAAGATGGGGAACCCCTTTCACGCGGATGGCCTGCAACGCGCCCAACGATTCCCCGATCACCAGGGCAGGCCGGAGTTCCCGGACCCACCCGGCAATCTGGGCAGCTCCGGTCTCCGGATCAAAATCATAGGTACGCACAACCACTTCCAGCCCGGATCGGGACGGGATGACCGAACGCAGGATCGCCGGGATCCGGCTGTCTCCGCCTCCGCCCATGCCGTGAATATACAGAATGACCATCTTTTCTGGGTTTTGCGTTGGCGAATTTAGGAAATATCTTTATATTTGTTGCATAACGACTCAAATAAAACCTGATAAATATGCGTTTTACCAAAGCCATCCTGGCAGCAGCCGTGCTCTTGCCGGTCGCTGCTTTCGCCCAAAAGGCTGAAGACCTGACCTTCACCGTCGTCAAAGAGAATCCGATCACCTCGATCAAGAACCAGAACCGGTCCGGCACCTGCTGGTGCTTCTCTGCCCTTTCTTTCCTGGAGTCCGAGGCCATCCGCATCAACAACCTCAAGGAAGCCGACTATCCAGACTTCTCCGAGATGTTCGTCGTCAGCCATTCCTATGTCGACCGCGCTGACAAATACATCCGCGTTGACGGTCGCATGGGTTTCAGCGCCGGTTCCTGGAGCGAAGACGCCATCAACCATGTCATGAAAGTGTACGGTCTGGTTCCTCAAAGTGCGATGCCGGGCACCAACTATGGGACGGACCTCCCGGTCCACGCCGAGGTTGACGCAGTCGCCAAGGCCTATGTCGACGCCATCGTCAAGAATCCCAACGGAACCCTCAGCACCGCTTGGAAGAAAGGTTTCCAGGGTATCATGGACGCCTATTTCGGCGCCTATCCGGAAGAATTCACCGTCAACGGCAAGAAGTATACGCCGATCAGCTATCGTGACTCCTTCAAGCTCGATGCCGACAATTACGTCAGCCTGACCTCCTTCACCCACCATCCGTTCTACGAACCGTTCGCAGTCGAAGTGACGGATAACTGGCGCGCCGACCAGGCCTACAACGTCCCGATCGACGAGCTCATGGAGGCGATCTACTATGCCCTTGAGAACGGCTATACCACCACTTGGGGCGGCGACGTCTCCGAGACCGGTTTCACCCGCACCGGCACCGCCCTCCTGCTCGACCCGAAGGCTTCCACCTCCGGCTCCGATATGGAACGCTGGGTCGGAAAGGCCGAGGACAAGCCGGCCGAGACAGCCCCGAAGGAGATTGTTCCGGACCAGGCTTTCCGCCAGAAGGGCTTTGACGAGAAGACCACCACGGACGACCACGGCATGCACGCCTTCGGTATCGCCAAGGACCAGTTTGGCAACAAGTACCTCATGATCAAGAACTCCTGGGGTGAGAGCGGCAAATACAAAGGCATCTGGTACATGTCTGACGCCTTCTGCCGCGGCAAGGTCCTCGACATCACGCTCCACAAGGACGCCCTTCCGAAGGAGCTCCGCAAGAAACTCGGCATCTAACCATGCGTCTTGTCAAGCATATTCCCAATACGATCACCTCGATGAATCTCCTCTTCGGAATCTTCGGGGTGATCGTTTGTTTGCAGGGACGACCGGACCAGGCGTTCCTGCTGATGCTCGCCGCTGCGGTGTGTGATTTCTGTGACGGCTTGGCAGCCAGGGCCTTGCATGCTTATTCCGATATCGGGAAAGAGCTGGATTCCCTCGCAGACCTGGTCAGTTTCGGCGTACTGCCGGCCTTGATCCTGCACCAGCTCATGGCTTTCCAGGTCCGCGGATGGGTGACGTTCCTCCCCCTGGTGCTGGCCGTCTTTTCCGCCCTGCGGCTGGCCAAGTTCAACCTGGACGAGCGCCAGCATGACAGTTTCCTCGGACTTCCCACGCCGGCCTCGGCGATGATCTGCGGCTCCCTCGCATACTATGTCTACAACGAACCGTTCACCATCCTGGCCGAATGGTGCGGGACCGTCTGGTTCCTGCCTGCCATCGCATTGGTGCTGTCCGCTTTGCTTGTATGCGAACTGCCGATGTTCTCCATGAAAATCAGCAAGGACGCCGATACGCTGACGACGATGAAACGGACCTCTTTCCTGGCCGTCACCGCCCTGATCGCAATCATGGTTGCCGTCCTGCGGCTGAACTGGGCCATGATCGTCCTGATGGCCTTCGTCGCCTATATCGTGATGAATATCGTCTTCAGCCTGTTTAAGGCAACCCGCTGATCTCCAGGGACATGACGTCGAAGCAATCCCCGAAGAACAAGCCCGTCACACGCAAGAAGAAGGTCCGCCGTCGGACCATCAACTGGCAGGAAGTCAAGTCCTGGGTCCTCTTGCTGCTGATCGGGCTTGTCTTGTATTTCCTGGCCAGGCCTGCCGTGGAAGAGATCATCGTCTCCAACATCGACAGCGGTGCGACGGTCCCTCCGGGCAACTGGAAATACGGCGTCGACCTGTCCCATCACAATGACGGGAAGATCCTGTGGGATTCCCTGTTTGTCATGACCGACGCCCGGGGACGGACGGTCCGCAACCTGGAAGATGCCCGCGAAGTACAGCCGGTCAGTTTCGTCTTCATGAAAGCAACAGAGGGGGTCTCCCACAAAGACCGGCGCTTCGCCAGCCGCTGGAAAGAAGCCGGCCAGTATCCCCTGTCGCGGGGAGCCTACCATTTTTACCGGACTTCCAAGGATCCGGCCGCGCAGGCGCAGCATTTCATCCGGACGGTCGGATCCCTCAAATACCGGGACCTTCCCCCGGTCCTGGATATCGAGACCCTGCATGGCGGTTGTACGAAAGAAAAACTGAATGCAGACCTGGCCGTCTGGCTGGAGACCGTGGAAAAGCATTACGGGAAACGTCCCATCGTCTATACCTATGAAACCTTTGCACGGGACTTCCTGCTACCCTCCATCACGGAAAAATATCCGATCTGGATCGCCCATTATGACGTCCGGCGGCCCCAGCGCAAGGACTGGGGTTACTGGCAATTTACGGACAAGGCCGTCGTACATGGTATCAACGGCCTTGTGGATCTCAATGTCATGCAATAACCTAGCGGAAGAAACGCCGCTTGGTATAACCGGCAGCCAGTCCGCCCGCTGAAGTTTCCTTATAGAGCGACGGCAGGTCTTTGCCGGTCTGCTTCATCACTTCCACGACATGGTCAAACGAGACCCGGTGCTTGCCATCGGAGAAGGTGGCATAGATATCCGAATCCAGCGCCCGCGTCGCAGCAAAGGCATTCCGCTCGATACAAGGAATCTGGACCAGGCCGCAGATCGGGTCGCAGGTCATGCCCAGGTGATGTTCCAGAGCCATTTCCGCCGCATATTCGATTTGCGACGGACTGCCGCCGAACAGCTGGCAGGCCGCGGCGGAGGCCATTGCGCTGGCAACGCCGACCTCTCCCTGGCAGCCCACGTCCGCACCGGAAATCGAGGCATTCTGCTTGACGATATTGCCGATCAGGCCGGCCGTGGCCAATGCGTGCAGGATTTTCGTGTCGGAGAACTGATGGCCGCGAGAAAGATGGTACAGCACGGCCGGGAGCACGCCGCTGGACCCGCAGGTCGGAGCCGTCACGATGATGCCGCCGGCCGCATTCTCCTCACTGACGGCCAGCGCATAGCTGAAGACCAGGCCGCGGGAACGCAGGTTCGGCAGATAGCCGTTCGCCTTGACATGGTAGATCGCCGCCTTCCGGGAAAGGTTCAGCGGGCCGGGCAGACGGCCTTCCGTCTCAAGACCCCGCTGTACGGAAGCCTGCATCGCTTGCCAGATTTCCTGGAGATAGTCCCAGATATCCGGATCTTCGCACAGTCCGACATATTCCCAATAATTCCTTCCCGTACGTTCGCACCAGTCCATGATTCTCGTGAGGGTGTTCATGGCATAGACTTCGCCGGAGTCGGACAAGTCGTGGCCTTCTCCTTCCGACAAGGCTCCCCCGCCGACACTGTAGCAGGTCCAGGCATCCGTTTCCTTCTTATCCGCATCAAATGACTTGAAGGTCATGCCGTTCGGATGGAAGGGCAGGAAGATGGACGGCTCCCAGCAGATGGTGACGGGAGCGATGCCCGAAAGGGGTTCGGAAACGGCCACATCCGTCATGTGGCCTTTGCCGGTAGCAGCCAGGCTGCCATACAGGGTCACTTCAAAGGAGGCGGCTTCCGGATGGCGTTCGGCAAACAGTTGTGCGGCCTTGTTCGGTCCCATCGTATGACTGGAAGAAGGGCCCTTTCCGATTTTATACAGTTCTTTCAGCGATTTCATGGCTATTGACGAAAATGCGCGCAAAGATACACAAAAAAGGCCGGAACGTCACCGTCCCGGCCTTTTTCTTTCAAAAAATGAAATTACTTCGTGATAACCTTGGCCATTTCGCAGACCTTGTTGGAGTAACCCCACTCGTTGTCGTACCAGGCGCAAACCTTGACGAAGGTAGGATCGAGCTGGATACCGGCCTTGACGTCGAAGATGGAAGTGCGGGCGTCGTTGCGGAAGTCGGTGGAGACGAGAGCCTCGTCGGTGTAACCGAGGATACCCTTGAGTTCGCCTTCGGAAGCGGCCTTCATGGCAGCGCAGATCTCATCGTAGGTAGCCGGCTTGGCGAGTTCGACGGTCAGGTCGACGAAGGAAACGTCAGAGGTAGGAACACGCAGGGACATACCGGTGAGCTTGCCGTTGAGTTCCGGGAGAACCTTGCCGACAGCCTTGGCGGCACCCGTGGAGGACGGGATGATGTTCTCGAGGATACCGCGGCCACCACGCCAATCCTTCTTGGAAGGACCGTCGACGGTCTTCTGGGTAGCGGTAGCAGCGTGGACAGTGGTCATGAGGCCACGGACGACACCGAACTTGTCATTGATGACCTTGGTCAGCGGAGCCAAGCAGTTGGTGGTGCAGGAAGCGTTGGAGATGATCTTCTGACCAGCATAGGTCTTGTGGTTCACACCATAGACGAACATCGGAGTCGCATCCTTGGAAGGAGCGGACATGATGACCTTCTTGGCACCAGCCTTGAGATGAGCGGAAGCGAGTTCTTCGGTCAGGAAGAAACCGGTGGATTCGACGACGACGTCGACATCCAGTGCACCCCAGGTGATGTTGGCAGGATCCTTCTCAGCGAAGACCTGGATCTTCTTGCCATCGACGACAAGATAGTTGCCCTCAGCCTTGACATCGCCGCTGAACGGACCATGGACGGAGTCATATTTCAGCATGTAAGCGAGATAATCGGCATCGAGAAGGTCGTTGATACCAACAACCTCGATCTCACCGGCAAAATTCTCATAAGCTGCACGGAATACCATACGGCCGATACGGCCAAATCCGTTAATACCAAGTTTAACCATTGTAGTTTGTTTTATAAAAAATTAAGTTGAACAATTTCAGTCAATCAGTTTGATTTGCCTTCAAAAATCGTACAAAAATAACGAAATTGCAGTATCTTTGCAACAAAAGGGAAAAATTAAACGTTTAAATTGACAACTCCAAGAGTACTAATACGTTTCATAGATGAACATCCTGGTCACAAACGATGATGGATACACGTCAAAAGGCATCCGGACCCTCGCCCGGATGATGCGCCGTTTCGGTGACGTGACAGTCATCTCCCCGATGAAGCATCAGTCCGGCATGGGCATGGCCGTGTCCATCGGACTCAAACAGATACGATACAAGGACCTGGGCACGGATGAAGACGGAATCCGCTGGAGCTGGCTCGACGCCACCCCGGCCAGCTGCGTCAAATTCGGGTTCAATTTCATGGACCCGCAGCCCGATGTCGTCATCAGCGGCATCAACCACGGGCACAACGCCACCAGCGCAGCCTGCTATTCGGGCACGCTGGGCGCCGCGGAGGAAGCCGCCCTCTATGGGACGCCTTCGTTCGGGGTTTCCCTCGACTCCCTGCACAACGATGCAGATTTTTCCTGCGTTGAAGCCTTGTTCCCGGACCTGTTCACGCGGCTGATGGCCGTGCTTCCCCAGCGATATGGCATCTTCTATAACATCAATTTCCCCGACCTTCCGACGGAACTGATCAAGGGCATCCGTGTCGCGCATCAGGGCAAAGGAAAATGGATCAAGGAGTTCAACGAATGGAATCCCGAAATCTTCAAGCGCTTCGGCATCACGCCCGAGTCGGTCGGCCTGTCCCCCAACCCCGTATTGGAAGAAGGTGAAAAGATGTTCATGATGGTCGGCCAGTATGTCGATGACGACGAGAACCAGCCCGATGCGGACAACCGGCTGCTGGAAGAAGGGTTCATCACGATTACTGCCGACAATCTTGATAAGACGGATTATGTTGAAAACAAGCGTCTTATCGATATCGGCTTCAACCAAGACTTCAGCAAATGAAATACTATATCATTGCAGGTGAGGCATCGGGAGACCTGCATGGTTCCAACCTGATGAAAGGCCTTTATTCGGAAGACCCGGCCGCAGATATCCGATTCTGGGGCGGCAGCCTGATGAATGCCGTTTATTCAGAGCATCAGCATGGCGACGGTTTCGTACGGGATTACAAGGAAGGAGCTGTCATGGGTTTCTCCCAGATCATCCTGCATGCCGGAAAGCACCTGAAACGGGTCCGGGAATGCTGCGAGGACCTGCTCCGGTTCCAGCCTGACGCCGTCATCCTGATCGACTATCCCGGTTTCAATTTCCGCATCGCCGAATTCTCCCACAAACAGGGACTGAAAGTTTTCTGGTACATCGCCCCGAAAGTCTGGGCGTCCCGGGAAGGACGGATCCGCAAGCTCAAAGCATACGTTGACAAACTTTTCATCGTATTCCCGTTCGAAAAGCCGTATTTCGACCGGAAGGGCGTAGACTACGTCTATAAAGGGAATCCGCTGGTCGATGCGATCGACGGCTCCCCTTCTGCCTCACAGTCCCGCCAGGAATTCCTGGCGGCTGCCGGCCTGGCGGACCGTCCTGTCATCGCCATCCTGGCCGGGTCCCGGAAAGCCGAGGTCAAGACCATGATGCCGGTGGTCAGCGCCTTCGCGGACCGGATGCATGCACTTCCGCAATACAAAGACTATCAGTTTGTCCTGGCCGGTGCTCCTTCCCGTTCCCTGCAGGATTACGTACCCTGGCTGGCCGGTCGGGAAGAGTACCTGAAATTGGTTTTCGGCCAGACCCAGGCCATCCTGCGGCATGCGGAAGCCGCCGTTGTCAATTCCGGGACGGCCTCGCTGGAAGCCTGCCTGATCGGCACGCCCCAGGTTGTGGGCTATGCCATCTCCAACTTCAATTACCAGATCGGGAAACGGATCATCAAGGTCAAATACATCAGCCTGGGCAACCTGATTGCGGACCGCCTGGTGTTCCGCGAATTGATCCAGCACGACCTTACAGCTGACAACCTGGTCGCGGAAATCCGCCGCCTGATCGAAGACCAGGCCTATCGCGGAACCATGCTGGACGGTTATCAGGAAATTCGCCAGGCCCTCGGCGGCACCGGTGCCTCCGCCGCCGTCGCCCGCACCATGATCCAGGAACTATCTTAGACCAACTGACCTTCTTCTACGTCGATCCTCCCCACAAGTGGGTCCCCTCCCTTTTCGGGAGCCAATGTCGACTTAAGAAGAAGGTCAGTTGGTCTAAGAATCAATATTCTCTTGGACCGAAGATGGCGGTGCCGATACGGACCAGGGTCGAGCCGTGCTCGAGCGCCAGGGGCCAGTCATCGGACATACCCATGGAAAGTTCCTTAAATTCAGTCAGTTCCGGTAACATGGAATGAGCTTTGGCGAAGGTTTCCGCCAATCGTGAGAAATCCCCGTGAATGACCCCGGAATCGTCCGTCAGCGTCGCCATGCCCATGAGACCGCAGAACCGGATGTGCGGGAAAGCACCCCGTACTGCTTGGGTCAGGACCATCAGGATCTCCGCTTCCGTAAAACCCTGCTTGGTCGCATCCTGGCTGATATGCTGCTCCAGCAGCACTGAAACCGTCCGCTCATTCTCCGCGCCCCAGCGCTCGATACTGACCAGCAGCCGGAGCGTATCCACACTTTCCACCAGGGTGGCATACGGAAGGACCAGTTTCAGCTTGTTGGTCTGCAGATGGCCGATGAAATGCCACTGCACATCCGCAGGCATTTGCGGCACCTTGGCCGCCATCTCCTGCGGACGGCTTTCGGCGAAAAGCCGCTGTCCGGCATCATATGCCTCCTGCAGCTTCTCAACCGGATGGAATTTGGAAACTGCCACCAGGCGGGTGCCAGATGGCAGTTTCGACTTGATATTCAGTAGATTCTCTGCGATCATAATCTAGCGTCTTCCCTTTTTCTGCTGCTCGGCCTGCATCTGGCGCTGCATCTTCTGGGCTTCTTCCAGCCGCTGCTGCCATTTGCTCTTCGGTGCCGGCTTGCCGGCAGAGGCCTTCAGTTTCGCCTGGATTTCCTCCGGATGCACGAACCATTTCTTGATCACCCAGGTCTCCACCATCGTAATCAGGTTGGACAACAGGTAATAATAGCTCAAACCGGAAGAAAGGCTGTTACAGATGAAGAACATCATGATCGGCATCATGTACAGGCTCATGAAACGCATCGACGCCGCATTCGGGTCATTGCCGGAAGTCTGTCCCTGCATGGTGATCTTCGAGTAGAAGAACATGGAGACAGCCATCAGCAGGGCGAACAGGGAGATATGGTCGCCGAGCAGCGGGATCCGTGTCCCGAAGTCGATGATCGAATCGTAGGCACTGAGGTCTTCCGCCCACAGGAACGGCTGCTGGCGCAGTTCGATGGAAGCCGGGAAGAAGCGGAACATCGCCCACAGGATCGGGAACTGCAGCAGCATCGGGAGGCAGCCGCCCATCGGATTGATCCCGGCCTTCTGGTACAGGGCCATGGTCTCCTGCTGCTTCTTCATCGCATCTTCCTGACGCGGATACTTCTCGTTCAACTTGTCGATCTCCGGCTTGATGGCCTGCATCTTCGCGCTGGAAGAATAGCTCTTGAACGCGAACGGGAAGACCACGATCTTGATGAAGATGGTCATCAGCAGGATGATCAGGCCGAAACTGGAAATGAACCGGTGCAGGAAATCGAAAAGCGGGATGATCACGTACTTGGTGAACAATCCGACGACCGATCCGCCCAGCGGGATGGTCCGCTCATATTTCTGGTCGTAGGACTTGAGGAGCTTATAGCTGTTCGGTCCGAAATAGAATTCGAATTCGTCCGTCACGTCCTGACCCGGCTGGAAGTCCGAGCGCATGTCGGCCTCGCAGTACATGAGGTTATGGGACGGATCATCCTCCGGAAGGAAGGTCACAGACAGGTTGCCGGAAGCAAATTCCTTCTTGGAACGCATGATGGCGGAGAAGAACTGCTGATGGAAGGTGAACCAGCTCAGACGGCTGTCGACCCGCTTGGTCGCGCTCTTGCCACGGGCAATCTCGACCGGTTTCTTGTCCCCGCTCTGATAGAAAGCCCCCTTGGAATACTGGACCTCGTTCCGGTAACCTTTTTCCATCCGCGGCATCGTCACCTTCCAACCGAAGTCGTAGACGGAAACGTTGCGCGGGATGACACGCTCCATGCCGATAAAGGACAGGGCGCCGGTCACGTTGTAAGAATCCTTATGCAGGACATAGGATTGCTGGATATAGCCGCCACCCGCGAACGGGAGACGCATCACCAGGGAGGAATCGGTCTGTGCGGCCACTTCGAACACGAAATCCTTCGTATTGATGTTCTCGCCGGCATAGATCGTATATCCCATCTCGCTCTGTCCCTCATGGAACAGGTAGAGATCCGATTTGTCATAGTTGGAATAATCCTTGACCCGGACGGAAAGCGGCTGGGCTCCCTGGGTGGTAAAGGCTATTTCCAGTTTTTCATTTTCAAGCTTAAGTACCTGGCTCTCAGCACCCGATGCCGCTTCCAAAAGGGAATCACGATAAACGGGGGCGACCGCATTCTCCACGAGCGGGACCGCCTGTTCGAGGGTATCGCCGGCATGGAGCTCCGCATAGGCGGCGGAATCCGCCTTCATCTGGATCAGCTGCTCCGCCTGGGCGATAGAGTCCTGGTAGGCCTGCCAGGCCTGTTGTTTCTTCTGTTGGTTGGATGAGTAGAAGGTGAATCCGACAAGGATGGCACCGATCAATACAAATCCGATGATACTGTTTTTATCCACTGTGTTTCAAAGAACGTTATGCAGCCGGACACCTCACGCGTCCGGCTGCCATTCATACTGCTATTCCTCGGAGGCGTCCTCCAGGGAACGGATCTGGTTCTCCAGGTCTTTCAGCTCCTGCTTGGCCTGGGCGATGCGCTCCTGCATCTGCCGGATCAGGGATTCCGAATTCTTGGAGGCGGCAAAGAAACCGATGTTGTTCTCGTAGGTATCGATTTCCTGCTGGAGTTTGTTGTACTTGAGCACCAGCTTGTCCTTTTCCGTCATCGGAGCCCGCTGCTGGACCGGACGTCCGCCACCCCGGCGTTCACCGCGCTGGGGACCGCGTCCGCCCCGCCAATCCGGGAACTTGGCCTGCATGGCGTCACGGAAGGCCTTGGCGATATTCTCCTTTTCCTTGAACGGGACGAAGCCGATCGCCTGCCAACGCTCGCTGTAAGCCTGGGCTGCGTCATGCATCACCTGCTCGTCCTCCGTCGGCTCGAAAGCATTGATCTCCTCGATGAGGGCCTTCTTCAGGCGGAGGTTGCCATAATAGTCATTCTCAGGCTTGGCATTCTTGTCCCGCTCGGCGAAGAACGCATCGCAGGCCGCGCGGAAACGCTTCCAGAGCTGTTCGGATTTCTTGCGCGGAACAGCGCCGATCTCCTTCCACTGCTTCTGCAGGTCGATGAAAGCCTCGGTCGTCTTCTTCCAATCCGTGCTGGCCTTGAGTTCCTCGGCCTTTTCGATAAGGGCCAGCTTCTTCTCGAGGTTCTCGTTCATGCTGTCCTTGAACCCGGAATAATACAGACGCTTGCGCTCGAAGAACTTGTCACAGGCAGCGCGGAAGCGGTCATAGATCCGCTGGTTTTCCTTCTTGGTGGCAAAGCCGATGGTCTTCCATTCTTTCTGGATATCTTCGATTTCCTTGGAAAGGTTGTTCCACTCGAGGGAAGAAGCGATGTCTTCCTTGGCGGCAAGAGCCTCCACACGCTCGCAGAGCGCCTGCTTGGCAGCCAGGTTCTCGACCTGCTTTTCCTTCTGGCCTTCGAAATAGCCCTGGTACTTGCGGTTGATCACGGCCGTGGCGGCCTTGAACCGCTCCCAGATGGACTCGCGGAACTCTTTGGCCACCGGACCGAATTCCTTCCACTGTTCGTGCAGTTTCTGCAGCTCCTTGAAAGCATCCACGACATTCTCGTCCTCCGCGAGACGTTCCGCCTCTTCGCAGAACTTCTCCTTGGCTTCGAGGTTCTTCTTGAAGTCCAGGTCACGCATGTCGCGGTCCAGCTGGACCTTGTCATAGAACTTCTCCACATAGAACTGGTAAGTGTCGTTCAGGTTCCGGAAATCCGCCACGGGGACCGGGCCGATCTCGCGCCAGCGGGCCTGGAGGGCACGGAAATCCGGGAAGGAGGCGCTGACGTCTTCCTGACGCTCGACCAGGGCCTTGAGGTCCTCGATCACGGCCTGCTTCTTGACCAGGTTGTCCGCACGTTCCGCATCCAGCTGCCGGTTGTATTCGCCGCGCTCCTTGCGGAAACGGTTATAGAGTGACTTGAATCCGCTCTCGATGGCCTCGAACGGACCGACCTGCTCGTCAGCTGCAACCGGAGCCTCTTCCTCGGCAACGTCCCCGACAGGTTCCTCGACGGGTGCCAGGCCGGCATCCGCCTTCTCCTTGGAGAGTTTCTTGTAGAAGGCGGCCTTGATGGCCTCGGCCTCCTTGGCTCTCTTCATCCGGGCCTCGTCGGACATCAGTCCTTCGAACAGGCTTGTCAGTTCGGCCAGGGATTTCTCGGCAAAACGGGCTGCAGGTTCCAGGGCCTCCTTGACGTCATCGACGACATCCTGCACCTTGCCGACGGCTTCTCCGGTCATCTCCGCCGCCTTCTGGGCAACTTCAACGACCTTGTCCTCGATTGCGTCGACCGTTTCCTGCAAATTGGAAGCGGCGGGTTCTTCCCCGGCAGGTTCGGCGACCGGCTCGGCGGCTACGGGTTCTTCCGTCTTCGGCGTTTCGGCGACGGGGGCTTCCTGAACAGGATTTTCGGCTACATCTGAAGGCTTGAGCACTTCAGGATTCAATTCTTCACTCATGTTTGATGGTGTTTCAGTTGTTAATAAAGTTTGCCGCAGGCTTCCAGAGCCGCGTACAAGATGCAAATATATCGAAAAATTTATGAAAAAACACTAATTTTGCGCACTGATTGAAAATAAGTTATTATGCGCATCGATATCCTCACCGTCGTTCCCGAACTGCTTGAAAGCCCGCTCAGCCACTCCATCGTCGGCAGGGCCGTCAAGAAAGGGCTCGTCGAAATTCATATCCACAACATCCGCAAATACGGTCTGGGCCCCCGCGCCACCGTCGACGACTACTGCTACGGCGGCGATGCCGGCATGGTCATGATGGTCGAACCGGTTTTCAAGATGATTGAAGAGCTGAAAGCCGAGCGGGACTATGACGAAGTCATCTACATGTCCCCGGACGGGGAACTGCTGAACCAGGGAATTGCCAACGAGCTGTCGCTCAAAGGAAACCTGATCCTGCTTTGCGGCCACTACAAGGGAATCGACCATCGCATCCGCGAGCACCTTGTCACGCGGGAGATTTCGGTCGGCGACTATGTCGTCAGCGGCGGCGAGATTCCGGCCGCCCTGCTCGCCGATGCCATCATCCGCCTGATCCCCGGCGCCCTGACGGATGAGACCTCCGCCTTGTCCGACAGTTTCCAGGATGACCTGCTCTCCCCGCCCGTCTATACCCGGCCGGCCGAATTCAACGGTTGGAAAGTACCGGACGTCCTGCTCAGCGGCAATCCGAAACTGATCCGTGCCTGGCAGGATGAACAGGCCCTGGAGCGCACAAAACGGCTCCGTCCCGGACTGCTGCAAAAAAAATCCTGACAAAAATTTGCAAATCGTTTTATTTCGTGTAACTTTGCACTCCGGAATTAAAACGTTACATGAAAACCAACCGCTCCGGCGGAAAGACATATCTTACTGACCAGATAATTATTTCCTTAACGGAAACACTTGCTAACTAACCGTTAAAGCCCGCTGAGAAGCGGGCTTTACTGCATCTGTGCGCCAGGCGCGACCTTAGAAACGATAGGTGATTTTCGCCATGAAATTCCGCGGAGCCTGCGGGAAGACCCCCTCTTCCTGGTACCAGCCGTCCTTCTCGAAGAACGCCCGGTAGACCCACGCATCAGCGTAATACATCCGGTTGAAGAAGTTGTTCACATACAGGGAAAGTTCCAGGGTCCCGGTCCGGAGGGCGAACGCATGGCTGAGCGATGCATTCGAGACCCAGTAGGCCGGAATACAGCGGTCGGCGCTTTCCGTACTGTCCCAATACTGTTTCCCGACGTACTTGACATCCACTGAAAAAGTCGTCGTCCGAAGGGATCCGCGGGCGAGGTTCTGCAGCGGAGTCCAGGTCAGTTGTCCCATTCCCACGACGGACGGGGAAAGCAGCATGGTCACTTCGTCGAAATGCTCCTGCTGCTGTCCCTGGTAGCTCCAATCATCCAGGTTGTCGTAGACTTCATAGAATTTCGTGTAATCCTTGATCTTGTTGGTGCTCAAGGTCGTATTACCGGCGAGCTGCAGGTTGCTCCAGGGCTTCCAGGCGGCCGAGAGTTCAACGCCCCGGCGCCAGCTCCGGTCGACATTGTCCTTGATCGCATAGCCGGAAGCGGAGAGTTCCCCCGTTTCCAGCAGCATATCCCGATACTCCATCAGATAGACATTGGCCCCGGCGCTGAACCGGGGGCTCTCGAAGGCATAACCGGCCTCCACATCCACCATCTTTTCCGGCTTGAGTTCCCGGTCCCCTCCCTCGAGGTTGTTGCTTTCGATGATCTCCTTGATGTCGCTGCGACCCGGCTCCCGGTGGCCCAAGGCGACGGAGGCGTACAGTTTGTTGAAGCCGAACGTCGCGGTCAGGCCCGCCCGCGGGTTGACGAAGTGCCAGGTCTTGCCGAAATCCATCGGCAGGTCGTCCTCGTCATCGATCCCCGACATATCCAGCCGGACACCCCGGTACTGCACGTCGGCATAGCCGGTCAACCACGCGTTGAAACCGTATTCGGCCCGGGCGAACACATTGGCCTCCTGCTTGATACCGGTATTGAGATACCAGTTGTTCTCCCGGCTGCGGACGTTCAGCGGAGCGTAGTCGTACCCCTTGCCCAGCGCCTGGTGCCAGAGCAGTTCCCCATAGTGGTCGCCGTCATACCGGGACACGTTGATCCCTCCCACGAAGCGGAGTCGGTTGCTGCGGAAGGTCACCTCGGAATTGGCAACCCAGTAGCCATTGGCCATGGTTTTGCGGAAAATGACATCTCCCTTGGTCTTGGCGGTTACGTCCCCATACCGGAAATCAGACGGGAATCCGTAGGCGCTCAGTTTCTTGCCGGTCTTGTAACGCTCATTATAGCCATAGCCGTCCGTATAGTTCAGGGTCGTCGACCACGTCCAACGATCGCTGAACTGATGCGTCCAGTTGAGCTGTACATGCTGCTGCAGGTAGTTGTCGGAATGATTCCGGTAATACCGCTCATTCCCTTGGGCATCATAGTAAATGCCTTCCGGGTTCCGGGTGCGGTCGTTTTCCAGGTCCACCAGCGGGATTCCGGTCCAGGTAATGCCCGTCGCCTGCTCGCCGCGCAGATACGTCAGGCGCAGGGAATTCCTCCCTTTCAACCATCCGGCTACGGCAAAGACGCTGGAAGCATCGCCCCAGGCATTCCGGATATACCCTTCCGTCTCATTGGTCGAATAGGCCAGGCTGAAATACAGGCCATTGGGTAGCAAGCCCGTAGAGCCGGACGCCGTCAGAATCCGGGTGTCATAGGAACCGGCCGAGAAATCGATCCGCGCCGTCGGATCCGCACCGACAAAGGCCGTGTTCATGTTGATGCTGGCCCCGAAAGCGCCCGCACCGTTCGCAGAGGTTCCCAGGCCCCGCTGAACCTGGACTCCGGACAGGATTCCCGTCAGGGCCGGGATGTTCACCCAGAAGACCTCCTGGGATTCGGCGTCATTCAGGGTGATGCCGTTCAGGGTCACGTTGATCTGGGATCCTTTCGAGCCGCGGATGGTCATCTTGGAATAGCCGATGCCCGTACCGCCTTCATGGGAAACGACGACGGAAGGTTGCAAAGCCAGCGTCATCGGCAGGGAGTTGATTGGATTGGCGCGGCGGAGTTCGTCCTTCCCTACCGTCGAATACGTGACCGGCGTGGCCTTTCCGGCCCGGGATGCGGACACGACGACACTGTCCAGCCGCTCTTGTTTTTCAGGCGTTTGCGCCCAGGCGGCATTCTGCATCAGAAGCATGGCTGCCGCAGCCGTCAAAAAAGAAAAACCTCGCATATAATGGTTCATTAATGCAAGGGGGTACATGAGGTTCAGCCTTCCCTACGGCGGTACGGACCGCATCAGGTTCATTGGGTATGATCTCAGCCGGCCTGAGCCGGCACCCCCGCTTTATGTATGTTTCCCGGATCGTCCGGGTCCGTTATTTCTCCACCAGCTTCACTTCGTACAGCCGGGGCCAGTATTTCCCGGTCAGGTACGTCTTCTTCGTAGCCGGATCATAGGCAATGCCGTTCAGCACATCCGTCCGGTTATCCCTTAACTGTCTCGGCAGCAAGCCTGTGCAATCGACGGTCGCTTCCACGTTCCCGCTCTTCGGATCGATGATCAGGATCATGTCGGAAGTGTAGACATTCGCCCAGACCTTGCCGTCGATATACTCCAGTTCATTCAGCATATTCACGGGCCGGCCGTTCAGCTTGACCGTCACCGTCCGCTGCACGCCGAACTGCTTGTCCATGAAATACAGGCGGGCCGTGCCGTCGCTGGCGATCAGCTGTTTCCCATCCGTGGTCAGGCCCCAGCCCTCCCGGGGATAGGAGAACGCTTGCTTGTATTCCAGGGTACCGGCGTCATACACGAAGGCGACTTTGTTCGTCCAGGTCAGGATGAACAGCTGGCCGTCCAGGATGACCGATCCCTCCACGAAATACTTCCGGCCGAAGTCCAGCTTGCGAAGCGCCTTTCCCGTCGCCAGGTCCACGATCCGGAAGGTCGATTCACCGTATTGTCCCGTACTCTCGTAAAAATGGCCGCCATCGAAGAAGATGCCTTGGGTATAAGATTGGGTATCATGCAGATAGTCCTTGACTACCTGCAACTTATACTGACGGACCTTCCCGTCCGCACAGGCGTTCAGGCTCAGCACTATCAGGATAAAAAGCAAGATTTTCTTCATGACAACCTATCTTATCAAAATCCATTCCTCTCGGAACGGCGCGAAGTTAGCAATTATTTTTATTTTTTGCGTACCTTTGCCGGGCAAAGCCGCCCGAGAAGGCGGATGGAGAATGACAAGGCAGGACGATCTGCCGCGCCGGAAACGGTGAGGAAAGTCCGGACAGGACAGGGCACCCTGCTGCGGAAAGCGCAGATGGGAGTAATTTCATTCCGACCGTAACAGAAAACAACCGCCAGCCAGGTGTCTGTCACCTCGTTTTGATGACGCCGGATTGGTAAGGGTGAAAACGCGGGGTAAGAGCCCACGACGGCCGTCAGCGATGCCGGCCGGGTACGGAGACAGGGCCTGCAAGACCAAATATACTGGCAGATGAGGGCTGC
The DNA here is from genome assembly GCA_900319855.1 of uncultured Bacteroidales bacterium. Lineage (GTDB taxonomy): Bacteria > Bacteroidota > Bacteroidia > Bacteroidales > UBA932 > Cryptobacteroides. The sequence continues at coordinate 49,029 of ONQC01000013.1, forward strand.
CCGCCCGATGCCAGGGGGTAGGTTGCGTAGATAAATGGCAGATTTAAAAACAGAAACCGGCTTACGGCCCCGCCTTGCAATTTAAAAGGACGACTGGAACCCAGCCGTCCTTCTTTTTTTTCACGTCAATCAGCCCAGCAGGGCGTCCAGGGCCGCGTGGACGCGGTCGAACGGGAAGCGGGAGAGGATGGCATCCATCCGCGCGGCGACCCGGTCGTTGCACAGGTTTCCGACGGAGCCGATATGGGTATGTCCGAGGGTGGCCGGCGTAACGGAGCCATCCGGTCCGGTCAGGGACGGATCCGGCCGGAAAGAGCCATCCTGCACCGCCTGGCCGACCTGCCGGTAGGCCTCACGGAACGGCACGCCGGCGGCCACGAGGCGGTTGACGGTTTCGACACTGAAGGCCGCCGCATACAAAGGCCTGGACATCAGGTCCTTCTCAACCGTCATATGACAGACCGCATAATCCAGGATATCCAGGACCTGGTCCATCTCGGCAAACAACGGCAGCCAGACCTCCTTGGTCAGCTGGAAGTCCCGGAAATAGCCCGAGGGAAGATTGGACAGCATGCCCATCAAGGTAGCCGGGATCCCCTGCATCCGGTTGCAATGTGCCCGGATCAGTTCAAAGACATCGGGATTCTTCTTGTGCGGCATGATGCTCGAGCCCGTCGTCAGATTGTCCGGCAAATGGATGAAACCGAAATTCTGGCTCATGAACAGACAGCCGTCCATCGCGAAGCGCCCCAGCGTCTGGGCCAGCGAAGCGTAGGCCACGGAAACCGTCCACTCCATCTTACCCCGCCCCATCATGGCATGGACGGCATTGCAGTCCAGGTCCGAGAAGCCCAGCAGACGGGTTGTCATGTCCCGGTCCAGCGGTGCGGAAGAGCCATAACCGGCCGCTGCTCCCAGCGGGTTGCGGTCCGCCTGCTCCCAGGCGGCATGCAGCAGGGACAGGTCGTCCGTCAGGCGCTCCGCATAGGCTCCCAGCCACAGTCCGAAAGAAGAAGGCATCGCAACCTGCAGATGCGTATAGCCCGGCATCAGGACATCCTTCAATTCCTCGCTGCGGGCCTGCAGGTGGTCGAAGAGCGTCTTGACCTTTCCGACCGTATTCTCCAATGCCGCACGGGCGAACAACTTGACATCCAGCAGGACCTGGTCATTGCGGGAACGGCCCGTATGGACCTTTTTCCCGATATCGCCCAGCGCACGCGTCAGTTCCAGTTCCACCTGGGAATGCACATCTTCGATTCCTTCTTCGATGGTGAACTTCCCGTCTGCCGCCAGGGCATACAGTTTCCGCAGCTCCGGGAGCAGCTGGTCCCGCTCCCCTTCCGTGAGCAAGCCGACCGATGCCAGCATCGTCACGTGGGCCATCGTTCCCAAGATATCATAGGGAGCCAGCAACAGATCCAGTTCCCGGTCTTTCCCGATGGTGAATGCCTCGATCGAGGCATCCAGTGCATAACCCTTATCCCACAGTTTCATATTTCCAATCCATCCAATAATTTCACATAGACATTGACGGCCTCTTCGATTTCCGACAGGCAGATATATTCATCCGGACCATGGGAGCGGGCGGAATCCCCCGGTCCGATTTTCAGGGTCGGGAACGGGCAAACCGCGGAGTTGCTGAGGGTCGGTGAACCGAAGGGCTCCAGCCCCAGGCCGAGTCCCCGGAGGACGGCCGGATGGTCCGGCGCAATGCCGGAACTCCCCAGCCGGGTCGAACGGGCCTTGACATCCGCGTTCAGGCAACGGGAGATCCCTGCCAGGACTTCGGCATTCGTCACATGCTCATTCGTCCGGACATCCACGACAAAAGAACAGGTATCCGGGATGACATTGTGCTGCGTCCCGGCCTTGATCATCGTCACGGTCGTTTTCACCCGGCCCAGCAGGTCAGAGGGGCGTCCGAAATCAAAGGAAAGCAGCCGCCGGATATCCTCCATGGCCGCATAGATCGCATTTTTCCCCTCATCCCGCGCCGCATGGCCGCTGACTCCGTGGGCCGTGCAGTCCAGTACCATGAGTCCGCGCTCGGCAACCGCCATCCGAAGCCCCGTCGGTTCGCCGATGATTCCCAGGGAAACCGGGCCGATCAGGGGGAAAAGCATCTCGATGCCCCCCGTTCCGGTCACTTCCTCCTCGGCCGTCAGCGAAAGGACGAGCCGGTAAGACTGCGGCCGGGACGACAGGATCCGGTAAGCCCGGACCATCGCGATGACGCTTCCGCCATCGTCATTGGCCCCGAGGCCGTACAGCCGGTCCCCTTCCAGGGTTGGCCGGAAAGGATCCCGCGTATAGCCGGCTGCCGGACGGACCGTGTCGATATGGGCGTTCAGCAGGACGACCGGCCCCTCCCCTTCCGTACTGCACCACAGGTTGTTACCCGTCCGGTGCATGGGCAGGCCCTGCTCCGCCAGCCTTGCCTGCAGCAAGTCGGCGGCGGCCCCTTCTTCCCGGCTGAAAGAGGGAATGGCGATCAGTTCCTGCAGCAACGGGATCATAACGCGTCCTTTTCTTCCGGATGAGACAGGTAATAGACTTTCAGCGGAACGGACGTCAGGGCGATGAATCCCTTGGCCTCGTCGGAGGTCCAGCCCTTCTGACCTTCACCGTACTCGCCCAGCTTGTTCTTGACCAGGTCATTGTCGGATTCGACGCCGACCGTCGACAGCGACTGCGGACGGAGTTCCAGGATTACGGTACCAGTGACATGGCGCTGGCTGCTCTGGAGCATCGCTTCGATGTCGCGCATGACCGGTTCCATATACTGGCTCTCGTGCAGGAACATGCCGTACCAATTGGCCACCTGGTCTTTCCAGTATTGCTGCCATTTGCTCAGCGTATGCTTTTCCAGGTATTTATGCGCAGTGATGATGGTCATGGCCGCGGCGGCTTCGAAACCCACCCGGCCCTTGATGCCGATGATCGTATCCCCGACATGGATATCCCGGCCGATGCCATAGGGAGCGGCAATCGCCTCGACCGCCTGGATGGCAGCCACCTTATCGGTATAGGCCGTTCCGTTGACAGAGACGATCTCACCCTGCTCGAACCCGATTTTCAGGATCGAAGGTTCCTGACAGGCAACTTTCTTCAGGTAGGCCGTTTCCGGAAGCCCCTGGGCCGAATCCAGGATCTCCCCGCCACAGATGGAGGTACCCCAGATACCGACATTATAGGAATATTTCAGTTTCTTGAAATCCGCATGGAAGCCGTGCCGGTTCAGGTAATCCGTCTCCTGCTGGCGGCTCAGCTTCATGTCCCGTGTCAGGGTGATGATCTCCATTTCCGGGGCCAGCACCTTGAACGTCATGTCGAAACGGACCTGGTCGTTTCCGGCTCCGGTCGATCCATGGGCAATCGCACCGGCACCGATCTCCCGGGCATAGCGCGCGATGGCCAGGGCCTGGAAAATCCGCTCCGAGGAAACGGAAATCGGATAGGTCCCGTTGCGGAGCACATTGCCGAAAATCATGTATTTCAAGCTCTTGTCATAGTACTCCTGCTTTACGTCCAACGTCTTGTAGACCTTTGCGCCCAGGGCGAGCGCCTTGCTTTCATTCTCAGCCAGCTGTTCCGGGGAGAAGCCACCGGTATCCGCACAGACCGCATGGACCTCGTAGCCCATTTCCCGGCTCAGATACATGACCGTATAG
>ONQC01000010.1 GCA_900319855.1 uncultured Bacteroidales bacterium
GGATGGATGTCCTTCTTCATCGCGGGTTCACCTCAGTTCTGCATGATGCGATTCCTCTGCTCGCACCGGCATGATGTCACCGGTACGTCAGGTATTGGACGGTAGCCCATCGAGCCATCCGGATCGAATCTCACGACTCTTTGACAGTAGTACCATACAACTCTATCATTATAACAGATAGCACGGAAAAAGTCAACCCTTCTCGCCCCAAGAATGGATCTTTTGGCAAATTTTGTACAGATCGACGAACACGCGGGGACACGTTCCGCCAAGGGATGGGCTTTTTATACTGTTGAAAAAGTGTAAAGAAAAAACTTGACGGAAGCCTGTCGGATTCTGGGGTTTCCTGCTTGACAAGCCCTCGGAAAAGGTATATAATAAAAACAGTTCAACATTTAGACTGGGGAAAGTGGATCATGACGATCATAAAGAACGATGCGCCTGGCAACAGTGTGCACATTTCCCCGTGTCACGGAGGTGTGTGTGTTGTCAAACGGACGCGGGAATGCGCGTTCCCTGTCGAAACAGGGCATTATTTTCTTGTTAGGATTACTTCTGGTGACGGTCACGCTGGGGATCGTGATCCTGGTGCTGGTCTTCGCAGCGCCGTCATCGCATCGTAAGAATCTCGACAGTCTGCCGGAGGCCATGGAGGCGGAAGCCACCGAGCCGCCCACGATCCCGACGACGGAGGCGCCGACCGAGCCGCCCCCGCCAGTCGTCGTCGCACAGGCAGACGATGACACGATGATCCTCGACGGTGAGGTGCAGAGCGAGATGGCGCTGCTCATCGACTGCGAGGCGAATCGTATCGTCGCCGTGAAGGGCGACCCCGATGCGAGGATCTACCCGGCCTCGATGACCAAGATCCTGACCGTCCTGACCGCCATCGAGCATATCGACGATTTTTCCGATACCTTTACGTTCACGGAGGAGATCATCGCCCCCCTCGAGGAGGCCGAGGCCTCCCGTGCCGGCTTCCTGCCGGGCGAGACGGTCACGATGAACGATCTGCTCTACGCGGCCGCTCTGCCCTCCGGTGCGGACGGCACCATGGGCCTTGCCCTGGCGACTGCCGGCTCTGAGGAGGCCTTTGTGGCGTGGATGAACGAAACGGTGGAAAAGCTCCACCTCGAGAACACCCATTTCACCAATAACAGCGGTCTGCATGACGAGAATCACTACAGCTCGATGAACGACATCGCCGTGATCCTGCGCTATGCCATCATGAACGAGCGATGCAAGCAGATCCTGGGGACGTATACCTATACGACCTCCGAGACCGAGCAGCATCCCGAGGGCATCCTCCTCGAGAGCACGATGTTCAGCCGTATGTACGGCACCGAGGTCGAGGGCATCCGCATCTGCGGCGGTAAGACCGGCTATACCGATGAGGCCGGCCAGTGCCTCGCGAACTGGGCCGAGACGCCTGGCGAACATCGCTACGTTACCGTGACGGCCAAGGGCATGAGCAAGTGGCACAACATTTTCGATACGTTCCGCCTCTACGGCATCATCACCGGCACCTACGACCTGCTGACCCCGGAGGAGTCCGCAGCGCCCACCGATGAGGCGCCGGCAGAGGAGGCCCCTGCCGAGGGCGAGGCAGCCGCACAGGAATAACAGTGCAGCACGTCCGCTGAGGCACCTGCTTTCATATTGATATAATAGAGATAAGAGATAGGATATCACGATGCCTGCGAAGGCATCCGCAAGCTGTCCGACCGACATAGACCGCAGGAGAGAGAAGCGGCGATGCGGGACGGGCAAATACTACAGATCGTGGCGCCGGCGACGGCGGCATGACCGAATAAGGTGGGTGAAGAGAACAGAACACCTGCCTGCGTCTAAGCGGCTCGACCGCGCGGTATGGAGGACCGAAGAAAAAGCTGCGGGAGCAGCACAAAGGAGAGCAAAACATATGAAACAGAGAAGAAGGCGCAGGGCTGCCGTCAGAAGGAAGCCGCCAAAGCCGACTTCCCGGATCTCGCTCGCAGGATGGTTCCTGATCATCGGAGCATTCGTCGGTGGGATCTTTGGGATCAACAAGGTGATTCGTGCAGCTTTCCCACAGCTCGTGAAGCGGGGGGATATCATCGTGGAAGGCGACTTCGCGGATACGCCAAAGCATGCCGAGCCTGTTGGGGACTATATCATCAGCAAAGACGATTCCATCCCGGCCGGCACGGACCCTCAGTCTGAGCCGCTCGAGCCGGGGGACGGCGCGGTCGATGCGGGCAGCTCGATCTTCGGGCGTTCCTATATCCCTGCCGGATGCGTCGCGATCGAGCCGGAGCAGAAGGACATCCACTCTGGTGCGCTCCTGCGTCTCGATTCGGAGAACGTCTACATCGGCAGCACCGGTGCGCTGACCGATCTGAGCGAGATGAACGACTGCTACTGCGCACGCAGCAAGTCCCTCTCGATCAAGTCCGAGGTCGTTACGGCCATGAACGCGATGGCGAAGGACTGGCAGACCGTCATGCATGAGGGCAAGCTCATGATCTACAGCACCACGGAGCCGTATGACGTGAACGGGAGCCTGTACCCGGAGGCGCTGCCCGACCGTGCGACAGGCTATTGCGTCGATCTGTGCATCCTCAATGAGGACGGCACGATCTCGCGCATCGGCAGCGACACGACATGGCTCGCTGATCAGGCGTGGCATTACGGCTTCATCCTGCCCTACACGGAGGCGGAGCAGGAGGCGACCGGCATCACGCCGGCACCCTACCATCTTCGCTATGTCGGGAAGGAGCATGCGGCGGTGATGCATGATCAGGGCCTGACCCTCACCGCCTATATCGCGGCACTTCGCAAGCATCCGGTGAGCGACCCCTATATCTATAATGACGGCTCCAATGTCTGGAGCATCTACTTCACAGCAAAGGGCGTCGGCAAGACGACCGTGGCTGTGCCGATGAGCGGTGATTATGTGATGTCCGGCAACAACACGGACGGCTTCATCGTCGTCGCCGCCGGCCGCATCGGGTCATGATACATACGAACGTGCGGTGCTCTGGTACCGCACGTTTTTGTTCCTCCGAGGCAGGCACTGCGAACAGGGAAGCCCCCGTTCGCGGTGAACGGGGGCTCGAGTCTGTTGGAGGTGATCAGTCCTTCGAAGGGATGAAGCGTGCGATCGCGCCGGCGAGGTTGCTCAGCGGCATGGTCTGCATCCAAACGCGGCCGGGGCCGGTGACCTTCGTATTGAAGAGGCCCTCACCGCCGAGGAGCATGTTGCCGATGCCCTTGACGGTCTGGATGTCGATGGAGCAGGTGGCGTCCATCGCTGCGAGGTTGCCGGTGTCCACGAGCATGGACTGGCCGGCCTGGAGCTCATAGCTGATGAGGCTGCCGTCGATCTCGAGCAGGAGCGTGCCGGTGCCGGAGAAGCGCTGCATGATGAAGCCCTCACCGCCGAAGAAACCGGCGCCGAGCTTCTTCTGGAAGAACATCTCGAAGCTGACGGACGGCGAGGAGGCCAGGAACGCAGACTTCTGCGCCACGATGTCGCGGCCGGGGGCCATCTCGATCTCCATGATCTCACCGGGAACGGTCGAGGCGAAGGCGATCATGCCGGGGCCGCCCTTGGCGGTGTAGGTGTTCTGGAACATGGAATCGCCGCTGAGGGCACGGCCGAGCATCTTGCCGATGCCGCCGCCCTTGGTCTGCATCTCCATGTTAGAGGACATCCACGTCATCGCACCGCGCTGGCAGACGACGCTCTCGCCGGCCTCCAGGTTCATGATGGCTACTGGATAGGGTTTGCCTTGGATCTCGTAATTCATATGTCATTCCTCCTATATCGACTGCCTTTGCGGCAGTTGTTAACATAACGTGGGCCTTGCTTCATTTCTCGAACTTGTTGGTCAGCTCGGTGATCTGGTCGGTGAGACGGGCAAGGTCCTTGTTCGTGCGGCCCTCGCTGCTGCGGATGACGGCCGTGAGGCGGTCGAGCGCGGTGAGCAGCCGCTGGTAGACGGTGTTTGCCTTGACACCGGGCTTCTTCTCGATGGGACGCGGCACGGCCTCGAGCGTGATCTCATCGGCGATGGGGTCGAAGTCGATTTCCGGCTTGGTGATGTGCAGCAGGGACTTCTCTCCGGCCATGGCCTTGGCCTCGGCGGAGTTGAGGACGTCATACGGAGGTGCCGCGACCTCGGTCACGATGTTCTTCGGGGGACGGACGGCGGCAAAGGGTTTTACGCGTACCATAACTATTTGTTCACTTGGAATTTACGGTTGCCGGTAGCAAAGAAATCGACGATCTGGCGGGCGGCGGCGAGGCCGGCGTTCATGTTGGCTTCCGCGGTCTGGGCACCCATCTTCTTCGGGGTGGCGAAGACGCGCAGGCCGAACTTCTCCTGCAGGGCGGCGTAGTTGTCCGGCATGACGTCGGTGACGTACTTGAGGTCCGGACGGTCTTCGAGGGCACGCATCAGGCCTTCTTCGTCAATGACTTCCTTGCGGGCGGTGTTGACGAGGGTGGCGCCCTTCGGCATCTTGGTGATCAGGTCGTAATTGATGCTCTTGATGGTCGCCGGGAGGGCCGGGATGTGGATCGAGACGAAGTCGGAGCTGGCGTACAGTTCGCCCAGGTCGGTGACCGGCTTGGCACCGCCGGCTTCGATCTGCTCCGGTGTCAGGAACGGGTCCAGGGCGAGGATGTCCATGCCGAGGGCCTTGGCCTTGGCACCGACCAGGCGGCCGACATTGCCGAAGGCCTGGATACCGAGGCGCTTGCCCATGACCTCACTGCCGGTGGCAGGGGTGAACTGGGTGCGGCTCATGAAGATCATCATCGCGATGGCGAGCTCGGCGACGGCGTTGGAGTTCTGGCCCGGAGTGTTCATGACGACCACGCCATGGGCGGTGGCGGCGGCCAGGTCGACGTTGTCGAAGCCTGCACCGGCGCGGACGACGATCTTGAGGTTCTTCGCGGCGTCGAGGACTTCCGCGGTGACCTTGTCGGAGCGGATGATCAGGGCGTCGACATCGGCGACGGCGGCGACGAGGTCCTTCTGTTCCGGATATTTTTCGAGGGTGGCGAATTCATGACCCGCGGCGAGGACGATCTCCTTGATGCCTGCCACGGCAGCCGCGGAAAACGGCTTCTGGGTTGCAACCAATATCTTCATGATCCTGAACTATTTGTGAAGTTTTTCAAATTCCTGCATGCAGGCCACGAGGGCTTCGACATCTTCGATCTTGCAGGCGTTGTACAGGGAGGCGCGGAAGCCGCCGACGCTGCGGTGGCCCTTGATACCGATCATGCCATGCTCTTTGGCGAAAGCCATGAATGCATCCTGCAGGTCTTCCTTGCCCGGGGCCATGACGAAGCAGACGTTCATCAGGGAGCGGTCTTCCTTGGCGGCGGTGCCGACGAACATCGAGTTGCGGTCGATTTCATCGTACAGCAGGGCGGCCTTCTTCTGGTTAATCTTCTGGATGGCTTCCACGCCGCCGATGCCCTTGAGCCACTTGAGGGTCTCGTTCATGACATAGATGGCGAAGACCGGCGGGGTGTTGAACATGGACTCCTTCTCGATGTGGGTGCGGTAGTCGAGCATCGTCGGGATGTAGCGGCTGACCTTGCCCAGCATGTCTTTCTTGATGATGGCGAAGATCACGCCGGCAGGACCGACGTTCTTCTGGGCGCCACCGTAGATGAGGACGTATTTGCTGACATCGACGGGACGGGACATGATGTCGGAGGACATGTCGGCGATCAGCGGGACCGGGCAGTCATAGTCTTCCTTGATCTCGGTGCCGTAGATCGTATTGTTGGTGGTAATGTGGAAATAGTCGAGGTCGGTCGGGATTTCGTAACCCTTCGGGATGTAGGTGTAGTTCTTGTCCTTGGAGCAGGCGATGGCGTAGGCTTCACCGATGCCCTGGGCCTGCTGGAGGGCCTTGTGTGCCCAGACGCCGGTATCCAGGTAGGCTGCCTTGTGCTCGAGATAGTTCATGGCGACATACAGGAACTGGAGGCTGGCGCCGCCGCCGAGGAAGACGACTTCGTGCGTATCCGGGATGTGGAGGAGTTCCTTCCAGAGTGCGCGGCACTCGTTCATGGTCTCTTCCCATTCTTTGGTGCGGTGGGAGATGGAGAGGACGGAAACGCCCGTTCCCTTGAAGTCTTTCAGCGCTGCAATGGCATTGTCGATGGCCTGCTCAGGCAGAATGCAAGGGCCGGCATTGAATACGTGAACTTTTCCCATATCAGATTTTAAGTAAATGTTATTATTGTGGTTAAGATTTCTATTCGAAATCGCTGCGAATATACAAAAATTTTAACGATATCCCAATAAATACGCAATAACTGCCATCCGGACGTACATTCCGCCGCGGGCCTGCTGGAAATAGTAGGCATACGGGGTCGTATCGACATCCGTATGGATTTCGGTGATGCGCGGAAGCGGGTGCAGGATCTTCATGTTCGGCCGGGCGTTCCCGAGCATGGAGGCCCTCAGTTCATAGACATCCTTGACCCTCTCGTAATCCTCCCGGGTGGGGAAGCGTTCCTGCTGGACGCGGGTCATGTAGAGGATGTCGCAGTCGTCGATGTGGTCCTCGAGCGATTCGGTCTGCTCATAAGGAATTCCCTTTGCATCGAGGAAGTCGAGGTATTTGCGGGGCATCTTCAGTTCTTCGGGGGCGGTGAAGATGAAATGCGGGTCGAAGTCGGACATGGCCTCGGACAGGGAATGGACGGTGCGGCCGTACTTGAGGTCGCCGACCATGTTGACGGTCAGGCCTTCCAGCCTGCCCTGGGTTTCGCGGATGGCGAACAGGTCGAGCAGGGTCTGCGTCGGGTGCTGGTTGGCTCCGTCTCCGGCGTTGACCACGGGGATCCCGGCTACGGAGGCGGCGATGGCCGCGGCGCCTTCCATCGGATGGCGCATCACGATCATGTCGGCATAGCCGGAGACGATCCGGATGGTGTCCTCCAGGGTCTCTCCCTTGCTCTGGGAGGTGTTCTTGTTGTCCGGGAAGCCGATGACGCGGGCTCCGAGACGGTTTACGGCCGCTTCAAAGGAGAGGCGGGTGCGGGTGGAGGGCTCGAAAAAGAGGCAGGCGACCACTTTCCCGGCCAGGAAGTTTTGTTCGCGGTCCTTTTCGAATTCCTTGGCGACGTCGAGGATGTGGAGGATCTCGTCTTTGGAGAAGTCCTGGATGGAAATGAGGTTCTTTGTCATATCTGTTCGTTTGGTTTAAATTTCGGTGATGCGGCAGACGGCGCCGAGCCGGTCCTGGAAATCCTGCAGTGCGGCCAGTCTTACGCGCGTACGCAGGGAACACGTGGCGCCGAAATCCTGTCCTTCCTGGGGGAGTCCCATGTCTTTGAGGACCTTCATGACGGCGTTCATGGCCATGTAGTCGAAATCCAGGCGGAAGTTCTTTCCGGCGACCTTTTCAATGACCGTGGCAGCGGCAAGGGCGTCGGCGGTGGAAGTCTTGTACGCCCGGATCAGTCCAGGAATGCCCAGTTTGATGCCGCCGAAATAGCGGACGACGACCACCAGGATGTCGCTCAGGCCCAGGGAATCGATCTGGCCGAGGATGGGCCGGCCGGCCGAGCCGGAGGGCTCCCCGTCATCGTTGGCGCGGAACGTATCGCCCAGGTATCCGAGGCGGTAGGCGTAGCAGTGGTGGCGGGCGTCGTGGTATTCTTTCTTGAGGGAATCGACGATATCCTTGACCTGGTCCGGGGTCTCGACGGGGAAGGCGAAGGCGATGAAGCGGCTTCCGTTGTCCTTGAAAAGCCCCTCCGAGCGAGCAGCGATGCTCTTGTATGCGTCTTTGATGACCGGGTCCATATCTCGTATCTCCCAAAAATAGTCAAAATCCCCGGATTTTCCAACCCGGAAGCAGTTTTTGCAGCATTTTGCGCGACGTGCCGAAATATTTTGTACCTTTGCCGGCGTTAACTGAAAGATCGCTTTTATGGTGCTACGTTACCGCATTTCCCTGGCCGGCCTGAAGGGCTTCGCACGGGTCTATGAACTGAAACCGACCATGTCGCTGTATGATTTCCACAAGCGGCTGCGTGATGATTTGGATTTCCCGCATGACCAGCTCATCCAGTTCAAGGCCTTGGATGCGGCGGGCGGACTGGTAGCCCGTTACGGCCTGTTCGACCTGGGCAGCGGCGCCGTCGATGCCGTCTCCCTCGCCGAGACCGTGGAAAAGGGCGTGGCTTCCTTCCTGTATTTCTATGACGTAGCCAACCGCAAGAGCGTCATCGTCACCTACGAGGGCGAAGTCGAGGCGCGCAAGGGCGTCGTCTATCCGGCCCTGGTCGAGACGAAGGGTCCGAACCCGATCGAGTTCGAGAACGGCTACGTGGCCTATGAAGACCTGCCGGACGAGCAGAAGCACATGCCCGGCGAGCGCAGCTGGAGCAAGGACAAGGGCGATACCTCCTTCGATGATGACGATGAGGACCTCGATGACGAGGATCTCGACGAAGAGGATGACGAGGAAGAAGACGGCGACGAGGACGGCAAGGAGATCTTCGAAGAAGGCGAGCTGTAGTCCATGCGCCGCAGGCTGGTCATCGTGGTCGGACCCACGGCCGTGGGCAAGACGGATTGGAGCATAGACCTGGCGCTCAGGCATGGCTCTCCGGTGATCTCCTGCGATTCCCGGCAGATATACAAGGAAATGACGGTCGGTACGGCCGTTCCCGATGCTTCGCAGCTTGCGGCTGTGAAGCATTATTTCATTCAGGATCATTCCATCCATCAGTACTATACGGCCGGCAAATACGAGATCGAGGCCCTTGCCCTGATTCACAAACTGTTTGATGAGGGACACGAGACGCTGGTCATGGCGGGCGGGTCCGGTTTCTATGTCGATGCCGTGTGTAACGGACTGGACGACATCCCCGATGCAGATCCCGTCCTGCGGGCCGATCTGACGCGCCGGCTTGCGGAAGAAGGCGTGGAAAGCCTGCGCGCGGACCTCAAACGTCTGGATCCCGAAGCGTGGCGGACCATCGACATCGCCAATCCGCAGCGGGTCCTGCGGGCGGTGGAGGTATGTCTGCTCTCCGGCCGGCCTTTTTCCTCTTTCAAATTGTCCGCGCCGAAACAGCGCGATTTCGAGATTGAGAAAATCGGGCTCACCCGGCCCCGTGCGGAATTGTACGACCGCATCGACCGGCGTGTCCTGCAGATGCTGGACGACGGCCTGGTCGAAGAAGTCCGCGGCCTGCTCCCGGACCGGAATCTCCCGGCCCTGCAGACCGTCGGCTACAAAGAGATCTTTGCCTATCTGGATGTCCTTGACGGCCGTGCCCCGGCCTCCGACCCGTTTGCCATCCGGACGCTCGACGATGCCGTACGGGCTATCCAGACCAACACCCGGCATTATGCCAAGCGCCAGCTCACCTGGTGGCGCCGCGACCCTTCCATCCGCTGGGTCGAGCTCTGACCCTCCGGGGCCCCCGGTCGTAGAATACTTACGAGATATAGGATGGCGGGAAAAGGAATTAACTGATTATTAAGGTATTGAGGAATCTTTACCGCAAATCAATTTGCGATAAAGGTAGGTGATTTATTTGAATACCATTGATTTACATTTCTCGCCCTTTGGCGGACCGGGGGGGGAAAAAAATAGTCAGGGGGAAACAAAAAAACTGAAGCCGATACTGGGCTTCAGTTTTTATTTAACAGCGTTCCGGGCTTTTCTGCCGCCTGTCGGACCCTATCCTCGGGCTTGAATCCTAGAACGGGAGGTCGTCGCCGGAATCGGCTCCGGGCATGTCCTCGATCGTCGGTGCGGGTGCGGAGGCGTATCCGGCGCCCTGGGGATCGCGCGGGGCGAATCCGGCGGGGACGTCCTGGCTGCCGCGCGGAGCGGATGGCTGCTGGGCGTAGTTCGGGGCGGACGGCTGCGGACCGTAAGCCTGCGGTGCAGACGGGGCATAGCCCTGGGCCTGCGGCTGGGCGGCCTGTCCGGCCGGGGCGATGCGCCAGGCGCGGAGGTCGGTGTACCAGCGTCCGTTGAATTCGCGGCTGCTCGGCGCAAAGGAAACGCGGATTTCATCGCCTACCTGGTAGCGCTCGAGGTCACGGACCTTGTCGGCGCCCCAGACGTTGAAGACGACATTGGACGGAAAATTGCCGTCCTGGAACTCCACGACGAATTCCTGCTTCGACCAGTCGCCGCGGGCCGACCGTCCGGACTGGACGGCCAGCTTGCGGACGAGCCGGCCTTCGATTTCAAGATTGGCCATCCTTATTTCTTCTCCTCTTCGACGACGGGTTCGACGAACGGATGGACCTCGGTCATCTCCACTTCAAAGGTGAGCGGAGTGTTCGGCTCGATGCCGCGGTTGCCGTTCTCGCCATAAGCGAGCTTGGACGGGATAACGAGGTTGATCTTGCCACCTTCGCCGATGAGCTGCAGGCCTTCGGTCCAGCCGGCGATGACCTGGTTCAGGCGCATGGAGATCGGGTCGGCGCCTTCCGGAGTCTCATCGAACACGCTGCCATCCGGCAGGGTGCCTTTGTAACGGACGAGGACGGTATCCTGCGGACCCGGCTTGACATCGTTACCGGCCTCGACGATCTGATATTGCAGGCCGCTTTCGGTCTCGGTGAAGCCCTTGCCCAGGTTCTTGGCGAGGAATTCCTTCTCCTTCTGGATGTTGAGGGTGGCGACATAGTCCTGGCGCTTGGCGAGGTACTCGTTGAAGATGCGGGTCATCTCGTTGGGATCGATCTTGAACTGCTTGACGAATTCCGGATCCTGCTGGTTGCCCTTGGCGTTGACGAAGTCGTCCATGCCGCGCTTCATCTGGGAGTAGTTGATGTCATCGCCGAAGTTGTAACCCTTCAGGAAGCTGCCGAAGTTGATGCCGAGCAGGTAGCTGACGGAATCGATCTCAGCCTTGGACGGGAGATAGTCTTTCGGGTTGGTGGATTTGACGGTCTGGGCGACTCCGAGGGAGTCGGTCTGGGCACCGGCGGAAGCGTTGCCGCCTTTCTGCCCGCATGCGACAGTCATGGCAAGTACCATGGCCGCTGCGAAGAATTTGGTTGTCTTCATATATGATACCTTTTAGTTGATTTGCCTAATCACAAAATCGTACAAATATCGCAATAAAAATCGGAATAACCGCGTTTTGGTCCGGAAGTTTTCTCGCTCAGTCATTCACTGTAACGAAAACATTGAAAAAAACACCAAAAATTGGAGATTTAAGCCAAATTGATTAGGAAAATGTAAAAATTTGCTTATATTTATAAGGTTTTCAAAACCGGCCTCTATGATCGACACCCAATCCATCCATGCCAAACTGAAGGAATTCTTCGGTTATGACACCTTTAAAGGAGATCAGGAGGAAGTCATCCGCCATCTTGTCGATGGGGGAAATGCCTTCGTCCTGATGCCGACCGGAGGCGGAAAATCTCTCTGTTATCAGTTGCCTGCCCTGCTCATGGAGGGAACGGCCATCGTGATTTCTCCGCTGATCGCCCTGATGAAAAACCAGGTGGATGCCATCCGCGGATTCGTGGCCGGCAACGAAGGCATCGCCCATTTCCTCAATTCTTCCTTGAACAAGGCCCAGGTCCTGGCTGTGCGCGACGACTTGCTCAGCGGCGTGACGAAACTTCTGTACGTCGCTCCGGAGTCCCTGACCAAAGAGGAAAACATCGCCTTGCTCAAGGAAATCAAGATTTCGTTCTATGCCGTCGACGAGGCCCACTGTATCTCCGAATGGGGCCATGATTTCCGGCCGGAATACCGGCGGATCCGTGCCATCGTCGACGAAATCGGCCGGGCTCCGATCATCGCGCTGACCGCCACGGCGACACCGAAGGTCCAGAGCGACATCCTCAAGAACCTGGGCGTACCGGATGCCAAGGTTTTCAAGAGCTCCTTCAACCGTCCCAACCTGTACTATGAGGTACGCGACAAGGTCGAGCCGGAGAAGGACATCATCAAGTTCATCCGCCAGAACCCCGGCAAGTCCGGGATCATCTACTGTCTCAGCCGGAAAAAGGTTGAGGAGATGGCCCAGCTCCTGAACATCAACGGTATAAAGGCGCTTCCGTATCATGCCGGCCTGGATGCGAAGACCCGGGCCGACAACCAGGACGCCTTCCTGATGGAGTCGGTCGACGTCATCGTGGCGACCATCGCTTTCGGCATGGGCATCGACAAGCCGGACGTCCGTTTCGTGATCCACTACGACATCCCGAAGAGCATCGAAGGGTATTACCAGGAGACGGGCCGTGCCGGCCGCGACGGAAAAGAGGGGAGATGCATCACCTACTACAGTTACAAGGATATCCAGAAACTGGAAAAATTCATGCAGGGAAAGCCGGTTTCCGAGCAGGAAATCGGACGTCAGCTGCTGATGGAAACGGTGGCGTACGCCGAGTCTGGCGAATGCCGGCGGAAGCTGCTGCTCAATTATTTCGGTGAGGATTATCCGAAGGACAACTGCGGCTCGTGCGACAATTGCGTGACGCCGAAAACCCGCTTTGACGGCCAGAAGCATATGCTGCTGGTAATCGGCCTGATCCAGGCCCTTCCGGAGCACTTCAAGCTCGAACACCTGGCAGCCATCCTCGCCGGCAAGTCCGGCGCCATGATCAAATCCTACCAGCATGACCGGCTGACCTATTTCGGCGCGGGCAAGGAGCACGATGAGAAATTCTGGTGCATGGTCATCCACCAGGGACTCATCCTGCATCTGCTGGAAAAAGAGATCGAAAGCTATGGCCTGATTGCCGTGACCGAGGCCGGAATCGCCTTCCAGGCGGCGCCCTATCCCATCCAGATGGCGGAAGACCGCGTCTTCTCGGACGGGACCGATGATGAAGAGGACGAGGAAGCGGCGGCCGCCCATGCGGCCATGCGCGGAGGCGGCGCCGCCGGGGACCCGACGCTCCTGGCCATGCTGAAGGACTTGCGCAAAAGCGTAGCCAAACGGCTGCATCTCCAGCCTTGGGTCATCTTTACCGACCCCTCGCTGGACGACATGTCGATCATGTATCCGCTGACTGTCGACGAGCTCAAGAACTGCCAGGGCGTAGGCGAGGGAAAGGCGAAGAAATTCGGCAAGGAGTTCATGGACCTCATCCGCAAGTATGTGGAAGAGAACGACATAACCCGCCCGGATGATTTTGTCGTCAAATCGATTGCCTCGAAGTCCCAGAACAAGATCTACATCATCCAGTGCATCGACCGCCGTCTCGACCTGGAGGACATCGCGGAGTCCAAGGGCATGGAGATGGACGAGTTGCTTTCCGAGATCGAGAACATCGTCGAATATGGTACCCGGCTGAACCTGGACTACTATATCAAGGCGAACCTGGATGAAGATGTCGTGGAGGAGATCTACGATTATTTCCGGAATGAGGCCCAGTCCGACTCTGTCGCCGATGCCATCAAAGCCCTTGGCCCGGATTACGAAGAGATTGAAATCCGTCTCGTCCGCCTCAAATTCCTCAGCGAGGTGGCCAACTGACGCAACGCGCGAATTACCTGCCTGAAAGCCCGGAAAAGTCCGGGCTTTTTGCTATATTTGCAAGTTAAAGCACAAATCAGACGCAGACATGATTTTTTTCGGATACAAAACCAAGTTCAGCAGCATCCTGAGGGCCTTGTCGGCCATCGCCATCGGTTTGGTGATGCTGCTGCGGACGGATGCTTCCGTCATGGTTGTCAAGATCATAGCGGCCTTGCTGATCGTCGCGGGCATCGTTTCGCTTATACATGGCTATAAGAAACGCGCCGAAGGCGCACTCCCGCTGATGGGCATGAACGGTGGCGTAGACATCCTGCTCGGTCTGGTCCTGTTCTTCTGGCCGGGTGCCGTGGCCGGTTTCATCGTGGCGGCCATCGGCATCGTCCTGATCCTGTTCGGCATCCTGCAGTTCATCGTCATGAGCGGCACCATTTCCCTGCTGGGGCAGGGGCTGATTCCGTTGCTCCTGTCCGGCCTGGCCGTGATCGGCGGCATCACCTTGTTGGCCAATCCTTGGGAAAATACGGTGATGAGCCGCCTGGCGGGCATCTTGCTGATCTACTATGGCGTGACGGAACTCCTTTCGACCCGGCGGATGGTCCGGGCCAAGGAAGAGTATGAGATCCGTTTCGCCCCCAAGAACGAGGACGCTGCCCCTTCGCCGGCGCCGGAGACGGACTTGGCCGAGGTGAAAGACATTGAATATGAAAAGGTGGATGACCCGGCGGAAACCGGATTCTGGTACCGGAATTCCACCCATCCTGACGAGCAGTAGCCCAGTATGATTCCGCAGGACACCGTAGCCAAGATCCTTGATTCGGCGCAAATCGTCGAAGTGGTCGGGGATTTCGTGACGCTCAGGCGCCGCGGGGCCAACTACGTGGCCTGCTGTCCGTTCCACAACGAGAAGACCCCGTCTTTCTACGTTTCGCCGTCCAAAGGCATCTACAAGTGCTTCGGTTGCGGCAAGTCCGGAACGGCCGTGGGATTTGTCATGGAACATGAGAACCTGTCTTATGTCGAAGCCCTGAAATACCTGGCCCGGAAATACCACATCGAAGTCGTCGAAAAAGAGCAGACCGCCGAGGAGATCGCCGCCCGTCAGCGCAGTGAAAGCCTCCTGCTGGTCAGCGAATTCGCCGGACAGTTTTACAAGGACGCCCTGAAGGAAGGGGAGGGTCGCGCCGTCGGCCTGGCCTACTTCCGCAGCCGCGGGCTGGAAGATGCGACCATTGAGAAATACGGCCTGGGCTGGGCCCCGAAAGGGCGGCATGCCCTGCTGGATGCCGCGCGCGCCAAAGGCTACAAGGACGAGTACCTGACCGCCACCGGCCTGTGCAAGCAATACGAGGACGGTCACCTGGCCGACCTCTTCTCGGACCGGGTCATGTTCCCGATCCATTCCGTCAGCGGACGGGTGGTGGCCTTCGGCGGCCGGACCCTGTCTTCGGATAAATCCGTCCCGAAATACGTCAACTCCCCGACGACGGAAATCTACCTGAAGGATAAGACCCTGTATGGCCTGTATTTCGCCCGTACGGAGATCGTCCGCCAGGGTCGGTGCTATATCGTTGAGGGCTACCTGGACGTGCTGAGCATGCACCAGCTGGGCATCACCAACGTCGTGGCCCCGTGCGGCACCTCGTTCACGGTCGACCAGATCCGGGTGGTCCGGAAGTTCACGGAAAACCTGGTGCTGATGTTCGACGGCGACGGCGCCGGCATCCATGCGGCCGAGCGCGGCATCGGACTGGCCCTGAAAGAGGGCCTGAATGTCAAGGTGGTCCTGATCCCCGACGGGGACGATCCGGACTCCTATTCCCGCAAGCATACCTTGGAAGAGGTCCAGGAGTTCCTCGCCGCCAACGAGCAGGATTTCATTTCCTTCAAGACCGACCGGACCCTGGCCGAGGCGGGCAATGACCCCCTCAAACGGGCCGAACTGATCAATGACATCGCCGATACCATCGCCCTGATTCCGGACCAGGTAAAGCGGACCGTGTTCGTCCAGGCTACGGCCGAGCGGTTCGACATCGACTCCCAAATCCTGTTCCAGCGGGTTCGGCGGACCCGGGAGAAAATGCTGGTGGATGACCAGGCGGCCGCCGACCGGGAGCGCGCCCGCCGGGAGAGGCTGTCCGAAGTTCCCGAGGCCCAGCCGGGCGATCCGGGGCCACAAGACGTCCCGGTCCCGACGGTAGAAGACCTGGCCTTCGAGAATCCGGTCCTCGCCCCGTGCGAGCGGGAACTGCTCTGGTTTATCCTGAACTGGGGCGTCTCCGAACTGGAATTCGAAACGGACCATGAGTTCTATGACCCGGAAGGGAACAGTACCGTGGCCGATTTTATCCGGAGCAACCTGGAAGCCGATCATTTCGCCTTTGTCAATTCCGTCTACGGGCGCACCTATGACGCGTACTTCGCTTTGTACGACGGGCGGCCGGAACTCGATCAGGACGGCATCGTGCGGATGCTGATGGACGGTGCCGACCGGACCGTCGCCAACATGGTTGCCCAATTGACCCAGGAGCGTTACAACTTGACGGTCAAGAACTACCAGGCGGCGATGACCGCGACGGCGACCATGCTGGTCATGCGGGTACCCCGGGCCATCCGGGTCTACCAGGAAAAACGCGTGACGGTGCGGCAGCGCGAAGTCGAAGCGGCCCTCAAAGATGCTCCCGTCGAGCAGCAGCTGGACCTGCTGCGGGAGCTGCAACGGCTTTCCGTCCTGCGGGCCCGGGTGCTGAAGACCCTGGGCCGTGTACAATAGTAAACAAAACAGAATCAAAGATATATGGACAAGAAATTCAAGAGAACCCTCGTTACCTGTGCGCTCCCGTACGCCAACGGACCGGTGCACATCGGCCACCTGGCCGGTGCCTACATCCCGGGCGACATTTACGTGCGGTACCTGCGCCTCCGGGGCGAGGATGTCGTTTTCATCTGCGGCAGCGACGAGCATGGCGTGCCGATCACGATCAAGGCCCGCGAACAGGGTGTCAGCCCGCAGGACATCGTCGACAAGTACCACCAGATCATGAAGGATGCCTTCACCGGACTGGGCATCAATTTCGATATCTATTCCCGCACGACCTCCAAGGTCCATGAGCAGAACGCTTCCGAGTTCTTCCGCAAGCTCTACGACGATGATAAGTTCATTACGCAGGAAAGCGAGCAGTACTATGACGTTGAGGCGAAGACCTTCCTGGCCGACCGCTATATCGAAGGAACCTGCCCGAAATGCGGCAATCCGCACGCCTATGGCGACCAGTGCGAGAAATGCGGCAGCACCCTCAGCCCGACCGAGCTGATCGACCCGCATTCCCGCCTGAGCGGCGGCGTGATCGAAAAGCGCAAGACCAAGCACTGGTACCTGCCGCTGGACCGCTACGAGCCGTGGCTCCGGGATTGGATCCTCGAACAGCACAAGGAATGGAAATCCAATGTCTACGGCCAGTGCAAGAGCTGGCTGGACGGCGGCCTGCAGCCGCGTGCCGTGAGCCGCGACCTGGACTGGGGCGTGCCCGTCCCTGTGGACGGCGCCGAGGGCAAGGTCCTCTATGTCTGGTTTGACGCGCCGATCGGCTACATTTCCAACACCAAGGAGCTGCTTCCGCAGAGCTGGGAGAAATGGTGGAAATCCGAGGATACGAAGCTGGTGCATTTCATCGGCAAGGACAACATCGTCTTCCATTGCATCGTCTTCCCGTCCATGCTGAAGGCCTATGGCGACTATGTCCTGCCGGACAATGTCCCTTCCAACGAGTTCCTGAACCTCGAGGGTGACAAGATCTCGACCTCCCGCGGCTGGGCGGTCTGGGTCAATGAGTTCGTCGACGAGTTCAAGGGCCAGGAGGATGTGCTCCGCTACGTGCTCTGCGCCAACGCCCCGGAGACCAAGGACAACGATTTCACCTGGAAGGATTTCCAGCAGCGCAACAATTCCGAGCTGGTGGCCATCTTCGGCAACTTCGTCAACCGCGCCGTGGTCTTGACCCATAAGTACTTCGGTGGCAAGGTCCCGGCCAACCTGAAGCCCGAGGCCGTCGATGCCGAAACGCTCGCCCAGATCATTCCCGCGAAGGAGGCCCTCGAGAAATACATCGAGACCTACCATTTCCGCGAGGCCCTGAAAGAGGCCATGAACATCGCCCGCATCGGCAACAAGTACATCTCCGATACCGAGCCGTGGAAGGTCGCGAAGACGGATATGGACCGCACGGCTTCCATCCTGTATACCTGCCTGCAGATCTGTGCCGACCTGGCGCTGGTCTTCGAACCTTTCACCCCGTTTGCAGCGGAGCGCCTGCGTACCATGCTGCGCGTGGGCGTGAACGCCGGTACCGACCACCGCGCCGGCGAAGGGACGGTCGCCGTCTCCGATTTCGGCGTCAAGGGTACCCCGGGCGAGAACTTCTACCGTCCGGACGAGGGTTGCGCCTTGCATACCGGCAAGCCTTCGGAATTCCCGCTGGTGCTGGAATGGAACATGCTCGGTGCGGATGAACTGCTGCCGGCCGGCCATGAACTCGGCACGGCGGAACTGCTATTCCAGAAGATCGAAGACAGCGTCGTGGACGCCCAGATCGCCCGGCTCGCCGCCATCAAGGCCGAACGCGAGGCCGCTGCCGCCGCCAAGGAAGCCGAAGAGGCTGCCAAGCGGGTCGAGCCCCAGAAAGACGAGGTGACCTTCGAGCAGTTCGGCGCCATGGATATCCGCACGGCGACCGTCCTGGCGGCCGAGCGGGTCCCCAAGACCGACAAGCTCCTGAAACTCACCATCGATACCGGTATCGACGAACGGACGATCGTCTCCGGCATCGCGGAATACTACAGCCCGGAAGACATGCTCGGCAAACAGATCTGCATCCTGGCGAACCTCGCCCCGCGCAAGATCCGCGGCATTGAGTCCAAGGGCATGATCCTGATGGCCAAGCAGGGCGACGGGAAGATGCGTTTCATCACCCCGGCCGAGGTCGTGACCAACGGGGCCCAAGTCGGATAAGACCATGAAAATCAGCTACGACGTCGATCTGCAGCCTTGGAACACCTTTGGCATGAAGGTGCGGGCCGCTGCGCTGCTGGAGTATGACTCCGAGGCAGAGCTGGCTTCTTTGCTGGCGGACCCCCTGTTCGTGGCGGAACTGCCGTTGCCGCTGCTGCCGGTCGGCGGCGGCAGCAACCTGCTCTTTACCGGGGATTTCCCGGGGACGGTCCTGCATTCCCGTATCCGGTTTATCCAGCCGGTGGGGGACCGGGTCCGCGTCGGCGCGGGCGTGGTGTGGGACGAATTCTGCGCCTGGGCGGCGTCACAGGGCCTGTGGGGACCGGAGAACCTGTCCCTGATTCCCGGTGAAGTCGGTGCCGCGGCAGTCCAGAACATCGGCGCCTACGGCCGGGAGGTCTGCGAACTGATCGAGACGGTCGAGTGTTTCGACCTCCTGCATCGGCGCAAGGTCGTTTTCCCTGCCTCGGAGTGCCGCTATGCCTACCGGGATTCCCGGTTCAAGGGGGAGTGGAAAGGCCGGTACATCGTGCTGGCCGTCAACTTCCGGCTGTCCGGGGACTATACGCCGGTACTGGACTACGGCCATGTCCGCCAGGCGATGGAGAAAGCCGTCGGGGCGGAACCGTATACCCCGGCGCAGGTGCGGGACGTGATCATCGCCATCCGCAAGGACAAGCTCCCGGAGCCTTCCGAGGTCGGGAGCGCGGGCAGTTTCTTCCGGAATGCCTTCGTCCTGCCGGAGCAATATGCGCAGGTCGAACGGATTGCCGTGGCGGAAGGCCTGGGACCGGTGCCGCATTTCCTGACGGAAGACGGCCTGGTCAAGATCCCGGCGGCCTGGCTGATTGACAAGTGCGGCTGGAAAGGCGTACGTCGCGGCAATGCGGGCGTATGGCCGGTGCAGCCGCTGGTGCTGGTCAACGCGACCGGCGCTGCCACTCCGGAGGAGATCCTTGCGTTGGAGGAAGAAATCGTGGCTTCCGTCCGAGCGCGTTTCGGGATCACCCTCCGCCCTGAAGTAGAACACATTTAACACTGAAATATGGCCAGTTTCATCATCGAAGGCGGACACAAGCTGTCCGGCTCCATCCAGCCCCAGGGCGCCAAGAACGAAGCCCTGGAGGTCATCAGCGCCGTCCTCCTGACCCGGGAGGAAGTCGTCATGGAAAACATTCCGGAGATCCTGGATGTCAAGAACCTGATCGTCCTGCTCCAGAGCCTGGGTGTCAAGGTGCACCGGCTGGAGAAAGGCAAGTACAGTTTCCAGGCGGACAGCCTGAACGCGGAATACGCCGACAGCGAGGAGTTCATCAAGACCTGCGCGAAGTTGCGCGGCTCCGTGATGGTCGCCGGCCCGCTGCTGTGCCGGCTGGGCCATGTCTGGTTCCCGAAGCCGGGCGGCGACAAGATCGGCCGCCGGAGGGTGGACACCCATATCATGGGCATGGTCAACCTCGGCGCGAAACTGAATTACGACAGTAACCGGAAGGCTTATCGCCTGGACGCGCCCCAGGGGCTGAAAGGCACCTACATGCTGCTGGACGAGGCTTCCGTGACCGGTACGGCCAACATCCTGATGGCGGCGACCCTGGCCAAGGGGGAGACGACGATCTACAACGCGGCCTGCGAGCCTTATATCCAGCAACTCAGCAAGATGTTGGTGCGGATGGGCGCAAAGATCGAAGGCATCGGCTCCAACCTGCTGAAGATTTGCGGCGTCGAATCGCTCGGCGGCGCATCGCACCGGATCCTGCCGGACATGATTGAGGTGGGTTCCTTTATCGGAATGGCCGCCCTGACGCGCAGCAGCCTGACCATCAAGGACACTTCGTATGATGACCTGGGCATCATCCCGGCCCAGTTCCGCCGGCTCGGCATCAACATCGAGCAGCGCGGGGACGATATCTTTGTCCCGGAGCAGGAAAGCTACGTCATCGACTCCTTCCTGGACGGCTCCATCATGACGATTGCGGACGCTCCCTGGCCGGGCCTGACCCCGGACCTGCTGAGCGTGATGCTGGTCGTGGCGACCCAGTGCAAGGGCAGCGTGCTGATCCACCAGAAAATGTTCGAGAGCCGTCTCTTTTTCGTGGACCGGCTCATCGATATGGGTGCGCAGATCATCTTGTGCGACCCGCACCGCGCCGTGGTCATCGGCCACGACCACCATTTCCAGCTCCGTGCGGGCCGGATGTCCTCGCCGGATATCCGCGCCGGTATCGCCCTGCTGATCGCCGCCATGTCCGCCAAGGGCACGAGCGTGATCGGCAACATCGAGCAGATTGACCGGGGCTATGAGGATATCGACCTGCGGCTCAATGCCTTGGGCGCCCATATAATCCGCCAGAACGACTAATCCATGACACAGGAATCCTTACAGGCCATCGCCGCCCGGTTCGCCATCCGGGGACGGGTCCTGACGGTGCAACCGTTGGGCAGCGGACTGATCAACGACACCTTCAAGGTGGAGACGGACGGTCCGGATGACTATGTCCTGCAGCGGATCAACCGCGCCATTTTCCAGAACGTCCCCCTGCTGCAGCACAACATCGAAGCCGTGACCCGGCATATCCGGGAAAAACTCGCCGGAGATCCGGACATCGACCGCAAGGTGCTGCGGTTCATCCCTTTGAGCGATTCGCCCCAGACGTATTTCCAGGCCTCGGACGGGACCTTCTGGCGGGTGTCCGTCCTGATCCGCGATGCCTATACCCACGAGGCCGTGACCCTGGAGTCCGCCTACGATGCCGGCAAGGCCTTCGGCCGGTTCGAAGCCATGCTCGCAGACCTGGAAGAGCCGCTCGGGGAGACAATCCCGGACTTCCACAACATGGAACTCCGCGCCCGCCAGCTGCGGGAAGCCGTCGCCGCGGACAAGGCCGGCCGGATGTCGGATCCCGCCGTTCGGGATCTGGTGGAAGAGGTCTTTTCTTATGAGTGGGAAATGTGCAAGGCCGAGCGGATGCACCGCGAAGGACTCCTTCCGAAACGCATCTGCCACTGTGATACCAAGGTCAACAACATGCTCTTCGATGCGGATGGCAACGTCCTCTGTGTCATTGACCTGGATACGGTGATGCCAAGTTTCGTCTTCTCTGATTTCGGGGATTTCATGCGGACGGCGGCCAACACCGGCGCGGAAGACGACCGGGACCTGGGGAACGTCCATTTCAGCCTGTCGATTTTCAAGGCCTTTTCCAAAGGCTATATCGAGTCGGCCTCCGTGTTCCTGACTCCGGTTGAACGGGAGAACCTGCCGTTCGCCGCCATGCTTTTCCCTTATATGCAGACGGTTCGTTTCCTGGCGGACTACATCAACGGGGATACCTATTACCGGATCCAATACCCGCAGCACAACTGGATCCGCAGCCTGGCCCAGTGGAAACTCTTTACCTCCGTCCGGGCCAGCGTTCCTGCCATGAAGGAATGGCTTGACTCGTTGTAATTACAGGAATACCAGCGTACTGAGACGGTCGGGGGCGAAGATGCGGCAGGCAGCCGTACGAAGGTCCTCGGCCGTCAGCGCTTCGATGGCGGCGCGGGTCTCGTCGCTGGAGGAGATGCGACCGAAGGACAGGAGGCTCTTGCCCATGCTGAGGCATTGCGCCTCCCCGGATTCGGCGCTGATGGCGAGCTGGCCGAGCAGCTGTTTCTTGGCGGCACGGAGTTTTGCGGGAGAAAGCGGCAGGGTCTGGAACTTGACGATTTCCTTGTGGACGGCGGCCAGGCACCGGTCCAGGTTGGTCTTGTCACAACCCAGGCAGACGGCCATGACGCCGGTCTCCGCATACGGGGTATAGGAGACTTCGACGCTGTAGACCCAGCCGTTCCGTTCGCGCAGGATGCTGCCGAGAACGGAATTGGAGGCCGGTCCGCCGAGGATGTTGCCCAGCAGGTTGGCCGCCAGCCGTTCCTTTTCTTCGTAAAGGGACGGGGCAAAACCTCCGATGACGGCATTCACCTCGTGGTTTTTCTTGTCGGCGGTCTCTTCGAAGCGGTTCCCGGCCGGCAGCTGGATATCAGCCGGTTGGAAGCCGGTCAGCGGCTCCCGGTCCGGGGCGCCTTCAAACCATTTCCCGATGAGCCGGATGACTTCTTTTTCCAGTTTTTCCTCCGGCAGGTCCGCCACCAGGGTGAAGACCATGACTTCCGGACGGAATTTCTCCGCGACGAATCGTCGCAGCTCCTCCGCCTTGATCTTCTTCACGGATGCGACGGTCCCGAGGATCGGCCGGGAGAGGGGATGGCCGGCGAACAGTTTCTCTTCGAACCGGTCGTAGACATCGTCGGCCGGACTGTCTTTGTAGGAAAGGATCTCTTCGATGACCACGCCGCGTTCCGTCTCGATCTCGGCCTCGGGGAAGGTCGCCTCGGTCGCCAGTTCGAATAGCAGGTTGCCGGCTTTGCGCAGGTCTTCCTTGAGGACGGTGGCGTGGATGACGATTTCTTCCTTGGTGGTATAGGCGTTCAGCTCGCCGCCCAGCCGCTCGAGGCAATTGTTGATGGTAGCGGCGCGCTTGCGGCGCGTCCCTTTGAAGAGGGTGTGTTCGGTAAAATGGGCGATACCGGCATGGAATCCGGCTTCGTCCCGGGTCCCGCAGCGGATGCTGAGGGCGCAGTAGGCGGCGGCATTACCGCCGCGACGGACGGCATAGCGGATGCCGCAGGAAGTTTTTCCGATGATCATCAGCGAGGTTTGACAAGGTCGTTCAGGTCGGATTTGAGCAGGCCCGCCCCGGTGCTGCCGCTGATCTTGTGCTGCTTGTACCAGAGGATTTCATGGGTCCGTGCATCCACGTAATATTTGTAACAGGAGGAACCCTTGACGATCTCGGCCGGGCGGATGCAGAAGGCGACGACGGCGTCCAGCCCATCCCGGACGGCAGCGTCGGCCGTGGCGGCGTCCACCAGGTGAATCCCCTCATCGAACTTTTTGTCAATGAAGTCTTTGCCGATCTGCGGGGAGAGTTCGTCCTCTACGAGGTAAATGTCTTTTTCTCCGGTCCTGCGGAGGGAACCGATGGCCGATCCGAAGCGCTTGAAATCGCTGCTCCGGGCCTGTTGTACATAGCTCTGGATCGCCTCCAGCAACGCGGGGAGCAGGGCGGCTTCCCGGCCGGTCGGCTTCCCGGCGGGACAGAGGGCCAGGCGGGCGATATCCATCATGCCGTCCACTTCCTTCGCACCGCCTTTGAGGAGATGAAGGAAGGTCAGGCCGCCGGGTTCCTTCTTCCGGTCAGCCTCCCGGGTCACCAGGAAATACCAGTTGTCGCTGGTGCGCAGCCGGTCGAATTCTTCCTGCGTGCAGGTCTCGTAAGGGGAAAGGTTCCATGCATCCTTGGCGGCCTGGCGGAGCGCTTCGTCGAGGATGGGGTCTCCCGGCAGGACCACTTTCAGGGTCTTGCTGTCGAAGTCGCTGAGTTTCTCTTTCTTCGTCGTGATCTGTGCCTGACCGGCGGCGGACAGGCAGAGCAGAAGCCCGAGAAGGAATGCAAAAATTCGTTTCATAAGCACAAAGGTAATCAAAATAATGCGTACATTTGTAAACTAGGCTAAACAGAAAGTACCATGTCGCAGTATATCGTATCCGCGCGGAAATACAGGCCGGACTCCTTCGAGTCCCTGATCGGTCAGGACAACATCGTCCAGACCCTCAAGAACTCCATCATCCGGGGGCAGCTCGCCCATGCCTACCTCTTCTGCGGTCCCCGCGGGGTCGGAAAGACCAGTGCGGCGCGCATCTTTGCCAAGACCATCAACTGCGCCCATCCGACGGCCGACATGGAACCTTGCGGCGAATGCGAATCCTGCGTTTCTTTCCGCGAAGGCCGTTCCTACTGCATCCATGAGCTCGATGCCGCTTCCAACAACAGCGTGGACGATATCAAGCTCCTGATCGACCAGGTCAACATCCCGCCGCAGGTCGGCCGGTACAGCGTCTACATCGTTGATGAGGTCCACATGCTCAGCCAGGCCGCTTTCAACGCCTTCCTGAAGACCCTCGAAGAGCCGCCGGCACATGCTATTTTCATCTTGGCGACCACCGAGAAACACAAGATCCTCCCGACCATCCTTTCCCGTTGCCAGACGTATGACTTCAACCGGATCGGAGTTCCGGATATCGTCCGCAATTTGCGGGCCATTGCCGGAAAGGAGGGCATCACGATCGACGACGAGTCCCTGCATGTCATCGCATTGAAGGCGGACGGCGCCATGCGCGACGCCCTGACCATCTTCGACCAGACGGTGGCTTTCTGCGGCACGGAAGTCAAGTATGAAGATGTCCTGCGGAACCTCAATGTCCTGGATTACGAGCATTGTTTCCGGCTTGTCGACGCCTTCCTGGCTGGGGATTATCCCACGGCCCTGCTGAAATTCGACGAGATCCTGTCCAAGGGATTCAACGCCCTGCATTTCGTGGCATCCCTGAGCAGCCACCTGCGTGACCTGATGGTCGCCCGGAGCGGGGGACTCGACGCCCTGCTGGAACTCCCGGAATCCCTCAAGGCCAAATACCGCGAGCAGGCCGCGCGCTGCCCGATGCAGTTCCTTTACGATGCCCTGGCGACGACGACCGCCTGCGAGGCCGGCTACAAGGCCGCCGTCAATCCGCGCCTGCACATCGAATTCGCCCTGATGCGGCTGAGTTTCCTGTGCGGAAGCGGAGAAGTCTCCCTCCGTCCGGCTGCCCCTGC
This sequence comes from uncultured Bacteroidales bacterium, assembly GCA_900319855.1. GTDB lineage: Bacteria > Bacteroidota > Bacteroidia > Bacteroidales > UBA932 > Cryptobacteroides. Next base: position 25,196 of record ONQC01000010.1, read on the forward strand.
GGCCCCGGTTGCCAAACCGGTCGCCTCGGCCGCCCCTGCCGTTAAACCGGCCCCTTCGTCCCAGCCTGCGACTCCTACGGCACCGGCACCTGCAGCACCTGCGGCTCCGGCCGAGCCCGCCCCGACCCGCCGGCGCTCCGCCAAGACCAGCGGCGCCCTGTCCCTGACCGGCATCAAGGAAGCTGAAGAGGCCGCCCGTCCCGCTTTCGACCCCGCCGCCGGCGGAGATGTCCTCCCTGACGATGCCAAGGTCGCCGAGATGTGGAAAGAACTGGCAAAAGACTATGCGGGCCGTCCGCGCCTGGCCTCCATGCTCTCCACCTCGAAGACTGAGATCAGCGAGCAGGACGGAACCAAGGTCCTTTCCTTCTATGTGATGAACGTATCCCAGCAGGACTGGATCAAGGAGAAGATCCTCTCCGAGTTTGAAACCAAGCTCCGCCGGCTGCTCGGTACGGCGAAAATCCGCCTGGAAGTCCTCGTGACCCCGGACGAAGAAGTCAAGAAAATCAATTACACCCAGCAGGAACAGGCCGCCGCCCTGATGCAGGACAATCCGGAGGTCAAGAACCTGGTCACCGACATGGGACTCGATATTTAAGCGTATGAGACTGCACTGCGAAAACCTCGTCAAGAAATACGGCGTACGGACCGTCGTTAAAGGCGTGTCCATGGAAGTGGAACAAGGAGAAATCGTCGGATTCCTCGGCCCGAACGGCGCCGGCAAGACGACCAGCTTCTACATGATCACGGGCCAGATCGTCCCGAACGACGGCCGGATCTTCCTGGATGACACCGAAATTACCGGCCTACCGATGTACAAGCGCTCCCAGATGGGCATCGGTTACCTTCCGCAGGAAGCCTCCGTCTTCCGTAAGATGAGCGTTGAGGACAACATCTTGTCCGTCATGGAGATGCATGATATGACCCGGGCCGAACGCCATGACCGGCTGGAGTCCCTGATCGACGAGTTCAACCTCAGCAAGGTCCGCAAGAGCCTGGGTATCCAACTCTCCGGCGGTGAGCGCCGCCGTTGCGAAATCGCTCGAGCCCTGGCCATCGATCCCAAGTTCATCCTGCTGGACGAACCTTTCGCCGGCGTCGACCCGATCGCCGTCGAGGATATCCAGTATATCATCGCCAAACTGAAATACAAGAACATCGGCGTCATCATCACCGACCACAACGTTGGCGAGACCCTGGCCATCACCGACCGTGCCTACCTGCTGTACGAAGGAACCATCCTCCAGCACGGTACCCCGGCGTCCCTGGCGGCCGACGAGGATGTCCGCACCAAGTATCTCGGTTCCGGTTTCGTCCTCAAGCGCTCCGTCTCCGTCGACCGCGCCCAGCGGGAGCATGAAGAAATGCTGAAAGCCCAGGCCGCAGCCCAGGCTTCCGCACCCTCCGGGGAATAATCCTTTTTATTCGGCCGTCAGCCGCAGCACGCGGCTGGAATAGCCCTGCATGGCGACCTGTTCGGCATAGGCGGACGGGTAGGCCGGTATGTCCAGGCCGTTTTCCATCAGGTATTTTCCGCTGAATGACTTCCCTTCGAACGACAGCGGTCCCCCGATGCGGTCGAGTTCCGTTACGGTGTACCGGCGGTCCGGATCCAGGCCGGCCATCTTAACGCGCGGCAGATGCTGGTCGTAGTAGTGGTCGGTCTTCCACCAGAAGAAGACGGCCTCATCCTTTTTCTCCGATACATACATCAGCGAGGCGAGCCCCAGCCGGTCATACGGGGAGACGAGCCGGTACTGGTCGCCCAGCTGGACGACCGGGCGGATCTGCTTGTATTCGGCGATGGCCTTCCTGCATTGGGCAATCTCCTGTTCGGTCATGTCCTTGGGCTGCAGTTCCATGCCGAGGCGGCCGCTCATGGCCACATCGATGCGGAATTTCAGCGGGGTGACCCTGCGGTTGGTGTGGTTCGGGACGGCGCTGATGTGCGAGGCCATGGCGATGGCCGGGAAGAAATAGGACGTGCCCCACTGCATGTAGATGCGCTGCAGGGCGTCGGTGTTGTCGCTGACCCAGAACTCGTCGAACCAGGGCAGGACGCCGTAGTTGGCGCGGCCGCCGCCACTGGCGCAGGCCTGGATGGTCACTTCCGGATATTTCGCCCGGATCCGGTCGCAGACGGCGGCGAATCCGCGGTGGTATTCGATGAGCAGTTTGCCCTGGTCTTTCAGGTAGGTGCTGCCGTGGCTCTGGAGGGGCATGTTCGCATCCCATTTGATGTAATCGATGCCCGGATAGTCCGTGAGCAGGTCATCCACGATGCCGAAGACGAAGTCCTGTACGGCCGGGTTGCCCAGGTCGAGGACGAGCTGGGTGCCGCCACGGCCTTGCGAGAGCGGGCGGGACGGGGCGTTGAGGACCCACTCCGGATGCTTCTCGTAAAGCTCGGATTTGGAATTGGTCATCTCGGGCTCGATCCAGATGCCGAAGCTGATCTTGTGGCCAGAGGCCGCATCGACCAGCCACTGGATGCCGTGCGGCAGTTTGCGGGTGTCGACCTGCCAGTCGCCCAGGGAACTGTTGTCGATGTTGCGCGGATACTTGACGCCGAACCAGCCGTCGTCCATGACGAAGAGTTCGCCGCCCATGCCCGCGATGTCGGCCATCATCTTGTCCATAGTGGGCTCGTTGATGTTGAAGTAGACGCCTTCCCAGCTGTTCAGCAGGATCTTGCGCTCCTTGTCGCCATGGGCGATCCGGTGGTCGCGGGCCCAGCGGTGGAAGTTGCGGGAGGCGCCGCTCAGACCTTCCCCGGACCAGGTGAAAGCGAGTTCCGGGGTGCGGAAGGTCTCGCCGCCCGCGAGTTCATAGGCGCTGTGGTCGGGGCTGATGCCGGCGAAGAACCGGTGGTAATCGGTGTCGTTCGTGACGGTCTCCAGGTGGTAGTCGCCGCTGTAGCAAAGCGCGGCGCCCAGGACCGCCCCTTCCGTTTCGGACGGCCGCCCATCCAGGCTGAACATCATTTCGGCGTGGGACGTATGGGAGTTGCGTACGCCGTCTTTGTTCTCGATCTTGAGGATGCCCGGCTGGAGTTCTTCCTGCACCAGCTGGCCTTCATTGGCCCAGGTCCCGGTCAGGTGGGACGCCCAAACGTGGCCGCGGCGGACCGGCAGGCAGGCCGAGTCGAAACGGCGCAGCAGGACGGATTTCTTTTTCTCCCCGTTGGTGATTTCGGTCCAGGTCTCGATCATGTCGACATCCTGGAAGGCCTTGTAAAAGACCTTGACGGTGAAGGGGTATACCTTGTCTTTCAGGATGATCGTCGCCAGGGTCGCGTCGCAGGCGGCGTGGATGCCATCCGCTGCTTCATGGATGTCCCGGACTGTCCAGCTTTCGACGGCCAGGTCGAGGGTCATGTCTCCGCCAGGGTGGGTGACGGCCAGCGCATCAAGCGTGATATTGCCCTGGCCATAAGCCGGATAGGCGTCCTGCGGCTTCCATCCGGATGCCTCCAGGCCGTCGACGTCCGTGTCCTGGATCCGGGCACCGAAATAGACATATTGCAGGGATCCGCCTTCGTCGGCCTTGAGCACCAGGGAGGTGCTGGGGGTCGTCAGATGGATGTTCTCAGCGAAAAGGGTGGCTGCCATCGTCAGCAGCAGGAAGGAAAGGAAGAAGCGTCTCATTGGTCAATCCGTTTTGTATCACAAAGATAAATAAATGATAGAAAAAAGACGGGCTAGAACCCGTCTTTGATAAGATTGTATGAAACTTCGGCAGAATTATACGTAATCCTTGACATCCTGCGCGGAGATGACCGGCCCGCCGAGGATGAGGAGGCGCTCGACGACGTTGCGGAGCTCGCGGATGTTGCCGGGCCATTCGCGCTGTTGCAGCAGGGTGATGGCTTCAGGATCGAACGGCCGGACACTCTTTCCGCTCTCGGCGCAGATCTGTTCTGTGAAGTAATTGACCAACAGGGGGATGTCGTCCTTTCGCTCATCCAGCGAGGGGACGCGGACGATGATGACGGAGAGGCGGTGATAGAGGTCTTCGCGGAAGGTGCCTTTCTCGATTTCTGCCTTGAGGTTCTTGTTGGTCGCGGCTACGACGCGCACGTTGACTTCGATGTCCTTGTCGCCGCCGACCGGGGTCAGTTTCTTTTCCTGGAGGACGCGGAGCACCTTGGCCTGGGCGGCCAGGGACATGTCTCCGATTTCGTCGAGGAAGAGGGTGCCGCCGTCGGCCTGCTCGAATTTGCCCTTGTGGTCCTTGACCGCGGAGGTGAAAGAGCCTTTCTTATGGCCGAAGAGCTCGCTTTCAATGAGTTCGGACGGGATGGCGGCGCAGTTGACCTCGATGTAGGGCATGGCGCTGCGCTGGCTCTGCTGGTGCAGGCTGCGGGCGACCAGTTCCTTGCCGGAGCCGTTGGGACCGGTGATCAGGACACGGGCGTCGGTCGGGGCGACCTTCCCGATGATGTCGCGGATATGCTGGATCGGCTCGGACTCGCCGATCATCTGCTGGCCATAGACTTTCTTCTTGAGGATCTTGTTCTCCTTGGCGAGGTTGGCCTTGTCGGTGGCGTTCTTGATGGTGATGAGGATGCGGTTGAGGTCGAGGGGTTTTTCGATGAAGTCGAAGGCGCCCTTGTGCATGCATTCCACGGCCGTGGCGATGTCGGCGTGGCCGGAAATCATGACGACCGGGGTCTCGATGCCTTCTTCGACCAGCTTGACCAGGACTTCGGTGCCCTCCATCCCGGGCATCTTGATGTCGCAGAAAATCACGTCATACCGTTCTTTCCCGGCCAGTTCCAGACCCTTGGGGCCGTCTTCGGCCACATCGACCGTATATCCTTCATCCATCAGGATTTCTTTCAGTGAATTGCGGATGGCGCGCTCGTCATCGACTACCAGAATCTTCATATGTATCAATCTCTTTACCTGGCGGCTTTCCTGCCGCCGGTCCTTATTCTTACGCAAATATCGGATAAAAATCGCGGACTTTGCACAAATTTTCCTAATTTTGCTTCCTAACAAGCAAATCCATGCAAGTTCCTGATATCATCATCGCCATCGACGGCTTTTCCGCTACCGGAAAAAGCACCCTCGCCAAACTGATTGCAGAGACGTTTTCCTTCCTGTACCTGGATTCCGGCGCCCTGTACCGCGGGGTGACCCTGTTTGCCCAGGAGAACGGTTACATCGACCCGGACAACACCATCCACGAAGCGGAGCTGAAGGCTGCGCTGGATGCGGGTCTGGACCTGCATTTCGGCCTGGACGGCACCTATATCGGCGACCGGCGGATCGAGAAAGAGATCCGGACCATGGAGGTCTCCGGCCAGGTGAGCCCGATCGCGGCCGTGCCGTTCGTCCGCGCGTTCGTGGACGGCAAATTGCATGAAGCCGGGGCGAAAGGGCGCGTGGTGATGGATGGCCGGGATATCGGTACGGCCGTCTTCCCGAACGCCGAGGTGAAGATTTTCGTGACGGCCCGCGACGAGGTCCGGGCCCAGCGGCGCTATGACGAGCTGAAGGCGAAGGGGGAGAATCCCGACCTGCAGGAGGTGATGAAGAACCTCGCGGAGCGGGATTACATCGATTCCCACCGGGAGACCAACCCGCTGCGGCGGGCGGAGGATGCCTATGTGATGGACAACTCCGAGATGACCCTCCATGAGGAGATCGTCTGGACCCAGGGTCTGCTCCAGGGACGTTTCCGCATCCTGGAATAACATGCATTTACAAGTCGAAATCGACGCCCATTCGGGTTTTTGCGGCGGGGTCATCCGGGCCATCGGCCAGGCGGAGGACTATCTGGCCGCCCATCCCGGAGAGCAGTTGCTGTCCCTGGGATCGATCGTCCACAATGAAGCCGAACTGGAACGCCTGCACGGCAAGGGCCTGCGGACGATTACTTCTTTGGACGGCCTGTCCGGCGGGTCGGTCCTGATCCGGGCCCATGGCGAGCCGCCGCGCACCTATGCCCAGGCCGCAGAGCAGGGAATCGAATTGATTGACTGTACCTGCCCGGTGGTGCTGCAGCTGCAGCGCCGGATCCGGGAAGCGTATACGCGGATGCAGGAGGCTGGGGGACAGGTTGTTATCTTTGGAAAAGTGGGACATGCCGAGGTGCTGGGTCTGGTTGGTCAGGTCGGCGGGGACGCCCTGGTGGTAGAGAACATGTCCATGCTTTCCGAGGCCGTCGACCGCGGGCTTGTCCATCCGGACGGACCGGTCGAGGTGTTTTCCCAGACGACGAAGAGCCCTTCGGAATATGCCGCGATCTGTGCGGCGCTGCGTTCTTTCGTGCGGGGGGAGGTTACCGTACATGACACCATCTGCAAACAGGTGTCTTCGCGGCATGCCCAGCTGACGGCCTTTGCCCGTTCGCATGATGTGATCATCTTCGTGTCGGGGCGGGAGAGTTCCAACGGGAAGGTCCTGTACGGGCTGTGCAAAGGGGTGAATGAACGTTCCCACCAGGTGGGCTCCGCGGCGGAGGTGGATCCTTCATGGCTGCGGGACGGAGACCGGGTCGGGGTCTGCGGGGCGACGAGCACGCCGAAATGGCTGCTGGAGGCGGTCGCGCAGAAAATTTTGCATGTGTAGCGACAAATTATTATTTTTGCGGGCTGAACGATTATAATTTAACTATTTATCCATATGGCAACAACTGCAGATTTCAAGAACGGGCTCTATCTGAATTTCAACGGCAAGCCGTGCTCCATCGTATGGTTCCAGCATGTCAAGCCGGGTAAAGGTCCCGCTTTCGTAAAGACCAAGCTCCGCAACCTGGAGAACGGCCGCATCCTCGAGAATACCTTCACCGCCGGTGCCAAGATCGAGACCATCAATGTCGAACATCGTGGTTATCAGTTCCTTTATGCCGATGAAGAAGGTTTCAACTTCATGAACGAAGACAACTACGAGCAGATCTCCCTCCCGAAGGACCTCGTCGAGAACGCCGACCTCATGAAGGAAGGCCAGCACGTCGAGATGATCTTCGTGACCGAGCCGGAAGAGCGCTGCCTCACCTGCGAGCTCCCGACCTACGTGACCCTTCAGGTTACCTATGCCGAGCCTGCCGTCAAGGGCAACACCGCCTCTACCTCCGCCCTCAAGGAAGTCGAGCTCGAGACCGGTGCCAAGATCATGGTCCCGCTCTTCATCAACACCGACGACATCATCACCGTCAACACCACCGACCGCAGCTACGGTCAGCGCGTCAACGGTTAATTCCGCTCCGACCGCAGTCGCATCTCATTGTCGAACGGCTCGTTTCGCTTTGACGTTCAAAGACTGCGCAGCGGTCCCGCCCTACAAGCGGCCACCCTCTCCGGGCGGCCGCTTTTCGTTTCCTCGGTCGTCACTTCCCGTTTCCTCGCCCGTCCCTTCCCGTCTCCTCATATGGCCGCCTCATTTGCACCTTGAGCCGGCTTCCCCATGTACATTCGTTAAGCATTCCTCGCTCAAGACCCAAACGGGTGGCATATAAATGCCTATAGGTCAATGAAAACGTGAATTTAAAGTGCAGATTTCTGCACTTTAAATTCAGCATCTTTCCGAATAACAATAAGTTGCCTGCCACCCGTTTCTATGTCCGAACATGTCGCCAGCGCTGCCTCGGGAATGCAGAAGCCCGATTTTGTTCCCGGGGGTCAATGTGAGGCGGAATTGCAACGAGCGAGCGGCGCAGGTGTGTTTTTTTCTGCGACACCTGCGCCGCAAAACAGTATTCTGCGCGCTGAAGCGTCGCAGGTACAACACTCTTTTGCACACCTGCGTCGGGCAACGCCCGGCGGGCGAGCCGGGCCGCTGGGCCCGAGCCCGGCGAAGCCTGCCGGAGCGTAGCCGCCGCGTCTCGTGGTCGCGCGGCGGCGGTGCAGCAATAAATAATGTCGCGAAAATGTACTATCATCGCGACATCAATGACAACCGATATCAGGACTTCTTCGTCCTATCTAACTATTGTTCAATATCGGTAAACTTTTTTCAGGACTAGACATTACGACACATTTGGTAAGAAATGTAATGCGCTAAGGTTCAATGAATTCCGTACTTGTCATGTCGTCAGAATACAACAGGGAGGACGGATAAATGATTGGCTAACAGGGTTTTGCATTTTCTGACAATTCCTCTTCGGCCTGTCCTGTGCCGGCTGATGTCACGGGCAAACTTCGGAACGGGCGCGATGCCATTCGTAAAAGGGAGCTTGAAAAGATATTGCGCAAAGAATTCTTATCTTTGGGTGATGATAAAGTGACGATGCCCATGTCTCGTATTTCTTCGATTGCCGGCCTGCTGGTTTCCGCGGTCCTTGCGCCTGCGATCTTTGCCGGCTGTCCGGCGAAAGCCCAGAACCCCATTTCGCCGATGGGGGTGTACATCGCTGACCCGACCGCCCGGGTCGACCGTGACGGGAAGCTCTATGTCTATGGTTCCCTCGACACCGAGCCGGGAAGTTATTGCTCAAAGGATTACCATGTCCTCTCAAGCAGTGATGCAAAGACCTGGACCCTGCATCCGAACCGGTTCTCCTGGAGTGAAACGCTGTACGCCCCGGACCTGATCCGAAAGGGCGACACGTACTATCTGTACTTCGATATCCCGAACGGCGATGAATTCGTCGCGGAAGGGAAGGCCCCGACCGGTCCGTTCGGGGATGCCGCGAAAATCGAAGGCCCGAAGCAGATCGACCCGAACATCTTCATCGACGATGACGGACAGGCGTATTATTTCTGGGGACAGTTCTCCGGAAAAGGCGCCAAAATGAATCCGGACATGAAAACCCTGGACCTGAACACGATGGTGGATGGTCTCGTGACGGAGAAGGACCACTTTTTCCATGAGGGGAGTTTTGTCTTCAAGCGCGGGAAATACTATTATTATTTGTATGCGGACATCAGCCGGAACCATCGTCCCACGAGTCTGGGTTATGCCATGGCGACTTCGCCGCTCGGCCCCTACGTGTACAAGGGCGTGATCATCGACAATGCCGGCTGCGACCCGGAGACCTGGAACAACCACGGGTCGATCGTCGAATACAAGGGACAGTGGTACATCTTCTATCACCGCTCCACCCATGCCAGCCGGGCGATGCGAAAGGCTTGCCTCGAGCCCATCACCTTCAACGAAGACGGAACGATCGACGAAGTAGAGATGACCTCGCAGGGGGCCGGTGGGCCGCTGGATGCCAACCAGGAAATCGATGCGGCGCGGGCCTGCCTGCTGCAAGGCCATGCAAGGATTCAGCGCAATGATGAAGAAACAGGCCTCGCCAGGCGGGAGAGAGAAGTGCTGACCGGCATCCGGGACGGGGATGCGGCGGCATGGAAGTATCTGGATTTCAGAAAGGGTGCAAAGAAGATCGAGCTCAAGGTAAAACCGGCGGCAGGCGGCGTGATTCGGGTCCGGACCGGAGCACCCGACGGCCCGGTTCTCGGAACGGTCCGGATCCCTGCTTCCGTGTCTTCTCCGGGACAAAAAGGGGCAAAAGTCGCAGCGGTACCGGAATGGAAAAAGGTTTCGGCCCGGATCCGGAAAACCAGAGGCGTCCAAGCTCTCTGGCTGACCTTCGAGTCTGGCGGTGATACGCCGACAGAAGAAGACCTTTTCCTCCTCGATTCCTTCCGGTTCCGGTAAGATGCCTGGCGCCAGTCTCCGGAATCCTTGCCGGGGAAAAGGATCACGACACCGGCTTCCGGAGATAAACAGGGAAGTATCCGGAGATAAACAGGGAAATATCCAGAGAAATAAACACGGGCGCGACCGGATACGAGAACGACAGAAACGGATAGAAACAAAAAAGACGGCTTTCCGGAAGGAAGGTCGCCTTTTTTGAACCCTATTATTATCAACTAAACTAACCGACAAAACAAATTGCAAGTCGCGTGCCAAACTTTACGTGTGGGCACAAAAAAACCGACTCATCAGTCGGATTTTGCAATTTTCAGCTGCTGGATCTTGTAGCTTTGGTCCTTGATGCTGACGAAGATCGTTACTTCGAAGACCTCTCCGCCGGCCTTCAGGCGGCCGAGCGCGTATTTCATGTTGCTCCGTCCGGCGGTATGTTCGATGTTGAAGGTGCTCGGCGTGTAAGATTCGAAGAAGGAGCGTACGATTTGTTTGGCCTGGTTCCGGCTGGAGTCGTTGGTGTTGGAGAAAACGGTAACTTCCAGATTTTCAGCGAACCAGGCGGAAAGTTTGTCTGCATCGCCGAGCCGGATGTATTTGGCGATCGGAATGAAGACATCATAGTTGTCCGTCGGCGCCTGGGCACGGGCCGAAACGCCGAGACACAAAGCCAAGGCGGATGCAATGACGAGGGGCAGATGCTTCATTACAAACCTTTACAATAGAATATAGCTACCGCCTTTATTGCAAATTCCGAGCCATCTTGGTAAATTTGCGGCAGATGAAGATCACTTTGCTCACTGTCGGCAAGACGGATGTGCGCTGGGTGCGCGAAGGCCTCGACCTCTATGTATCGAGGCTGAAGCATTATGTTCCTTTCGTACTGAATGAGATTCCCGAGCTGAAGAATGTCTCCGCCCTTTCCCAGGACCAGATCAAGGAACGCGAAGGCGACCTGGTGCTGGCCGCCCTCAAACCGGGCGATGAGGTCTATCTGCTCGACGAACACGGGAAACAGTACCGCTCGGTCGATTTCGCCCGTTTCCTGCAGGACCGCATGAGTCGCAGCGGACGGGACCTGGTCTTCGTCATCGGCGGGGCCTATGGCTTTGCGAAGAAAGTCTATGACCGGGCCGAAGGGAAGGTTTCCCTTTCCGAGATGACGTTCTCCCATCAGATGGTGAGAACGATTTTTGCAGAACAGCTCTACCGGGCCTTTACCATTATCAAGGGAGAACCTTATCATCATGAATAAGATCCGGGAAAATATGATCCGCCGCTATGCCTGGATTGTGCTGCTGCTCGCCGCCATCGTGCTCGTGGGCGTGTCGCTCTATGCGCGGCGGGGGACCGACTACACGGAGACGGCCGCCCGGAAAATCTCTGAAGTGATTGCCCGGCGGATGGCTGTCCTGGACACCTACACGGCACGCGCCCTGGCGCAGCCGCATGACCAATGGATGGACCTGGAAGGGTTGCCGGAGGACATGGTCGTCTACCGGTATGTCGCTGATTCCCTGCAGTCCTGGTGCCATCAGTTTACCGTCGACAACGACGATATCAGCGCGCGGATGGTGATCCAGCGGTTCCCGGACCTGCGGTACAACCTCGTGTCGCCGCTCTCGCAGGTCGATACGCTGGTCAGCCTGCAGAACATCGGTCCGAAATGGTACCTGACCTACAGCCGGACCGGTGATGACGGCTGCCGGGTCATTGCCGGCCTCGAAGTTAAAAATACCATGGACGGGTCTTCGGTCAACGGGGTCAATCCCCGGCTGAAACTCTCCGACCATTTCTCCCTGTATCCCATCAGCTGGAGCGGCGGGGCCGCCGTCTCCGTACAGGGCCGGCCCTTGCTCAAGGTCATCCAGGAAAATGCCCGGTCCAACCCGCGCCTGCCGGACGCCACCTCCCTGTGGCTCTCCGTCCTGCTGCTCGTGGGAGCGGCGCTGCTCTTCCTGAACTACCACAAGAGCCTGCGGAACATGTTGCTGGTCGTGACCGGCCTGACGCTGCTGATGGGTGCCTTCTACTGGCTCGGCCGCAGCCTCGGGACGATTTCCGACCTCTTCTCTCCGACCATCTATGCCGACGGTCCGCTGCTGTATTCACTGGGCGCCGTGCTGATCATCAACCTGAATATCGTCCTGGTCATCTGCTGTATCTATACGGTGCGGTTCCAGCTGCTCCGCCGGATGTTCTCCCGGCCGTCCAGCCGCTCCTCCGCCGTCCTGGTGCTGGGACTGATGCTCATCGGCCTGCTGGTCTACATCCACCTTTCTTTCCGCAGTGTCCTGATCAATTCCAACATTACGCTGGAACTATACAAGATCGACACCCTGAGCGGCTATACCGCCGCGGTCTACGCCTCCTGGCTGTCGCTGCTGCTGATGATCCCGGTCCTGCTGCAGATGATGCGGCCGATGCTGCGCCACCGTTTCGGCATCCGTTACAATGTCTTCTCCCGGACTTTCCGGACCGTTTTCGCGATCTTCTGCGCCGTCTACATGGTCAGCGTGTCCTCCCTGCTGGGGTTCCGCCGGGAGCGCAGCCGGGTCGAAATCTGGGCCAACCGACTGGCCATCGACCGGGACCTGGCCTTTGAAATCCAGCTTCGCAGCGTCGAAAACGCCATTGCCGATGATCCGCTGATCGCGACGCTGATCTCCGGCGGCCTGGACTACCGGATCATCCTGAACCGCATCTCCGAAAACTATCTCGGCCGGGCCGCGCAGGACTATGACATCTCCCTGTACATGTTCCGGGGCTCGCAGCCGGATGCCTATGTCCTGTCCTACTACAACGAGATCCTCCGTTCCGGAGTCCACATCTCCGGCGATTCACGCTTCCTCTACTCCCAGACCGCCAACGGCCGGCCCCGCTATACGGGTGTCTTCTCCTATTATTCACCTTCGGATGGATTGACAACCCTGCTGCTAGGCATCCAGTCCAAGGCGGAGAAAGAGGGGAGGGGCTATGCCGCCCTGGTGGACAATTCCGCATCCGGTCCGGTAGTCCTGCCGCCCCGGTACTCCTACGCGAAGTACCTGAACGAGAAACTGGTATCCTACCGTGGAGACTACGCCTACCCGACCACGCTGTCCGGCCGTCTGCTCGAGGCGGACCGCGAGGGAGAGGCTTTCCTCATCCTGGACCGCTATGTGCATTTCTTGTCCCCGGTCTCGGAAGATGAATTCATCGTCATCTCGCGGGTCAACGAAGACTTCACCATGTACATGGTCGCCGGTTTCGTGGTCGCCCTTCTGGCTTTCTTCGTGCTGAGCCTCCTTTCGCTGGGCAACCGGCGCAAGGGCGCCTTCGAGAAGAACTACTACAAGTCCCGGATGAACACGGTCCTGTTCCTGTCCCTGATCGCGACCCTGGTCGTCCTGGCCCTGATCAGCGTGCTGTTCGTATACCGGCGCAACGAGGCCAACATCATGAACCTCATGACCTCGAAGGTCGGTACCGTCCAGGCCCTCGTCCAGGCGGACGCCCGTTATTTCCAGTCCATCAACGACTTTGATACCCAGGAATCGGTCCGCCGCCTGAGCGATATCAGCGACTACACCAAATCCGACATTACCCTTTATACGACCGCCGGCCGTTTCCACCGGTCCACCAGCCCCGAAGTGTTCGAACGGATGCTGGTCGGCACCCGCACCAACGAAGACGCCTACCGCAGCATCATCTACGAGAATCTCCGCTACTACATCCACAAAGAGCGGCTGGGCCGCCGGAGTTTTTATATGCTGTATGCGCCCGTGATCAATGATGACGGCCGCCTGCTGGCCATCCTGGGTGCTCCGTATACCGATACCGGGATGGAGTTCCGCGACGAGGCGGTCTTCCACGCCATCTTCGTCATCACGGCCTTCCTGATCCTGCTGATCCTGACCCGCTGGGTCACCACCCGCCAGGTCGACAAGATGTTCCGTCCGCTCATCGACATGGGCAAGAAGATGGTCTCCGCCCGTACCGGCGGCCTCGAATATATCATCTACGACCGCGAAGACGAAATCTCATCGCTGGTGCGTGCCTACAACCTGATGGTCCACGACCTGTCCGAAAGTAGCAAGCAGGCCGCCCAGTTCGAGCGTGACAAGGCCTGGAGCGAAATGGCCCGCCAGGTTGCCCACGAAATCAAGAACCCGCTGACGCCGATTAAATTGCAGATCCAGCGCATCATCCGCCTGAAGAACCGCGGCGATGCCGACTGGGGCGAGAAATTCGAGCAGATGGCCCCGGTCATCCTTGACAGCATCGACGGCCTGACCGATACCGCCAACGAATTCTCCACCTTCGCCAAGCTCTACAGCGAGGCCCCGGTCGAGATTGACCTGGACCGCCTGGCCGCCGATGAGATCGCCCTCTTCGACGACAAGGAGCACATCTCCTTCCAGTACATCGGCCTCCAGGGCGCGAAGGTCATGGGCCCGAAACCCCAGCTCACCCGCGTCTTCGTCAACCTGCTGACCAACGCCGTCCAGGCGATCGAGAATCAGCAGAAAGAAGACGCCGAAGCCGGCCGCGCGCCGAAGCCGGGGCGGATCAACCTCAGCCTGCGCAACTCCGTGCGCGAAGGCTTCTATGACATTGTGTTTGAGGATAATGGCCCCGGCGTCAACGATGACAACCGTGGCCGGCTCTTCACCCCGAACTTCACCACCAAGAGCAGCGGCACGGGCCTGGGCCTGGCCATCTGCAAGAACATCCTCGAGCGCTGCGGCGGCGATATCGCCTACAGCCGCTCCTTCACCCTCGGCGGCGCCTGCTTCACCGTCCGTTTCCCGAAACGGTAAGAAAGGCTATTTCTGCCGCATGTAGACCTGGACGGGGCAGCCGTGCAGGTCGAAATGCTCGCGCAGGCGATTCTCCAGGAAGCGCTTGTACGGGTCCTTGACGTACTGCGGGAGGTTGCAGAAGAAGGCGAAGGACGGAGAGGCGGTCGGGAGCTGGGTGATGAACTTGATCTTCACATACTTGCCCTTCCATGCCGGCGGGGGATAATTCTCGATCTCCGGGAGCATGGTCTCGTTGAGAACGGAGGTCGGGATCTTCCGGCTGTAGTTGTCATAGACATGGGCCACCTCGTTGAGTACGTCCATGATCCGCTGCTTCTTCAGGACCGACGTGAAGATGATCGGAACGTCGGTGAACGGGGCGATGCGGGCCTTCAGGCCCTCGGTGTATTCCTTCATCGTGTGGGTGTCCTTCTCAATGGCGTCCCACTTGTTGACCACCAGCACGCAGGCCTTCTTGTTCTTCTGGATCAGGTTGAAGATGGCCATGTCCTGGGCTTCCATGCCGTTCTGGGCATCGATCATCAGGATGCATACGTCGCTGTGCTCGATGGCCCGGATGGCGCGCATGACCGAATAGAATTCCAAGTCTTCGCTGACCCGGTTCTTGCGGCGCATGCCGGCCGTGTCGACCAGCATGAACTCATGCCCGAACTTGTTGTAATGGGTAGCAATGGAGTCGCGGGTGGTGCCGGCGACGGGGGTCACGATGTTGCGCTCCTCGCCGAGCAGGGCGTTGGTCAGGGAGGACTTGCCCACGTTCGGCTTGCCCACGATGGCGATGTGCGGCAGGTTGGCATACGGATCTTCGACCACCTCCTCCTTCGGAAGCAGCTTGACGATTTCGTCCAGCAGGTCGCCGGTGCCGCTGCCGTTGGCCGCGGAGATGCTCCAGACCTCGCCGAGGCCCAGGCTGTAGAACTGGTAGGCATCGTACATCTTCTCCCCGGAGTCTACCTTGTTGACGCACAGCACGACAGGCTTCTTGCTGCGGCGCAGCAGGTCGGCGATCTCGGCGTCATAATCGGTGACCCCGGTGGCGGCTTCCACCATGAAGAGGACCACGTCGGCCTCGTCGATGGCGATGACCACCTGCTTGCGGATCTCCTCCTCGAAGGCGTCGTCCGAGCCGGTGGACCAGCCGCCGGTGTCGACGACCGAGAATTCGGTGCCGCACCACTCGCATTTGCCGTAATGGCGGTCGCGGGTCACGCCCGCGGTCTCATCGACAATGGCCTGGCGCATGCCGACCAGCCGGTTGAAGAGGGTGGACTTGCCCACGTTCGGGCGTCCTACGATGGCTACAAGACTCATTTTTCTTTCTTTTCGAACGGATACAGCCCGCATCCGGCACAAGACTCGCTGTAGGTGCCGGAGCAGGTTGCGTCCGCAGGTTTCTTGCCGGTGCTGAACAGGTCGGCATCGACGTCCTTCATGCAGCGGATGCCCATGCGGCGCATGTTCTCGTTGGAACCGACGTCGCTGTTGGGGAACTCCTTCTTCCGGAAGATGACGTTGAAGCTCATCGCGAAAACGCCGGCTCCGATCAGGATGAGGGCTGCAAGGAAGGCTTTCAGCATAAGGCTAATGGATAAATTCGGAACTGATCTCCTCGAAGTTGTAGACCCGTTTGATGATGCGGGCGAAGGTGCCGGTCATGGAGACGACCTTGATCTTGCTCTTGTCCTTGGCGGGATCGGAGGAGAGGGGAATGGTGTCGGTGACGATGACTTCCTTGATGGCGGAGGCGGCGATGTTCTCGTAGGCCTTGCCGGAGAGAACCGCATGGGTCGCGCAGGCACGCACGCTGGCGGCGCCTTTCTCCATCAGGACGTCGGCGGCCTTGGTTAGGGTGCCGGCGGTGTCGATCATGTCGTCGACGATGATGATGTTCTTGCCCTCGACCTCACCGATGGCGGTGATGTTCGCCACGACGTTGGCCCGCTCACGGGACTTGTGGCAGATGATGACCGGGCAGGCGAGTTCCTTGGCATAGGCGTTGGCGCGCTTGGCACCGCCCATGTCCGGGGCCGCGATGGCCAGGTTGTCGAGGTTCAAGGACTTGATATAAGGGATGAAGACCTTGCTGGCATAGATATGGTCGACCGGGAAGTCGAAGAATCCCTGGATCTGGTCGGCGTGCAGGTCGCAGGTCATGACGCGGTCTGCGCCGGCGGCACGCAGCAGGTTGGCGACGAGCTTGGCGCCGATGGACACGCGCGGCTTGTCCTTGCGGTCCTGGCGGGCCCAGCCGAAGTAGGGCATGACGGCCACGACCGTGTCGGCGGAGGCGCGCTTGGCGGCGTCGATGGTCAGCAGGAGTTCCATCAGGTTCTCGGTGGGCGGGAACGTGGACTGGATGATGAAGACGGTGGCTCCGCGGACGGTTTCCGTGAAAGCCGGCTGGAATTCACCGTCGCTGAACATGGTGACTTCAGAGGCGCCCAGGTGCATCTGACCCTCTTCCGGGGTGCGGATGTTGTTGAGCTCTTCTACAACCTTGACTGCAAAGTCCCTGGAGGCCCTGCATGCAAACAATTCCATTCTGTGATCGTTGCGCATATCTATGTTTAAGGGTTTTTGGTCTCTTGCTTGAGGATATTGTCGATGAAATCGAGGATTTCGTCTTTGCCCAGTCCGGTCTCGGCGCTGCTGGCCAGGCACTCTGGCAGTCCGGCCCAGCCCTGGAGGAGGGTGTTCTTGTAGGCGTCAATCTGCTTCTGGCGGGCGACGGGGCCGAGTTTGTCTCCCTTGGTAAAGATGATGGCGAAGGGAATCTCATTGTCCACCAGCTCGTTCATGAAGTCGAGGTCGACTTTCTGGACATCGTGCCTCACGTCGACCAGCACGAAGAGCAGGCGGAGTTCTTCGGAAAAATTCAGGTAATTGCGGATGACGTCCTGCAGCTCCTGGCGCTCCTTGAGGGGCATCTTGGCATAGCCGTAACCGGGCAGGTCGACCAGGTACCACTGCCCGTTGATGCGGAAGTGGTTGACGAGTTTGGTCTTGCCGGGGGTGGCGGAGGTCTTGGCGAGCTTGCGGTTGCCCGTCAGCATGTTGATCAGCGAGGATTTGCCGACATTGGACCGCCCGATGAAGGCGAATTCCGGCAGACGCTCGGCCGGCTTCTGGTGGACCCGGGTGCTGCTTCCCGCAAACTTGGCTTCGGAAATCTTCATACTGTCTGCATTTGCGTCCGGAGCGGAAAACCCACTACCGGGACGGCGAGGCAAAGATAACAATTTTATTTGAGTTTTCCCGTTTGCAGGAAGATACAAAGATGAATAATAATTGTTATCTTCGCGGTGTATGAAAGATTATGGTGAGCCGATCGATCTGCTGGCGCTGCAGAAGGGGCTGGGAAGGGCCATTGAAGGGGCCTTTCCGGACCGGGTCTGGGTGCGGGCGGAGATCGCCGGACTCAAGGTCAATGCGGCCGGCCACTGCTACCTGGAACTCTCCCAGAGCGAGGAAGGCCGGGTCGTGGCGCAGGTCCGGGCGGTGATCTGGCGCTCCCGTTATCCCGTTGTCAGCCAATATTTCGCAGCCACTGCCGGTGCCCCGCTTTCCGCGGGTATTCAGGTGCTGGCGCGGGTGCAGGTCTCCTATCATGAAGTCTACGGCATCTCCCTGGTCATCGACGAGGTCGACCCCTCCTTTACCCTGGGAGAGGCGGAGCGCCGCCGCAAGGAGACGCTGGCGCGGTTGGAAAAGGAAGACCTCCTCGACCGGCAGAAACGGCTGCATCTGCCCGACCTCCCGCAGCGCCTGGCGGTGATTTCCGCCGAGGGGGCGGCCGGGTACGGGGATTTCCGCCGGCACCTGCTGGAAAACCCTTACGGCTATGCGTATGCCGTGGACCTGATTCCGGCCACGATGCAGGGCGTCGCGGCCCCGGCCTCCATCCTGGCGGCGCTGGCGCGGGCCGGACGCGGCTATGACGCCGTGCTGATCCTGCGCGGAGGCGGGTCCGAACTGGACCTGGCCTGTTTCGACGACTACGACCTGGCGGCCGGCATCGCCCGGTGCCCGGTCCCGGTGCTGACGGCCATCGGCCACGACCGGGACAGCCATGTGGCCGACCGGGTGGCCCATACCGCCGTCAAGACCCCGACGGCCCTGGCCGACCTTTTCCTGGACTGCACGGCCGCGGAAGACCAGCGCATCACTGCCTGGGAATCCCGGCTCCAGACCGCTTTCCGCAACCGTTTTGCCCAACTGGACCTGCGGCTCCAGGCCCTGCAGCACCTGGTCCGGACCGCGGCCCTGGGCCGTCTGCAGACATCCGGTGCGAAGGTCGACCTGCTGGAAGCCAAGATTGCCGCGACCGACCCGCGGGGCGTCCTGCAGCGGGGGTTCTCCCTCGTGTTGGACGATAAGGGGGTGCGCCTTCGCGAGGTGCATGGCCGCAAAAAGGGTGACCGCATCCGCGTCCTGCTGCCCGACGGTCGGCTGGACTGCGTGGTGGAGGGCGTGACCGGCACTCCGGACAATGACAAGACTTTGAAAGCCTGAGATATGGAAGAGAAATTCGATTATACGGCCGCCATGGCCGAGTTGGAGGCGATCGCCCGCAAGGTGGAGGATCCCCAGACGAGCCTGGACGATATCGGCGGGCTCGTCGGCCGCTCGAAAGAGCTGGTCAAGGGGTGCCGCACCTATCTGCGGACCGTCCGCGAAACCATTGAAAACGAGGAGGAAGAGGCATGAAACCGAAAATGATCTACGAGACCGATCCGTACCTGCTGCCTTACAAGGAGGCCATCGACGCCCGCCATGCGCGCATCCTGGCGGCCCGCGACAGGATCGCCGGGGAGGGCCGGCTGGCCGACGCGGTCAACAACCACCTGTATTACGGCCTGCACCATGAGGGCCGGGAATGGGTCCTCCGCGAGTGGGCCCCGAACGCCAACCGGATCTACCTGATCGGGGAGTTCAACAACTGGAAACGCATCGCGACGTATGAGATGAAGCCCGTCGGCGGGGGCTCGTGGGAGCTCCGCCTACCGGAGATGTTCCTGCGTCACGGGGAGCTCTATAAGCTCTTCATCGAATGGCCCGGCGGGGGCGGGGAGCGCCTGCCCGCGTATTGCACCCGGGCGGTCCAGGACCCGGATACGAAGGTATTCTGCGCCCAGGTCTGGGATCCGGTGCCGTATCAGTGGAAACAGAAACGTCCGAAGGCCGTGAAGCATCCGCTGATCTACGAGTGCCACATCGGCATGAGCTCCGAAGAAGAGAAGGTTGCGACCTTCACGGAGTTCAAGGACACGGTCCTGCCGCATATCAAAGAGCTGGGATATGACACGATCCAGATCATGGCCCTGCAGGAGCATCCGTATTACGGTTCCTTCGGCTATCAGGTCTCGAATTTCTATGCCCTGAGCTCCCGTTTCGGGACCCCGGAGGAATTCAAGGCCCTGGTCGACGCGGCCCACGGGATGGGCATCGCGGTGGTCATGGACATCGTCCACAGCCACAGCGTCAGCAACGAGGCGGAGGGCCTGAGCCTGTTCGACGGACGGGAGGATATCTATTTCTACCGGGGCTGGCAGGGCCATCATCCGGCCTGGGACTCCCGCTGCTTCGACTACGGCAAGGACGAGACGCGGTATTTCCTGCTGAGCAACTGCAAGTTCTGGATGGAAGAATACCACCTGGACGGCTTCCGGTTCGACGGCGTGACGAGCATGCTGTACTGGGACCACGGGCTGGGCAAGGACTTCGTGGGCTATGACAATTACTTCAACAAGGGGGTCGACGAGACGGCCGTGGAATACCTGGCGCTGGCCTGCATCCTGACGCGGGAGATCTTCCCGGGCGCGATCCTGATTGCGGAAGACGTCAGCGGCATGGCCGGCCTGGCGGCGCCGCTGGAGTGCGGCGGCGTGGGCTTCGGTTTCCGGATGGCGATGGGCATCGCGGACCATTGGATCAAGTGGATCAAGGAGCGGACCGACGAGCAGTGGAGCCCGGGCGAGATCTGGTACGAGCTGACCAACAAGCGCGCGGACGAGAAGACCATCAGCTACGCCGAGTGCCACGACCAGGCGCTGGTGGGGGACAAGACGCTGATCTTCCGGCTGATGGACAAGGAGATGTACTTCTCCATGAACACTTCTTCCCAGTCGCCGGTCGTGGACCGCGGCATCGCACTGCACAAGATGATCCGCTTGGTGACCCTCGCCACGGCGGGGGACGGCTACCTGACCTTCATGGGCAACGAATTCGGCCATCCCGAGTGGATCGACTTCCCGCGCGAGGGCAACGGCTGGTCCTACAAGCATGCCCGCCGGCAGTGGTCGCTGAGCAAGCCGGATTACCTCCGGTACAGCTACCTGATGCGTTTCGACGAGGCGATGGTATCACTGGTGAAACAAGGGAACGTTTTAGATGAGCGGCCGGTCCTCCTTGTGGCCGATGAAGAGAAGAAAATATTGATATTCATACGTAAAAGTTATATCTTTGCATTCAATTTCCATCCGTCCGCTTCCTTCGCCGATTACGGGGTCGCGGCGCCGGCTGGGGAATATGAGATGGTCCTCGATTCGGACGAGCGCAAGTTCAATGGCTTTGCGCGCGTAAAACCGGATGAGCACCATCTCACGGTGCATGCTAAGTCGCCGAACGGCAACCAGGACTATGAAGATACTTTGTTCCTCTATCTCCCGAGCCGCTCTGCGTTGGTATTGAAGAAGATAAATTAAGCAGATATGGCATTTCTCAAGTTTAACAAGCAAGAACTCGTGAACCTGTCCTATTCGCTCAGGAGGGAGATCATCCTCGCGAACAAGACGGGCGCGTGCTGCAACACGTCGATCGTGACCTGCAACACCCGCCGTTACCACGGGCTGCTTTCCGTTCCGGTGGATGCTTTCGGCGGGAACAAGTACGTCCTGCTGTCTTCCCTGGATGAAAGCCTCGTCATCGGCGGCAAGCAGTTCAATCTCGGGATCCACTGCTACGGCGACATCTATGAGCCACGCGGTCACAAGTACATCGTGGACTTCGGTGCCGACCCGGTTCCGGAGATTGTCTACAAGGTCGGCGAAGTCATCTTCGCCAAGTCGATCTGCCTGGCTCCCGACAAGGACCAGGTCCTGATCCGTTACGAGCTCCGTCAGGCGCCGGGCAAGGTCCGGCTGCTGCTCAAGCCCTTCCTGGGCTATCGTGATCTCCACTCCCTGACCCACCAGAATCCGCAGGCCCGCACCGACTACCGCGAGATCCGCCAGGGTGTCGCCTTCAACATGTATCCCGGCTTCCCGGACCTGAACCTGCAGCTCAGCTCCGCGAAGGCAGAATTCAAGTACAATCCCAACTGGTACATCGGCATCACCTATTCCGACGAGATGCGCCGCGGGTTTGACTGCCGCGAAGACCTCTTCGTTCCCGGCTGGTTCCAGTGCGAAATGGCCCCGGGGGAGAGCATCGTCTTCTCCGCCAGCGTCGAGGAAGTCGCTCCGCGCGGCCTGAAGGCCCGCTTCGACAAGATCCTCGCCGAGCGTCCGCAGGTGAACAGCTTCCATGACCAGCTGCTGCTGCGTGCCGACGTGCTCAAGCGCGACCGTGGCGGCCACAAGCAGATCACGGCCGGTTTCTCCTGGCTGTACACCGGTCTTCTCCGCGAAACCCTACTGGCCCTTCCGGGCCTGACCCTGTATGCCAATGGCGACGGTAAGGAATTCGAGGAAATCCTCGACAACCTGATCGCTGACGAGCAGGAACGCCTCTTCAGCCGCACGACCCAGGTCGAGGCTCCGTTGATGATGGCTTCCGTCCTGCAGGAGTACATCGCCTTCGGCGCCGATGCCCGCAAGGTGTGGAAGAAATACGGCGAGACGGTCCGCGGCATCGTCGAGAGCTATGGCCCGGGCCGCCGCCACGAAGTCAGCCTGCAGCCGAACGGCCTGCTCTGGGCCCAGATGGACCGCACCGCCCTGTCCTGGATGAACGCCTACATCAACGGCTATCCTGTGACCGAGCGTGCCGGCTATCAGGTTGAAACCAACGCCTTTTGGTACAACATGCTCTGCTTCGCTATCGAAATGGAGCGCAAGTATACTTCCCCGCGCAGCCCGTTCATCGCGCAGTGGTCCCCGGTCCGCGACGCGGCCGGCGAGAACTTCCAGCCGATGTTCTGGTATGAGCGCGGCGGCTATCTGGCCGACTATGTGGACAACTGGGGCCAGAACCTGGACGTCCGTCCCAACCAGCTGATGGCGGTCAGCCTGCCGTACAGCCCGGTCGACGACGAGGTGGCCAGCAGCGTGATGGCCGTGATCGCCAAGGAACTGGTGACCCGCCGCGGCATCCGCACCCTCAGCCCGCGCGACGTCAAGTACCGCGGTGTCTATGAGGGCTCCCAGACCGACCGTGACCTGGCCTACCACCAGGGCAGCACCCGCACCTTCCTGCTGAAACCCTATATCGAGACCGCCTTCAAGATGAACGGCGCGTCCTTCCGCGGAAAAGCCCAGTGGCTCTGCGAGGGTTTCTACGAAGACCTGGGCGACCACGGCGTGGGCGCCTTCTCCGAGCTGTATGACGGCGATCCGCCGCACCAGCCGCACGGGGCGATCTCCTATGCCCCTTCGACCGCGGCCCTGCTGGGGATCGACTATATCATGGATCAATACAAGGAGGACGAATGATGAGAGTCTTGATGTTCGGATGGGAGTTTCCTCCCCATATCGCCGGCGGTTTGGGTACTGCCTGCGAAGGAATTGTCCGGGGCCTGGCCTACAACGGCGTGAAGACCCTGTTTGTCATGCCGTCCGCCTCCGGTGACGAAGACCAGAGCGCGACGACGATCATCAATGCGAGCGACGTCCCGGTGTCCTTCACCGAGAACCTGGATGTGTCGGAGTTCCTGGACAAGGTCCAGTTCGTGCACATCGGCACCAACATGGTCCCGTACTGCGACCCGGAAGAGTTCCACAACCTGGTGGAAGAAGACCGCCGTCGCCAGGAACAGGATTTCAAGGTCCATCTCGGCGAGAAATACAAATTCTCCGGCAAATACGGCTCTAACCTCATGGAAGAGGTGGCCCGTTACGCCATGGTGGGCGGCACGATCGCCATGCAGCGCAAGGATGAATTCGATGTCATCCACGCCCACGACTGGCTGACCTATTACGCCGGTATCGCGGCCAAGCGCCTGACCGGAAAGCCGCTGGTGGTCCATGTCCATGCGACCTCCTTCGACCGCGGCAGCGTCGACAACATCGACACCCGCGTCTACGCCATCGAGCGCCGCGGCATGGAAGCCGCCGACAAGGTCATCACCGTGAGCGACCTGACCCGCAACATCGTCATCAGCAAGTACGGCATCGATCCGGCCAAGGTCGTGACGGTCCACAACGCCGTGGACTTCAGCGGCCGTGATGACATGCACGTGGAACGGGGCATCACCGACAAGGTCGTGACCTTCCTCGGCCGCATCACCTTCCAGAAGGGTCCGGAATATTTCATCGAAGCCGCCGCGAAGGTCCTCAAGCGGACCGAGCACGTTCGCTTCGTGATGGCCGGCAGCGGTGACATGATGAACCGCAGCATCCGCCAGGTCGCCCGCCTGGGCATCTCCGACCGCTTCCACTTCACCGGCTTCCTGCGGGGCGCCGACGTGCAGAAGATGTTCGCCCTGTCGGACGTTTATGTCATGCCGTCCGTCTCCGAGCCGTTCGGCATCTCTCCGCTGGAGGCGATGCGGACCGGCGTGCCGTCCGTGATTTCCAAGCAGAGCGGTGCCGCCGAGGTCCTCAAATACGCCTTCAAGGTGGACTTCTGGGACGTGGACGCCATGGCCGACCAGATCTACGGCCTGATCCAGTATCCCGCCCTTGCCTCCTTCGCCGCCCGTGCCGGCTACGACGAAGTAAACACGCTCAAGTGGAACAACGCCGCTGCAAAAATGAAGAAAGTTTACGAATCAGTTGTAAAATAAGGTATTATGGCCAAGAAAGATATTTGCCTGTATTTCCAGGTCCACCAGCCTACCCGCCTCCGTCTCTACCGTTTCTTCGATATCGGTAAAGACTCCCATTACTACGATGATTTCGCCAACCGGACCATCCTCCGCCGGGTGGCCCAGAAGTGTTACCTCCCCATGAACGAGCTGCTGCTCGAGCTGATCCAGCGGTACAATGGCGCCTTCAAGGTGGCGTTCTCGATCTCCGGATCCGCGATCGAACAGTTCGACCGGTATGCCCCGGAGGTGCTCGACAGCTTCCGCAAGCTGGCCGATACCGGCTGCGTGGAATTCCTGGCCGAGACCTATTACCATTCCCTGGCCTCCCTGGCCCAGCCGGGCGAGTTCCGCCTGCAGGTCGACAAGCACAAGGCGGCCGTCGAGCAGTATTTCGGCGTGACCCCGGTGAGCTTCCGCAATACCGAGCTGATCTACTCCAACGGCATCGGCGAAATGGTCTATGACATGGGCTTCAAGACCATGCTGACCGAAGGCGCCCGCCACATCATGGGCTGGCAGAGCCCGAACTATGTCTATGCCGACGAGACCCAGCCGAAGCTCAAGCTCCTGCTGCGCAACTACAACCTCAGCGACGACATCGCCTTCCGTTTCTCCGACCGGAGCTGGGAAGACTGGCCGCTGACCGCGGACAAGTACCTGGCCTGGCTGAAAGCCGGCGTCAAGGATGGCGGCAGCGTCATCAACCTGTTCATGGACTACGAGACCTTCGGCGAGCACCAGAGCGCCCAGAGCGGCATCTTCGACTTCATGCGCGCCCTTCCGGAAGCGGTCATCGCTGACGGTACCTTCCAGTTCGAGACCCCGGCCGCGGTGGCCAAGGCCCACAAGGCCGTCGGTACCATCGATGTCCCGGAACCGATCTCCTGGGCGGACGAGGAGCGTGACGTGACCGCATGGCTCGGCAACGAGCTCCAGCAGGATGCCTTCAACAAGATCTACGGCCTGTATGAAAAGCTCGCGATCGTCAATGCGCCGAACCTGTGGAACGACTTCGGTCACCTGCAGGAAAGCGACCACTTCTATTACATGTGTACGAAGTTCTTCTCCGACGGCGAGGTCCACAAGTACTTCAACCCGTACGACACCCCGTATGAGGCTTTTATCAATTACATGAACGCCCTGAGCGACTTCAGCATCCGCGTGGACCACGATTATGCCCTGGCGGAGAACAAGGAAGCCGCCCCGGCCCCCGTCTACTCCGCCCCGGCGCCGAAGAAGGCTCCGGCCAAGAAAGCCCCTGCGAAGAAAACCCCTGCCAAAGCGGCGGCCGAAAAGGCTCCCGCCAAGCGTAAACCGACAGCGAAAAAGAAATAATGGCTAAGAAAACACTGGTTCCGGACTATCTGTTCGAGGTAAGCTGGGAAGTTTGCAACAAAGTAGGTGGCATTTACACCGTTATCGCGACCAAGTCTTTGCACTTGAAGTCAGAACTCGGACAGCACCACATCCTCATCGGTCCGGACGTCTGGATGAACACCGATGACAATCCCGATTTCACGGAGGACATCCATCTTTTCAAGGCTTGGAAGGCTCGCGCCGCCCAGGACGGAATCCAGGTCCGCATCGGACGCTGGAACGTGCCCGGGCGGCCGATTGCCATCCTGGTCGACTATAAACAATTCCTGCCCGATACCGACCGGATCCTCGGCGAATACTGGAAACAGTTCGGCGTGGATTCCATCACCGGCAACTGGGACTACAAGGAGAACGCCCTGTTCGGTGATGTCGCCGGACGGGTCATCGAGAGTTTCTACAAGGAGAACCTGGGACCTTCCTACAAGGTGGTCGCCCAGTTCCACGAGTGGCAGACCGCGTCCGGCCTGCTCTACCTGAAGTCCTGTAAAATCCCTGTGGCGACGGTCTTTACGACCCATGCGACCATGATGGGCCGCTGCATCGCCGGCAACAATCTCCCGCTCTATGACAAGATGGAGACCTACAACGCCGACGAAATGGCCGCGCGTTTCGGCGTGACGGCCCGGCATTCCATGGAGGCGAAGGGCGCGGAGAACGCGGATGCCTTCACCACCGTCAGCGAGATTACGGCCCGCGAATGCGCGCAGTTCCTCCATCGCCCGGTCGACGTGGTGACCCCGAACGGCTTCGAGAACAGTTTCACCCCGGCGACGGACGAAGAGTATGCGCAGAAGCGCTCGGCGGCCCGCGCACGCCTGGTGGAAGTGGCCGGTGCGATGTCCGGAGAAGTCGTTGCGCCGGATTCCATTTTCATGGCCATCGGCGGCCGGTATGAATACCACAACAAGGGCATTGACGTGTTCATCGACGCCCTGGGCCAGATGCAGGATTGGAAAGGCCGTGAGATCCACGCCTTCATCATGATCCCCGCTGCGCACAACGGCGCGGACAAGGCCCTGCAGGCCAAATTGACCGACGGCGGCGACGAGCGCTATTCGACCCAGACTTCGCACAACCTGGCCTATCCCGAGAATGACCAGGTGACCCGTCGCTTCCGCGAACTCGGCCTGATCAATGCCGTGGGCTGCCGCGTGAAGGTCTACTTCGTCCCGTCCTACCTCAACGGTAACGACGGCATCTTCAACATGAAGTACTATGACCTGCTGGTCGGCATGGACCTGGCCCTCTTCCCGTCCTACTACGAGCCGTGGGGCTACACCCCGCTTGAGGCGCTGGCCTTCCGGGTCCCGACCCTGACCACGAGCCTGGCCGGTTTCGGCCTCTGGGTCCGCGACCACTACAAGAAGAAGAACCATCCGGGCATCACGGTTGTCGAGCGCAACGATTCCAATTACGACGAGGTGGTCGAAGCCGTCAAGGCCCGCATCCGCGAGATCGCCGGGCTGGACAAGACACAGCGTGCCACCTATATGGAGAATGCCCGTGACGTGGCCTCCATCGCCCTCTGGCAGAACCAGATCGCTTATTACAAGGAGGCTTATTCCATCGCCCTCGGCAAGGTCGCCGATGCCGCTGCGAGCCTTCCTGAAACACAACATAAACCCATGAGATACGAAAAAATCGAAGTCAATGCTCCCTCCTGGACGAGTGTCATGGTGACACGCCACCTTCCTGCGGAGCTCTCCGGTCTTGAGACCCTTGCGAAAAACCTCTGGTGGTGCTGGAACGACAGCGCCAAGGCCCTGTTCAAGGCCGTCGATCCCGAGGTCTGGCACAAGTCCGGCCACAACCCGAAGGTCATCCTTGATACGATCAGCCTGAAGCGTTTCAACGAGCTGGCAAAGAACGAGGCTTTCCTTGCCCAGCTGAACGACGTCATGGACGAGTTCAACACCTACATGGCCGCGAAGGCCGAACGGACCGATCCTTCCATCGCCTATTTCTGCATGGAATACGGACTTGACACTTCCCTGAAGATTTACTCCGGCGGCCTGGGCATCCTGGCCGGCGATTACCTGAAAGATACCTCCGACATGAATGTCAACCTGGTCGCCGTCGGCCTGCTGTACCGCTATGGCTACTTCACCCAGATGCTGACCGCCCAGGGTTACCAGGAGGCACGCTATGAGGCCCAGAACTTCCTGAACATCCCGGCCGAGCCGGTATTGGACGCGGAAGGCAAGTGGGTGACCACCCAGGTCGCCCTTCCGGGCCGCAACCTGAGCGCCCGCCTGTGGAAAGTCGAGGTCGGCCGCACCGACCTGTACCTGCTGGATGCCGATTATGAGGCCAACCGTCCGGAAGACCGCGAGGTGACCCACCAGCTGTATGGCGGCAACTGGGAGAACCGGCTCAAGCAGGAACTCCTCCTCGGTTTCGGCGGTATCCGCGCCCTGCGCGCCCTCGGCATGAATCCGCAGATCTATCACTGCAACGAAGGCCATGCCGCTTTCATCGGCCTGGAGCGCCTGCGCGAATACATCGAGAACGATGACCTGAGCTTCCCGGAGGCCATGGAAGTCGTGCGGGCTTCCTCGCTCTTCACGACCCATACCCCGGTCCCTGCCGGCCACGATGCCTTCGACGAGGGCATGATGCGTATGTACCTGGGCTACTTCCCGGCCCGCCTGAAGGTGGACTGGGAGACCATGATGGGTCTGGGCAAACACAACGCCACCGATCCGAACGAAAAGTTCTCCATGAGCCTGCTCGCGGCCAACATCAGCCAGAATATCAATGGCGTGTCCATGCTGCACGGCAAGGTCAGCCAGGACATCTTCGCCAGCATGTACCCGGGCTACCTCCCGGAGGAACTGCATGTCAGCTACGTGACCAACGGTGTCCATTATCCGACCTGGTGCGCCAAGGAATGGAAGCTCGCGGACAAGGAAGTGTTCGGCGAGGAATTCCAGACCCATCACTATGACCTCAAGTGCTTCGAAGGCATCTACAAGATTTCCGACGAGGTGGTGTGGAACATCCGCAAACGCCTCAAGAAGAACTTGACCGACTTCATCAAGGAGCGCCTCTCCGACCCGACGATGAGCAGCCACTACTCCCCGCGCGAGATCATGACCATCAAGGACACCCTCCGCGACGACGTGCTGACCATCGGCTTCGCCCGCCGGTTTGCGACGTACAAGCGCGCGACCCTGTTGTTCAGCGACTTGGACCGTCTCGATGAGATCGTCAACAACCCGAAGATGCCGGTCCAGTTCTTCTTCGCCGGCAAGGCCCACCCGGCTGACAAGGCCGGCCAGGACCTGATCAAGCGCATCGTGGACATCTCCAAGGAACCTCGCTTCATCGGCAAGATCGTCTTCATCCCGGGCTACGACATCACCCTCGCCAAACGCATGGTCCAGGGCGTGGACGTCTGGATGAACAACCCGACCCGTCCGCAGGAAGCCTCCGGTACATCCGGCGAGAAGGCCGCGATGAACGGTGTCATGCACTTCTCCGTCCTCGACGGTTGGTGGGTGGAAGGCTACAAGCCGGGCGCCGGCTGGGCCCTCCAGCAGGAACGCACCTATGACGACCAGCACTACCAGGACGAACTCGATTCCGCAACGATCTATACGATCCTCGAAAACGAGATCGCCCCGATCTACTACGACAAGGACTATGTGACCGACCGCAGCACCCGCTGGATCGAATACATCAAGAACTGCATCGCCCAGGTGGCCTGCAACTTCACGACCAACCGGATGCTGACCGACTACTGCAACCAGTACTACGTTCCGCAGGCCGAGCGTACCGCCCACATCGTGGCGGACGACTACAAGGCCGCCCGCGAGATCGCTGCGTGGAAAAAGCACGTCGAGCGCCAGTGGGGCAACATCGACGTCGTGTCCTACACGAAACCGGACGCCTCCTACAACCTGGCTCCGGGTGCCCATATGCAGAGCGAAGTGGTCCTGAACATCGGTGACCTGACCCCGGACGATATCGGCGTGGAGATGCTCTTCTGCACCACCGACCGCAAGGGTCGCCTGCACATCCAGGACAAGACCGAGTTCGAGGTGGCCGAGTTTACCGACAGCGTGGCCAAGTACCGTACGTCCATCCTTCCGGAGCGGACCGGTATGTACCAGGTTGCGACCCGTATCTACGCCAAGAACCCGCAGCTCCCGCACAGGCAGGACTTCGGACTCGTCAGATGGTTGTAGCAACCGGATTTTTCGACGGTGTCCATCTTGGGCACCGTCTTGTCTTGGGACAGCTCGTGGCCGCCGCGAAGGAGCGGAACACCTCCTCCACGGTGGTCACTTTCTGGCCCCATCCCCGGACCGTGCTCCAGGACGGGGCGCGGGACCTGCGGCTCCTGACGACCCTCGAAGAGAAAAAGACGCTGCTCCGGGAAATCGGGATCGACCGCGTGGAAATCGTTCCGTTCACCCGGGCATTCAGCCGGATGTCTACGGAACAGTATCTCAGGGACTTCCTGATTGGTCGTCTGGGTGCCAAGACCCTCCTGCTGGGCTACGACAACCGCATCGGCCATGACGCTGGTTCGCCGGACCAGATCCAGGCCGTCGCCGAAGGCCTCGGACTCGAGGTGATCCGCACCGACCGGCTCGACCTTCCGGGCGAGCTGACCGTCTCTTCGACCAAGATCCGGCATGCCCTGGAAGCCGGGGACATCCCGCTCGCCACCCGGATGCTCGGGTACCGCTACAGCCTGCTGGGCGTGGTGGTCGCCGGCAACCGCCTGGGCCGGAAGATGGGCTTCCCGACGGCCAATATGCAGCTGTACGAGCCGCTGAAACTGATTCCCGGAAATGGGGTCTATCACGTTGAGGTAGAGACGCTTGGAGAGAAATTCAACGGCATGTGCAACATCGGTGTCCGGCCGACAGTGGGGCAGGGGAACGCCAAGACGGTCGAGACCCACATCTTCGGGTTCGACCAGGATATCTATGGGCTGGATATCCGCGTGACCTTCCTGGAGAAAATCCGGGACGAACGCCGTTTCGGTTCCCTGGAGGAACTGGCGGCACAACTGGCTGCAGACCGTGACCGCTGCCTGGCGTTGCAGGCGGCTCGCAAATAAAGTTTTTTGGCGGATAATCGGGAAAAATGATTATCTTTGCCTCGTAACAAGGGTTCTGTCATCGGGCAGGACTCCTTTTTAATTATGTTTGACTAACCCACATTGATTATGGCAGATATACATTACATGACCCAGGAGGGCCTCGACAAGCTGAAGAAGGACCTCGCTGATGCGCTGGCCCAGCGCCCGGTCATTTCCGCCGCCATCGCGGAGGCCCGCGAGAAAGGCGACCTCAGCGAGAATGCTGAATATGACGCCGCGCGTGACGCCCAGGCGTTGCTCGAGCTCAAGATCGCCAACCTCAAGAACATGGTGGCCAATGCCAAGGTGATCGACGAGTCCCAGGTCAATACTGACACCGTCCAGATGCTGACCCGCGTCAAGTTCCAGAACGTGGCCAACAAGATGACCATGGAATACACCATCGTCGGCGAGACCGAGGCCGACTTCGCCCACGGCAAGCTCGCCGCGACGACCCCGATCGCCAAGGCCCTGATGGGCCACAAGGTCGGCGAAATCGTCGATGCGCAGGTCCCGCAAGGCATCATCAAATTCAAGATACTTGATATTTCCCTGTAAATATGGCTACCATTTTCTCCCGTATCGCAGCCGGTGAAATCCCTTCTTGGAAGGTCGCCGAGAATGAGGACTTCTATGCGTTCCTTGACATCAACCCTGTGGCCAAAGGCCATACGCTGGTGATTCCCAAGCATGTGGAAGACGACTATATCTTCCATCTCGACGAACGGACCTATGCCGGCCTGTGGGCGTTTGCCCGGGAAGTGGCCGTCGCCATGAAGGCCGCCGTACCCTGCAAGCGGATCGGCGTGGCCGTGCTGGGCATGGAAGTGCCGCATACGCACATCCACCTGGTCCCGCTCCAGACCGAGGGTGACCTGGATTTCCGCAAGCCGCACCTCAGCCTCGAGGCGGAAGAAATGAAAACCATCGCAGATTCAATTCTCGCTGAATATGAGAAACGTTAGCCTGTCTCTCGCAGCCCTGGCTGCCGCCGCCCTGCTGGTATCCTGCACCGGAAAGACCGCCATCGAAGGCGTGGTTACGGACGCTCCGGAATCGGATGTCGTCGTCTCCCTGCTGGATGTCAACCGTTACCAGGTCCTGGATACGGTCAAGACCGATGCCACCGGGCATTATAATTATAAACTGGATCTCAAGAAGGGACAGCCGGAATTCATCTATCTGTTCCACGGTGACCGCCGGATCGCGTCCCTGCTCCTCCAGCAGGGTGACAAGGTCAAGGTGACCTCCGATACGTTGGGCAATTATTCGGTGACCGGATCCGCCGAGTGCGACCGGCTGGCCGAGGTGGAGCGGGTTCAGACCGAATTCGGTAACAAGTTCGCCGCGACGCAGGCCCGCCTGGCTGATATGGATCCGTCTTCTCCGGAAGCGGCCGTGATCCGGGCCGACCTTTCCCGCCAGTATGTGGCGTACTACCGCGAGCGGGTCAAGTATATCCTGGAGAATTCCAAGTCCCTGACCGTGGTCCCGGTCCTGTATGAATCCGTCGGCGGTACGCTCCCGGTGTTCGGACAGGCGACCGACGCCATCCATTTCCGTAACATCAGCGACAGCCTGAAGACCGTCTATCCGGAATCCCGGTATGTCAAGGCCCTCGAGAATGAGGCGGCCCGCCGTACCTCCTACCTGGAGATCGACAACCGCATCAAGTCGGCCGGGGAAGTCAGCTTTATCGATATCGAGATGCCTGACATCAACGGCAAGAACCTGAAACTGAGCGAGGTGGATGGGAAAGTCGTGATGGTTTATTTCTGGGCTTCGGAGAATGCCGAGCAGAAGATGTTCAACCTGGATGTGATGAAGCCGGTCTATGCCGACTATAAGGACAAAGGGTTTGAGATCTATGCCGTCTCCCTCGATACCGACAAGACCCGCTGGGCGTCCACCGTCCGTAACCAGCACCTGGACTGGATCAATGTCTGCGACGGCCGCGGCGCCTCTTCTCCGGTGATTGCGACGTATAATGTGCAGACCATCCCGTCCCTGTTCTTCCTGGTGGACGGCGAGGTGGTCAGCAGTACCGGCGTGCGCAACGAAGCGACCCTGCGGTCCTTCCTCTCCGCCCGGCTGAAATAAGCGTCCGACAGACCCTGAAAATGAAAAACGGCTCCTTAAAAGAGCCGTTTTTTGCTTACTGTCGCAACGAAGTCCTTGAGATAGAAGGGTTCGAAATAGGCGACATCCTCAAACTTGCGTTCCTGCCAGGCTTGCAGGGCGGGGTGCAGCATCGAGGCGGCTTCCGGATAACAGCCGGCAAAATGCGCATTCGGGTGGGCGAGGACTTCGCGGCATTTCTCCGCTCCGTCGCCGATGAAAAGGACGGGACCTTCCGCCAGCAGCGCATCATAGCTGCCCGTTTCTATGATTTTCGGTTCGATCTCCGTCAGCTGCCGTGCATCGGGGGAGAAGACGGCCGTATAGACTTCCATCCGGCGGGCGTCAATCATCGGGACGATGGCCGTGCACCCTTCCGGGAGCAGGCCCCGGTCACGGGCCTGCCAGACCAGCGTATCCAGTGAGCCGACTGCGATCAGCGGGATCCCGGCGCCGAAACAGAGCCCCTTGGCCGTGCTGGCGCCCACGCGCAGTCCGGTAAAAGAACCCGGTCCCTTGCCTACACCTACGGCGCAGCAGTCCCGGAGGGTCAGTCCGCGCTCGTCCAGCATCTCCTTGACGAAAGGGGCTGTGTGGGCGGCATGATCGCGCTGGGCGGTCCGGGTGCAGGTAACCTGCCCGTCTTCCACCAGGGCGGTGGAGCACAGGGCGGTCGAAGTATCGATGAGGATGAATCTTTCCATGGTCTATTTGACGAGCAGTTCCTTGAAATAGGGGAACACGGCATAGGCGATGTCCTTGCAGGGGCCGTAGAGGACGCTCCCGTCCAGAACTTCGGGCTTAACCAGTTCCAGTTTCGTATTCACGGTATTGAACAGGATGATGATCAGGCCGATGACCAGCCCGGTCTTGAGCAGGCCCAGGACGGCTCCCAGCAACTTGTCCACGCCGCCGAGCAGGACGACTTTCAGAAGAGCCTTGATCCCTTTCCCGACCAGATAGAGGAGGGCGGCGACCACCACCATGACCAGGACGAAGGCGATGACCTGCACCATTGCGGGAGAAGCATCGGCCAGGTAGGGGGTGATCCAGTCGCTGACCAGTCCGGCGAAGCGGAACGAGAGCCAGGCGCCGAGGAAAAGGGAGAGGAGGGAGACCACCTGGGAGACCAGCCCCTTCCGGAATCCTTCTATGGCGGCGGGTACCAGGCAGACCAGCAGGATGATGTCAAGGATATTCATGCTCTTTTGAATAATTCCAATGAAATACGTATCTTTGTAAGTTAAAAGGAGCATCCGGCCGTAGGCCGGGCTCGGCTGCAAAGATACACAAAAAGTCAGAATAATATGTTTAAGGAGTATAAAGGATTGGACCTGGTGGGGACCGGCGCGCAAGTGCTGGACCGGTGGAAGAAATTGCATGCTTTCGAGAAGTCGCTCGAAATCAGGGAGGGAGCACCGGAGTTCATATTCTTCGAGGGGCCGCCGTCCGCCAATGGCATGCCGGGTATCCACCATGTCATGGCCCGCTCCATCAAAGACGCCATCTGCCGTTACAAGACGCAGACCGGTTACCGGGTAGCCCGCCGGGCTGGCTGGGATACCCATGGCCTGCCGGTCGAACTGGGCGTCGAGAAAAAGCTGGGGATCACCAAGGCCGACATCGGCACCAAGATCTCCGTCGCCGAATACAATGACACCTGCCGCAGGGAGGTCATGAAATACACCGCCGAATGGGTGGCGATGACCGAGCGCATCGGATACTGGGTCGACATGGACGATCCGTATATCACGTATGACAACCGGTATATCGAAACTCTGTGGTATCTGCTGCGCCGGATCTATGACAAGGGCCTGCTCTACAAGGGTTACACGATCCAGCCGTACTCTCCGACCGACGGTACCGGCCTGAGCTCCCACGAGCTCAACCAGCCGGGCTGCTACAAGGATGTGACCGATACGACGGCAACCGTCCAGTTCGAGGTGATCAAGGATGAGAAATCCCAGTTCGTCTACGGGACGGAGACCCTTCCGGTCTATTTCCTGGCCTGGACGACGACGCCCTGGACCCTGCCTTCCAATACTGCGTTGTGCGTGGGCCCGGACATCGACTATGTCCGCGTGCGCAGCTTCAATCCCTATACCGGCGCCGAAGCCATTTATATCTGTGCCCAGGCCCTGGTCGGCTCGCTGTTCAACCCGAAGGCGGCCGACGCTCCGCTGGAGGAGTACAAGCCGGGTGACAAACTGGTACCTTACCGCGTACTCGACGGCACGTTCAAGGGTTCCGAACTGGTCGGCATCCGTTACCGCCAGCTGATCCCGTGGTTCCGTCCGGACGGCGATGCATTCCGCGTCATTCCGGGTGACTATGTCACGACCGAAGACGGTACGGGCATCGTCCATATCGCACCGACTTTCGGTGCGGATGACAAGCGGGTCGCCGCTGCTTCCGGCATCGCCGGCATCATGCCCCTGGACAAGGACGGCAATCCGCAGGCGCAGGTTGACCGCCAGGGCCGTTTCTACCGCCTCGAGGACATGGACCCGGCCTATGCCGCCACCGTCGACGCTTCCTACAAGCCGTACTCCGGCCGCTATGTCAAGTCCGGTTTCGTGAAATATTTCGAGGGACATGAGGAAGAAACGTCGCTGGACGTGGACCTCTGCCTGATGATGAAGGCCGACAGCCGTCTCTTCAAGATGCAGAAACATGTCCACAGCTATCCGCACAGCTGGCGTACCGACCTTCCGGTCCTTTACTATCCGCTGGACTCTTGGTTCATCAAGGCTTCCGCCGTCAAGGACGAGATGGTCGCCTTGAACAAGCAGATCACCTGGAAGCCGGCTTCCACCGGTACCGGCCGTTTCGGCCAGTGGCTGGAGAACATCCAGGACTGGAACCTGAGCCGCAGCCGCTACTGGGGTACCCCGCTGCCGATCTGGCGGACCGAGGACGCGAAGGAAGAGAAATGCATCGGCTCCGTCGCAGAACTCTACGCGGAGATCGAAAAGGCGGTCGCTGCCGGAATCATGCCGTCCAACCCGCTGAAAGAGAAAGGTTTCGACCCGGCTGACATGAGCCTGGAGAACTATAATAAGATCGACCTGCACCGTCCCTACGTGGACGAAATCTACCTGGTTTCCGACACCGGTCGGAAGATGGTCCGCGAAAGCGACCTGATCGACGTCTGGTTCGATTCCGGCGCCATGCCGTATGCCCAGGAAGGCCTGCGCAACCTCGGCAGTCCGGCTTTCGGCTGCACCGCCGACTTCATCGCCGAAGGTGTCGACCAGACCCGCGGCTGGTTCTATACCCTGCATGCCATCCATACCATGGTCAGCGGGACGCCCGCTTTCAAGCGCGTGATTTCCAACGGCCTGGTCCTTGACAAGAACGGCAACAAGATGTCCAAGCGCCTCGGCAACGCCGTGGATCCGTTCTATGCCCTCGATACCTATGGCCCCGATGCCCTGCGCTGGTACATGCTGACCAACGCCCAGCCTTGGGACAACCTCAAGTTCGACGAGGACGGCGTGGATGAGATCCGCCGCAAGTTCTTCGGGACGCTCTACAATACCTACTCTTTCTTCGCCCTGTATGCCAATGTCGACGGTTTCGATCCGGCTGCGGCGCAGGTGCCTTACGCGGAGCGCCCGGAAATCGACCGCTGGATCATCTCCCTGCTCAACACCCTGATCGGGGAAGTCCGCGCCGCGTATGAGGACTATGACCTGACCCTGGCGGGCCGCCTGATCCAGGAATTCGTCTGCGACCACCTGAGCAACTGGTATGTCCGCCTGAACCGCAAGCGTTTCTGGGGCGGAGAGAAGGGTGCCGAAAAGCAGGCCGCCTACCAGACCCTGTATGAGGTGCTGAAGGATGTGGCCGTGCTGGCCGCTCCGATTGCCCCGTTCTACATGGACCAGCTCTGGCTCGACCTGGTCCCGTCTTCCGAATCGGTCCATTTCGAACTGATGCCGGAGGCGGATTCCGCCCTGGTCGACAAAGACCTCGAAGAGCGGATGGCCCTCGCCCAGAAGGCGACGTCCATGATTCTGGCCCTGCGCAAGAAGAGCCGGCTCAATGTCCGCCAGCCGCTGGCCAAGGTCCTGATTCCGGTGATCTCCGAAAAGGTCCGGGGCCAGTTGGAGAAGGTCAAGGATTTGATCCTCAATGAAGTGAATGTCAAGGAAGCTGAGTTTATCACGGATACGGCCGGCCTGATCACCAAGAAGATCAAGCCGAATTTCAAGACCCTCGGCAAGGCATATGGCAAGCAGATGAAGGAGATTGCGGCCGCTTCGACCATCTCCGCGATCCAGGAGGCGGAAACGGCCGGTACGGCTTACGCCCTGGCGCTGCCGGGCGGCGAAGTCCTGCTGAATCCGGGTGACTACCAGATCACCTCCGAGGACATGCCGGGCTGGCTCGTCGCGACGGAAGGCCAGCTGACCATCGCCCTGGATATCGCCGTGACCGACGAACTGAAGAAAGAGGGCCTGGCCCGTGAGCTGATCAACCGGATCCAGAACGCCCGCAAGGACGGCGGCTTCGCCGTGACCGACCGGGTGCTCGTGGAGATCTGGGCGGAGGGGAATGACTTCTTCGAGATCGCCGCGGCCGTAGACGACCACTATGAGTATGTTACCTCCCAGACGTTGTCCGAGATTGACTCCGTCAGCCCCGATCCGGCACCCGCTGATGCCGTCGAGGCGGAATGGAACGAGGGCGTCATCTGGCTGCGTATAACAAAGAACACTAACTAATCGTGAAAGATATGGCAGAAGAAATGAACAAAACGCGTTACAGCGACGAGGAATTGGAAGAATTCCGCGGCATCATCAACGGGATGCTGGAGAAGGCGCGGGGCGAGTATGACACCTTGCGCAAGATCATCATGCACAATGGTACCAACGACATCGAGGACACCACTCCTTCGTTCAAGACTGTCGAGGACGACGGTGCCATGCAACTTTCCAAGGAGGAGGCCAGCCAGCTGGCCCAGCGCCAGTACAAGTTCATCCAGAACCTGGAGAACGCGCTGATCCGCATTGAAAACAAGACCTACGGCATTTGCCGCGTGACCGGGAAACTGATCCCGAAGGAGCGGCTGCGCCTGGTCCCGCACGCAACGACGACCGTGGAAGGCAAGGCCATCCTCGAGAAGCGCGGCAAGCGGTAGAGCAGGCTGCGCCATGAAGATATCCAAAGGCAAGCGGCTGCTCATACTCGGTATCGTGTTGGTCATCATCGACCAGGTCATCAAGGTCCTGGTCAAGACCAACATGTCGATCGGGGAGCATTTCAACGTACTGGGGAACTGGTTCCAGATCCTGTTCATCGAGAACGAGGGCATGGCGTTCGGCATGAAGTTCGGCGGGGCTGTCGGCAAGTTGCTGCTTTCCCTGTTCCGGATCGCCCTGTGCGGCGTGCTGTGCTGGTGGATCACCAAACTGGTCCGTGGAAAGAAGCCTGTCCCGACGGGCGTCCTGGTGGGTCTGACCCTGATCACGGCGGGCGCCTTCGGCAACATCATCGACTGCCTGTTCTACGGAATGGTCTTCTCGGCTTCCGAGCCGGGGGGCGTCGCCGCATTCGGCGGCAGTTACGCCCCGTTCCTGTTCGGCCGGGTGGTGGACATGTTCTATTTTCCGCTGTGGCGCTGGCCCGACTGGGTCCCGCTGATCGGAGGGGATATCTTCTTTGAGCCGGTCTTCAATTTCGCAGACAGCTGCGTGACCGTTGGCGCGATCTACCTCATCCTTTTCCAGTATAAATTCTTCTCGGCTGAGGACAAATAACGCCGGGGGAAAGACCCTTTCAAGACTCAGGCTTCTTCGAGCAGGTGCTGTCCGGCACGCTCGCCGATGGCCTGGGTCTTGTTCATTACTGTGGTGAGCATCAGCATATTGGCGGCAATCTCCTTGATGGTCTGGTCGGTGCTGACCTTGAGGGCGTACCAGTTCTTGTCCCGGTGCTCTTCGATGGAATCGACGAACTCGACCTTGTCTCCGAACCGGCCTTTGATGCTCTCATGCAGGGCGGCGGTGTATTGGCTGCAGAGCGCCTCCACTTCCTCTTCCATGCCTGCCTTGACACCCTCCGCCTGGGCGGAGCGGTATTGCTGCTTGAGGTCGTCATAGACCTTGTCCTGCCGGATTTCCAGCTTGTCCCCGGTGACCTTGAGGATTTCGCAGTGGTCGATGTCTTCCCGGTCGGGCTGCAGTTCGCTGCTGATATCGTGGAGTTTCTCGAAGCGGACGCCGTAGAAGAGGGCGGTGCCGCCGTCGAAGGCATACATGATCTTGCTGAAGTCGATGCCCAGGGAGACCTTGTAATAGAATTTGTGGATATACAGGAGCTTGCGGATTCCGGGGTCATGCTTGATGTTTTCATCCCACATAGCCTCGAGGAAGTTCTTGTCCGGAATGGTGAACCGTTCCTTGTCCAGATTGCCCAGTTCCTCTTCCTTGACGACATAGCCGGTCTTGGCGTATTCCATCTGCTCGACCTTGAACGTATAGCCGAGGTTGTAGGGGAGGGCGCCGGTCTGGACCCTGGTATCCAGTTTGTCGCTCAGGTCCCGGTTCTCCTGCTCCAGCCGTTCCACTTTCAATTCCAGTTCGTGGTCCTTCTCCAGTTTTTCGATGAGTTCCTGCTGCCGTTCCAGCAAGTTGTCCTGCAGCCAGCGGTTGAGGGGCTTGAAGGCCAGGAACGTCAGGATCAGCGTGATGACGTTCGACAATACGATGGCGACGCCTGCGATCAGGCGCGGGAACAACAGGAAAAAGGCGATATTGACGCCGATCAGGAGAAAACAAGCCGAGATCCAAAGGGCGTTGCGGGTTTTTCCCGCCTTGCCCAGGGCTTTGTCCAGCAACTCTTTTTTGAATGTATCCATAGTCCTGCCTTGGAGTTGAATCAGGGACATGGCTGCAATTTTTGCGCCAGCCTGGCTGCCGTCGGCAGAGTGCTTTTTTCAGGTTACTGCAGGTTTACGGACCTGCCCATGCGGGCGCTGCGGATGGCGGCATCCAGGATGCGCATGACGGTCAGGTTATTTTCCAGTGCACTCAGGTCCGTCGGGGCGACAGTGACTTCCCCGCGTACGACAGCCTTGAGGTACCGGAAAGAATTATCGTAAGGAGCGGGCAGAGCCGGAGCCTCGAATTCCGGGACTGCTTTTCCTTTGATCATGCCGCTGACTTTTTCGGGCGTCCGTTGGTAGAAGTTTCCGTCTACGCCGTAGACATACATGTCTTTCCGTCCGGTCGGCCAGCACCAGGAAGCGCCGATATGGACCGTCGTCCCGCTGTAAGTGAGCATGATTTCGGCATCGTCATCCACCTTGGGATAGACGGCCGGTTTGTTCTGCCGGAGGACGGCGAAAACCTCGGTAGGAACTTCCCCCTCCAGGAACCAGGTGGCCAGGTTGGCGCCATAGCACCCGAAATCCGTGACGGCTCCGCCGCCGTTCTGGACAGGATCCGTCAACCAGTCCAGAAACTTCTGGCTGCAACCGATTTCAGCCGGTCCCTCATGTCCGTCATAGACATCGATCCGGAACACCTTGCCCAGTGCACCGGCCTCCAACTGCTTTTTTACATAGGCATTGCTGGCATACCAGGTCGTTTCGTAATTGGTGAGCAGATGGATCCCGTATTTGCGGGCCAGGGAAGCCATTTCCAGGGCATCTTCCAGGGTCGCGCCCAGCGGCTTCTCCACCATGACATGGATGCCGCGCGGGGCGCAAGCCTTTACTACGGCGAGATGGTCCTTGATGGAACCATACGCGACAACCGCCTCCGGGCGGGTTGCATCCAGCATTTCGTCCAAATCGGCATAGAACCGCTCGGCTGGAACCCTGCGTGACAGACTATTGTCATGCAGGTAACGGGCATCCGCCTCCCAGACGCCTACCACTTCGACATCACCGCCCCTGAGGGCGGACACGACACCACCCAGGTGGTCGTGCGTTACGCCCGCCACGCCGACGCGCAGCGGTTGTGCGGACAGACAAGCACTCATGATAATCAGGGATAAGAAGGAAACAGCTTTCTTCATGATACGCTACCGTTAAGTTACATTTGGTACAAAGATAACGTTTTATCTGGAAATCGGCAGTCGGACGCTACGGACGTTCTCTTTTGAATGTCAGGAAAAAGTGCGTATATTTGCACACCCAAACACGGAGGTGTGGCCGAGTGGTCGATGGCGGCAGTCTTGAAAACTGTTGGGCGGCAACGTCCCGGGGGTTCGAATCCCTCCGCCTCCGCAAAAAGGAATGCAGCTGGTCGCGCAAGCGACCGGCTGTTTTTGGATTTCAGCCCGTCGAAAGCTTGCTTTCGTAAGGGTTGGATATGCTTTGCAGGACCCCTGGCCAAGGGATAGCGCAAGCGGCCGCAGGCCGCGCAGCGGAATCCCGGAAGGCGGTGGGATTGTTCGGAAGGTCTCAGGTAGAACCTAGTGATTTAAAAATATTTGCTACACTCTGGTCCTGGAAGGCACTGAATCCATTTGCCTGATGACTCCTTTTGCAAAACATTCGAGCGATGGGCGAGTCTACTATCCAAGTTTGCGGGATGTATATTTCGAGCATTTTGGACGCCACTTCTCAAATGCGCACGATTCTCAGGCAGATGATTATGCGACCAAGGATCTTTTATAGAATTCGTACGGTAGCGTTCAGTCCAGTATGTCTGGAGAAGACGGGTCTAGTCATTGCTCCACCGTCCTTCCAGATACGCTTGCTTATCCGGGAAAGCGATATCCCCAAAAGCCGGGCTGCCGTAAACAAAACAGACGTGAGGATTAAACGCGATCCGTGTACAGTCATCGGCATTTATCGCCTCCATTTCGGCTTCCGTCATATCCACATTATGGATATCATAATAATAGGCAGAACCCAAATCCCTCCTGAACATCAAAGTCGCCACATCGTATGTCCCATCTTGTTTAACAATCGAGATGGAGTGACATTTCGCCTTGTAAAGTCGGTCGCGGACTTCATTAAGAATTTCCCGGCTGAAACCTATTTCCGCTGCCAATGAATCGACTTTATTCCTTGAAGGTTTCCATGCTCCATCCCAACTACCATCGTTGCAAATGCGAAATATGCTCACGCTTCCTCTTCCTTCAAACTCAATATCCAGTCCACTCCCGTCTTCCAGGCATGACAACGTATACTCTATGGCCTGCTCCATCTCCGAAGAGTGCATGCGATAGTTGTTTTCCAGTTTTTCCACATCGACGCCACCCATAAACAGCAAGATGCCTGATAGGATCAGCAAGCCGATTCCGGTTCCGGAGAGCCCCATCAACAGGATTTTTCTTGGATCTTTCGTGAAAAAAGAAGAAAGGAATCCGGCAACATCGAGAAGGAAGACAGGCAGTATAATTGTTACGGAAAAGGCGAATAACATAAGAACGACAAACTTGACGCTCTCCCCAAGCATCAAGGCCACGAACCAAATCATTCCGCAGAGCAAAGCTATGATGGCCACTACCACGGAAAAGGTAATCCAATCACTGTG
Source organism: uncultured Bacteroidales bacterium (assembly GCA_900319855.1). GTDB lineage: Bacteria > Bacteroidota > Bacteroidia > Bacteroidales > UBA932 > Cryptobacteroides. The sequence goes on from ONQC01000010.1 coordinate 67,660, forward strand.
TTTGGTAGTATTATCCATATCTCATTATCCTTGTATACAAAGATAAATAATAGTTGACCTGAAAACAAGTACTGTATCACAAATACTCTGTAACGATATGGGGAACAGCATCTTCGTTGATGAGAGAAGGACTGGATGATGCGAGCCTCCGGCGGGCCAGGAAGCCTTCAGCAAGTATGAGGAAGCGTTGAAAGCGTATCTTTCGGCCGGCCGATTCCTGAAAAATGCGTAATTTTGTACTTCGTTTGAACAAATGATGAAGTACAGTACCCGATATCCCATTACCGCCGCGCAGATCAATGCGCAGTACCGCCTTACCATCGACGGCATGCTGACGTTCCATGAGAACACGGTCGCGCGCTATTTCACGACCCTGGGCCTGGATAAGAAGGTCTGGAAGTGGATCGGTATCGGGGTCGTAATCCTCCTTCTGCTATCCTTATTATAGCCGCTTTTGACCATGAAAAAAGAATTGATCGCATTGGCCGACACCTACCGACAGGCGGGGGACGCCATCCATGATGCCATCCGGGACAGCATACGTCAGGCCGGCGGCTTTGTCAACTGTTCCAACAACCGTGGCGATAAGAAAGACATGCTGGCCCTGGTCTATGACAGCAAAAAAGGGTATTCCGAATCGTATCCGATCCGGGCGATGAAGATTGACGACAAAGGCGAAGTCGAGGTCTATGTCGGCAGCACCGGGACCATTTATACGGACAAATACCTGCGCGGGAAACAGTCCGAAGAGCATTGGATGCCCCTGAAAGGCTCGAATATCCTGTTCTACCAGACCATCCTCTCCATCGCCGGGGCGATCGATGAATACCTCCCGGCGGAGTAGATAAAAATTAAACAATGATGATGAAAAGAAAACTCTGTATCCTTATCGTTATGTTACTGGGCGGATGCCTGGGTACCCATATGTCCGCCCAGGTCCGCGATCTTTCATTTATGGCCGGCGTCAACGCGCCTTTGAACAAAGAGGTCGGGAGCGGCGTGGTGTTCAACCTGAATTACGGCGGCTTCACCCGGAGCGGGATCGGCTTCCGGATGGGACTTCAGTGGATGCCGGAGGTGGCCGAAGTGGACCATGCCTTCGGGTTCCCGGTGGCCCTGGCTTACCGGACGAAAGCCCGGAGCGGTGCGGAACGACTGGTGTCCGGCGCGGTCGGCGCAATCGGTGCCATCGGGTATGATGCCATCAGCGGGGACGATAGCGATGACATGGCACGGGACGCACTGGGAGGCTTTCTGCTGAACCTGTTCCGGGACATGGAGTTCTCGGCCGGCGTCACCCCGGGGTATGTTTTCGGGAAACCGGGTCCTGCGTCGAGGGCGACATGGGGCGATTCCTGGCAGTATTGGGAGGATTCCTGGACGGAAAAGCCGCGGGATTTTTCGCTGAGCCTCGATGCCGGTGTCTGCCTGAATTACAGCCTCTGGCGCTTCGACCTGAAGGTCATGCCCGCCATCCATTACTATCTTTTCGACAACTTTGTCTACCGGACGGCCTCCGGGGAAGTGGGCGTCGGGGAAACTGATTTCCAAGAGCAGCCGCTACGCTGGTTCCTTACCGTCAGCGCCGGGCTCGCCTTCCGTTTCTGATGCATTTACCATGAAGAGATTCGTTTATCTGATGGCAGCCCTGCTGCTGGTCATGTAAAAAGGGAAAAGGAAAAGGGACTCACTCACCAACGGGATTTCGTCGGCCTTCGGCCTCCGACATCCCTGCCCGCCTGCGGCGGGCTTTGCAAAGCGTCAACAAAAAAGCGCAATCGAGCAAGCTCGTTGCGCTTTTTTGCTTCCGCTTTGCGGTGAGTGAGGGATTCGAACCCCCGGTACGTTGCCGTACACCTGTTTTCGAGGCAGGCTCCTTCAACCACTCGGACAACTCACCGGAAAATATGTCGTCCCGCCGGAAAAGACGGGACGACAAAGATAGATAATTTTCAGATTTCGTGCAAATTTGCGACGCAGCATCTCCGAAGAGGATCATTTGACCTTGAGGCAGAGGAGGGTGAGGTCGTCGCTGGCCTCGGCACCGCGGACGTGTTGGGTGACGGCATCGAGCAGGTATCGGACGATGTCTTCGGCCCGGTTTTGCGGAGCGGCGGATAGGGTCTGCATGAGCCGTTCGTTGCCGAATTCCTCATGCCGGCGGTTTTCGGCTTCGTTCAGTCCGTCGGTGTACAGGAAGAGTGCCTTGCCTTTGATATTCGGGATGTGCTGCTCCTGGAATACCCATCCGGGGACGGCGCCGACCGGGGTGTTGGACTGGCACTGCATGAACGTGCAATCCTTCCCGTCGAGGATGACCGGCGGGTTGTGCCCGCAGTTGCAGTAGGTCAGGGACCCGGTCCGGAGATCGATGACGCCGATGAACATGGTCACGAACATCATCTGCTCATTGTCCTGGCAGAGGGTCTCATTGAGCTGTTTCGCAATCTCGGCCGGGGAGGGGATGTGCTGTCCGACGACCCGGAAGAGGTTGTGGGCGACGGCCATGAACAGGCTGGCGGGAACGCCCTTTCTGCTGACGTCGCCGATGCAGAAGAAGAGCTTCTCGTTCTGGATGAAATAGTCATACAGGTCGCCGCCGACTTCGCGGGCCGGGTTCATGGCGGCATACAGGTCGATGTCTTTCCGTTCGGGGAAAGGCGGGAAGGTCCTGGGTATCATGCCCATCTGGATATCCCGCGCAATCTGGAGCTCGCCCTCGATACGCTCCCGCTGGGCGGTCGTAGCGGTGAGCTCCTTGATATATTTGACCAGGGAGGTCTGCATATGACCGAAAGAGCGGGAAAGCGTCCCGATTTCGTCTTCGCGGTCGATTTGCGACAGCGCCTCGTTGAAGTTACCGGACGCGATCTTCTCGGTATGATCGGCGAGGGTGCTGAGCGGCTTGAGCCGGTTGCGGATCACGTAGAAGCAGATCGGGAGCATGAACAAGAGGCCGAGGAGAAGGAATCCGAGGGTGGCGTTGCGAAGCCGGTTGAATCCGCTGAAAATCTCTTTTTCCGGGCAGATCAATCCCACGCTCCAGCCCGTCCCTTTCAAGGGCCTGTAGAAGACATAGCTCTTGACGCCGTCTACGTCCAGGATCTTCATGCCCTCTTCCAGGTTGATCATGGCCTGGCCCAGGGCATCCATCTCGGGATCCGGGTGATCAAGTCCTTCGGTGAAGAGCGTCTGGTAGAACAGTTTGTCGGCATCCGGATGGACGAGATACGTTCCGCCCCGGCCGATCAGGAAACTGTAGGAGTTCGGATACGGCCGGACGGAGAGGATGGTCTCGGAAAGCCATTGCAGGGAAATGTCCAGGGAGATGCCGCCCAGATACTTTCCGTCGGCAGCCGTCAGTGGCTTGCAGTAGGAAACCTGCATCTGTGTCTGCAGGCTCTTGTCATCGCCGATTTCCCAGTCATTGTAGGGCTCCGTCCAGCAAGGCTGGTTCAGCAATTTGGGAAGCAGGTACCAGTCCAGGTAGAAGTATTGGTAGTCGTCATCGCCTTCCTGGATGGTCTCCACGACGCCGTCTGTGTTGGAAGAGTAAGCGGAGAAATACTTTTGTCCCTCAAAATAATAGGGCTCGAAGGAAATGGAGCAGCCGTTCAGGAACGGATTGCCCTGGACGGTGTTGCGGGAATAGTCCATCAATACGTCCGGCTCTTCCAGATGCCGGTATACCAGCCATTCCAGGTTGTCGGCCGCAAACTTGACATCGTCCATGATGTCATTGAGCCGCAAGATGGTGTTGTCCAGGACCTGGGAAGCGCCCTTGATGGCTTCCTGGCGGATGGACTTGCGGGACTGGATGGTGACGAACAACTGCGTCGCCATGAAAATCAAGGCCGCGAACAGGACCACCCAGATACTCAGCCGGGCCGCAAGGGAATGCCGGATATAGTCGATCAGCTTCCTCATGGCACCAACTCCTCATATCCGATTTCCCGCCCCAGCAATCCGGCCTTGTGCATCATGCCGGAGGCCTGCCGGACCATATCCGGGCGCAGGCGGAATTCCCGCTCTCCGCTGTCCGGGTCCAGCTGCAGGCGGAGGGTCTCTTCGAGCATCAGGCGCTGGAGCGTCCGGTTGGTTGCAATCCGGTTTGCCTGGATGTATTGCATGACGATCTCCAGGGTCTCTTTCGGGTGGGCGACCGCCCATTCCCAGCCTTTCCGGCTGGCCCGGGCGAAGCGTTCCGCACGGTCCCGGTCCTTGCCCCAGCGCCTGCGAGTCATATAGATGCCGTCTTCCTGGATGTTGTATCCATGTTCGCTGAACCGGTAGGCGGCCTTGGGATCCCGGAGCAATCCGGCCTGCAGGATCTGGTAGTATTCGTTGTAGCTCATGGCAAGGCACGCATCGACGGCTCCAGCCACGAAAATGTTGACATTGGTAGCGGAGGGGACGCCCTCGTAGTCCAGGCCCTTTTCTTTCACGACACAGTAGGGAATCTGGCTGAACCCGGCCCGCCAGGTCGCGATTTTCGCCCGTCCCAGCTGCATGGGGTCGTTCCCGTACCGGGATATGAGCATCACCCCGCTGTTCATCGATGTCTGCAGGATGTTGACGAGCGGCATGCCTTTATCGACGAGTTCCAGGGCTTCCACCAGCGGAAGTACCATGGCGTCAACGCTGTCCGCCAGGGCCTGCTCTCCCGTGGACGCGGTTACATACGGGTGTCTGAGAAGGACTTCGATTCCCTCGTCCTGGTAGAACCCTTTCTCCTGGGCAACGTAATATCCGGCAAACTGGGCCTGCGCGCTCCACTGGAGCGAAACGACAAAGGGCCCGGTCTTCCGGCCCTGGGTTTGCGCCGGGAGGGGGGATGCCAGAAATGCCGCGAAAAGGATAAGGGCGACAATGCGTTTCATCTTACAACTTTTTGCGGCATTAAAGGTACTATTTTCCTGCTTGATTACAAAATTATTGCAATCGTTTGAGCTGGACGGTGAAATGCCGCATCAGCGGCGCCTCCCATTCGATGGCTACGCCGCGGGTGATGCTCTCGCGCCGGTCGTAGACATTCTTCATCGCGGCGGCGATGACATTCATGTGGTTGTCGGTATAGACGCGGCGGGGGATGCAGAGACGGACCAGGTCGAGGCCGCCGAAGCGGTTCTCACGGGTTTCCGGATCCCGGTCGGCCAGCATATAGCCGATTTCGCAGGCGCGGATGCCGGCTTCCAGGTACAGTTCGCAGGTCAGGGTCTGGGCCGGGAATTCTTCCTTCGGGATGCGGTCCAGCACTTTGTCGGCATCGACGAAGATGGCGTGGCCGCCGGCGGGGCGTTGGTAGGGGATGCCGTATTCATCCAGTTTGGACGCGAGGTAGGCAACCTGGTGGATCCGGGTCTGGAGCATGTCGAATTCCGTGTTCTCGTCCAGTCCCTGGGCCAGGGCGTTCATGTCGCGGCCGTTCATGCCGCCGTAGGTGACATAGCCTTCGAAGGGGATGCAGAAGAGCTTCGCGCCTTCGTACCACTGCTTGTTCTTGAGGCCGATGAATCCGCCCATGTTGACGATGCCGTCTTTCTTGGCGGACATGGTCATGGCGTCAACATGGGAATACATCTCGGCCGTGATCTCCTTGATGGTCTTGCCGGCATAGCCTTCTTCGCGGGTCTTGATGAAGTAGGCGTTTTCGGCGAAACGGGCGGAATCCATGACCACGGGGACGCCGTAGCGGTGGCACAGTTCGCAGGTCTGGCGGATGTTCTCCATGCTGACCGGCTGGCCGCCGACGGTGTTGTTGGTCACGGTCAGGACCATGAAGGGGACGTTCCCCGGATTCTCGCGGAGGACCTTCTCCAGTTTCTCCAGGCTGACGTTGCCCTTGAACGGGACCTCCAGCTGGGTGTCCTTCGCCTCGTCAGTCGTGACATCGATGGCGTGGGCATGGCGGCTTTCAATGTGGCCCTTGGTGGTGTCGAAATGGGCGTTGCCGGGGATGACGTTGCCTTCTTTGACCAGGTAGGAGAACAAGACGTTCTCGGCGGCCCGCCCCTGGTGGGTCGGGATGACATAGGTCATGCCGAAGAGCCGCTTGACCATGGCTTCCAGCTTGTAGAAGGAGGTGGCGCCGGCATAGCTTTCGTCGCCGAGCATCATCTCCGCCCATTGGCGGTCGGACATGGCGCCGGTGCCGGAGTCGGTCAGCAGGTCGATGTAGACTTGCTCGGCCTTGAGTTGGAATACGTTGTAATGGGCTTCTTTGAGCCATTGTTCCCGTTGCTCGCGGGTGCTTTTCCGAATGGGTTCAACCATTTTGATTTTCCACGATTCGGCGAAGGGAAGTTCCATAATTATTGTTTTAGTTGTTATTTGGTTTCGGTTTTTCGCAAAAATAGCCAAAAGGATTGAAAAAATGAAAGATTTGTCGAATTGATTGCGATGGTTATCTTTGCTCCTATGAAAAGATATCTGACCATGCTGGCCGTCGCGCTGCTGGCCGCCTGCTCAAAGGGAGGCTTGCAGGACGGAGACCTGATTTTCCAGACCAATGACCCGGGAGGCTTTACCGACGCGATCGAACAGGTGACCGGTGGTGTCTGGTCCCATGTCGGGATCATCCAGAAGGACCGTGACGGGATCTATGTGCTGGAAGCCACGACCCGGCAGGGCGTCGTGCGGACACCGCTGGAAGAATTCCTGGACGGCTCCGCCCATGACGGAGCCGGGCGCCCCTTGGTGCAGGTCCGCCGTCTGGACGATCCGGACGCCGCCGCCATCGGACGGGAAGCCGTCCGGCGGGCGGAAACGTATCTGGGGCGTCCGTATGATTACGCCTTTGCCACGGGCATGGAGACGGTCTATTGCAGCGAACTGGTGTGGACGTGTTTCCTGCGTAAAGACGGCTCACATGTTTTCCGGTCGGTCCCGATGACGTTCAAGGGACCGGACGGGGAAACCGACCCGTACTGGGTCGCGCATTATGAGCAGCTGGGCGCGCCGATACCGGAAGGCGAACCCGGAACAAATCCCAACGACCTGTTCCGGGAACCCGTCCTTCGAGACGTAGCTGTCTTTTAGTTGTTGTCTATCGAATAACGCCGGGGCGAACAGCCGACGGCGGCCTTGAAGTATTTCCCGAAGAAAGAGGAATTCGGGAAGTTGAGGGCGTCACTGACCTGCTGGACGGTATAGTTGCCGGTGCGCAGCATCGCCTTGGCTTCGAGGATGACATAGTCCCGGATCCATTCGCCGGCATGGCGTCCGGACGTATCGTAGATCAGCTTGGCGAAATATTTCGGGGAAATGCAGAACTTGCGGGCGTAGAAGCTGACTTTACGTTCCTTCGCACAGTTGGACTGGACGTCCTGGAGGAAAGACATGAACATGTGTTCTCCCCGGTTGACGCTTTCCGGATCTTCCGCCTTCCCGTTTTCAATCATCCAGTGGGCGATGCCGGAACTCATGAGCTGGAGGGCTCCGCTGATGGCATCCCGCTTGAAATCAAAACCGTCACAGGAACAAATACCCCGGAGCCTCTTGTACATCGGGATCAGCATCTCCATCTGGTGAGACTTGAGGGAAAACAGCTGCGGGTGCAGCATGTTCTGCCGGATCACCTTGAGGCTCGGCCCATTGTCATCTTTGAGGAAGCTTTCATTGAAAGACATCGCGGCCGCCTTGGTTCCCGGAACCACTCTCGCGCTGTCGATGATGAAACCGGGGAAGACGATCAGGATGTCGTTCTTATGCAAAATGTAATCCTGCAGGTTGATCCGGAACTTGATGCAGCCCTCCGTGCAGACCATGGTGAAGATGAACATCTGCTTGTAGGGGGTCGGAAGGGGGTATTCGATCATCCCGTCTTCGTCCAGGATGCTGTCGCTGGGAAAGATGCTGTCCAGTTGGAAATTGTCACTGAGAATCATGTCCTGGCCCATTGCCACGGCATTCCCGGTGAGGGGGATCATCCCCAAGCTGACTTGCTTGACGGAGGTTTTCTTGTGCATACGGATTAGGTTCGTTTTATTTGCGCGCGTCTGCTGCAAAAATTATTCCATAAGATATGCCGAAAAATGCTTATATTTGTCTTATGATGAAGCAGTTTCTATCGGCAGCCCTGGCTGCCTTTTGCCTGGTATCTTGTTCGATGAAGGATGACGGCGTGGCCATTACGGCCCACCGGGGTTTCTGGGACAGCGAGGCCGGCGGTCATAGCGAAAACAGCCTTGCCGCACTGCGAGCGGCCCAGGATGAATGTTTCTGGGGCAGTGAATTCGACGTCCACCTGACGGCGGACAGCATCGTCGTCGTCAACCACGACGCAACGTTCCACGGGCGGAAAATACACACGTCCCCCTTGGATTCCCTGTTGTCGGACCGGCTCCCCAACGGCGAAACGATTCCGACGCTGGATGCCTTTCTGGCCCAAGGTGCCGCTTCTCCCCGGACGGTGCTGGTCTTTGAACTGAAGCAGCATGAGTCCCCCGAACGCGAAGACCTGCTGGTCGACCTGAGCCTGGCCGCCTTGGAGCAGCATCGGCTGCTGGATGCCAAACGGGTGATTTTCATATCCTTCAGCCGCCATATGTGCCAGAGACTGGCCTCCCGTCTGCCGGGCTTCATGGTCCAGTACCTGAACGGGGATGCGACGCCGGAGGAATTGTATGCAGAGGGAATCATGGGGCTGGATTATCATTTCTCCCGGTTTGACGAGCATCCCGAATGGGTGCAGCAGGCCCATGACCTTGGGATGGCCGTCAACGCGTGGACGGTCAACCAGGAAGAGGATATCCGCCGCATGCTGGGATTGGGCGTGGATTGCATCACGACCAACGACCCGCTGCGGGTCCGTTCCCTGCTGGAAGCGGATCCCGATTTGAAGGAGCGGAAGATCCGGTAGCCTTTTTAAATGGATTCTTTGATGAAGCGGGCGACCTCTCCGGGCGTCCGCTTGTCCGTATCCGCCACGTGGTGGGCGACCGTCAGGTAAGCCGTTTCACGGTCGGCCAGAAGCGTCCGGATGCGGGTGAGGAGCTCGTCGGGCGTCTGAAGGAGCGGCCTTGAATCCGCCTGGTCCTGCAGGCGTGCGGCCAGGACGGGGGCGGAGGTGCGCAGATACCAGCATATTGTGTTCCCGTGGACCAGGTCGGCGCAGTCCGGGGTGAGGATGGTCCCGCCGCCCAGGGCGAGGACGAAGTCCTTCTGCGGCGCCTTCAGCAGGTCCGTCAGTGCCGCCGCTTCCATCTGGCGGAAAGCGGCTTCTCCGTCGTTTTTGAAGATATCCGGGATGCTGCGCCCTTGCCGGGCTTCGATGACGGTGTCCAGGTCCAGGAAAGGCCACTCCAGCAGCTCTGCCAGCGCCTTTCCCGTACTGCTTTTCCCGCAGCCCATCATCCCGGTCAGTGCCAGGATCATAGGTTGAAGAGGTTGGGCTCGTCGTCCGGAATGTCGTCCAGGCTCAGGTCGATCACATCGCCCATCACGGCGCCTTTCTCCGGTTTCTTTTTCGGCTTGGCGGCCGGTTCCTTTTTCGGTGCGGGTTCTTCCGGCTCCTCCATCAAGGTCGGGGCTTCTACGGCAGGCTCTTCCGGGATATCGACGATGTCGATCGCCTCGTCGTCTCCGATTTCTTCCACGCCCTCGTTGTCGACTTCGACATCCTCCGGCATCGGCGTCCCTTCTTCTTCGGGCAGGGCGTCATCCTCCGGCTTGTGGAGCGGTTCGGTGAATTCGACCGACTTCAGGTCGTAGGCGTGGCATTTCTTGCCCTTGGCCGCCAGGCCCTTCTTGGCGATATAGGATTCCGCATCGATGACTTCCGGCTCCCGGTGCTCATATTTCCCGCCGAAGGTCACGAGGACCTGCGGGTGCAGGTCATCCGCGATGGCGACGAGGTAGCTGCCGCGGGCGTCGGAGATGAACGACAGGGGCGTATTGTCGCTGATGGTAAAGCCGAAGCGCTTGATATAGAAAGCTTTGGCCGCTCCGTCCCAATACAGCGCCGTGTAGGTCTTGCCTTCATCGAGTTTCTCGATCCGCAGGACGTCCCCCTGGTACCGGTTGCTCAGGTCGAAGGAGGTAGTGTAGTAGGTGCCGTTCTTGAAGATCGCGAGGATCTTGTCTTCCGCCCCGAACTGACCCAGCAGCAGGCCGCGTCCGTCCTCGTTGAGGCGCTGGACGTCGGCGTCATACCAGATGTCCTTGCCGCTGATGGTCGATACGCCCTTGCTCTTGAGCTGGATGCGCTGGATGCTGTTCTTGCTGACGAGGTTGCCCCGGGCTGCCCGGCCCTTGATGGCCAGGGTGGAGAAATCGTACTCCAGGGAACTGCGCTTGAGCTTCGGTTTCGGACGGAAGTAGATCTTCACCGTCTCCGCCTCACCGTTGTGGTTGGCCGTGAACCAGTTGATGACGGACCCGGGTTTGCCCTGGGTGATGTCGTACTCCTTGTCACGGGTGATGGAGGTGATGTTGAAGCGTTTGGCGTAGTAGACGCTGGTCTTTCCGTCCCGGTAGATGACGTTGTAGATCGTCCGGGCGTCGCCGCGGTTGAAGACGCCGACATAGAGCAGGTCCTTGCCGAAGAACGCCTTGTCGCTGACCTTGGTGACCCGGTAGCGGCCGTCCTTGCCGATGACGATGATTTCCGACAGGTCGGAGCATTCGCAGATAAACGTGCCGTTGTCATCCCGCTTCAGCCCGATGCCCACGAAACCTTCTTCGTAATTGGCGTAGAGCTTGGCGTTGTTGTTGACGACCTTCGTTGCCGCGATCGTCTCGAAGCTGGTAATCTCCGTCAGGCGCGGGAAGTCCTTTCCGTATTTCTTTTTCAGGCCCTTGAACCAGTCGATGGTATAGCGGGTCAGGTGTTCGAGCTTGTCCTTCAGGTCGGCGATCTGGTCCTCGATGCTGCGGATCTTCTCTTCGACCGCCTTGACGTCGAACTTGGAAATCTTCCGGACCGGCTTCTCCACGAGTTTCAGGATGTCGTCCATGACGATCTCCCGGCGCACCAGGTGCTGATACTGCGTCATGGCCTCGAACACTTCCTGCAGCTGGATCTCCCAGGTCTTCTGGTCCTGCTCGAGGACCTTGTAGATCCGGTTCTCGAAGAAGATCTTCTCCAGGGAATTGTAGTGCCAGTCGTTCTCCAGTTCGCCCAGGCGGATCTGGAGCTGCTGTCCCAGGAGCTGTTTCGTGTGCTCGGTGTCGTATTCCAGGATGTCCTTGACGCTGAGGAAGGCCGGCTTGTTGTCCACGATGACGCAGGCGTTCGGCGCGAGGGTGGTCTCGCAGTCCGTAAAGGCGTAGAGGGCGTCGATGGTCTTGTCCGGGGACACGTCGTTGGGCAGGTGGATGACGATGTCGACCTTGTCCGTGGTCATGTCCTCGATCTTCTTGATCTTGATCTTGCCCTTGTCCTTGGCCTTCAGGATGGAGTCGATGATGATATGGGACGTCTTCCCGAAGGGGATCTCGGTAATCGCGATGGTGTTCTTGTCGATCTTCTCGATCCGGGCGCGGACTTTCACGGTGCCGCCGCGCTTGCCGTCCATGTATTTGGAACAGTCGGCAAAGCCGCCGGTCGGGAAATCCGGGTACAGCTCATACGGCTCTCCCTTGAGGATGGCGACCGATGCGTCGATGAGTTCGTTGAAGTTGTGCGGGAGGATCTTAGAGGCCATGCCGACCGCGATGCCTTCGGTGCCCTGGGCCAGCAGCAGCGGGAAACGGACCGGAAGCTCCGCCGGTTCCTGGTTGCGGCCGTCGTAAGAGGTCATCCATGACGTGATCTTGGGGTCGAACAGGACTTCTTTGGCGAATTTGCTCAGCCGGGCCTCGATGTAACGGGGCGCGGCGTTGCTGTCGCCGGTCAGGATGTTGCCCCAGTTTCCCTGGCAGTCCACGCAAAGGCCTTTCTGGCCGATGGTTACGAGGGCGCCGAGGATGGAGGCATCGCCATGGGGATGGTACTGCATGGCCTGTCCCACGATGTTGGCAACCTTGGTGTACCGGCCGTCGTCCATCATGAACATGGTGTGCAGCACGCGCCGCTGGACCGGCTTGAGACCGTCCACGATGTGCGGCACGGCCCGCTGCAGGATCACATAGGAAGAATAGTCCAGGAACCAGTCCTTGAACATGCCGGAAAGCTTATACCGGCGGCTGTCCTCTCCCAGCAGCTTGTCATATTTTCCCGAAGACTCCGCACTGTCGTCCAGCGGAGCCTCATTCAGTTCATCATCCTGTGGCTGGATATCATCCCACTCTTCGCTCATGGCTTGTTCCTCTATATATTTTTAATCCTCGTACCCGAAACGCCGCAGTTCCTTGCGGCTGGTCCGCCAATCCTCGTCCACCTTGACGAACAGGCGGAGGAAGACCTTCCGCTGGAAGAAATCTTCCATTTCGATGCGCGCCTGGGTGCCCAGCCGCTTCATCGCCGCGCCGCCCTTGCCGATCAGGATGCCTTTCTGGCTGTCCCGCATGACATAGATGACGGCGCTGATCTCATACCGCTGCGCGCCCTCTTTGAATTCCTCGATGGCGACTTCGCAGCAGTAAGGGATTTCCTTGTCGTAGTTCAGCAGGATCTTCTCCCGGATGATCTCCGAGGCGAAGAACCGCAGGTTCCGGTCCGTGAAAGCGTCCTTGTCAAACCAGGCCGGGGATTCCGGCAGGTTCCGCACGATGGCCTCGAAGACGTTCTCCAGGTTGAATTTCTCCTGCGCGGAGACCGGGAAGATCTCGGCGTTCGGGATCTGCTCCTTCCACCAGGCCATCAGTTCCAGGACCTTCTGCTGGTCGCTCAGGTCGATCTTGTTGATGACCAGGATGACCGGGCACTCCAGCTTGCTGAGCTTCTCGATGTATTCCTTGTTCTTGTCGCCCGTCTCGACCACGTCCGTCACATACAGGATGATGTCCGCGTCGCCGATGGCGGTTTCCACGAACTTCATCATGTTCTGCTGCAGGCGGTAGTTGGGCTTCAGGATGCCCGGCGTATCGGAATAGACGATCTGGTAATCGTCGGTATTGACGATGCCCATGATGCGGTGCCGGGTCGTCTGGGCCTTGGCCGTCACGATGGACAGCTTTTCGCCGACAAGGGCGTTCATAAGGGTGGATTTGCCGACATTCGGATTCCCGATGATGTTGACAAATCCGGCCCTGTGTTTCTTGTTCGTGCCTTCCATCATCACATGTAGGCTCCCATCCGCAGGATATTCGCCTCACCCGGGGTCAGGTAACGCCATTCGCCCTTCTTGAGGCCCTTCTTGGTAAGGCCCGCGAAATAGACGCGGTCGAGGGCGCGGACATCATAGCCCAGGCTCTCGAAGATGCGGCGGACGATGCGGTTCTTGCCGGAATGGATTTCGATGCCCATCTTCTTGTGGTCGGTGGCGTCGATGTATTCGAGTTCGTCGGCGCGGATGACGCCGTCGTTCAGCTCGATGCCTTCGAGGATCTTCTGGTAGTCTTCCTGGCTGACCGGACGGTCGAGGATGACCTGGTAGATCTTCTTCTTGTCATAGGACGGATGGGTGAGTTTCTCGGCGATGTCCCCGTCGTTGGTGAACATCAGCACGCCGGTGGTGTTCTTGTCCAGGCGGCCGACCGGGAAAACGCGGGCGGTGCAGTTCTTCATCAGGTCCATGACGGTCTTCTCCGCATGCGGGTCGCTGGCGGTGGTCACATAGCCCTTGGGTTTGTTCATGACGATGTAGACCTTCTCCTCGCCTTTGAGGCGTTCGCCGTTGAAACGGACGTCGTCGGTCAGGACGTTGATCTTGGTGCCCAGTTCGGTGACGACTTCGCCGTTGACGGTCACCACGCCGGCCTGGATGTGGAGGTCGGCCTCACGGCGGCTGCAGACGCCGGAATTGGCGATGAATTTGTTGAGGCGCATCTCCTCCTTGAACGGAGTCGGGGCCATGTCATTGTCCGAATACTGCATTTCGGAAACCTGCGGCTTGCGGCTGATCATGCGGTTGATGCCTTCGTTGTCGTCGCGGCGGGGCTTGCGGAAGCCGCCCTGACGGCCGGGACCCGGCTTGCCTCCGAAGGAAGGCTTGCGGTCGCCGAAAGAAGGTTTGCGGCCAAAGCCCGGTTTGCCGCCGAATGCGGGTTTGCGGTCGCCGAAAGAACGCTGCGGCCGATCGCCGTAGCTGCGCTGGGGACGGTCGCCGTAGCTGTGGCGCTCTTCGCCCTGGTGTTCGCCGTCATGGCCGTATGCCCGTTGCGGGCGGTCTCCATAACTGCGCTGCGGACGGTCGCCGTAACTGCGGCGCTCTCCGAAACTGCGATGCTCGCCGTCGTGGCCGAAGCTCCGCTGGGGACGGTCGCCGTAGCTGCGCTGCGAGCGGTCGCCATAACTGCGCTGCGGCCGTTCGCCGAAGTTGCGATGTTCTCCATAGTCTTTTCTTTCGGAAGGAGTGTATTCTACCCGTTCCGAGGAAACACGCGGCCGTCTCGGCCTGAGTTTCCTTCCATCTGCGGAATATCCGCCTTTCTTGTTGTCTTCCATTGTACTGTGACCCTCACGGGCCGTTTTTAATTGTTGTTATTTGAGATTGAATCGATACGTGATAGTGCCCTGCTGGAGGGCGGGGGCGTCCGCGCTCATGTTGAAATGGGCGCCGAGGGCGGCCTTGCGGGCCTCCTGCCACAGGGCGGAATCGGTCACCGTCGTCCCGTCGGCGCCGGCTACGGCCTTCTGGACGGTACCGTACTGGTCCACCCAGATCGTAACGACGACGATGCCGGAGTTCTGCACGGCATAGGTCGGGCGGGGGAGCGTACCCAGCACCGTACGGCCCTGCAGATGGGCGTTCGGGGTGCCGTCGGTCTTGCCGATGTTGGTGTTGCCCTGGGGGTGGCCGGCCTTGAGGCTCTCGGTGACCTTGGATGCGGTCTGGGCGGCCAGGGTGTCCTTGTCCGTCTTGTTGTTGGCGGCATGGAAGAGGGCGCGGTTGTCAATGGGCTTCTCCCGCGGCGGTTCATATTTCTCCACGTCGCCCTTGTCCCCCAGGGTCGCCTCTTTGGCCTGGTTGGGTTTCGTGCCCTTTTCCTGGGCCTCGGAGCGCTGCACCAGTTCGATCGGCCGGGTACGGTCAACCTCTTCGGCCTGCGGCTGCGAGCCGTTGAAAATCTGGCGGACAGGCTCCTGCTCGATCTCGGTGAAATCGATCAGGAAGGTCTGTTCCTGGGGCGGGGGATAGATGTATTTCAGCCCGGAGAAGACGCCCAGCACCGCCAGGAGCACATGTGCCGTCGCGGCCGCGGCGATACCCGCGGTCCTTCCGATGCGCTCGGTCTGTTTGCGTTGCTGTCTGTAGTCTGCCATGGCCTATTCCGGTGAAGTTGCCAAGATGACTTTGTAGTGGTTCCGTTTGGCGATGTTCATCACGGCGACGACTTCCTTGACGGGAACGCTCTCGTCGGCATAGATGGAGAAGGTCGGTTCTTCCTCGCTCTGGAGCAGGGTCACCAGTTCATCTTCCACCTGGCTGAACGGGACCGGCGTCTCATTGCCGTTGATGTGGTAGGTATACAGGTCGTCCTGGTGCCAGTCCTTGATGGACACGCTGACGGTCGCCTTGGCCGACACCTGGCCCGTGCTCTTGGGGAGCAGGAGCTTCAGGGCGTTCGGGTTGACGAGCGTCGAGGTGATCAGGAAGAAGATCAGCAGCAGGAACACCAGGTCGGTCATGGACGACATCCCGATGTCCGACAGGACCTTAGAGTGACGTTTGATGGCCATGGTTTAGTCTTTGTCAGCGGGTTCGTGGAGGAGGTCCATGAAGTCAATGGTCGCGCTCTCCATCTTGAACACGAGGTCGGAAATATTGGAGGTCAGGTAGTTGTAGCCGAAATAGGCGACGATACCCACGATCAGGCCGCCGACGGTCGTGATCATGGCGGTGTAGATACCGCTGGACAGCAGGGTGATGTCGATGTTGTTTCCGGCCTGGGACATGTTGAAGAAGGCCTGGACCATGCCGAGGACCGTTCCGAGGAAACCGATCATCGGGGCGCCGCCGGCGATGGTGGCGAGGATCGGGAGACCCTTCTCGAGGCGGGCGACTTCGGCGTTGCCGACATTCTCCACGGCTGTCTGGATATCGGTCAGCGGACGGCCGAGGCGCTCAAGGCCTTTCTGGACCATGCGGGCGATCGGGGAGTCGAACTGCTCGCACAGGGAGATGGCGGACTTGATCTTGCCTTCGTGGATGTAGTCGCGGATGTCCTTCATGAAGTTCTTGTCAATGCCGCCGGCCTTGTGGATGAGCCACCATTTCTTGCCGAAGATGTAGATGGCAAGGATGGAGAGGATCAGCAGCACGATCATGAGCCAGCCGCCTTTCGCGGCCATGCTGATCAAGGAATAGGACATTTCCTGCTGCACCGGGGCAGCGGTCTGGGTGAGGTTCTGCACAGCCTCCGCGGCTGCGCCGAGGGTGTCTGCCTGAAGAAGTTGGAACAACATGATATTGGACTTGTATTATTTTGTTTTCATATCGGTTCGGGCACATGGCGTGCCATTGGAGAATACACTTTTCTCCAATCTGCAAAAATAAGGAAAAAATCCGATTCTTTTTTAAAAAGAGGTCAATATTCGACTTCTTTCAGGAAAAGGGCGTGACCGGGGACGGATTCCCCGGCGCTGCTGCGGTTGCCCGAGGCCAGGACCTCGGCCATCCAGGCCGGTTCCCGCCGTCCGCGGCCGATCTCCACGAGGGTCCCGACGATGGCCCGGACCATGTTGCGGAGGAAGCGGTCCGCCCGGATTTCGAAGACCAGGTAATCGCCCTCCCGGCAGGGGTAGCCCAGCTCCGTCACATGGGTCGGGACATAGGTCTTCCAGGCCGCGTAACGGACGTCGCAGACGGAGGTCTTGTTGGCTCCGCCCACCTTCTCGAAACAGCTGAAATCCCGGCGCCCGGGCAGGTACCGGCACGCCTCGTTCATGGCGTTGATATCCAGTTGATAAGGGCAGCGCCAGGAGTAGCGGTCCAGGAAAGGATCGTGCACCCGGTGGATGAAATATTTGTAGCTGCGCTCGGTCGCGTCGAAACGGGCGTGGAAGTCCGGTGCCGCCACTGCTACGCAGTGCACGGCGATTTCGCGGGGCAGCATGGCATTTAATTTGTAGCCGAGAGCGGCGGTGTCAAGACCTTCCGGCCCGTCGAAATGGGCGACATACCCGACGGCATGTACCCCCGCATCGGTCCGGCCGGCTCCCGTGACCGCGATCTCTTCCTTCAGGAGGATGCCCAGCACCCGCTGGAGACTTTCCTGGATGGAGGGGGCGTTCGGCTGGATCTGCCAGCCGCTGAACGGAGTCCCGTCGTAGGAGAGTGTGATCTTGTACCGCATAACGAGTGCAAATGTAAAAAATAATATGGACATCAACATCAAAGAATTGAATGACCGCATCCAGCAGGAGAGTTCCTTCGTGGACCTGCTTACCCTGGAAATGGGCAAGGTCATCGTGGGACAGAAACACCTTGTCGAAAACCTGCTGATCGGCCTGCTGGCCAATGGACATATCCTCCTGGAAGGCGTTCCGGGTCTGGCCAAGACCCTTGCTATCAACACGTTGGCCCAGGCTGTGGATGCCAAGTTCAGCCGTATCCAGTTCACGCCGGACCTGCTTCCGGCCGATGTGATCGGTACCATGATCTATTCCCAGAAGAACGAGGGCTTCGAGGTCCACAAGGGCCCGGTCTTCGCCAACTTCGTCCTGGCGGATGAAATCAACCGAAGCCCCGCCAAGGTCCAGTCCGCCCTGCTGGAGGCCATGCAGGAACGCCAGGTGACCATCGGGGACAAGACCTTCAAGCTGCCGGAGCCGTTCCTGGTCATGGCAACCCAGAACCCGATCGAGCAGGAAGGCACCTATCCGCTGCCCGAGGCGCAGGTCGACCGTTTCATGCTCAAGGTCGTGGTCGGCTATCCGAAGAAAGACGAGGAACGCCAGATCATCCGCATGAACAACAGCGGGGAATTCCCGCATGCCACGCCGATCCTCAAGCCCGAAGACATCGTCCGGGCCCGCAACATCGTCCGCGAAGTCTATATGGACGAGAAGATCGAGCGGTACATCGTCGACCTGGTCTACGCTACCCGTACGCCGGCCGACTACAACCTCGGAAAGCTCGCCGACCTGATCTCCTTCGGAGCGTCCCCGCGTGCCAGCATTTCGCTGGCCATGGCGGCCAAGGCCTACGCCTTCATCAAGCGCCGCGGTTATGTCATCCCGGAAGATGTGCGGGCCGTTTCCGCCGAGGTGCTGCGCCATCGTATCGGCCTGACCTATGAAGCGGAGGCCGAGAACGTGACCACCGAAAACATCATTTCCGAGGTCCTGAACGCCGTAATGGTTCCGTAATGGCGGGTTCGAC
>ONQC01000017.1 GCA_900319855.1 uncultured Bacteroidales bacterium
CCGGCGACCAGCGAACGGATGCACACGATATACACGACCGGTATCCCCAGCCGGAGCAGCTGGTCCGACCAGATGTAGGACATTCCCCATAAAACAATGGAGACGACGGATACGATGTATACCAGCAGCTTGCCGCCGAGAGAACTTTTCATTTTTCCCGCATTATACAATAATGCAAAAATATGCAATTATCCGGAGAAATGCTAACAAATCGGAAGGAAATTATGGAATCACTTTACAAATTTCAACGAAATCCGCCTTCTTTCCAAATCCACCCCCATCACCGTCACGTAGATGTGCTGGTGTAATTTAAGCCCGGACTTCCGCGCTTCGCCCATCTGGGAGACATGGATCAGCCCGTCCTGGTGGACGCCGATATCGACAAAGGCGCCGAAATCGGTAATGTTGTTGACGATGCCGGGAAGTTCCATTCCGACCTCCAGGTCTTCCATGGCATGGACGGCATCCGAAAACGCGAAATCAGAGGCTTTTTCCCGTGGGTCAAGGCCGGGTTTGGCCAATTCCCGCAGGATGTCCTTGAGCGTCGGAAGGCCAAAATCGCCTTCGATGTATTTTTGGGGATCGATCTGTTTGATCAGGGCTTCATTCCCGACCAGTCCCGCTGTCGTCACACCCAGGTCTGCTGCCATCCTGTCAACGATATGGTAAGCCTCGGGATGGACGGCGGAATTGTCCAGCGGATTGGCGGCACCCCGGATCCGGAGGAAGCCGGCGCATTGCTGGAACGCTTTGGCTCCCAGGCGCGGGACCTCCATCAATTGGGAGCGGGACTCAAAACCGCCGGAAGCCGCCCGGTATTCGACAATATTCCGTGCCAGGGCCGGTCCGATGCCTGCCACATAACGAAGCAGATACGGACTGGCCGTGTTCAGGTTGACGCCGACCGCATTGACACAGCTGACGACGGTGTCGTCCAGTTTCTCCCGGAGCAGCGTCTGATCCACATCATACTGGTATTGCCCGATGCCGAGGGATTTCGGATCGATCTTGACCAGTTCTGCCAGCGGGTCCATTAGGCGCCGGCCGATGGACACGGCGCCGCGCACCGTCACGTCCTCATCCGGGAATTCTTCACGGGCCACTTCGGAAGCCGAATAGATGGAGGCACCGTCCTCGCTGACGACATAGACCTTGCAACTGTCCGGCATCGGAATCCGGCGAAGGAATTCCTCCGTCTCACGTCCCGCCGTCCCGTTTCCGACCGCAATCACCTGGATATCATAATTCTGCAGCATCTTCGAAACCGAGATGATGGCTTTCATCTTCTCGCTTTGCGGCGGATGCGGATAGATGATCTCATGGTGCAGCAGGTTCCCCTGCTCGTCCAGGCAGGCGATCTTGCAGCCGTTCCGGAAACCCGGATCGACAGCCATGGTCCGCTTCTGGCCGACCGGAGCCTCCAGCAGCAGCTGCCGGAGGTTGTCGCCGAATACCCGGATGGACTCAATGTCCGCTTTCTCTTTGTATTCCTTGATGACCTCCGTAGAGATGGAAGGTCCGACCAGACGATCCAGGGAATCCTCAACCGCCAGTTTCAGCTGTTTATGCAATTCGGGGCTGAAGTAGCCCTTCACCTCCTTCATGAACTCGTACTGCGCCTTCTTGGTACAGGATTCCAGGCTGAAAACCATCCGCGTTGTCAGATACCCTTCTGATTCTCCGCGCAGGATGGCCAGCAAGCGGTGCGCCGGCATCCGCCGGATATCTTCATTGTAATTGAACCAGCTGCGGTATTTCTGGGCTTCCGGATCGGTCTGGGCCGCCTTTGTCGCCTTGACGGCCAGGTTTTTCCGGCGCAACTCACTGCGCATGAAATTACGGACGGCTACGGTCTCGCTGACCTGCTCCGCCAAAATGTCCCGCGCTCCGGCCAGGGCGTCCTCCACGGTAGGGACCGCATCGGAAAGGTATTTCTTCGCCTCTGCTTCCGGATTCCGGATGGCTGCCGTCGCCATCTTCTCGGCCAGCGGCCCCAGTCCCTTTTCCCGGGCCACCGTCGCGCGGGTCCGGCGTTTCGGACGATACGGCAGGTACAGGTCTTCCAGCTGGGTGGAGACCAGGCAGTCCTCAATCGCCTGTCGGAGCTCATCCGTCAGGGCTCCCTGTCCCTCGATGGTCGAGAGGACGGTTGCCTTGCGCTTGTCCAATTCGGCAAAGGCATCGACCCAATGGCGGATCTGGGCGACTTCGACATCATCCAGCCCGCCCGTCTTTTCTTTGCGGTAACGGCTGATGAACGGGACGGTGTCCCCGTCTTCGAACATGGCCGCGCAATTCTCCACCTGCCAATTCTTAACCTGCAGTTTCTCAGCGATAAAACGTATGTAGTTCTCTTTCATAATCAATCTTGGGACAACACCTTGAGTTCATTCCGGTAGGCGGAGAATATCTTCGACTTGGAAACGAAGCCAATATAGGTCCGGTCATCCTTCACGACCGGCAGGTTCCAGGCATCCGTCTTCTCGAATTTCCGCATGACGCTCTCCATCCCCTCGCCCTCGTAGACATATTCCGGGGCGGAACGCATATAATTGAAGACATGGCGTTTCTCGTACAGGTCTGTCTGGAACATATCCCGGCGGACATCCTCCAGGGACACAAAACCCTGGAAATGATGGTGGCTGTCAATCACCGGAAAGATATTCCGGCTGGAACGGGATATGACCTGGACGAACTCCCCGAGCGTCGCATCGATGGCGACCGTACTGAAATCCGTTTCCACAAGCGAGGATGTTTTCAGCAGGGTCAGCACCGCCTGGTCGCTGTCATGTGTGAGCAATTCCCCGGTCTGGGCGATGCGCTTGGTATAAATCGAGTATTTTTCAGCGAAACGGATGGTACCGAAGGAGATGGTCGCCGTCAGGATCAGCGGGAGGAACAAATCATAGCCGCCAGAAATCTCTGCGATCAAGAAGATGGCGGTCATCGGGGCCTGCATGACCCCGGCCATCAGGCCGGCCATGCCGACCAACACGAAATTCTGTTCCGGAACGGAAAAAGAGGTACCGGCCAGCAGCAGGTTGACAGTACGGGCCAGGACGAAGCCGGCCAGGGCGCCGGAGAACAGCGTCGGACCGAAAGTTCCGCCCGTTCCACCCCCGGCATTGGTAAAGGTCATGGAAAAGACCTTCAGCAACATGACCAGCAGGAAGAAAACCGGGACCAGCCACGGAATATGCAACATGCCCGACAGCCAGGTATCTCCGTCAAAGGAGATGGGTTCGGCATTGAGCAGCGGATGCAGGAAGTCATAGCCTTCGCCGTAAAGCGGCGGAAACAGGAAAATCAAAAGGCCCAGGCCCAACGCACAAAGGAGCCACCGCAGATATCGGTTCTTCAGCCCGCCCAACTTGTCTTCCAGCCACAATGTCGTCCGCAAGAAATAAAGCGAACAGCCGCCGCAGAAGAATCCCAGCAGCAGGTAGAAGGGCATGTTCACCATCGAGAAGGGCGAAAGGCTGCAAGCAAAAGGCCGGGAATCGCCCAGGAACAGATAGGACACCACCGTCGCTGATACGGTCGACAGCAGGAGCGGCATCATGGACGTCATGGAGATATTGAACAGCAGGATCTCCAGGCAGAACAGCACGCCGGCCAGCGGGGCTTTGAAGATGCCGGCCACGGCACCGGCGGCACCGCAGCCCAGCAGGATGGTCACGCTCCGGTAGGAAAGCCCCAGGTACCGGCCGAAATTCGAACCGATGGCCGCACCGGTGTAGACGATCGGGGCTTCCGCTCCGACCGATCCGCCGAATCCGATGGTCAGCGAACTGGTCAGGATCGAGGACCACATGTTGTGCGGCTTGATCCGGGATTCGTTCTTGGAAACGGCCACCAGCACCTTGGTCACGCCATGGCCGATGTTATCTTTGATCAAGTATTTGACAATCAACAAGGAGAACAGCATTCCAATCCCCGGGAGGACGAAGAAAAGCAGGAAATCGGAGCGGTCGGCCAGCAGGCTGGAGAGCCCGGACCGGATCCCGTGGATCAGCGTGTGCAGGATGACGGCCGCCAGGCCGCTGCAGATGCCGACGACCAAAGAGAGGATGAGCAACTTGTTCTTTTCCGGGAGGCTCATCAACTTCAGGCGCAAGGTCGCCAGAAACGGGAATGCGTTTTTCTGTTCCATCAGCACACAAATATACAAAAAAAATCCGCCGGCGTGCCGGCGGACTCCCTATATCTTGAGAACTACATATCGGAAGAATCATCCTCCCCGGTCGAATACTGGGAAATGTTGTCATCCGGGAGCTCGCCGCCGCTTTCGCCGGCGCTGGAGCCACCTTCGTCATCATTGCTGTCCTCACCGTCCAGCCAACGCTCGATGTCGTCGATATTGTCGGTCTTCACCTTGATCTTCACCAGATAGATGGCTTCCGGGATCTCCACCGTAACCGCATAGAAATCCGTGCCATCCAGTTTGGGATAGCGCATCAGGTCGGGAAGATAGTCATTGAATCCTTTGGGATACTTCGCGGCAAAAGCCGCGGCCAGCTCAGCCAATTCAGGCTTTGCCAGCATATTTTCATAGCTGACGACAGCGCGTTTTTTTTTCGGTGCAGTTGCCATGGTTGTAGGTTTCGTTCGTTGATTTGCGCTGCAATATTAACACGATTTTTCCGTTGCTGCAATAGCGCAAATGCATTTTTGCGAACTTTTTTCTATTTCCGGCGGAAGAAATAAGATTTCTGCATCCGTTTCTTCTCCGGATCCCGCTCCACGAACACCGGTTTGAGGGTCCGCGGGTCCAGTCCGGTATAGAACATGACCGAAGAAGTGGTCATCGGCGTCGGGGTGAAATCCTGCACCTGATCCATGTACAGGCCCTTCAGGGCCGGGTGCTTCGAGAGCTTCTCCATGTCGTGCATCGTACAGCCCGGATGGGAGGAAATGAAATACGGGACGATCCCGCTGTGGCGGCCGGCTTCCCGGTTGATTTTGTCGAATTCGATCCGCAGCCGCTCGAACAGCTTGAAGGACGGCTTGGCCAGGTAATACAGGACCTTGTCTTCGGTGTGCTCGGGCGCGACCTTCAGACGGCCGGACGTATGGTCCAGCACCAGTTCCTTCAGGTAAGGCTTCGAGGTCTTGTCCACATAGCCGTTCTCATCCAGGAACAGGTCATACCGGATGCCGCTGCCGATATAGGAATGCCGGATGCCTTTGACGGCATCGACCTGGTGGTACAGGTTCAGGAGCCGCGCATGGCTGCGGTCCATGTTCTTGCAGGGCGCCGGGAACAGGCAAGACTTGCGGCGGCATATCTCGCAAAGCTTCCGGTCCTTCCCCTTCATCCCATACATATTGGCGGTCGGGGCGCCCAGGTCGGAGATATTCCCCGCGAAATCCGGCAGTTTGTTCAGGTCTGCGACCTCCTTGAGGATCGAGGCCTCGCTGCGGTTCTGGATGAATTTGCCCTGATGGGCGGCAATCGTACAGAAGTTGCATCCGCCGAAACAGCCCCGGTGCGTATTGATCGAGAATTTGATCATGTCGTAGGCCGGGATCCGCTTGCCCTTGTACCGGGGATGCGGGAGCTTGGTGTACGGCATATCCCAGAACGAGTCCATTTCTTCCTGCGTAGCCGGCGGATAGGGCGGATTGATCTGGACATAGCCATCCCCTACCGGCTCGATGATCGTGTCCGGATGCATCATGTTGGCATGGGTCTCGATCCAATGGAAATTCTCGGCGAACGCCTTCTTGCTGGCGCAGCTCTCTTCAAAAGAATGGAGCAACAGTACGCCTTCCCGCTCTTTGGGCCGGCCGGTCCGCAGGAAAGCGATCTGCGGGATCTGTTCCATCTGATGCCGGGACCAGCCCGCCTCGATCCCACGGGTCAGGGCCAGGATCGGCCGCTCCCCCATCCCATAGACCAGCCAGTCCGCCCCGCTGCTGACCAGGATGGAGGGGAAAAGCTTGTCTTGCCAGTAATCATAGTGCGTCACACGGCGCAGCGAAGCCTCGATACCACCGATAACGACCGGGATATCCGGATACAACTGCTTGAGGATCTTCGTATAGACCGTCACGGCATAATCCGGGCGCTGGCCGAATTTCCCATCGGGGGTATAGGCATCGTCATGCCGCAGGCGCTTGCCGGCGGTATAATGGTTGACCATGGAATCCATGGCGCCCGAATTCAGGCCGAAATACAGCCGCGGAACGCCCAGTTTCTTGAAGTCCCGCAGGTCGTCCCGCCAGTTCGGCTGGGGGACGACCGCGACGCGGTACCCATGTTTCTGCAGCCACCGGGCGATGACGGCCGTTCCGAAAGAAGGATGGTCGATGAAAGCGTCGCCGCTGAACAGGATTACGTCGATGTAATCCCAGCCCAACGCCTCCACCTCCTTCTTCGAGGTCGGAAACATGTAGTTCCGGTCATCCGCCATAGCCTCTTACATCCGTTCGGGAAGCTGGATTCCGAGGATATCCATGGCACGGCGGAGCGTACGGGCGAGGACGCTGATCAGTTCCAGGCGGAAAGCCAGGAGCTTCGGATCCTCTTCGCGCAGGATCGGCGTGTCATGATAATACTGGTTGAATTCCTTGGCCAGGTCGTAGGCGTAATTGGCGATGACGGCCGGGCTGAGGGCTGCGACCGCTTCCGCGATCTTGCCCGGGAAAAGTCCCAGCAGCTTGACCAGCCGGATCTCCTTGCCGGAGGGAACCAGGTCGGTGGTCACGTCGGCTGGACCGTAGGCGATCCCCTGCTCCGCCGCCTTGCGGAGGATGGAGCAGATACGGGCATGCGTATACTGGATGAAAGGACCGGTATTGCCGTTGAAATCGATGGACTCCTTCGGATTGAAGAGCATGGTCTTCTTCGGGTCGACCTTGATAATGAAATACTTCAGGGCACCCAGGCCGATCATGTGGTAGAGTTCTTCCTTTTCAGCGTCGGACAGGTCTGCCAGCTTTCCGCTTTCTTCAGACGTCTTCTTCGCCTCTTCGTACATGCTCTGGATCAGGTCGTCGGCATCCACGACGGTGCCTTCGCGGGATTTCATCTTGCCTTCGGGCAGTTCGACCATGCCGTAGGACAGGTGGTAGATCTGGTCGGCCCAGTCGAATCCGAGTTTCTTGAGGATGAGCTTCAGCACCTGGAAATGATAATCCTGCTCGTTGCCGACCACATAGACATGGGAGTCCAGTTTATAGGTAGAGAAACGGCGTTCGGCGGTACCCAGGTCCTGGGTGATATAGACGGAGGTGCCGTCGCCGCGGAGGACGAGCTTGCGGTCCAGGCCGTCGGCCGTCAGGTCGCACCACACGGACCCGTCGGCTTCTTTCTCGAAGACACCCATTTCCAGGCCTTTCTGCACCAGTTCCTTGCCGAGCAGGTAGGTCTCGGACTCATGGTCGACCTGGTCGAAGGTGATGCCCAGGGCGGCATAGGTCTCGTCGAATCCTTTGTAGACCCAGCCGTTCATCATGGACCAGAGCTGGCGCACATGCGGGTCTTCCTGTTCCCATTTGACCAGCATCTCGTGGGCTTCCTTCAGGGACGGAGCCGCTTTCTTGGCTTCCTCCTCGGTCATGCCCTGCTCCATCAACTGCTTCACCTCGCCCTTGTAGAGCTTGTCGAAGGCCACGTAGCAGTCGCCTACCAGGTGGTCGCCTTTGATACCGGTGGATTCCGGGGTCTTGCCTTCGAAAAGTTTCTCCCACGCCAGCATGGACTTACAGATGTGCACGCCGCGGTCGTTGACGATCGTGGACTTGATCACATGGTTGCCGCCGGCCTTCAGCAGACGGGAGACGGAATCGCCCAGGAGGTTGTTCCGGATATGGCCCAGGTGGAGGGGCTTGTTGGTGTTCGGCGAGGAGAACTCGACCATGACGTTGCGGCCGGTCGGCGGCAACTGGCCGAAATCGTCATCCGCCGCGATGCCGGCGAACATCTCGTCCCAGTAGACGGCGCTGAACAGCAGGTTCAGGAATCCCTTCACCGAATTGTATCCGGCGATTTCCGGCACATTCTCTACCAGCCAGGCGCCGATGGCGTTGCCCGTGGCTTCCGGGGCGCTGTGGGAGATTTTCAGCAGCGGGAATACGACGAGGGTATAATCGCCCTCGAATTCCTTGCGGGTGACGCCCACCTGGAGGGAAGAAGCGTCAATGTCAGTCTGATACAGCGCTTTGACGGCGGCTGCGGCCTTTTCTTGTATAAAGCGTTCGGGTGTCATGTCCTATAACGAATAAAAGCCGGCCTCGAAACGACCGGCTCATGAAATTAACCTAAGTATCCTTTCAGCAGCTTGCTCCGCGAAGGGCTCTTCAAACGGCGAATCGCCTTTTCCTTGATTTGCCGCACACGCTCGCGCGTCAGGCCGAAACGTTCGCCGATCTCCTCAAGGGTCATCTCCTGGCATCCGATGCCGAAGAAGGACTTGATGATCTCGCGCTCACGGCTCGAAAGGGTCGAAAGGGCCCGTTCGATCTCCGTATTGAGGTACTCGTTCACGAGGCCGCGGTCGGCCATCGGAGAGTCGTCGTTCGGCAACACGTCCAGCAGGCTGTTGTCCTCACCCTCCACGAAAGGAGCGTCCACGGAGACATGACGTCCCGACACACGCAGCGTATCGGAGATCTTGTCTTTCGGGACATCGATCATCTCGGAGAGTTCCTCGCTCGAAGGCTGCCGCTCATTCTCCTGCTCGAACTTGGAGAGCGCCTTGTTGATCTTGTTCAGCGATCCCACCTGGTTCAGCGGGAGCCGCACGATACGGGACTGCTCTGCAAGGGCCTGGAGGATGGATTGGCGGATCCACCATACGGCGTAGGAAATGAACTTGAATCCGCGGGTCTCATCGAATTTTTCCGCCGCCTTGATCAGGCCGAGGTTGCCCTCGTTGATCAGGTCCGGCAGGCTCAGACCCTGGTTCTGGTACTGTTTTGCAACGGATACCACGAAACGCAGATTGGCGCGGGTCAGTTTTTCGAGTGCCTCCTGGTCGCCCTTGCGGATACGCTGGGCGAGTTCCACTTCCTCCTCCGGAGAGACCAGTTCTTCACGGCCGATTTCCTGGAGATACTTGTCCAGGGAGGCACTCTCCCTGTTAGTGATCGATTTGGTGATCTTAAGTTGTCTCATCGTATGTCTTTAGTCTTTGCCGAAGACAAAGCGCGTCACCCTGCCGGAGGCGGTCACACCTTCAACCATGACGGACCGCTTCGCCTTCTTGGCAATGTTGATTACATCCTCGGGTTTGCTGACAGGTTCGTCGTTGACATACAAGATGACCATTCCCTGGGTACCGCCCGCATCGAGCACCTTACCGGCGCCGATCGAGACAATCTCGACACCTTTCTTCAGTCCGAGGGCGTCAAGGGTCTCTTGGGACGCTTCCTTCAGCATGGCGCCATAGAAGGACACGGAGCCGTCGGCGACGGTGGTCCCGGTCAGGTCGCTGCTTTCCTGGAAGACGACGTCAAGGTCGATAGTCTTCCCATCCCGGATGACGGTGACTTTCGCCTTGTCACCAGGACGGTAAGAATTCACCTTGGCCTGTACTTCGGTCATGCTCTTGAGCGGGGTATCGTCGATGGCGATCAGGACATCGGCCTCTTTGATACCGGCCTTCTCAGCGGCAGAACCTTTCATAACCTCCCTTATATATACGCCATTCATCGAAGAAAGTTTCAAATCTTTTGCAATTTGGTCGTCGATGGCCTGCATGGTCACACCCAGGAGAGCCCTGCGGACATTGCCGAAATCAATCAGGTCACTGACGATTTTCTTGACCATGTTGGACGGGACGGCGAAGGAATAACCGGAATAGGCACCGGTCTGGGACATGATCGCCGTATTGATGCCGACCAGTTCGCCGGCCTTGTTGACGAGGGCGCCGCCGGAGTTGCCCGGGTTGACGGCCGCATCGGTCTGGATGAAGGATTCGATCTTGAATTCCTCGCGGCTCTGCTGCATCGAACGGCCCTTGGCGCTGACGATGCCGGCCGTGATGGTACCGCGGAGCTGCTCGCCCAGCGGGGAGCCGATCGCCAGAACCCATTCACCGAGGCGGAGCTTGTCGGAATCGCCGAACTTCAGGGTCGGAAGTCCCTCGGCATCAATCTTCAGCAGGGCGACATCGGTGGCCGGGTCGGTACCGACGACCGTCGCTTCGAAGGTCTTGTTGTTGTTCATGGTCACCTCCACCTTGGAGGCGCCGGAGACGACATGGTTGTTGGTCACGATATAGCCGTCCGGGCGGATGATGACGCCTGAGCCGCTGCCTTGCTGCTCACGCTCCTGCATCTGGCCCTGGCCACGGCCGAAGCCGAAGAAGTATTCAAAAGGATCGATGGCATATCCCTGGGTCTTGACGGTCACCTTGACGAAGACAACGGCGTCCACAGCCGATTCGGCGGCATAGGTGAGGTCGGGATAGTCCGTGTCTGTCAGATTGACAGTCCGGTAGACGGATCCGTCGGAGGATACGACGGTACGGGTGGTTTCGGTAGACGGAGTGCAAGCCTTAACGACTCCGTAAGCGGTCAGCCCTGCGATCACGGCAGAGGCGAACACAGTAATAACACCTTTATTCATATTTCATGCATTTAGATTTCACGTCTTGTCATGGCAGAAAAAAACAAGCCGGAGCCGAAGCCCCGATCCTGCCGGAAGGGATAAAGTCAAACTTTGTGCCAAAAAGATTTCCAACGGCAGGATTGGCAAATGATAAAAATATTCCTATCTTTGTTACCTACTATGCCCCCGTCCCGACGGGGCCTGCCAAGAATAGATAAAAACGACAATCATATGAAATTCTCAGTTTCCAGCGCAGATCTCCTGAAAGGCATCCTGACGGTCCAGAAAGCCGTCCCGGCCAAGGCTACCGAAGCCATCCTCGAAGATTATCTCCTCGTTCTCAAGGGCAAGGTCCTCGAACTGACCGCCTCCGACATGGAAATCACCTTGAAGACCGAGCTCGAGGTCGCTACGGAAGAGGAAGGCAGCATCGCCATCCCGGCCCGCCAGATCACGGACCTTCTCAAGGAGCTGCCGGACCAGCCGCTGACCATCAGCACCCTCGGCGAGAGTTCCTTCTCCTGCGCCTGGGCCAGCGGTGAGTCCACCCTCCCCTATTTCAACCCGGACGACTATCCGCAGACCCCGGGGACCGGCAGCGAGGCCGTTTCCGTCGAAGTCCCGGCCCAGAGCCTGGTAGACGGCATCTCCAACACGGTCTATGCCTCTTCCGATGAAGAGAACCGGCCGATCATGAACAGCATCTTCTTCGACATCAAGCCCGATGCAACGACCCTGGTCGCCTCCGACCTGCAGAAACTGATCTGCTTCACCGCCGATGACGTCAAGGCCGCCTCCGACGCTTCCTTCATCCTCAACAAGCGCCACGCCAACGTGCTCAAGGCCATCCTTGGCAAGACGGAAGAAGCGGTCTCGGTCACATTCGACGACAAGGTCGCCATCTTCCGCTTCGGCCAGACCACCATGGTCAGCCGCCTGGTGACCGGCAAGTATCCGGACTACCGGACCATCATCCCGAAGAACAACTCCAACATCCTGAAGATCAACCGCGTACAGCTGCTCAACACCGTACGCCGCATCGCGGTCTGCTCGCCGAAGGCCTCGAACCATATCAAGTTCGAACTGACCGCCGGCTGCCTCGAGGTCTCCGCCCAGGATGTGGGATTCGAAATCGCCGCGCACGAAAAGGTCGCCTGCCAGTATGACGGCGAGGACCTGGTGATCGGCTTCAAGTCGACCCATATCATCGAGATCCTCAGCAACCTTGGCTGCGACGAAATCGTCATGAAGTTCGCCGACAAACGCCGTTCCGCCCTCCTGCTTCCTTCCGAGGAAGAGGCCGCGCAAGTCAAGGTCTTCGGTATCATCATGCCGATCATGGTCCGCTAAAAGTTTCCTTATGAAATTGAATCTGGAAAGGCCGTTGCTCTTCTTCGACATCGAGAGCACCGGCCTCAACATTGCCACCGATGCCATCGCAGAACTATCCTTCGTCAAAGTCTTTCCGGACGGAGAGGAGCGGATCAAGACTTGGCGCGTAAAGCCCTGGGACTATGCCGCCGGCAGGCAGCTTCCGATGACCCCGGGCGCCAGCGCCGTCAACGGGATCAAGGATGAAGACCTGGCCGGATGTCCGCGTTTCATGGACATCGTCGACGAAGTGGTATCCTGGCTGGCCGACAGCGACCTGGCCGGTTTCAATTCCGCCAAGTTCGACCTGCCCATGCTGGCGGAGGAGATCGAGCGGGCCCGCGCCGCCGGCCGCAATGACCTGGACATCAATCTCCATGAGAAAAGGATGGTCGATGTACAGACGATCTACCACATGATGGAGCCCCGCAACCTGCGGGCCGCCTATCGGTTCTACTGCGGCGGGAAAGACTTCGAGAATGCCCACACCGCCGAAGCGGACACCCTGGCCACCTATGAAGTACTGAAAGGCCAGTTGGACCGCTATGGCGACACCCTGAAGAATGACGTCGGTTTCCTGGCCAATTTCGGAGGAAGACCGAAGAACGTGGATTACGCCGGCCGGCTCATCTACCGGGAAGACGGCGAGGCCGTCGTCAGTTTCGGCAAGCACAAGGGCCGTACCGCCCGCGAGGTCTGGCAGACCGAACCGTCCTATTTCGCCTGGATCGCCCAGGGCGACTTTACCCTGGACACCAAACGCCAGTTCGACCGCCTGCGCCAGCAGTTCCAGCAGGAAAAGCGCGCAGCAGCCACCAAGCCATTGGCCGGCAAGGACTTCGATGATGCAGCAGACTTGCTGATCCGCCATTTCGGCGGCCGTTAGCCGGTCCTATTCAACCGGAATAAAGTAATACAGGGAGTCCCCGGGAACCGTTTTCTGGGGATTTTCTTTTGCCGTACGGAGGATGCGGACAAGGTCGTCCAGTACACGGTCCGCCCGCAACGCACCGCTCTCCCAGAAATCGTTACCGCCGCCATCGGTACTCCGACGGATATTGTTGTAGATGACGGGGATGTCGAAGCGGGAGAAGGACGGGAGCTGGTCTGAAAGCTGTTCCCGGCTACGGCACCAGCCCGGATTGAGCCAGGCCCGGGCTTCACCGGCCAGCATCCAGGCTTCTTCCAGGGACATGATCCGCGAGGCCGAGGTCCCCGGTGCGGAGCCCAAGACTTCCCCACCGGCGTCCCGGACCAGCCGGGTCATGTAATTGTCCGCCCCGGGAACGAACCATTGGTCGGCATAGGGCATGTTCAGCAGGACCGGCACCGGCGAATCCGTTTCCACCCGGAGGGATTCGTAGCGGTCGCGGATCGCGGTGAAGACGCTGTCTGCTTTTTCCCGTCGGCCGGTCAGCGCCCCGAACAACCGGACATACTCCGCCCGTGCCAGCGGATGGTTTTCCAACTGTTCCGAAAGCAGCAGGACGGGAATTCCCAAATCCCGGAGCCGCGAAAGCCAGGCGGGTTCCGCGGCCGAAACGCTGTAGGCGATGAGAAGGTCTGGCTGAAGCGCTACGATGCGCTCATAGTCCGGGTCCGCATCGTAGCCGATATCGTAGAGCGGCCTCGCTGCGGTTCCGTTCCGGGTTGCCTGATACCGTTCCCGGATAGAAGGATCGGTTACATATCCGATACCGGAAACGCCGACGACGACGGAATCGCAGCCGATTCCGTCCAGGTAGGCCAGGTAGGAAGAGGACATGCAGACCAGCCGGTCCAGCGGCCGCGGCACGATGAGCGTATCCCTGTGATTGTCTGAAGGTGAGATGGTTACAATCCCTTCCGGAATCAGGTCGAACCACCGTGCATATTCCATCCCGCTATCCGCACCGGACCGGGAAACACGGCCGGAACAGGCCGTCAGCAGCAAGGTGCAGATTATCAGTATTCTTCTTCCCATTTCTGATCGTATTTGGCTTCCTCCCGCAAGGTCGTATCGGCGATGACGTCTCCGTAGCCGGTCAGGGCCGCGAAAGGCGCGAACTGGGCCGCCCGGTCGGAACGGGGCATCCGCGGATGCCGTTTCGACGTCGGGTGCGGAAGGCCTATGATATCATCGTACTTGTGGTCCTGTGAATTCATGCCTTGTGTCCTCCAATCTGTTGGTTCCGGTCGCGGGCGGTGGCCCCATCCTCGAAATTCATTCCCTTGAGAATGGCGTTCTTGCCGAATTTGCGTCGGATGGCCAGGATCGCCTCCTGGCGGCTGCGTTCCCGCTCCGTGTCGACCGGCTCTTCGAACAGGCCGAGCTGGATCCCTTCCACCTTTTCTTCCGGAATGACTTGGGCCGCAATGACATAGATACGTCTGACCTTCAGGGAAGGGTCGGTCACCCGGTCATAAATCTCCATCATGGCCTTGGTGATCAGGGTAGTAGACGATGTCGGATTGTCCAGCCGGGCCGATCCGTGGGCCGATTTCGGGACCTTGCGGCCGTACCAGTCCGTGGTCATTTCGCCTTGATACCCATCCTGCGAAGCGGCGCCGCCATCATAACCGACATGCAGGACAACCTGGCTGGTAACCAGGCGCTTGTCGACCAGGTCCAGGACCAGCTGGTCGGTCATTTCCTTCACGATCAGGCGGGCTTTTTCGTGGTCATAAGGTTCCATCAGCACCTGCCCGATGCTCATGCTGTTGGCCGACGGACGGTATTTCTTGATATCCGCCATGGTGCAGGGCTCCCAACCCCAGGCGTGGTCGATCAGCAGCTCGGCATTGACGCCGAAGAGTTTATACAGCAGGTCTTCGTTCAGCCGCTGGTAGGGCTGGCCGAGCGAAGCGCGTGCCACATCGCCCATCGTAAACATCCCGTTGGCCTCCAGCCGGGCTGCAATCCCGTGGCCGACCCGCCAGAAATCCGTCAGTGGCCGGTGGCTCCAGTATTTTCGCCGGTAGCTCATCTCGTCCAACTCGGCGATTCGGACGCCGTCCGCATCGGCCGTTTGGTGTTTCGCCTCGATGTCCATGGCGATCTTGGCCAGGTACAGGTTCGGACCGATGCCGGCCGTCGCCGTGATGTCTGTCGTGGCCAGGACATCCCGGATCATCGTCCGGGCGAAATCGTGGGCCGTCGTCTTGTAGATGCGCAGGTACTGGGTCGCATCGATGAACACTTCATCGACCGAATAGACATGGACATCCTCCGCGGAAACATATTTCAGGTAAGTGGCATAGACTTCCCCGCTGACCGCCATGTAATGGGCCATCTGCGGGGTTGCCACGATGTAATCCAGCGCCAGGTTCGGATGGGCGGCAAGTTCCCGGCTATCAAAGGATTTCCCTTCCAATCGCCGTCCCGGGGCCTTCTGCCGCCGCTGTTCATTGATGGCCGCGACCTGCCGGATGACCTCGAAGAGCCGCGCCCGCCCCGGGATACCATAGGCCTTCAGCGACGGGGACACCGCCAGGCAGATGGTCTTGTCCGTCCGCGAGGCATCCGCCACGACCAGGTGGGTCGTGAGCGCATCCAGCCCCCGCTCCACGCACTCCACCGAGGCGTAGAACGACTTCAGGTCAATCGCGATATAGGTCCGGGGTTCTTCCATGATCCGGCTACAATTGTGCAGCGGCCGGCGTGCCCAGCAGGAACGTCAGGGGCTCATCCAGGCGCGCGGCCCAGGAGGTCTCGCCGTGGTCGTGGCCGCCGAATACAAGGCTCTGATAATGGGAATCGTCCCAGCCGCTTTCCCGGAACTGCGTATCGATTTTCCTCTGCCAAGGATCATAGTTCGCATCAAGTCCTTCGGTGCCATGGTCCATGTAGACCCGGGCCGAATTGGCGGCAGGAAGATGATCGTGGACATAGCTCGTGAAAGCTTCCGCCCACTGATCATTGTCTCCCGGCAACTTGAGCATGGCCATCGAAACATGGGACGACAGGCAGGCCGCGCCGCCGAACACCTCCGGATATTCGCAGAGGGCATACAGGGAGATCAGGCCGCCCATGCTGGAGCCCGCCACAAACGTATTTTCTGGCCCGGCAAGCGGATGGTAATGGCTGTCAATGAACGGTTTGACTTCTTCCACGATAAATTTCAGGAAGGCGTCGCCCTGGAAGGAGGCCTTTTCCCCGCCGCTGACATACAGTGCTGTCTTTTCAGGGAAATACTCGGTCAGCCGCTTGGAGGTATTGTCGGTCGCCACGACGATGCACGGACGGACCTTGCCCGCCGCCACCAGGCGTCCCAAGGTCTCATCGACCTTCCACTCCTGGTGGTTCCAGGTCGTTTCCGCATCGAAAAGCATCTGGCCATCATGCATATAGATCACGGCGCATGAGTCCCCGGACACATATCCGTCCGGCAGCCACACGGAAACCTTTCGGGGACCGACATTCTTCGAAGGGAAATCGGGGAATTCCACCAGCGTTCCGCTGCTGACCTCCGGGGTCTTCCCGCCATGGGTGCTCCGGTGGCAGCACCAAGGGATGAGGGCCAGGAGCAACAATACCGGCACCGCTGCAAGAAGAGCGGTTTTACGTCTGTATTTCATCATTCAGCCACATGATTGTTTACCACTCAAAGATAGCGAAATCCGCGGAAAAACCGTATTTTTGCACCATGAAAAGAGATTATTTCGAAGGGGCGGATGTCGCCGTCACCGTCTGCGCCAAGGATGGGACCATCCTGGATATGAACCGGAAATCAAAAAAGACGTTCCTGAAACCGGGCATGCCGGACATCATCGGGAACAATGTGCTGGACTGCCACCCGGAGCCGGCCCGTTCGCTGCTGGCGGACATGCTGGAAAACCCGCGTACCAATGTCTATACGGTGGAGAAGGAGGGTGTCAAGAAACTGATCTTCCAGTGTCCGTGGTATGACGGGGAGGAATATGCCGGATTCATGGAGCTTTCCATGGTGCTCCCGGAAAACATTCCGAACCGGATCCGGAAACCCAAAACGCTTTGATCCGGGGCAGCTGCAAACGAAAAAAGGACTTCCGGAGAAGTCCTTGAAAGAGCCGCGAACGGGACTCGAACCCGCGACCTGCTCATTACGAATGAGCTGCTCTACCAACTGAGCTAAAGCGGCCTTTGCCAACCACTGGTGGATTGGGACTGCAAATATAAGGATTTTTTTGAATCAAACAACGGATTCGATGGTGAAATATGATATTATCGTTATCGGCGGCGGTGCGGCCGGCCTGATGGCGGCATACGGGGCAGCCCGCGAAGGCGCATCGGTCCTCGTGCTGGAAAAGATGCCCCGGCCGGGGCGTAAAATCATGATTACCGGCAAGGGACGCTGCAATTTCACGAATGTAAAACCGTGGAACGAGTTCTCGCAGCACATCCGCAGCAAGGCCAATTTCGTCCGCCCGGCTTTCTACAATTTCCCGCCGGAGGCCGTCATCCGCCTGCTGGAAGAAGAGGGTCTCCCGACCGTTACCGAGCGGGGCGACCGGGCCTTCCCGACCAGCCACAAGGCCTCGGAGGTCGTGGATACCCTGCAGAAAGCCGCCGTCATGGCCGGCGCCCGCCTCGAGACCGGCTCCGGCGTGAAGACCGTCGAAGCGACGGAAGACGGATTCACCGTAGAATGCTATTGCAAGAAGTTCTCCGCCCGGAAACTGATCCTGGCCACCGGCGGACTCTCCTACCCCGGCACCGGATCCAGCGGCGACGGCTACGCCTGGGCCCGACAGCTGGGGCACACCTGCAAACCGTGCTTCCCGTCCCTGACGGCCCTGGTCCCCCAAGGGTACAAACTCCCCGGAACCGGGACCTCGGCCCTGCCCGACGGTTATCCTTCTCCAAAGGGACATATCGACCGGAGCACCGAGCTCTCGGAAATCGGAAAACTGCTCTGCGGCAATGCTTTGAAAAACGTCGAAGTCAGTCTCTATGCTGGCAATGACGAGATCCGGAGCGAATTTGGAGACATCGATTTCACCGACGGCGGCCTCGAAGGACCGGTCGGTTTCACCCTCAGCCGCGATGCCGTCAAGGCCCTGCTGAACGGAGCGAAAGTCCGCGTCCGGATCAACCTCAAGCCCGGGGTCGACCCCGATGAACTGACCGCCCGGCTCAAAGGCCTGTGCAACGATATCCTCAAGGATCCCCGCAGCCGGAATGCCACCATCAAGGAAGTGCTGCGGATCCTGCTCGGGAAGTTGCTTCCCCGCGAACTCGTCTCCGGATTCATCCGCTGTAATCCACAGATACTCAGCGGGCGGAAAGGGAATGAAAGGATCGATATGGCCGCTCTCCGCTCGGCTTTGCAAGACTGGCCGATGGACATCGAAGGCTTCGTGGGCTATGAGCGCTGCGTCGTGACGGCCGGCGGGATCGACACGGATGAAGTATTCCCGAAAACCATGGAATCCCGGCTCTGTCCGGGGCTCTATCTGTGCGGGGAAATCCTTGATATCGATGCGGATACCGGCGGATATAATCTCCAACTGGCTTTCTGCACCGGACTGCTTGCGGGCCAGGGGGCGGCAAAGAGTCTCAAATGATTATTTGCGAATCCCGAAAAATAACGTACCTTTGCATCGGGAAAGTCGTACACGACCAGCTCCCTCTGAACTCCCCCAGGGCCGGAAGGCAGCAAGGGTAGGAGGTCGTAGCGGTGCGATGTGCTAAGCTTTCCCTTTTTTCTTTATGAAGATTTGCATCGGACTTTCCGGAGGCGTAGACTCCAGTGTAGCGGCCTGGCTGCTCAAGCAGCAGGGCTATGATGTCTTTGCCATGTTCATGCAGAACTGGCACGACGCCGATACCACCCTGCACGGCGACTGCGAATGGGAAGAAGACCGGTTCGTCGCCGAACTGGTCGCCCGCAAGATCGGTATCCCCTTCTATTTCGTGGACCTGAGCAAGCAGTACCGCCAGCGCGTGGTCGACTACATGTTCGACGAATATGCCAAAGGACGCACGCCGAATCCGGACGTGCTCTGCAACCGGGAAATCAAGTTCGACGCCTTTTGGGAAGCGGCCAGGAAACTGGGAGCAGACATGGTGGCGACCGGCCATTATTGCCGGAAAGAGGAGACCGTCGGATCGGACGGACAGCCGGTATACCGCATCCTGGCCGGCACCGATCCGAACAAGGACCAGAGCTATTTCCTCTGCCAGCTCAGTCAGGAGCAGCTCTCCAAGGCCCTGTTCCCGATCGGGGACCTTCTCAAGCCAGAGGTGCGGCGCATCGCCCATGAAGCGGACCTTCCCTCGGCGGACAAAAAAGACTCCCAGGGCATCTGCTTTGTCGGCAAGGTCGACCTCCCGACCTTCCTCCAGCAGAAACTGGAATCCCGTGAAGGCGATGTCATCGAAGTCTACGATGCTTACTATCAGGATAATGCGCAATACCGTTTCCTGCAGGATACCCTCTCATCGCTGACCGCCGACGGCCGGCCGGCCCGGATGATCACCGAATATGTATCCGAGGACAAGGGGTCCGGCCAGGGGGCGGCCAACCGGTATGATCCGGAGAAACTGGCCGTACTGTCCGACGAAGACTGGCTGCGGCTTAGCCAGCCGGTCCCCTATGACCTGACCTTTGAGACAGAAACCTACCGCAGCGGCAAACATCACGTCAAGAAGACCCGTTACAAGGAGAATCCCTTCGGCAAGATCCTCGGCAAGCATGAAGGCGCCCAGTTCTATACCATCGGCCAGCGCAAAGGCCTGAACATCGGCGGCCACGCCGATTCGCTCTTCGTCATTGCCACCGACGTTGAAAAGAACCTCATCTACGTCGGCGAAGGACACCGGCACAAAGGGCTGTCCCGCAGTTGCCTGCGCGTCGCTCCCGAGGAAATCCACTGGATCCGTCCCGACTTGGCCATGGCTCCCGGAGAGATCCGCCGGTACCGGGTCCGGATCCGTTACCGCCAGCCGCTGCAAGATGCGACCCTGGTGCGGCGGGAAAACGGTCTGTATATCCTGTTCGACACGCCCCAGCGCGGCATCACCGCCGGACAGTTCGCTGTCTGGTATGACGGAGACGAGATGCTCGGAAGCGGAGCCATTTAACCATCCATTCCATGTACGATTTTGACAAGGTCGTCGACCGCCGCGGAACCGGTGCGGTCAAATACGAAGCCCTCCCCAATTATTTCGGGAAAGCAGATTTGCTGCCCCTCTGGGTAGCCGATATGGATTTCGAGACGCCGCCGTTCATAGTGGATGCCATGAAAAAACGGCTGGAACATCCGGTTTTCGGCTATACGGTCATGCCGCAGGCCTGGTACGAAGCCGTCATCGGCTGGCTGCGCGACCGCCATGGCTGGGAAGTTCAAAAAGAATGGCTCTCCTTCATCCCCGGTATCGTAAAGGGAATCGGCATGGTCGTCAACGCCCTGCTGGGTCCGGACGACAAAGTCGTCATCCAACCGCCTGTGTATCACCCGTTCCGGCTGGTCCCTCAGCACAACGGCCGCCAGGTGGTCTACAATCCGCTGATCCTGCGGGAAGACGGCGGCTATGACATGGACTTCGAGAACCTGGAGACGGTCCTCCGGGATCCGGCCTGCCGGCTGCTGATCCTCTCGAACCCGCACAACCCGGCCGGCATCGTCTGGCCGCGCGAGACCCTGCAGAAACTCGCCGAAATCTGCCACCGGCACCATGTGACCGTCATTTCCGATGAGATCCACTGCGACATGGCCCTCTTCGGGCACAAGCACGTTCCCTTCGCAACCGTCAGCCCGGAAGCCGCCGCCATCAGCATCACCTTCGGCGCCCCTTCCAAGACGTTCAACATCGCCGGCATCGTCAGCTCCTATGCCATCGTACCGGATCCAGCTCTTCGGAAGAAGTTCTATGACTGGCTGGAAGCCAACGAGTTCGGAGCCCCGGATATTTTCGCGCCCATCGCGACAGTCGCTGCCTATACCCAAGGCGAACCCTGGCGGGAGGAACTGGTCGCCTACCTGGAAGACAATGTCCGCTTCGTGGAAGAATACCTGAAAGTCCACATCCCGGCCATCCGTCCCCTGCGTCCGCAAGCCTCCTTCCTGGTCTGGCTGGACTGCCGCGGTTTGGGACTGAGCCACGACGCGCTCATCGACCTGTTTGTGGGCCAGGCCGGGCTCGCGCTCAACGATGGAGAAATATTCGGCGCACCCGGATGGATGCGCCTCAACATAGGAACGCCCCGGACCGTACTGGCCGAGGCGTTGGAAAAACTCGCTAGATGCTGTCGAAAATAAACGGCAGGACGTCTTCGACCTTTTCGAACTTCCAGATGGACTTTCCGCCGGTCATGATCACGCTCATGGGCCGTTTCCCAATTTTCTGATACTCAGCCATTACCTGGCGGCAGGCGCCGCAAGGGGTCGCCGGCGTATCGCAGACACCGAAGGCGGGACCGCCTACGATTGCGATGCAGACCATCGGGACACCCGGGTACTGCGCCCCGGCGGCGAACATCGCCGTCCGCTCCGCGCATAAGCCGGAAGGAGAGGCCGCATTTTCCTGGTTGGATCCCTTGACGATTTCCCCGTTCTCCAGCAAGACGGCTGCGCCGACATTGAAGTGGGAATACGGGGCATAGGAAGTCAACTGCGCCTGACGGGCCGCTTTGATGAGGGCCTGGTCTTTCGGGTCCAGTTCTTCGATGTCCGCGTATTCGGTATAATTGATTTCTACTTTCCGATTTGTCATAGCCGTATCATTATGTGGACTTCAAATATACGGAAAATATCCTCAAAAACAAATTCTTACTCCGCTTCAGGCGTTTCCGCCGCAGCCTCGGCCGGTTCCGGACGGAGGTAGCGGGCCGCCGCGACGGCGCAATTGATGCCGTCCAAAGCGGAAGAGACGATGCCACCGGCATAGCCGGCACCTTCGCCACCCGGGAAGAGACCCGGCACCTGCGGGCACTGGAAAGTCTCGGGATCGCGCACGATTCGGATCGGAGAGGAAGTCCGGGATTCCACGCCCAGCAGGAGGGCGTCATTGGTATAATATCCACGCATGCCGTGCATGTTGACGGCCGGGAACGCTTCCTGCAGCCGGTCAGCCACATGGGCCGGCAACAATTCGTGCAGCGGAGCGGAAACCACGCCCGGATGATAGGAGGTCTCAGGCAGGTCCTCGGACAGTTCGCCTTCGCAGAAATCGACCATGCGCTGGGCGGGGGCCTTCATCAGGTTGTCCCCTTCGGCCGTGTGGGCACGGACATAGTCGTACATCTTCTTTTCGACATCATGCTGGAAATCCAGCAGCGAGAAGGCACCTGCGGCCTTGTACTGCTCCGGTTCATCCCCAGGCTCGATGGACACCACGACGCCGGAATTGGCCCATTTGGAATTACGGGAGGAATTGGACATGCCGTTGAGTACCAGGGTCTCAGGCTCCGTGGAAGACGGGACCAGGATGCCGCCCGGGCACATGCAGAACGAGAAGACGCCCCGCTCG
The DNA here is from genome assembly GCA_900319855.1 of uncultured Bacteroidales bacterium. GTDB lineage: Bacteria > Bacteroidota > Bacteroidia > Bacteroidales > UBA932 > Cryptobacteroides. Next base: position 22,362 of record ONQC01000017.1, read on the forward strand.
ACCGGCTCGCCGTCCGCACCCGGCGCGACGACCTGTTCGACGAAACTGTATTCCGCCGCCGGCATGCCGGGCTCCCACTGGCCGCGGTAACGGATCTTATTGATCAGCGACTGCGGATGCTCGACCCGCACGCCCATCGCAAAGCCCTTGGCTTCCAGGTCCCAGCCCTTGTCGCGGAACAGTTCGTAGATATCGCGGGCGGAATGGCCCGTCGCCAGAATGACGGCAGCGGCCTTATAGGTCACTTTCTTCGGTTTGGGACCGTTCTGGTCCGTCACCTTCACGTTGAAAGCGCCGGTTGTCTTGAGCCGGGAGATGTCTTCGACCCGGGAGTTGAAATGGTATTCTCCGCCATGTTCCTCGATGCAACGGCGGATGTTTTCCACCACCTTCGGGAGCTTGTCGGTCCCGATATGCGGATGGGCGTCGATCAGGATGGACCGGTCGGCGCCGAATCCGACGAACTGGTACAGGACTTCACGGATGTCTCCCCGCTTGGAGGAACGGGTAAACAGTTTGCCGTCCGAGAAAGCGCCGGCACCGCCTTCGCCGTAGCAGTAATTCGAATCCGGATCCACGACGCCGGTCCGGGACAGGCGGGCCATGTCGGTCTTCCGGGCATGGACGTCCTTTCCCCGCTCCAGCACGATCGGCCGGAGGCCCAGCATCAGCAGTTTCAGCGCAGCGAACATGCCGGCCGGTCCGGCACCGACCACAATGACCGGTTCCGCATCCGTAACATCCTGATAGGGAGCCGGCTGGTATTCCTTGTATTCGTAATTCTTGAACGCCTCGATCCGATAGACCATCTTTACGTCGCCCCGCGCATCGACGGAACGGTGGACAATGCGGCAGACCGCATCCGCACCGACCATGGTCGGCTGATAGGACTTGGACGGGTCAATGACGTTGATGACGGCGCCGCGGCGGAGACGCAACTCTTCGGCGGCCTTCCGCCGGATGTCGTCCAGGCGCGGTTCGCGGCCCATCGGACAGGTGATATCAAAAGTTCTCATATTAAAAATCTGACATGCGGGAAACCGGGGCGACATCCAAGGCGGTCCGCTCGCCGGCCAGGTAATGGAAATAACCGGCGATGGCAATCATCGCAGCATTATCCGTAGTAAACTTAAATTCAGGAAGATAGGTGTTCCAACGACGACGTTTCCCCTCCTCCAGGATCCGCTGGCGGAGTCCGCTGTTGGCGGAGACGCCGCCGCCGATGGTAATCTCGCGGATGCCGGTCTGTCTGGCGGCCTTGACCAGTTTGTCCATCAGGATATCGATCAGGGTCTTCTGGAACGACGCGCAGATGTCTTCTTTGTTCTTTTCCATGAACTCCGGATCTTTCGCCATCTCATCGCGGACGAAATACAGGAGCGAGGTCTTGACGCCGCTGAAACTGTAGTCGAGACCGGGGATATGGGGTTTGGCAAACGTAAAACGCGTCGGATCACCCAACTTGGCAAGCCGGTCGATCACCGGGCCGCCAGGATAGCCCAATCCCATCATTTTCGCGCACTTGTCGAAGGCTTCTCCGACCGCGTCATCGATGGTCTGACCGAGGATCTCAAACTCGAGCGGGCTGTCGACCCGTACGATCTGGGAGTTCCCGCCGGATACCAGCAGGCAAAGGTACGGGAAGGAAGGCTGGCGGTTCTCGGCGCCCTCCTGCTTGATGAAATTGGCCAGGATATGTCCCTGGAGGTGGTTGACCATGACGATGGGCTTGTCCAGTGCCACGCCCAAAGCTTTGGCGAAGGAAGTGCCGACCAGCAGGGAGCCGAGAAGGCCCGGTCCGCGGGTGAAAGCGATGGCCGTCAGGTCCGCCGGGGTGATGCCGGCCCTGGACAGCGCCTGGCTGACAACGGGAACGATGTTGGCCTCATGGGCACGGGAAGCCAATTCCGGGACGACGCCGCCGAAATCCTTGTGCACCTGCTGGCTGGCTATCACGTTGGAGAGTAGATAACCGTCGCGGATGACGGCTGCCGAGGTGTCATCACAGGAAGATTCGATTCCGAGAATAATGTCTGCCATTTCCTTAAAAGAACTATTGCGGCTGCAAAGATACAAATAAATCCGCGCAGGCGCACGGGAAACCGCAATAATTTCCTATTTTTGTAAGTTAAATGCGAAGAATCCTCAAGATAACCGGATATGTAGCAGGCATCCTGTTGATGCTCCTGCTGCTCGTGGCCTTGCTCCTGCAGTCCCCCAAGGTGCAGACATGGGCCACCCGGAAAGTCGTCGGGATGCTGGACGGGGTCGTCAACGGAGAGGTTTCCGTCGGGAAAGTCCATATCCGCCCCTTTGACGCCGTCGTCCTGAAAGACGTCGTCATCGTGGACCGCGCGCCCTATGCCTCCGATGGGATCCAGCCGCTGGACACCTTCGTCAAGGCCGGCTATATCACCGCCCGGATCCGGCCCGCCACCCTGCTGCGCAGCGGAGTCATCGACCTGACGGAGGTCTATGTGGAAGACGGTTATTTCGTCCTGGCCAACGAGCCCGGCGGAGAGAGCAACCTCAAACGGATCTTCAACTCCGGAACGCCGAAGCCCAAGAAGGAAAAAGAACCGGACGACAAGGAAATCCTCCGGGTCGGCCGGGTGGAAATCAACGGGTTCCGCTTCCGGCTCCGCAACTACAACAGTACCCGGGAAGTGCCGGCGGATGCCATCGACTGGGCCGACCTGGACGTAAGCGGCATCCAGCTGAAAGGACGGAAACTCCGCATGCATGGCAAGGTCGTGGAAGGCATTGCGGACCAGCTTTCGTTCCGGGAAAAAAGCGGCATGGTCGTGCACAAGATGAGCGGCCAGGCGCGGGTCGGCGACGGCAAGACCCAAATCAAGAACCTGCACATCCGGGACATGTACAGCGACCTCAAACTGGACGACTTCCAGATGACCTATGACGGGATGGGAGCCTTCAGCAACTTTCTGGAAGAAGTCCGCCTCGACGGCACCATTCAGCCGAGCCGGCTCAACCTGGAAACCATCGGCTATTTCGCCCCGACGCTGCGCAGGATGTCCCTGGTCGCCAACATGGAAGGCGAAGTCCATGGCTATATCAACGACCTGCATGTCAAGCGATTCAATTTCAAGGCCCTGGACAGTGGCCTGAGCGCCCGCGTCGACGGTTCCCTCATCGGTCTGCCGGATGCCGGCAACATGCTCCTGAACTATAAGATCCAAAACCTGACCTTCCAGCTTCCGGAACTGGAAAAATTCATCCGGGGCTGGGCTCCGGGCGTCAAGCTGGGCCTGGACAAATATGCCAAGGGCGAGCACTTCACCTTCAACGGGACGGCGGTCGGCCCCATCAACCGCCTGGCCGTAAACGGCAATATCGCCTCCGGCGTAGGATCCCTCAGCACCGTCCTGGACCTGCGGAACGTCACCGATCCCAAGCGGCCCATCCTGATCGGCGGGCGGCTTCGCACGAAAGACCTGGACCTGGGCCGCATCGCCGGCATCGAGGCGCTCGGTCCCGTCACCCTGGCTACGACCCTGCAGGCGACCCTCGCCGGGAGTTCACCGACCGTCCGGATCGATACGCTCTCCGTTGACCGGCTCCATGCCCTGGGCTATGACTACACGGGCATCGCGGCGACCGGATCCTATTCCGGAAATGCGTTCGACGGCCGGATCATCTGCGGCGACCCGAACCTCAACTTCCTTTTCCAAGGCATCTTCACCCTCTCCCCGAAAACCCGCAATGCCGTCTATAAGTTCTACGCCAACCTCGGCTACGCCGACCTGAACGCCCTGAACATCGACAAACGCGGCACGTCCCGCCTGAGCCTGCGGACCAACGCTAATTTCAACCGGGTAGAAGACAACGACCTGATCGGGAACATCGACATCATGGATGTCCGGCTGACCGACATGAACGGAGACCATGACATCGGCGACATCTCCATCGCCTCCCACATCAACGACGACGTCAACCGCATCCGGCTCCAGTCCAAATTCGCCGAAGGCACGTATATCGGCACCGGTTTCGTCACCCAGTTCATCCAGGACCTGCAAGATATCACGGTCCGGAAAGAGTTGCCGTCGGTCTTCCGGGAAACGCCTAAGGAATGGGCCGGCAATACCTACGACCTCCATTTCCAGACGCACGATTCTCAGGACATCCTGGCTTTCCTGAAACCGGGCATCTATATCGCCGATTCTACGGATATCCGCCTGAGTATCGGAGCGGAAGGCCAATTGGACGGAAGTATCCAATCCAGGCGCATCGCCTTGGACGACAAGTATCTGAAAGACTTGACGCTGAAACTGGACAATGAAGGCGGCGCTTTGAACGGCATCCTGACCGGGAGCGAGTTGAACATCTCGCCGATTCTCGCCAAATCCAACCGGCTGCAATTGCTGGCCGACGACGACCACGTCGGCCTGGGCTTCAGCTATGACAACGACACGGAGGAGGCCAACAAGGGCGAAATCCTGCTTTCCGGCGAGCTCAGCCGTTCCGAGAACGACTCGCTGGTGCTCCGGGCGGAACTCCTGCCGTCGGGTATCTACCTCAACGGGGATCCCTGGTCCATCAAACGGTCCTCAATCAGCTTGTTCGGTTCCGACATCAAAGTCGGCGACCTGACTTTTGACAATGATATCCAAAGCCTCCGGATCGACGGCGGGTATTCCCCGAACCGGACCGATACCCTGCATGTGGACCTGGACAATTTCGACCTGGTCGCCCTGAATCCGTTCATCGGCGGCGGGCTGGACATCCAGGGCCACGCGACAGGTGACGTCTGGCTGGCTTCACCGCTCAAGGAGCGGATCGGCATCCTTGCCTCCCTGCAGGTAGAGAAGGCCTCCATGGCAGGCGAGCCCCTCGGGACCCTGGACATCGGCAGCACCTGGGATGATGAGCGCAGCGGCTTCGACATCCGGGTCCGCAACCTGCTGGACGGCCGCAGCAATCTCCGCGCCCAGGCCTTCATCCCCTCTTCCTTCAAGACGGCGGAAGGCTCGCTGGACCTGGACCGGCTCGACCTGACCTACGCCGAGCCCATCCTGGCGTCCCTGTTCAGCGAGATGGACGGTTATGTCTCCGGAGGAATCGATTTCTCCGGTCCGTTGAATGCCCTGGAGCTGTCCAGCAGAGACTTACGGTTTGAAGACGCCCTTTTACGGGTGGACTTCACAAATGTGGCTTACATCGCAAACGGTCCGGTCTCCTTGACGTCGCAAGGCTTGACATTCGACAACGTCCAGCTCCGCGACCGGTATGGCGAACAGGGCAGGCTCCGCGGCAAGATCCTTTGGGACCACTTCAAGGACATGACCCTCGACCTGGGCATCGACATGACCCGGGTAGAAGCGCTGGATCTGGCGCAGAAAGACGGACAGGCTTTCTATGGACACATCTTCGCCACCGGCAAGGTCTCCATCACCGGACCGCTGAACGCGATCCTGCTGGAAGTCGATGCCGACACGGCGAAAGAAGGAGATTTCCATATCCCGCTGGACGGAACCGGTACGGCCGGGACGTCCGACCTGCTGACCTTCAAGGAACCGTACCAGGATCTGTACATCGACCCGTATGACCTGATGCGGAACACGTACCAGATCAAGCAGAAGAAGGGCAATGACCTGGCCGTCAAGCTGCATGTCCGGCCGAATACGGCCGTCCAGGCCTTCGTGGAGATCGATAAGGAATCCGGCAACATGCTCAGCGGCCACGGGCATGGCAGCATCGATGTGGAAGTTCGACCCAGCACGTCGTATTTCACCATCAACGGAAACTATACCCTGTCCGACGGCCTCTTCCATTTCTCCGCCCTGGATATCGCCCGGCGGGATTTCACCATCGAAGACGGGAGTACGATCCGCTTCGGCGGCGACATCATGGAAAGCGACCTCGACATCAAGGCCCTCTACCGGACCAAGGCATCGCTCGGGACGCTGATCGCCGATACCACGTCCGTCTCCACCCGGCGGAACGTCGAGTGCGGCATCGGGATCACCGAGAAACTGCGCAACCCGCGGATCGCCTTCAGCATCGATGTCCCGGACCTGGACCCGATGACCCAGGCCCGTGTCCAGGACGCCCTCAACTCCGATGACAAGGTGCAGAAACAGTTCCTTTCCCTGTTGATTTCCGGCAGTTTCCTGCCGGATGAGCAGTCGGGCATCGTCAATAACTCGACCATGCTGAACAGCACCGTGCTGGAAATCATGGCCAGCCAGCTCTCGAATATCCTCCAGAAACTGGACATCCCGATCGACCTGGGGCTGGACTACCAGCAAAGTGCCTCAGGCAATGACATCTTCGACGTAGCCGTCAGTACGGAGCTCTTCAACAACCGGGTCATCGTCAACGGCGTCATCGGCAACCGGCAATACAGCGCCGGCTCGTCGAACCAGGAAGTCGTCGGCGACTTGGACATCGAAATCAAGCTGGACAAGCCGGGGGCCTTCCGCCTGAAGCTGTTCTCCCACTCGGCCGACCAATATACCAATTACCTGGACAACCTCCAGCGCAACGGCGTCGGTCTGACCTACCAGCAAGAATACAACACATTCGGGGAGTTCCTCCGGAATCTGTTTACCCGCAAAAAGAACCGCCCCGTCATCGAGGCGGTGGAACCGGAGCAGACCCGGATCCGCATCGAAAACCCGAACCGGGAGGAAGTCCCGGAAACAGAATAGACCATGGACTACGGAAAACTCTACCTCATCCCCTCCCCGCTCGGCGATACCGCACCGGCCGACGTGATCCCCGCTCCGGTGCTGGACCGGATCCGCCAGATCCGGACCTATGTCGTCGAAGAGACCCGGACGGCGCGGCGCTACCTGTCCGCCGCCGGCTGGAAAGGCCATGTCGGGGAACTGGAATTCCATGAACTCAACGAACACACCGACCCGGCCTCCGTGGAGGGTTTGCTGGCCCTGTTTGCAGATGGGAATGATGTCGGCCTGATTTCCGAGGCCGGACTCCCCGCCGTCGCCGATCCCGGCGCCCTGCTGGTCGCCCTGTGCCACCGGCACGACATCGAAGTCGTCCCCTACGTGGGCCCCTCCTCCCTGATGCTGGCCCTGATGGCCTCCGGTCTCAACGGGCAATGCTTTGCCTTCTGCGGCTATATCCCCGCCAAACCGGAGGAACGCCGCAAAGCCATCAAGACCTTGGAGAAGCGCTCTTCCACGGAAAAGCAAACCCAGATCCTGATCGAGACGCCCTACCGCAACGACGCCTTGCTGGGCGACTTGCTGGCAATCTGCGAAGCCCGGACCCGCCTCTGCATCGCGGCCGACATTACCCTGCCCGACGCCTTTATCAAGACCCGGACCGTCGGCCAGTGGAGACAAGACAAACCCCTGATCGGGAAGCGCCCCTGCGTCTTCCTGCTGCTCGCCTGACCCTATGAAAATCGCTTTCCTGACCCTGGGCTGCAAGCTCAATTACGCTGAGACATCCACCTATGAACGCGGCTTCCTGCAAGCCGGATGGGAGGTCGTTCCCTGGAACCGTCCGGATGCCGACGTATATCTTGTCAATACCTGCAGCGTGACCCACACAGCCGATGCGAAATGCCGGAATATCATTCGGAAATGCCACCGGACGGCCCCCGGTGCCGCCATCGTGGTCACCGGCTGCTATGCCGAACTCAAGCGGGACGAAGTCGCCGCCATCGAAGGCGTGCGGCTGGTTTTCGGGGCGAAAGAGAAGTCCCGGGTCGTGGTGGACACCCTTTCCCTGGTCCGCGGCGACCAGGTACATACAGACGATTCCTATAAATCCCGCAGCCTGGCCGAAGAATACCGGGACATCTCATCCGCGACCCTGCCGGCCTATTCCACCGGCGAGCGGACCCGTTCCTTCCTCAAGGTCCAGGACGGCTGCAACAACTTCTGCGCCTACTGCACCGTGCCCTTCGCCCGGGGCGAAAGCCGGAACATCCCGATCTGCGAAATCGTGAAGCAGGCCCGGTCCATCGCCGCTGAAGGCGTCCGGGAAATCGTCCTGACCGGCGTCAACACCGGCGATTTCGGCCGGACCACCGGCGAATCTTTCCTGGACCTGCTGAAAGCCCTGAATGAAGTGGAAGGGATTGAGCGCTACCGCATTTCATCGATCGAGCCCAACCTGATCACGGATCCGGTCATCGACTGGATCGCCTCCGGAACGAAGTTCCTACCGCATTTCCACATCCCCCTGCAAGTCGGTAACGACGAATTGCTGAAGAAGGTGGGCCGTCGCTATGACACGGCGCTGTTCGCCTCACGGATCGACACGATTCGCACCCGCATGGAGCGGCCTGGTGGTCCGGAGGTCTTCTTCGGCATCGACGTCATCGTCGGCCTGCCCGGAGAGACCGAAGAGAAATTCATGGATACCTACCGCTTCCTGGCCGAAAGGATCCGTCCTGCCTTCATCCATATCTTCCCTTATTCCAAGCGCCCCGGCACCCGCGCCGCATCCATGCCCGACCAGGTTCCCGAACCGGTCAAGACCGAGCGGGTCGCCCGGCTGGAGGCATTGTGCAAGGAACTGCACGACAGTTTCGTCGCCCGGCACAAGGGCAAGCGGGAGCAGGTCCTTTGGGAATCCGACCGGAAAGACGGGAAAATGGCCGGGTATACCGGCAATTACATCCGGGTGGAACGGCCGTTCGATCCCGCCCGGGTCAACACCCTTGAAGACATCATCCTCTGATGGAAGCGAAACTGACATTCCTGGGCACCGGCACATCCCAAGGCATCCCGATCATCGGCTGCACCTGCGACCGCTGCCAATCCGCGGATCCGCGGGACAAACGCCTGCGGGCCTCCGCCCTGGTGGAATATGGCGGACTGACCATCCTGATCGATGCCGGACCGGATTTCCGCACCCAGATGCTGCGGGCCGGCGTACGGCACCTGGATGCGATCTTGCTGACCCACAACCACAAAGACCATACGGGCGGACTGGATGATGTCCGGTCGCTGAACTACATCGACCGAAGGGCCGTGGAAATCTACTGTGAGCCTTTGGTACTGGACACATTGCAGCGGGAATACGGCTATGCCTTCGCCGCCGACAAATACCCCGGTGCGCCGGAATGGCACGTCCACGGCATCGACCAGAACCCTTTCGTCCTGTACCCGGAAACAGAGCCGCGGGAACTGACCTGGGTGCATGATGTCGGCTACCGGTACCGGCTTCCGGACGGAAGCCTGGTTCCGACGGGAGAGATCCTGTGCGAATCGGAACGGGTGGAGGATCCCCAGTTCACCGGGACTGCCAAAGGACTGCGGGGGGACGGAATCGAGATCATCCCGATCCGGGGATGGCACCACGACATGCCGGTGCTGGGATTCCGGTTCGGCCGGATCGCCTACATCACCGACATGAGCCGGCTGCCGGAAGAAGAAATGGCCAAATTAAAAGGGCTGGAGCATGTCACCCTCAACACGGTAGGATACAAGCCGCACCACTCACATTTCTCATTGGATGAAGCGTTGGAACTGGCGGGACGGATTGGAGCTAAGCACACCTGGCTGACCCACCTGAGCCACAATTTCCCCTGTCACGAACAGTTCTGCCGCGACCTGGACCGGATGTGCACGGAACGCGGTATCGCTTCGCAGGTCCGGCCTGCGTATGACGGACTGGTGATCAGCGCTGTTTCCTGAGCCGGCCGATGGCGTTCTCCAGGCTTTCCGACGGTTCGATGATATTGTAGTCCTTCCAGAAATCGGGATCGAGGAATTCTTTCGCCTTGTTGTCCAGGATATCGCTGGTGCGGAACATGTCACTGCGGGCAATGGGTTCTACCGGTTCGCGCAGATTGGTGACTACCAATTCGTTGACAGCCGTATAATTGGTCGAGATCAGCCGCCGCTTCCAGTCGCAGGCGAACCGCATCGTTGTCCGGAAATAACTGATCCGGCTGATGTTCCCGTCAAACCGGTAGTTGACCAGGATCGAGAGCTCCCGCGGGGTGAAACGCAACGAGAACGGTTTCCGGATCAGCATCATACGGGTCGCCTTGCTGCGATCGGTCATGTCCAGGGAGAGTTCGATGCGCGTGAATGAAAGCCGTTCCCGGTCGATGTACAAAGTACCATTGTAAAGCGCATACTCACACTCCGCTCCCGGAATGACCCGGATGACGAACTGGAGCCGGTCATCGATGGAAGCCGGAGCAAGCATCTCGAAACGGTAATTGCGCAGTTCCACCGGATCGAACAGAAGGTCCGGATTCTTGACAACATCGTGCGTAATGGCCTGCGTCGGACCACCCATCACCTTGATGCTCAAAGTATCGGTCCGTTTCTGGCTGAGCAGGACGCGGCTTTTCTCCAAAGCGGTCCGGTCCCGGGCAATCCCGTGGCCATAGGAGGACTTGTAAATGCGGGAGACGGCTTCGGAGATATACGTAAACCGCTGACGCTTGCGGATGGTTTCGCGATAAAAACATTCCAGGAGTTCCGGCTGCTGGCTGTAATTCTGGGGAATCCGTGCGATGGCGGCCTCCACGATCTGGCGGGGATCCCCCGTCATGACGGTCGCCGGGTCGAGGGCATAGACCTCCGGTATCAGATAGACCTTCATCTCTCCCCTGCCGGCCTGCTGGCGGATCGTCCGGTATCCGACAAAAGAGAAGACCACTTCGCGGATCGGGAGGTCGGACTTGATGGTAAAGGCGCCGTCGGCATTCGTCACGGTGGCGAAATGACGGTCCGGGACGGAAACATGGACGGATTCAAGCGGGCGGCCGCTCTGCAAGTCCGAGACCACACCGCGGACGGAGTAGACCAGCCGGAGCGAATCCGGTTGTGCGGACAGAAGGATGGCAGGCAGGAGAAACGCTACCAAAAGCAAGAACTTTTTCATACCTAAACCCTTTATCTTTCCAAAGATACGGATTTCCCCCAAAAAAGCAACGCCCGGCGGGAATTTATTCGGAAGGCGGCGGGACCGTACCATCGTCGATCAGCCGGCGCAGGACTTCCGACCAACGTGCGGCCGATTCCCCCTCCGGCAGATCCAGGCTGGAACGCAGGTCCGCCAGGGTATATTTCCCCTCTCGCGACCGGATCCATTCTTTCAGGCGAGCCTCGGTCGGGACCCGCCGGGACCGGCAGATATCGCAGGTGCCGCAGTCGGCCGAATCCTCCTGGCCGAAATACGCCAGCAGGAACCGCGACCGGCAGGTGTCCTCTTCGGCGACATAGTCCAGCATGGCCTGCATGCGGGCATGGGCGCTTTCTTTCAGCAACCGGTACCGTTTGGGAGCCAGGGCGACATTGCCGGGTTCGAGCCGGTCATGATGGAGGAACAGGACATCGGCCCGGTCGGCCGGGACATAATTCACAAGGTGCTCCAGGGAAAGCCGATAGAGCAGCTGCCGAAGCGTGGGGACATCGGCGCCGACCTGTTTGGCGAACCATGGTTCATCAATCTCTACGGCGAAAGAGAAGACCCCTTCGCACCGGCGCATCAAAAGTTCCAGCAGAACCTCCATCCGAGGATCCGGCAGGGAGACGTTATACAGTTCATCCCGGCTGACCCGGATCCGTACGCGGGTAGCGACATCCAGGTCCTCCGTATAAGTCCAGTGCCCTTCGCGTTCCAGGACCTTGATCGCATAATGCGCCGCCGCCCGCTGCAACCGGAACTGACGGCAGAATTCGTCCAGGTCGAATTTCAGCCGGCGGCCCTTCCCCGCACCATACGGGATCTGGGCCACGGCGTGGACCTTCTGATAAACATCTTCAATCTGGTCCAATGGCGGGAAAGAGACCGTTTCCAGCTGATGCAGCCGCCGCACGTCGGAAGCGTTCCACAGCAGGACCGCATAGGACCGCAGGCCGTCGCGGCCCGCCCGCCCCGCTTCCTGGAAGTAGGCTTCCGGCGCATCCGGCAGGTCCAGGTGGACCACGAAACGGACGTCCGGCTTGTCGATTCCCATCCCGAAAGCATTGGTACAGACCATGACCCGGATCCGGTCCTGCCGCCAGGCCTCCTGCCGTTCCGCACGGGTTTCGTGGCCGAGTCCGGCGTGATAGAAGGAGGCAGAGACGCCATTGGCCGCCAGGAAAGAGGCCACTTCCTCGGTCTTCCGGCGGTTGCGCACATAGACGATGCCCGTACCCGGGACCCCCTGGCAGATATCCAGCAACTGGCCGGTCTTGTCTTCGCAGCTGCGCACGATATAGCTCAGGTTGGGACGTTCGAAACCGGATTTGCAGACGGTCCTTCCGCGGAAACGCAGCCGGTCCATGATGTCCTCCGCGACCTGGGGCGTAGCCGTTGCGGTCAGCGCGATGACCGGTGCATCCACCCGGTCCCGGAGGGCTCCGATCTCGAGGTAGTCCGGCCGGAAATCATACCCCCACTGGGAGATACAATGCGCCTCGTCGACAACGATATAATTGATGTTCAAGACCGGAAGGTAGGATTGGAACAGGAAGGTGCCCAATCTCTCGGGAGACACATACAGGAATTTGTAGTCGCCGTAGGCGGCGTTGTTCAGGGCGAGGTCCACTTCATGGCGGCCCATGCCGGCATGAATTGCCAGGGCCCGGACGCCCCTTTCCTGCAGGTTCCGGACCTGGTCTTTCATCAGGGCGACCAGCGGTGTCACGACCAGGGCGAGGCCGTCCTGCATCAGGGCGGGGACCTGGAAACAGACCGACTTCCCGCCGCCCGTCGGCAGGATGGCCAGGACATCCTCCCCGTCCAGGGCATGGCGGATGATCTCCTCCTGCATCGGCCGGAAGCCGTCATACCCCCAGTACGTTTTCAATATGTCGACAGGTTGTTGCATTTTGTTCACTTAAAACCTTTTACATCTCCAAACCGTCACCCGGACGGCAAAATTTTTGCAGCACACATGCAAAGGTAATGAATTAAATTGTGTAAATTTGCCGAATCAAAAAAGCAATATATAGTTTCATTAAAAAACACATAAACATCATGTCCAAAATTGATCTGAGCAAGTACGGTATCAAGAACGTCAAGGAAGTTCTCTACAACCCGTCTTACGAAGTCCTCTACAACGAAGAAACCAAACCCGGCCTCGAAGGCTTTGACAAGGGTCAGGTGACTGAACTCGGCGCCATCAACGTCATGACCGGCATCTACACCGGCCGTTCCCCTAAGGACAAGTACATCGTCTATGACAAGACCACCAAGGAAGGCGCCCCGGGCGAAATCTGGTGGACCACCGAAGGTTATCCGAACGATAACCACAAGATGTCCGAGAAGACTTGGAAAGCGGTCAAGAAACTTGCCCAGAAGCAGCTCTCCGGCAAGCGCCTTTTCGTGGTTGACGGTTTCTGCGGCACCCACGCCGACACCCGCATGAAGGTCCGCTTCATCGTCGAGGTCGCCTGGCAGGCCCACTTCGTCACCAACATGTTCATCCGTCCGAAGAACCAGAAGGAATTCGACCAGGAGCCTGATTTCGTCGTCTACTGCGCCGCCAAGGCCAAGGTCGAAAACTACCAGGAGCTCGGCCTCCGCAGCGAAACCTGCGTCGCCTTCAACGTGACCTCCCGCGAGCAGGTCATCCTCAACACCTGGTACGGCGGTGAAATGAAGAAGGGTATGTTCTCCATGATGAACTACTACCTCCCGCTCAAGGGCATCGCCGCGATGCACTGCTCCGCCAACACGGACATGAACGGTGAGAACACCGCTATCTTCTTCGGTCTCTCCGGCACCGGCAAGACCACCCTTTCCACCGATCCGAAGCGTCTGCTCATCGGCGACGACGAGCACGGCTGGGACAACAAGGGCGTCTTCAACTTCGAAGGCGGCTGCTATGCCAAGGTCATCAAGCTTGACAAGGAATCCGAACCGGACATCTACAACGCCATCCGCCGCGACGCCCTCCTCGAGAACGTCACCGTCGACGCCGAAGGCAAGATCGACTTCAACGACAAGAGCGTGACCGAGAACACCCGCGTCAGCTACCCGATCTACCACATCAACAACATCGTCCGTCCGGACAGCCACGGACCGGCCGCCAAGCAGGTCATCTTCCTGTCCGCCGACGCTTTCGGTGTCCTTCCTCCGGTTTCCATCCTGAACGCCGAGCAGACCAAGTACTACTTCCTCTCCGGCTTCACCGCCAAACTCGCTGGTACCGAGCGCGGTATCACCGAACCGACCCCGACCTTCTCCGCCTGCTTCGGCCAGGCCTTCCTGGAGCTCCATCCGACCAAGTATGCCGAGGAACTCGTCAAGAAGATGAAGAAGAGCGGTGCCAAGGCTTACCTCGTGAACACCGGCTGGAACGGTACCGGCAAGCGTATCTCCATCCGTGACACCCGCGGTATCATCGACGCCATCCTCAACCACAGCATCGATGCCGCCCCGACCAAGACCATCCCGTACTTCAACTTCGTCGTTCCGACCCAGCTCGAAGGCGTCGACAGCGGTATCCTCGATCCGCGCGACACCTATGCCGACAAGGCCGAGTGGGAGAAGAAGGCCGTCGACCTCGCCGGCCGCTTCATCAAGAACTTCCACAAGTACGAGTCCAACAAGGCCGGCAAGGCCCTAGTCAAGGCTGGTCCTCAGCTCTAATCGACTCCATGTCAAAGATAAAGGCGACCTTCGGGCCGCCTTTTTTTTGTGTTTCTTTCCGGCTCGATTACCGGACCCCGACGGAGGTTTCCTGCCGCACGGGCAAGCCGTCGCTGTCCAGGCCTTCCACTACGACACGGAAACGCCCCGCATAGGCCGGCGCCTGAACGGGGATGCGGAGGGCCTCGCCGGCTTCCACCTGCACGGAAGGATGCCAGTAGATGGTCTGGCGGAGGTCCCGACCCTGTCCGGGAGCTCTCTTGTAAGCCAGCGGATAGGACGCGCCTTCGAAATCGAAGATCCGTACCGTCCGGGGGAACCTGACCATAGAGATATTCCGGTGGGTCGTGATCAGGCTCACGACGGCATCGAAGGTCCGGGCGCCGATGGAATAGGATCGGCGGAAGATGTCTACCTCCCGCAGCAGGGTGGCATCCATTTCAATGATACTGGAATGGTCCAGGACAGGGACGCCGTCGATCAGTACGAGCACGTTTTCCGCGAACAGGTTGTTCACGCCGCGGCCGACAGACTTCAGCACCTGGAGGCCTTCCCTGCGCCAGCGCAGTTCCGGGATATACTCAATCACGCACTCATGGAAGGTGTTCATCTGCGTGTAATCCGCCATCCGGTAACGGATGCAGTCCGGATCGTCCGGACCGAAGAGACGGCTCTCTCGCTTGGGCAGAAATGCCAGCAGGGTATCCGCCGCGGCTGCCCGGGAAGACGGGATTGCCGCCATGCGCTCCAGCAAACCCGGTTCGAAAGCCGGATCGATCGTCAGTTGGGGGATGTCGCGGGATTCCAGTCCGAGGAACGGGGACTCCAGTTCCAGGTAGCAATCCATCGCTTCATCCAGACCGGCGACTTCGCAGACCAAGTCGCGGTGGCCGAAAATGTTATAGGTCCGGAAAGACATCTGCCCGCTTTGGGTGAACAGGGCCGTATACAGGTCTTCCGTGTTGCCCGGGGAGGAAATGATGGCGAACGGATGCCGGCTGAGCGCCCTGTCGCGGTCGGGGCCGGAAAGATGTGCATGGATGATGTCCCCTTCTTCTTCGACCGTTCCGAGCCGGACACGGGTACAGGCATCCGCGATACCCTTTTCCTCCGCAGGTGCCAGCGCATCTTCATGATAGACGGAGACGCTCAGGCTCATGGCCTTCCCCAGCCGGTTGTCCAGTTCCACGGACAGTTCTCCGCCGCGGGAAGCAGGGGTCGCCAGCACACGCAGCGTCCCGGCATCCCTGGCACGGGCCGGAGCCACTGCCGCTGCGACACGGACGCCATTCTCCACGCGCGCCGTGGAAAAACCATTGAACACGGACAGGATACGGGCATCCCGGAGGATGGCCGCCCGGTCGTCATCTCCGGATGTATAGGCACACAACAGATAGTTTCCCGTGGGAAGGGAGGCCGGGAGCTGGAGCACTCCGGCACCCCGGCCGCCCACCAGGGCGATCTTGGCCTGGACAGCCGTTCCGTCGGCGGAAAACAGTTCGAGATAGGCGACGCCGCTGCGGGTCTGCGAGCCGCCCAGACTGAAGGCGGAGCACCAGACCAGGTCGCCGGAGACATAAGCCGAACGGTCGGTCGAAATGTAAATCCGTTCGCGGGCCGCGCCGGACAGGCAGAAGCCCAGCAGCAGGCCGAGCAGGATGACATGATACTTTTTCATACGCTAATCCTCCCAATATGACGGTTTTACATTCGTCCCTCCCATAGCCCGGCAGTCGCACCAGGACGGAGGGGCCCATCCCACGTAACTGCCGTCTTCGGTCGTGACATTCTGGCTGGGCCGCCATCCGTCAGCGTACTTCTGCGGGATTTCGGAAGACGCCAGATCGTATAATTCAGACGGATCGAGTTCGCCATGGTCCAGATACGCCATCGTTTCCCGGGGCAAGAACGCACGGGCATCGGATGTACGGGAGACCTCGATAAAGCCCAGGACGAGTTCATCCGGATCTTCTTCACAAGTAAGGTTGCCGCGGAGTTCGCTCGGATTCGGGGCGAACAGGTCGCCGGTCGAATTGGAATTCATTTCCAGGGTATGGAGATACTGGTAGCATTCTTCGGAGATGCCCCGGGCGATGAGATGGACGGCATACCGCCGCTGGAACCGGTTGTCGATGCCGGTATGGAAATCCATGAAAACATGGTCCCGGATCTTGTTTTGCTCGTCGCCGATGGCAATGGCGATCCCCGCCTCGGAGGAACGGCTCTTGGTCCAGCACCAATAGTTGGGATTGCTGTCCAGGAAGACATACTCCTCGTTGAGGAAATCGTAATCAAACCGGATATCGTAATTGGCATGGAACTGCCACTCCTGCTCGTAGTCCCAGCGGAAAAAACGGCTGGCGCCTTCCGGCGCGGTCATAGAGACCCGTGCTTTGCCGGAGGGACGGCGCAAGGGACTGTCGGTGGGCTCCACCTCGAAACTGATCCCGTCGATGACCGGAGCCATTTGCGGTTCCCGCCAGGAAGAGACATAATTCCGGTGGGACTCCATGTCCGCGACATGCAGGCGATAGCGCCGGTCGGCCGGCGCATCGGTCAGGTCGACCGTGTTCCCGCCCTGAGACGTCATCCGGTAAATGGTACCCGTTTCGTCCTCCACCCAGGCCTGTGCCGGGACTTCCTTATATTGGAAGGATCCGTCCAGCGACTGGGCACGGCTTACGTGGAACGTAGAAACGTCGCCAAGGATGATATCCCCCTCGATGACGATGGTTCCCTCGATGGAGTCCAATTCGGTTTCATAAGGATAGATGCAGGACAGCGCCAGGCTTCCCTCCAGCAGGCATGCTGCGATTCTCTTCAGGCCCATCATCATCTAGAACAGGATATTAAGGTTGATATACGGAATCTGGGTAGCGAAGACGGATACCATGTATCCCTTCAGGTCCGAACCGTGCTCGGTCGTATAATAGACCGAATAGGCATTCTTGCGGCCGAGGATATTGTAGCATCCGACCGTCCAGGACATGTGGGTCAGTTTCCGCAGGTAGTGACCGGGGTCGATGTTGATGGCGGCGTCGATGCGGAAATAGTCCGGGATTCGCTTGGCGTTGCGCGCGGAGAAAGCGAGACGGTAACCGCCGCCGTAAACATAACGGCCGACCGGAACCGTGATTGGACGGCCGGTCGAGTAATCGACGTTGAGTGAAAAACTGTAGCGGCGGGTCAGCGCATAATTCCCGACCAGTTTGATGTCATGCGGCTTGTCGTAAGGAGCCGGATACCAGACTCCCCCGTTGATGGTGTTTACGCCGCGGTCTTCCTTCTCCCGGAAGAACGAACGGGAATATGTATAGGAGATCCACCCGTTGAGCTTGCCGACCGTTTTCTTGACCATCAGTTCGACGCCGTACGCCTTTCCGGTCACGGGAACCAGGTCACGGGCCAGTTCCGGATTCATGGACAGGACTGCGCCGGACTTGTAGTCCAGGTGGTTGAAGATACTTTTCCAATAGGTCTCGACGGAGAGGTCGACCTGGTTGCCGAACACGGTCCAATACAAGCCGCCGGCAACCTGGAAGCCCGTCGTCGGCCGGATGTCCCGGTCCGTCAGTTTCCACGTATCCATCGGAGAGATGGCAGACGTATTCGATACCAAGTGGATATACTGGTTAAGGGAATTCACGCCCAGTTTCGCCGTCAGTTTCTCAGCCAGGGAATATTTCCCGGACAGCCGGAGTTCCGGCAGGGCATATACTTTTCGGTCCGCGAAGAACGAGGACAGGCGCAGGCCATAGTCGACCGAAAGCCTGTCGTCGGGCGTCCAGGTCCGGCCGACATAGGCCGCCGCTTCCAGACCCAGTTCCCGTTCAAGCCGTTCCGGCTGCTGGATCGACTTGTCACCCAGCGGGGCGAAGTTACCGCCGTCCAGGGCATATCCCGTCACATTCGCGCCGTAGATCCAGGTATGTGTCCCTTGCCTGCGGGTCCAGCCCAGTCGGGCATACGCCTCGTTGATGAACGTCTCGAGGCGATAACCATCGTAGCCGCTGCCCAGATTGTCCAGCCGGTTGGCATAGCGGTCATAGCCTATGCTCACCTGCATGGAGACATTCGCATCCTGCCCGTGCTTCCAGCGCAGGCCGGCGTTGATGTTGTGGTAGCGGAAGGTCGTATCCGGGCTGAAAGAGAAATCATCCCTGGAGCCATAGCCCGTCAGCGACAGGGTATTGCGGTCATCCAAGCGATGGGT
>ONQC01000023.1 GCA_900319855.1 uncultured Bacteroidales bacterium
GGCGCGACGCCGGCTTCCTGACGCAGAACAGCGCCATCGCCGCCGGCGCGGAAGCCGCCATCATCCCGGAGGACCAGACCGACATCGACCAGCTGGCCGCCTTCATCGGCCGCGGCATCCGCAAGAGCAAGAACAGCAGCATCGTCATCGTGTCCGAGAAGGACGGCGGCGCCATGCACTATGCCGAGCGCGTCCGCCAGGAGTATCCGGAATACAAGGTGAAGGTCTCCATCCTGGGACACCTCCAGCGCGGCGGCTCCCCCACCGCCCAGGACCGCATCCTCGCCAGCCGGCTGGGCGTCGCCGCCATCGACGCGCTCAAGGAGGGCCAGCGCAACGTGATGGTCGGCATCAAGAACGACCAGATCGTCTACGTCCCGATCTCCCGCGCCGTCCACTACGACAAGCCGATCGACAAGGAGCTCATCAACGTCCTGAGCATCCTTTCGATCTGACGGACGCCGGCGTCAGCCGGTCCGTCAGCACGGCGGCCACCACATTCCCGGCTACGTTCAGCAGCGTGGCCGGGATATCTATTAATGTACTGAAGACCATCAGGATGGCGGCCATTTCCGGCGCATAGCCGAACAGCGTGCAGACCAGCAGTTCCCCGGTCATGCCGCCCGTGGGGACGGCGCCGATGACCATGCCGACCAGCAGTCCCACGCCCACGACCTGGAACCAGATGTCGCCCATCCGCACATACAGTCCGCACGGGTCGCCTCCATCCGGGAACAGGTTTTTATAAATACGTTTCCCCAGTACGCAGACTTTGCGTTCCTGGTCGATGTCGACCTGATTGATGTACCGGCCATACGCCATCCGAGGCTCCTCGATCCGGGCATATTCGGGCATGACGCCACGGCCCTGGCAATCGGATTCCCGGTCTTCAAAGACCACCGTGGAACCCCACATGCCCATACTGCCGGTCACGGCGTCTATCTCCGGGATTTCCCTGCGGAGCCGCTCAATGTCGGACAATTCCATCGACCAGGTCCGTCCGCTGCGGAACCCCTTATAAGGCATGGAAGTTTCGCCCGGGATGATGAAACCCGAATTGGTCGCGAAACCGGAGAGGACACCGGTCAGCATGGTCTTGAGCCCCTGGCCGCCACCCATCAGGGAGAGCAGCATGAAGATGCCCCAGAACACGCCGAACCCGGTCAGCAGGCTGCGGCTGCGGTTGCGGGAGAGCGCCTCCCAGACCTCCGTCAGGCGGTCGATATCGAAAAACCTTCTCATTCTGCACGCAACGCTTCAATGGGTTTGACTTTGGCTGCCTTCCACGCAGGAATCAGGCCGGCCAGCGTGCCGGCGACAATCAGGAGCAAGGTTGCCTTGACGGCCACGTCCACGCCGACGGTGGGGTTGACAAACATGGTAATCTGGATGATGCCGGCATCGATGGGGACATCTCCCATCGTCTTGTCCATGATATGGTTGGCCAGCAGGCCAAGGACCATGCCGACATAACCGAAGAAGGCGGTGATCAAGACGCTTTCGGTGATGATCAGTTTCAGGAGCGAAGCCGGACTGGCGCCGATGGCCTTGCGGATGCCGAACTCATGGGTCCGTTCCTTGACGGTGATCAGCATGATGTTCGACACGCCGACGATACCGCTCAGCAGGGTAAAGATGCCCAGGATCCACAAGGCGGTCCGGATGATCCGGATGGCCTTGTCCATCTGCTGGGACGAGCTCAGGCGATTCCAGAAATAAAGCGTATTCTCATCGTCCGGCGCCGCCCCGTGATGCCCGTTGACCACGCCGCGGTAGGACGCTTCGAACCGGTCGCTTTCCTGCTCTGTCTCCAATCCTTTGAAAGAGAAGTATATCTGGGGAATCTCATTGTCTTTTCCATAGATCAGGCTGACGGTGGAATACGGCGCATACAGCTGGGGCATACCGCCTCCCATGCTCTCATCGCTTTTGTAAATGCCCACAACCTGCCAGGAGAACGGGCCGACCTTGACGTTCTGCCCGACCAGCCGCACGGGGTCCACCCCGGCGCCCAGCAGTTGCTCGGCATCCGTCCGGCCCAGGACGATAACCTTGCGCCGCTCCTTGACATCTAATTCATTAACGAAGCGTCCGCTCAGCAGTTCCACGTTCTGGATCTCCCGGAAAACCGGCATGAGACCCATCAATTGCACCGACAGGTAGCGGTCCCCGTAGACCAGGGAATCCGTCTGGCGAACCACCGGACAGACCTGGTCGACATTTTCGGCGAACATGTCGCCCTCCAGGTACTCGACATCTTTGCGGTCCAGCCGGATCCGGCGGTTCTTCTCGTACCCGCCCCAGGCTTTGCTGGTATATTGGGAATACACGACCATCGAATGGTCCATCGTCCCGGAATTGCTCATCAGCGCATTCAGCACCCCGTTTCCCGCACCCAGCAAGGCAATCAGCATGAAGATGCCCCATGCCACCGCAAAACCGGTCAAGGCCGTGCGGAGTTTGTTCTGCTGCAGGGAACTGAAGATTTCTTGGAAGAGGTCGCGCATCGTTTATTTCATGATGGTGGTCGTCCCGAAGGGAGAAGCGGCGTGTTGCCGGTTCTCTTCGATGGCGCCGATGATTCCGTCTTTGATATGGATGATCTTGTTGGTAGCGTTGGCCACGCCGCTCTCGTGCGTGACGACGATGATGGTCATGCCCTCTTCCCGGTTGAGCTGCTGGAGGAGTTCCATGATTTCCACGGAGGTTTTCGAATCCAGCGCGCCGGTCGGCTCATCCGCCAGGACGATCCGCGGGCGGGTGATCAAGGCGCGGGCGATGGCGACACGTTGTTTCTGGCCGCCGGACATTTCATTGGGGTAATGGGAGGCCCAGTCTTTCAGGCCGAGCCGGTCCAGGTATTCCAGGGCCATCTGATGGCGTTTGCGACGGCTGACGCCCTGGTAGAAAAGCGGCAACTCGACGTTTTCCACGGCGGTCTTGAACCCGATCAGGTTGTAGGACTGGAAGATGAATCCGATCATGCGGTTGCGGTAGTCCGCCGCCTGGGTCTCGGTCAGGTCCCGGATCAGTTTCCCGTCCAGCCAGTACTCGCCGGTATCGTAATTGTCCAGGATCCCCAGGATATTCAGCAGGGTCGACTTCCCGGAGCCGGACGCCCCCATGATGGAGACGAATTCCCCTTTGTCGATGGACAGGTCGATGCCTTTGAGCACATGCAGGGGCTGACCGTTGTCATACGTCTTGTTGACGCCTTTCAGTTCGATGAGCATACAATAGAATTAGTGATCTTTCTTCCAACAAGCATTATGCCTGAGGACGGCTGGGGATGCCGGCTTTCAGATCTTCATAGAAATCCGCAACAGCGGTCCGCACGTACGGAGCCAGGAAGAAGAAACCGATGCCGAAGGTGAAGATGCTAAGGATGAACCAGCCGGCAAAACTCAGGTACAGCCCGAAGAGTTCGGTCTTATGGCCACGCATCATCTGCTCGGAAAGGTCGATGGTCTCGTCGGCGGACAGTTCCGGACGGTCGCGGAGGATATAAGGTACCATCGCGTAAGACAGGGCCTTGATGATGCCCGGTACGATCAGGAGGAGGCTCCACAGGAAAGTATACACGGAGCGGAGGGCCATGGTGGCCGTCTGGTGGAGATACTCATTGATGGAAATTTCGAACATATTGTCCACCAGCCGGGTATTCCCGGCCAGGAGAAGGCGGAATGTCCCGGCGTATCCCACGGTGAGGGGCAGGGTGATAAAGAAGAATCCCAGGCCCGGGAATCCGACGGTCGCTCCGGTAATGACGGAATAAACCAATGCGGTAACGGCAGCCATTCCCCAGTTGCCATTCAACGCAGCACGCGCCGCAGTCTTGTATTCGCTGTACGTTTTCATATCCATTACGGTTTTTGCAAAGATAGACAATATTTATTGTTTTACAATATTTTTTTAAAATTTTTCGAAATAGTTTTTCCGAATTCCTAAATTTCTGTTTAGTGTGTTAGTTTATTAGTACACTGCAAAGATAGCAACGGTTTTCGAAACTGCAAATTTTTTCTGCAGTTTTTTACAGAAATGCGTCAGATGTCCCAGTTTTATGGACATCTGACGCATTTCAGGGCTTTTTTGCTCCCGACGTCCCGGTTTCAGGGACATCGGACGCACCGACCGGCCGTTTAGAACCGCACCTTCAGGAAAACAGGGAAATGGTCAGAGGGGAGCTTGGCGATATTGGCCTGGAAACTGACCTCCTGCGGGAAATTGGCATTCTTGGTCCCCTCGCCGCCCAGGGTGACCATTCCGCGATAGGTTTCCGTCAGAACGGCATAGTTATCCACCCTGACGGCAGGAGAGACGAAGATATGGTCGATACGGCTGCGGGAAAGGGTGTTCGGGTCGAACCCGTTGATGGTTCCGGTGGGGGCATACCGGTCGGCCGCCGTTTCGTAAGAATCGGCAAGCACGTCCGACCCGGTGAAAGTCGTATAGATCTCATTGGTCTGGTCGACATTGAAATCGCCGCACACAAAGACCGCTTCATCCGGCCGGCACATCTCCTCAACCTTCCGCACGATCAGCTTGGCGCTTTCCGCCCGGGCAATGACACCGACATGGTCCATGTGCAAGGAGAAGTACCAGACTTTCTTCCCGGACACCTTATCCTTAAGGTGGGCCCAGGTGCAGATCCGGTTCAGCGCGGCATCCCAGCCCCGGCTCGGTTCCTCCGGCGTCTCGGACAACCAGAACCATCCTTTGTCCAGCAGGTCGAAACGGTCACGCCGCCAGAAGACCGGCGACCCTTCCCCCTTCTCCAGTCCGTCGTCGCGGCCGACATAGACATAATCATAGTCAGGAAGACTGTCGCACATGTCATGGAGCATGTCGATCAAAACTTCCTGGGCACCGAAGATATCCGGCTTTTCATACCGAATCAGCTGGCAGATATAAGGATACCGGGTATCCCAGGCATTGCCGCGTTCGGCATCGCCCCGGTTTTCATAGCGCACATTGAACGACGCAACCGTCCAGGAGGCTTCGCGCGAGCAGGCGACGGCCGCCGCCAGGCAAAGCAGGATCAAATACTTTTTCATTCAGCAGAGAATCGATAGATACAGCTATGGGAATAATACTCTCCCGGACGCAGCAGAACGGACGGGAAATTGTCGTGGTTCACGGCATCGGGCCAGCCCTGTGTCTCCAGGGCGAGGGAGCTGCGGAATCCATATACCTTGCCGTTTTTGCCTTTTTCCGCACCGGCGAAGAAATTGCCGCTGTAGAACTGAAGGCCCGGCTGGTCGGTCAAGACCTCGACGGTCCGGCCGGATACGGGATCATGGACCCGGCAGACCAGTTCGACGCCTTTTTTCTCTTTGTCCAGGCACCAGTTGTGGTCGTATCCGTGGGCATTGCGCAACTGCTCATTGTCTTCCCCGATGCGCTCCCCGATCGTATGGACCTCCCGGAAATCGAAGGGCGTCCCTTCCACGGACGCGATTTCACCGGTCGGGATGCTCTGGGCATCAATGGGCAGATACCGGGAAGCCTTGATCCACATCTCGTAGTCCTCCACCGTCCCGGTCCCCTCCCCGCGCAGGCAGAAGAACGGATGGTTGGTGATGTTGACGGGGGTCGCAGCATCCGTTGATGCGGAATAATCGATGCGGAACCCATTGTCCGGCGTGACATTATAGGTCATGACGATCTCCAGGTTGCCTGGGAAACCTTCCTGCCCGTCTTTATGGACGTATTTAAAGGCAAGGGCTTTGTCTGTCGCATAAGTAACTTCCCAGACGACATGGTCCAGCCCGATGAGGCCGCCATGCAAGGTGTTGGCGCCATTGTCATTGACCGGGGTATGGTACGTAACGCCGTCCACCTCGAAGGACGCGCCGCCGATCCGGTTGGCCACCGGGCCGACACAGGCGCCGAGGAAGCGTTCCGCCGGCGGGTAGATGTATTCCTGCAGGGTATTGTGGCCCGCCACGATATCCGTCAGGTGACCCTTCCGGTCCGGCGTCAGGATGCTCACGACGCGGGCACCGTAATTGGTGACCTGCAGGGTGATGTCACCGTCTTTGAGGGTATAGAGCCGTACCGGCCGGCCGTCGATGTCGGCCTCGAAGTTCTCCGCCGGAATCAGTTCGGTCTTCGGCTGGCAGGCCACCAGGGCCAGGGCCATCATCAGGGGAAGCGTTCGTTTCATCGGGAGAAGGAATAAGGACGGTCTTCCGCAGCGGTGCCGCGGCCGGTCGCCGGTTTGTCGGTCATGTCGAAGACCACGCGGGCGCCGCCGGCCAGGTCTTCATGGCGCAGGAAGTTGTGGCTCCAGGCCTTGCCGTTCACCTTCATGCCGCCGACATAGTAGTTGTCCGCGGAATTGGCGGGCGCCTCGATGGTGAAACGGCCGTCGGGACGGGTCACGGTAACCTTCTTGAAGAGCGGGGTTCCTACGGCATACTCGTTTGAACCCGGGCAGACCGGGTAGAAGCCCATGGCGGAGAAGACATACCAGGCGGAAGTCTGGCCGTTGTCTTCGTCGCCGCAATAGCCGTCGAAGTTGGCGGTGTAGAACTTATCCATGACTTCGCGGATCCGGGCCTGGGCCTTCCAGGGCTGGCCGCTCCAGTCATACAGGTAGAGCATGTGCTGGATCGGCTGGTTGCCGTGGGCATAATTGCCCATGTTCATCACCACCATTTCGGTGATTTCGTGGATCGGGAAGCCATAGTAGCTGTCATCATAGGACGGCGGCATGACGAACACGCTGTCCATCATGGCGTTGAATCCTTCGTCGCCGCCCATCAGGTCAATCAGGCCCTGCGGGTCGTGGAAGACGGACCAGGTATAGTGCAGGCTGTTGCCTTCGGTGAAGTCGCCGCCCCACTTGAGCGGGCTGAACGGCCTTGCGAAGGAACCGTCTGCCTTGCGGCCGACCATCAGATTGTATTCTTTGTCAAAGACATTGCGGTAGTTCAGCGCCGCCTTGGCATACGGTGCCAGCTCCTCCTCGGTCTTGCCGAGGGCCTGGCCGAAGCGCCAGATGCACCAGTCGTCATAGGCATATTCCAGAGTCCGGGCGACATTCTCGCTGATGCCGGCGCCTGTCGGGACATAGCCCAGCCGGTCATACAGTTCCCAACCCAGGCGGCCAGTGGACGAGACCTCCGGATGGACGGCATGTGCCCCATGGATCACCGCCTGCCAGAGGGCTTCGGTGTCATAGCCCCGGATCCCCTTGAGATAGGCATCCGCTACGACGGAGGCGCTGTTGTTTCCGACCATGCAGCCACGGTGGCCGGGAGAGGCCCATTCCGGCAGGAAACCGCTTTCCTTCCAATAGGCGACGAGTCCTTCCTGGACCTTGGCGCTTTGATCGGGATAAACCAGGTTCATCAGCGGGAAGAGGCCGCGGAACGTATCCCAGAATCCCGTGTCGGTAAAGTAATATCCATCAGCCACTTCTCCAGTATGGGGGCTGTAATGGACCCGCTTCCCTTCCGCGGTCACTTCAGACAGGTCGCGCGGGAACAAGACGCTGCGGTACAGGCAGGAATAGAACGTGCGAAGGTTGTCGATGTCTTCGTCCTCAACGGCGATCCGGCCCAGGATATCGTTCCAGGCGGTACGGCCTTCCGCGCAGACCTGGTCGAAAGTCTTGCCTTCCACTTCCTTGAGGTTGGTCTCGGCCTGTTCGAGGCTGATGAAAGAGGACGCGACTTTGAGGTTTACAACCTGGCCTTTTCGGGTCGGGAAGCCGACCAGGGCCTGGGCATGTTCAGACGCGGTCTCTTTTGCATCCGCGACCACCTTTTCTCCATCGACGACCATCCACTGTGAGAACGGGGTATCGGACTCGATGACGAACCAATTCTTGAACCCCTCGGCGACGCCGCCGTGGTTGTTGGTATCGTAGCCGACGATCCGGTTCTGTTCCGGGATCACCTTGACCCAGGAACCGCCTTGGTAGGCATCGATCACCAGCCAAGAGGTCTCGCGTTCCGGATAGGTCAGGCGGAAAGCGGCGGCCCGGCTGGTCGGGGCCAGCTCGGCGTAGACGTCATGGTCAGCGATGAAAACGGCATAATAATACGGTGTGGCGGTCTCCGCTTTATGGGAGAACCAGCTTTCGCGCTGATCTTCATTGTAGACGGGACCGGTCGTGACCGGCATCAGGCTGAAGGCACCGTAGTCATTGATCCAAGGACTCGGCTGATGGGTCTGCTTGAGGCCGCGGATTTTCATGGCGTCGTAGCGGTAGGTCCATCCGTCGCCGTCTTTTCCGGTCTGCGGGGTCCAGAAGTTCATGCCCCACGGCACGGCCGTAGCCGGATAAGTGTTGCCCGTCGAGAGGGCGAATGTCGAGGCTGTGCCGACCAGGGTATTCACGTAGTCGACGGGGTCGGACATCTGACGGGGAGCCTGCTGCGAGCAGGCGAGGAGGGTCAAGGCGGCGAGGGCCGCGCCAAGGATGCGTTTCATATTTCAATCGATTTTATTATCAGACACTTCAGCGGGGCGGTCGGGCCGCCCGGCCAGGGAGAACTCACAGCCGCAGTACAACTGGTTGTAGAAGCATTGTTCCCGGATGATCTCGCCGCGGCGCTGCTGCAGGCCGCCGGTCCGCCAGTTCCGTCCCCACCAGGTGACGTCCGGGAACAGGCTGCAGGCCCACTCCCCGGCGGCGTTGACCTGGTCCAGGTCTTTCCAGCGGGAGGAGGCCAGGGTCGTCGTCAGTACGTCGTAGCCATGCTCATGGGCATACCGGGCGGCACGTTCCAGCCGGAACCGGAAGCACTGCAGGCAGCGACGTCCCCGCTCGGGTTCTTTTTCCAGGCCTTTTGTGATGGACTGCCAATGCGGATGGTCATAGTCATCGTCGATGAAGGTCAGGCCGTTCTTTTCGCACCAGCGCCGGCACTCTTCGCGCCGGATTTCATATTCCTTCACCGGGAAAATATTGGCATTGCTGAAAAAGACGGTCGGCCGGATCCCTTCGCGGAGCATGTACTCGATGATCGCCCCGCTGCAGGGCGCGCAGCAGGCATGGAGGAGGATTTTCCGATCCTCCCCGCCAGGGATTTCCTGTTTCAGCGGAATCTGCGCTTTCTTCTGGCTCATGCGTCTCCTGTTCTCAGCCGGTGGTTCCGGGACGTCCGCCCCACGCGGACATTCCGAACAAAAATACAAATATTCTCTCAGAATCCCGCGCCCTGCAGCACGGGTCTCTCAAAATACCCCGCAAGAGCCCGCCGGCCCACGCTCTCCCGTCCCAGTTCCGCATGGGTCTTCTCATGCTGCACACATATGCGCAGCCCGTCCCAAACCGTATCTGCCACCTTTCAAACTGCATTCACCCCCTTTCAAACCGCATCTGCCACCTTCCAAACTGCATTCATCCCCTTTCCAAAACTGTATCCGCCACCCTTCCAATCTGCATCCTCCCCCTCCAAACTGCATCTGTCACCCTTCCAAACTGCATCCTCCCCCTCCAAACTGCATCTGTCACCCTTCCAAACTGCTCGCGGCGTCCCGGTTTCACGGACGGCAAGAGCGGTTTCGGGCGATTTTGCTCGCGGCGTCCCAGTTGCAGGGACGGCAGGAGCGTTTTCGGGTGATTTTGCTCGCGACGTCCCAGTTGCAGGGACGGCAGGAGCATTTTCGAGCAATTCTGCTCGTGACGTCCCGGTTTCACGGACGGCAAGAGCGTTTTCGGGTGATTTTGCTCGCGGCGTCCCAGTTGCAGGGACGGCAGGAGCATTTTCGAGTGCATTTCAGAAAGCGTCGAGCATCTTTGCGGTCTCCTCATAGGAAATGCCGATCACCCTGGCAATTTGGGCAGGATCTGCCGCAAACCGTCGCTTAACCTGACTCACCAGTTCTGCCGTCTCTTGCCAATTTAACTCTTTCAGCGAAGTTTTCCTGAACATTGATACGCAAAGATCTGGTATGGAGGAGAGTATTGTTTGATCCCGAAAAGCCGGCAAAGGCTTCTCGAATCGCATGGCTGAAGCCTTCGCTTTCGAAGAATGCATCAGGAACCAATTGAACCGCTGCGGTGTACGGAACAAGGACGTCAGGAATTTTACCGGGACATAGGATTCCGGCAAGATAAAACCGGATGGAGAAACGAGGAAATGATCCGGCAATTCTGTGCGTGTGTGCAGGATACGGTGGAGAGAACGCTTGGAAAAAGTGTCCAACTTCCTGCCTTCTGAAGGCTGTGGATTGAAAAGGACCGCCCCCGTCCCCCAGGGATAAAGGCTGGAATGGACGCAAATGTTCGCTGAAACGCAATTCATCAGGACATACGCGATAGCCCTTTGCAATGACTCATCTTCCAACTTGACCTGTCGAATATCTACCGCATTCCCCCGAAGGGCTTCTTTTACCCCATATTTACGTCGAAGATAGGAACTGTACTGCCGCTTGAACAACGTAATGAAACGCAAAGATTCTTCACGTGTGCCCTGCACGACAAAATGGACGTGATTAGACATAAGTATAAATGCCAGGATCTGAATACGCGTCAAACATACCGTGACAGCAACGGCATTCATGCCTTCTTTGAAATCACTTTCTTCCCTAAACCATAGATCGTCCTCCAAATGGGAGGTACTGATCAGATAGAACTCCAGCCCCATAACAAAACTCCACAATATAATCTCACTGCTGGCAAATATATGGATTTTCAACCGTATTTTTTATGATATGAAGAAATATTTTCAATAGTCACTGCCTCGATTGGAACATCAGGACATTCCCCCGAAAAACCCACAGAGTACTCCACCCCATGGTCCACACGGGCCTTCCCATGCTGCACACACATGCAGTGCCCGCCCGAAACCGCATCACCACCCTTCTAAACGCAACTGCCACTCTTCCAAACTGCTCGCGGCGTCCTGGTTGAAGGGACGGCAGGAGCGGTTTCGGGCGATTTCGCTCGCGACGTCCCGGTTTCAGGGACGGCAGGAGCGGTTTCGGGCGATTTTGCTCGCGGCGTCCCGGTTTCACGGACGGCAAGAGCGTTTTCGGGAGATTTTGCTCGCGACGTCCCGGTTTCAGGGACGGCAGGAGCGGTTTCGGGGAGAATGGAGCGGATGTCAGGGTGAGAGAAGCGAATGTCGAGAAGTGTGGAGCGGATATCAGGGCGAGAGAAGCGAATGTCGAGAAGTGTGGAGCGGATGTCGGGGAGAATGGAGCGGAGGTCGGGGCCACGCGGTTCGGTGATTGGCGTCGCTTTTCTTTTAAAGAGGAAAACCGTATTTTTGCACCGGCCGCGAAACGAGCTGCCGGCGCTCTTTATCGGATGACCGGAAGGCGAATCGGATAGCCGGAAGGCAAAACGGACCGAAAACGAACAAGACAGATGGAACCCAGAGAATTACTTGACATCCTGCATGTTGCGGAACGGCTGAAGGATACGCCGCGTCATTGCACCACATCGCGGCGACGCCGGGAAAGCGTTGCCGAGCATAGCTGGCGGGTCAGCCTGATGGCCTTTCTGCTGCGGAGTGAATTTCCGCAGGCCGACATGGACAAAGTCATCCGGATGTGCCTGATCCACGACCTGGGGGAATGTTTCACCGGAGACATCCCCACCTTCCTGAAAACCGCAGAAGACAACGAGATCGAGGAATCCCTGCTGGGACGGTGGATCGGTTCCCTGCCCGAAGGCCCGGCCGGCGAAATGCAGGCCCTCCTGGCAGAGATGGAAGCCCAGCAGACCCTGGAAGCCCAGATCTACAAGGCCCTGGACAAACTGGAGGCTGTCATCCAGCACAACGAATCTCCGATCGACACTTGGGCGGACAATGAATACGAACTGAACAAGACCTACGCCTTTGATACGGTTGCCTTTTCGGACTGGCTCACCCGCCTGCGTGAAGAAATCCTGAAGGACACGCTGGTTAAAATCGAAGAGGAACGAGGAAAGAGCGGAAACGCAAATTGAGAAACGAAAATCCGGAAAAAACATGAGCCTTACCCCGAAACGATATATCACCGAACTGGGCCGCACCCTGCGGGAACGGATCCCCGCCAAGAGCCCCCTGCGCGGCCTGCTGGCCCTCAGCCCGCTGGTCGTCTTCCTGGCCCTGTACCTGATATCTTCCCTGATTGTCAAGGACTTCTATAAGGTTCCCGTCGCATCGGCCTTCCTGCTGGCCTCGATCTATGCCATCCTGATCAGCCGGGGCGGGAAACTGGAGCGGAAAGTCGCCGTCTTCTCCCGCGGAGCCGGGGACAAAAACGTCCTGCTGATGATCTGGATCTTCGTGCTGGCCGGGGCTTTCGCCAGCACCGCCAAGGCCATCGGGAGCATCGAAGCCACCGTCAACCTGACCCTGATGATCCTGCCCGGAAAACTGATCCTGGCCGGACTCTTCCTCGCCGCGTGCTTCATCTCCATGGCCATCGGGACCAGCGTCGGTACCATCGTCGCCCTCGTCCCGATCGCTGCCGGCATCGCCGGACAGACCGGCATCAGCCTGCCGATGATCACCGCCATCATCGTCGGCGGCGCCTTCTTCGGGGACAACCTTTCCTTCATCTCCGACACCACCATCGCCGCCACCCGCACCCAGGGCTGTTCCATGGCAGACAAGTTCAAGGCAAACATCTGGCTAGCCGGTCCCGCTGCCCTGATTGTGGCGGCCATCTATGTGTTCCTGGGCCTGCACCTGGACATCGTCCCGGCCGCCGAGCCGTTGCAATGGATCAAGATCGCGCCCTACCTGGCCGTCATCATCCTGGCCCTGTGCGGGGTCAACGTGCTCACGGTCCTTACCATCGGCCTGGGCCTCAACGCCGTCCTAGGCTTCAGCCTCGGGGAGATCGGCTGGACCGGTTTCCTGCAATCCGTCGGGGAAGGCATCGCCGGGATGGGCGACCTGATCATCGTCACGATGCTGGCGGGCGGCATGCTGGAAATCATCCGGTTCAACGGCGGTATCGACTGGATCATCCGCGTCCTGACCCGCCGGATCCGGGGCAAACGGGGAGCGGAACTCTCCATCGCGGCCCTCGTCGCGCTGGCCAACCTGTGCACCGCCAACAACACGATCGCCATCATCACCACCGGCAGCATCGCCAAAGACATCACCGGGCAGTTCGGTCTGGATCCGCGCAAGACGGCCAGTATCCTGGACACCTTCTCCTGCATCATCCAGGGCATCATCCCCTATGGCGCCCAGATGCTGATGGCCTCAGGCCTGGCCGGCATCTCCGCGGTTTCCATCATCGGCTACCTGTATTATCCGCTTGCCCTGCTGGGCATTGCGCTGCTATCGATCCTGCTACGCTTCCCGCGCCGCTACGCGTAGGCGTGCATGCCGCCGAGGATCAGGTTGACGCCGAAATACGTCACCAGCACCGACAGGAAAGCCAGGATGGCGTAGATGTGGAAAAAGGTCGGATTGCGGAAAATCTTCAGTGACCCGCCGTGCAAGGCGAAGGAGTAGACCAGGATCGTGATCAGCGCCCAGGTCTCTTTCGGATCCCATGCCCAGTAGCTGCCCCAGGAGATATTCGCCCAGACCGCGCCCAGGAACGTCCCGAAAATCAACAGGAAGATGCCCGGATACAAGACCACCAGGCTGACATCCCGCAGCGTTTCGCGGCCGGCCGGGACACGGTGGAACCCGTCGCAGGACAATACCAATTTATGGGGATATAACGTTTTAATAAGCTGCGTACTGACAGCTGCAGCAAACAAGTTGGTAGCCCGCCACGGGCAAAATACCAACTTCTTAGGATTGCCGCATCCGGCATCCCGTCGTACCTTTGCCATCGGAAAATAACAAAGGCCATATAGTTAAAAAGTTTAGTGAGTTATCCTTTTAATTGTTGTTGAAAACGGGTTCCCTTGCGAAAGGTG
Source organism: uncultured Bacteroidales bacterium (assembly GCA_900319855.1). GTDB lineage: Bacteria > Bacteroidota > Bacteroidia > Bacteroidales > UBA932 > Cryptobacteroides. Next base: position 13,838 of record ONQC01000023.1, read on the forward strand.
ACCCGTTTCCGATATAAATCATTACATTTGCAGATGTACAAAGACCCGATTCCCATGAAAAAGCACAGGAGTGAAAGCGACGCCATCCGGCTGGCCGGCAACATGAAACTCGCCGACTTGCTGGACCTCAACCCGAACCTGCTGGGTGTTCTGACCCGGGTAGGCCTCCGTTTCGGCTTCGGAGACGAAACGGTCGAAGAGGCGTGTCGCAAGAAAGGCATCAACCCGCAGACCTTCCTGCTGATCTGCAAGGTCTACACCTTCACCGGATACATGCCCTCCAGCGATGCCCTGCGCACCGCCGACCTGCGGGATATCGTCACCTACCTGCACAGCAGCCATGCCGATTACATGGACAATGCCCTGCAGGAGCTGGCCGGCCAGATCGACCGGATGCTGGAGCCCTGCGACGAGCGGTACAAGAAGGTCATCTGGCGTTTCTTCTCCGCCTACAAAGAGGAGCTCTCGGAGCATTTCCGCTACGAAGAGGAAGTGGTTTTCCCCTATGTACAGAGCGTACTGGACCATGTCGGGGACAAAGGCTTCACCATCACCCAGTACGAGGAAAACCACACCAACGTCGAGGAGAAACTCGGAGACCTGAAGAACATCATCATGAAATACCTGCCGCAGGAGTGCGACGACCGGCAGGTCAGTGAAATCCTCTTCAAACTCTACCTGCTGGAGATGGACCTGGAGAAACACACCTCCATCGAGGACGACATCCTCGTCCCGATGGTTAACCGCCTGGAAGAACATGAAAAGTAAGACCCGGAAAGTATTGCTGATCGTCCCTTCCATCGTCGTCGCCAAGGGATTGGAAAGCATCTTCGACAATCAGGGGGAATTCGAGGTCGCCGGAATCCTGCCGGATCTGGGCCGCGGCAGCGAGACCCGGCTGCGCAATGTCGAGGCCGATGTCATCATCATCGACCCCTGCGTGTTCAGCTATGCGGAGAGGGCAAATGGAAGAAATTGGCTATCAGATAATTCCGACGCAGCAGCCGTTGCGCTTCAGACCGGGTTGGAGGGTGAGGAGACCCTCAAGGCCTACGATGAGACCTTCAGCCTGTACGACGAGCCGACCACGATCATCCGCAAACTGAGGGCCGCCCTCGAGGGCCGGCAGGAAAGCGGAAAAACGGAAGGAGAAGAACTCTCCGCCCGGGAAAAAGAAATCCTGGTCTGCGTCGCCAAGGGCATGCTCAACAAGGAGATCGCAGACCAGTTCAATATTTCCATCTATACGGTCATCACGCACCGCAAGAACATTACCCGCAAGACCGGCATCAAAACGGTCGCCGGCCTTACGGTCTATGCGCTGCTTAACAACCTGATTGACGTAGGCGACTTCGAATAATCTTTTACAGGAAAAGCGAAGCGGCGCCCATCATCGCGGCCTTGTCCAGCAGGACGGAGGCCTTGACGGATACGTCCATACCGCTCTGGCCATACCGGCGCTGCATCGGCTGCAGGAAGAGCGGAAGGCTGCGGGCGATGTTGCCGCCCAGGATCAGCGTCCGGGCCTCGAATTTCTCCAGCCAGGGAATCGTGAACTCCGCCAGGCGGGCGCCGAACTCAGTGAAGAGCTGCTTAGCATCATTGTCGATATCATAGCGTAAGGCGACATCTTTCGCACCCTGTACTTCCTTGCCGGTCAACTCTTTGTAACGCTTGACCACCCAGCGGGTCGAGAAAGCTTCATCGACGATGCCATCCTGGAACGGAAGGTTCCATACCTCGCCGCCATCCGGGACCTGAGGCCCCTCGCGGACGATCTTATGGTCGGCGATAAAGCCGGAGCCGACGCCCGTACCCAAGGTCAGGACCAGTACGCGCTTGGCATCCCTGGCCGCACCGAACTGGCTCTCGCCCAAGGCAAAAGCACCGGCATCGTTGACGAACTTAAACGTCAGGCCGCGGTGCTCCAACATCCGCGCCTGCAAGATTTCCCCGACATTCAGTCCCTTGATATCCACGAATTTATGCTCCATCCAGGAGATGCCTTTTTCGTAGTCGAAGGGGCCCGGGAAGGCCATGCCGACCTGTGTTACCGGGACGCCCGCCTCGCCGATGACAAGGCGGAGGTTCTCCGTCCAGGCCGAGAAAATCTGCTCCGCGGAGCAGGTATGGTCTACGGGGGTATTGACAGGTTCCCCGAGGATGTTTCCGGTTTTGAGGTCCACGACGGCCGAGCAGATGTGGCTCCCGCCGATGTCCACGCCGATGGCGTATTTTTTCTGGTTATCCATGTCCGTGTCTTTAAAGGTCGGATAAAGATAGCCATTTTTTCGGATTCCTCCCCATATCGGGTGAGCCGGAAAGTAACAAATCCTAACTTGTGGCGATTGTTTTCCTCCCCGGAAGCCGCTAAATTTGCATCGCAAATTTACAATTGACATGAGACTGGTTGATTTGAAGACGGGTGAAAAAGCGGTGATCGCCAAGGTTGACGGCCATGGCAGTTTCCGCAAGCGTCTGATTGAAATGGGCTTCATTGCCGGAAAGACGGTGACGGTCGTACTGAACGCCCCGCTGAAGGACCCGATCGAATATGAAATCCTGGGCTATAAACTATCCCTGCGGCGGGAAGAAGCCCGGAAAATCGAGGTCATCAGTGAGGAGGAGGCGAAGGAGCACATTTCCGTGGAGCATGCCCAGGAGCGGCTGGAGTCCGACGAGGAAACCCTTGTGGCCCGCGAGATGGCGGAACTGGCGGAAGAGAAGCGCCATGTCATCCGCGTGGCCCTGGTCGGCAATCCGAACTGCGGCAAGACCTCCCTGTTCAACATTGCTTCCGGCAGCCATGAACATGTCGGCAACTACAGCGGCGTAACCGTCGATGCCAAGGAAGGCAAATTCTCGTATGGCGGTTACCAGTTCATCCTGGTGGACCTGCCCGGAACCTACTCCCTGTCCGCCTACTCCCCCGAAGAACTCTATGTCCGCCGCAACCTGGTCGAGAAGATGCCGGACGTCGTGGTCAACGTCGTCGACGCCTCGAATATCGAGCGCAACCTCTACCTGACGACCCAGGTCATCGACATGAACATGCGCACGGTCATGGCCCTGAACATGTATGACGAACTCGAGGCGAAGGGCGACCAGATCGATACCCGGCAATTGGGATGGCTGCTCGGCATCCCGGTCTGTCCGACGGTGAGCCGCGACGGCCGGGGGATCCCCGAACTGTTCGATACCGTCATCAAGGTCTATAACCAGAGCGATCCCACCCTGGCCCGGCACATCCACATCAACCACGGCACCGAAATCGAAAAGAGCATCGACCGGATCCGTCCCCTGATCTGGCAGAACCTTGACATCCGCATCCATTATTCGTCCCGGTTCCTGACCATCAAATACTTGGAGAACGATGCGGACGTCGAACGCATCATCGCCGCATTGCCCAACGCCGCCGAGATCGCCCAGGCGCGCGCCGAAGAACAGGCGCGTATCAACGACCTGCTCCATACCACCACCGAAGCGGCCATCGTCGATGCCAAATACGCCTTCATTCAAGGCGCCCTTTCTGAAACCTACCGCGAACACGTGACCGACCGGCCCCGCCGCAGCCTGACGGACCGGATCGATGCCATCGTCACCAACAAATGGGCGGCCTTCCCGATCTTCATCATCCTGCTCTACATCATGTTCAAGGCGACCTTCAGCCTGGGCAACTACCCGATGGAGTGGATCGACTGGCTGGTCGGGCAATTCGGCGGTTTCGTGGCAACCTTCATGAAAGACGGCTGGCTCAAAGACCTGGTCGTGGACGGGGTCATCGCCGGCGTCGGCAGCGTGCTGGTCTTCCTGCCGAACATCCTGATCCTGTACTTCTTCATCTCCCTGATGGAGGACTCCGGATACATGGCGCGCGCCGCCTTCATCGTCGACAAGCTGATGCACCGCATCGGCCTGCACGGCAAGAGTTTCATCCCGATGGTCATGGGATTCGGCTGCAACGTGCCCGCCATCATGGCCACCCGCGCTATCGAAAGCCGGAAATCCCGCCTGGTCACCATCGCCATCATCCCCTTCATGTCCTGCGCCGGCCGCCTGCCGATCTTCGTGCTGCTGGCCGGGGCCTTCTTCCCGAAAAACGCCGCACTAGCGCTGCTCGGAATCTATTTGCTGGGGATTGTGCTGGCCATTATTTCTGCTTTGATATTCAGCAAGTTCGTCAAAGATGACGACCTGCCGTTCGTGATGGAGCTGCCGCCCTACCGCGTTCCGACGGCCAAAGCCATCTGGCGGCATACGTGGGAAAAAGGACGCCAGTACCTGCAGAAAATGGCTACGACCATCCTGATCTGCTCGGTCGTCATCTGGTTCCTGGGATATTTCCCGCGCAGCCCCAAACTGGTCGAGGCGCAGGACCGCTATGCCACGCTGAGCGAACAGGTCGGAGAGAATCCCGCGGACGCTTCCCTGCAGGCACAGCGGGATGCCGCCGCCCGCGACATCGACGTATATTATGAGGAGCAGCAGGCCGATTCCTATATCGGCCGGCTCGGCCAGGCCGTCGCTCCGGCGCTCGATCCGCTCGGCTTCACCTGGAAGATGGACGTCAGCCTGCTGACGGGCGTCGCTGCAAAGGAATTGGTCGTCAGTACCTTGGGCGTCATGTACTCGCAAGGAGCCAAGATTTCGGAGGGTGAGGACCTGTCCGAAGATACCGCCCTGCAAAATGCTCTGAAGGAAGTCATCTCCTGGCCGGCCGCCCTGGCCTTCATGGTCTTCATCTTGCTGTACTTCCCCTGCATCGCCACCTTCGTCGCCATCAAGAACGAAACCGGCAGCTGGGGCTGGGCCTTCGCCTGCATCGCCTATACCATGGTCGTGGCCTGGATCTGCGCCTTCATCGCCTTCCGAATCGGAACGCTGCTGCTCTGAGCCCTTTGGATTTCCCGGGGAAATCCGTATCTTCGCCCCATGCTGCAATTGATTTTAGTATTGGTTGTTATCGGGGCCGTGCTGGGACTTATCTTCTCCCGCAGGGGTGAAGAGGCAGACGGTGCCCTCCGCGGGGCGAAGACCGGCGCCAAGATCGGCTGCGGGTGCGGCTGCCTCGTCCTGGTCCTCCTCTTCCTGGCCTTCATGGCCGCCGTCAGTCTGGGCTATCTGGAAGGCGTCGAATTCCCCGGCGTACAGACGCCCGCCCCAAGCGACAGCGGAACGACCACAACCACCCTTCTCCGATAAATATATTGTCCTGATCAGCGCACTTCAAGGACGACGACCGAGGCAGCCGGCAGCTTGAGCGTCAGGCCGTCCGCAGCGACCTTAGCATCTTTGTAGGCGGTGGGCGCCACGGCGGGCTCTTTACCGAACTCATTGTAAGCCTGGATCTTGGCAGCTTTCAGAATCTCTCCGGAAACCGTACGCGGCTTCAAATTGTCGAAAGAGACCTTTACCGTGGCTTCCTTTTCCAGGGACGGATTGGCCAGGGTCAGGTGAAGCACGCCTTCAGCGTCACGGGAGGCCGAAGCGCTGAAGTCCGGGCAGGTCCGGCCGGAATCAGCCCGCAGTACGCCCGCCTGGAAATCCACCGGGACCAGCGTTGCTCCCTGATGGACATTGAACATCCGGAACACATGGTAGGTCGGGGTCAGGACCATCCGGGGACCGTCGGTCAGGACCATGGACTGCAACACATTGACGATCTGGGCGATGTTCGCCATCTTCAGCCGGCGGACATAGCGGTTGAACAGGTTCAGGTTCAGCGCCGCCACCATCGCGTCGCGCATCGTATTCTGCTGGAACAGATGGCCCGGATTCGTCCCCGGCTCCACTTCGAACCAAGTCCCCCATTCGTCCAGCAACAGGGCGATCCGGCCCCGCGGGTCATAGGTGTCCATGATGGAGATATGGTTGCGCAGCAGCTCATCCACTTCCATTGTCTTGCTCAACACGTCATAATACTCATTCGCGGTAAAGTCCGTCGCCGAGCCCTTGCGGTTCCAGTTGATGACCGAATAGAAATGCAGGGACAACCCGTCCATCTTGTCCCGGGCGTTCTGCATCAGGACCTTGGTCCAGTTGTAGTCATTGGCATTGGCACCGCAGGCCACTTTGTAAAGCTGGTTGCCGCTGAAGTTGCGGGCGTAGAGGGCGTAGCGCTTGTAGACATCGGAGTAGTAGTCCGCCGTCATGTCCCCGCCGCAGCCCCAGGTCTCGTTGCCGATACCCAGGTATTTGACCTTCCAGGGCTCCTTCCGGCCATTGGCAGCACGGAGTTCCGCCATCGATCCCTTGTCGGCCGTCATGTACTCGACCCACTTTGCCAGTTCCTCCACCGTTCCGGAGCCGACGTTGCCGGAAATATACGGCTCGGCCCCCAGCAACTCGCACAGGTTCAGGAATTCATGGGTGCCGAAGGAGTTGTCTTCCAGCGTCCCGCCCCAGTTGGAATTGAGGATCTTCGGGCGCTGTGCCCGCGGTCCGATGCCGTCCCGCCAGTGGTATTCGTCGGCAAAGCAGCCGCCTGGCCACCGCAGAACCGGGACTTTCAGGGCCTTCAGGGCCTCCAGGACATCCGTCCGGTAACCGTTCACATTCGGGATGTCCGAGTCCGGACCGACCCAGATTCCCTCATAGATGCAGCGGCCGAGATGCTCGGAGAACTGGCCGTAAATCTCACGGGGAATGACCGGCTGGTCCTGGGCCGCATCATGGACGGCCAGGCGGATCTGGGCAGAGGCGGTCAGGCCCAGCAGTCCGGCCGCAAGAAAGGAAAGGAAGTATTTCATAAGGATTTCAGGAAGCATGAGGCCTCCTTTCCCAAAAATACGAAGAATCTGCCGGACCACGAAAAAAACCACAAAATTTTTGGAGTTTCGAGAATTACACGTATCTTTGCAATCCCAAAGTAAACGAGGGAGACCTCAAATCTACTTTCCTGCGGTTGTGGTGAAATGGTAGACACGCTACTTTGAGGGGGTAGTGGGCGTTGGCCCGTGTGAGTTCGAGTCTCACCAACCGCACCTGGAGACAGTTTCGCAAGAGACTGTCTCTTTTTTGTTTACCAAATACCCCGGAGTGGCGTTGGAACGTACTCCGGGGCTATTCCTGCAGGAACTGAGGGTCGATTGATTATTCCGCCAGGCAGCTGTCCATCAGGGCGGCGAGGCCGTCCTTGTCGAGGTGCTGGCCGATGAAGACGATTTTCTGCATGCGGTCGCCATAGACCGGGTCCCAGTCGCGGCGCAGGTTCTTGTCGCGCTCCATCATCACGCGCAGCTGTTCCTCGGGCATCGTGGCGAACCACAGACCCGCATCCCGGAGGGTTTTCTGCCGGCCCGCCTGTTCGAAGAGATAGCATTTGTCGGTCTCTCCGGCAAAATAGCACAGCCCCTTGGCGCGGATGATGTTCTCCGGCCATTTCTTGGCGACGACATAGTCGAACTTATTGAGGTCCAACGCAGGACGGCGCGTATAGACAAACGTGTCAATCCCATATTCCAGGGCCTCGCCTTCGGCTTCTTCCTCCTCATCCTCGCCTTCGATGGCCGCGATCCAGGCCGCAGAAGTGGCCACGGCGTCGAAATCGAACATCCCGGTATAGATGATCTCGTCCAGATCCACGTCGCCGTAATTGCACGGCAGGATGCGGGCCTTCGGGTTGATGCTGGAGATGATGCCCTTCAGTTTGCCGAGTTCCTCCGGCGTAACTTCGGACGCCTTGTTGAGCAGCACGATGTTGCAGAACTCGACCTGTTCGATGACCAGCCGTTCGAGATCGTCGTCGCCGATGTCTTCTTTCTCCAGGGCGGTGCCGCAGCCGAATTCGTCTTTCATCCGCAGGGCGTCGACCACGGTCACGATGCAGTCCACATACGGCAGGGAATCCTGGATGTAGTGCGGACCGAGCTGCGGCATGGTGCTGATGGTCTGCGCAATCGGTGCCGGCTCGCAGATGCCGCTGGCCTCGATGACGATATAGTCGAACTTCCGGGTCGCCAGCAGGTCGGACAGCTGGGCGACCAGGTCCATCTTCAGGGTACAGCAGATACAGCCGTTCTGCAGGGCGACCAGGCTGTCATCCTGCTGGCCGACGACGCCGCCTTTCTGGATCAGGTCCGCGTCGATGTTGACTTCGCCGATGTCATTGACGATGACGGCGAAACGGATGCCTTTGCGGTTGGCAAGGATCCGGTTCAGAAGGGTGGTCTTTCCGCTGCCGAGATAGCCGGTCAGCAGCAGGACCGGGATCTGCATATTGTTCATCATGATGGTTGGCATATTCCTCTGTCTTTAAAAAAGCCTGCAAATGTACCAAAAATGCGGACGGAAAGCAAAGAATTTGCCGACAGAGACCTTGGAATCCAAGAAGTTTTGCTATCTTTGCGGTCCACTCACGAGATGGGTGTATTAACGTATTATTTTTTAAAACAGATTAACAATGGCTGTTAAAATTCGTCTTCAGCGCCACGGTAAGAAGAATTTCGCATTCTTCCACATTGTAGTGGCTGACTCTCGCGCCCCGCGCGATGGTCGTTACATCGAGCAGATCGGCTCCTATAACCCGAACACCAACCCCGCCACCATCGTGCTCGACAGCGAGCGCGCCCTGGCATGGCTCAAGGTCGGTGCCCAGCCGACCCTCACCGCCCGTCGTATCCTCTCCTATGAGGGTGTCCTCCTTCGCCATCACCTCGACGGTGGTGTCGCCAAGGGTGCCCTGACCCAGGAGCAGGCCGACCGCAAGTTCGCCGACTGGAAAGAGCAGAAGGACGCGAAGGTCGCTGCCAAGGTGCAGGGTCTGAGCCGCGCCGCTGCCGAGAAGGCAAGAGAGGCCGCTGCCGCCGAGGCAAAGGTCAACGAGGCCCGCGCAGAAGCGCTTGCCAAGAAGAAAGCCGAAGCTGAGGAAGCTGCACGCAAGGCCGCCGAAGAGGCTGCCGCCGCTGCCGCCGCCGAGGTTGAAGCCGCACCTGAGGCCTAATTCCAATGGCCGAGGCAGGACGCTTGCTGCAGATTGCCCAGGTATTGAAATCGAACGGTACCGAGGGGGAACTCGTATGGGGTTTCCGCGATTTCGGACCGGAAGACATCAACCCAGAGGAACCGGTGTTCATCGAATTCGATGGACTGCCGGTTCCCTTTTTCATTTCCGACATCAAGCCGCGCGGCACCTCCAAGGCCCTGGTCCGGCTGGAGGATGTCGACTCGTTTGCCTCCGCGGAAGAACTGGTCGGAAAGGCCGTCCTGGCCGAAGCCGACAGCCTGGAGGATTATGAGGAAGAAGAGGACCTGACCGGCTGGACCCTGCTGCATGCAGACGGGCGCAAGGCCGGCACCGTCACGGACTACGAGGATATTCCCGGCAATCCGTGCATCTATGTGGATACGAAAAACGGACAGGAAGTCCTGGTTCCGTTACACGAAGACCTGATCCTGTCCGTCGATCCGGAGCGCCGGGAGCTCACGATGGACCTTCCCGACGGTTTGATTCCGTAAATCTTATTCTACCTTTTCAGTTGCGACATAAGGTGCATCGCTCGGAAGGCCGGCGGTGCCGTTCTTCACGTCGTCATAGAAGGCGCCGATCGTCGTCTGCATGTACGGGATCAGCCAGATGTAACCGATGCCCACGGTTAAAATGCCCAGAAGGAGCCAGCCGATGAAACTCAGGCAGAGCCAGAAATAGTCAAACTTGTGGCCTTTCATCATCTGGCGGGTCTTTTTCATGGCCTCGATGGCGGAGAGTTCCGGATTGTCCTTCAGGACATACGGGAGTATCGCATAGCACAACGCAAGGATGATACCCGGAATCAGGAAGAAGAGGCAGCCCAACATGACCAGCATTCCCATCAGGAACATCGCCAGGACATTCCGGCCGTACCGCGGACGGAAAGCTTCCCTGAACATATTTTCGGTCACTTTGTCATCCCCATGGCGGTACAGCAGCAGGAAAGAATAGTAGAATCCGATTTCAATCGGAATCAGCAAAAAGAGGCTGGCCAGGGAACCGAAACACATCAACGGCCAGAGGCCACTGAAGGCAGCCATCGGATTGCCGGGATTCTCCAGCATGGCCTGAGTGTCCGGCTGGGCGAAAGAAGTGGCTCCCGAAATCGCCAGGGAAATCAGGAGAAAGAGGATCGATGCAATGACAGCCGGTGTCCAATGCCCTTTCAGCGCGGCCAGGGCCGCATTCTTGTATTCTTGATTCTTGATCATGGGGGAAAGGTTTAATAGTCAATCTCAATATTGGTAACCAGGTAGTCGATGCAGGCCTGGAGCGGGACATCCGTACGGTTGGACGTCACGGAGAAATCCAGATACTGGAACTTCCCGAATTCCTCCGTCTTGACCGCCGTCCATTCCTTGAGCAGATTCAGCTCAGCGCCTGTATAATCCGCCAGCATGACCTCGACGGTGGAGGTCTTCGTCGTCCCCAGATAACCGGTAATGGTCAGCTTAAGCCAGTCACCCTTGGCAAAGGCGGGCGCATCACCCAGACCGTAAGCGGCGAGCGTCGCCACCCGGTTGGTATTATGGACATATAATCCGTTCAGCATGCAGGTACCCAGGCTATTATAATCGAAGGAAACGGTATGCCGGGAAGCCGCGCCGTTCTGATCCACATAAATGACATAGGTCGTTCCATGGAAAGCGCCCTTGTCCAGCACCGCCAGGTCCCTGGCCTGGTACCCCGCTTCCAACCGGGAGTCGTGCCGGGCGGAAAGGACGAAACCCGTCTCGGTCGGGTTCATGGTCGAAGCCGGATTGTATCCGCTGAAGGAGACGCCGTCAGCTCCGACAAAGCCATCGGTCATGTACAGGCTGTCCGTCCATACGGTTTCAAGGTCCGTATATTCAAAGGAGCAAATGCCGAAATAAGAAGAATGGGTCCCGTTCTCTTTTGAGCTGCAGGCGGAAAGCAATGCGCCCAGGCAGAGGACCGCAGGCAGGAGGAATTTCAGTTTCATGGTTCGTTTCAATTTCTATTGTCTACAAATATAACACGTTTTCTCATAGGTTGACATCGACGGTCCCTACAAATTCGGCCGGTCCCGTCAGGAACACATCCCGGAATCCGCAGCCTTCCGGCCGGAAGGCGACCCGCAGGTCTCCCCCTTTTGCCCGGACGGGAATCTCGGCCAGGGGCAGGGCGAAACGCACGGAGGCAGCCAGCGCGGAAGCCACGATCCCGGTCCCGCAGGCCAGGGTCTCATCCTCAACGCCCTTCTCATAGGTCCGGATCCAAAGCCGCTGCCCGTCCCAACGGACGAAATTGACGTTGGTTCCGACCGGAGCAAACCGCGCGTCATACCGGATGGGAGGGGCGACGCTACGCAGGTCCAGGGCATCCGGGTCTTCCACGAACCGGACGTAATGCCGGGTCCCGGTATCCAGGAAGAATTCCTCCGGACCCAGCTGCTGCACGAGGGAAACATCCTTCATCGCCAGGCGGACCGTCTTGGGATTCCCCTCCTGCAGCAGCCAGGCCTCATGCGGACCGTCCGCCGCCTCGAACCGGAAATCCGTCATCCCGAGGTCAGCGGCGAAAGCCACGATGCACCGGCCGCCGTTGCCACACATCATGCCGCCGGAACCGTCCGGGTTGTAGTACTCCATCGTAAAAGCCCGGTCACCGCGGCCCGGTCCCAGCAGCATCACCCCGTCGGCCCCGAAGCCGAAGTGGCGGTCGCACAGACGGCGGACCTTGACGGTATCCAGCAGGATGCTTCCGTCCCGGTTGTCGGCCAGCAGGAAATCGTTGCCGGCGCCATGGTACTTATAAAACTTCATGCAACAAACTGGCTAACAGACGGATCCCTTCACGGATCCGGTCGTGGGTCATGAACGAGAAATTCAGCCGCATGGTATTGCGGCCCCCTTTCGTATGGAAGAAGGACCCGGCGACGTAGGCAACCCCGGCATCCAGGGCTTTGTCGTAAAACGCCACGCTGTCGAAGCCTTCGGGCAGGGTCAGGAACAGGAAGAGTCCGCCTTCGGGATGGGTCCAGGAGACTCCCTCCGGCATGGTCTCGGCCAGCATCTGCAGCAGCAGGTCACGCTTGGAGCGGTAGAGCTCCTTGCTCTTGGCCAGGTTGGCATCCAGCCGCCCGCTGCCCATGAATTCCGCTGCGAGGTATTGGTCAAAAATCGGCGGACAGAGGTCCAGGCTTTGCTTGCAGACGTAGATCTGGTCCAGCAATTGCGGCGCGCCGAAGATCCAGCCCAGCCGGAAACCCGGGGCAAAGATCTTGGAGAAAGAGCCCAGGTGCAGGACCCGGTCGGGCGCAAGGGAATACATCGTCGGCACCCGTTCTCCCTCGTAACGGAGCTCCCGGTAGGGGCAGTCTTCCACCACCAGGAAATCATACGTCTCGGCCAGTTCCAGCAGCATCTTCCGCTCGGCCAGGGTCAGGGTCTCGCCGGACGGATTCTGGAAATCCGGGATCATGTACAGGAACTTGATCCGTTTGCCGGCTTTCCGCAGCCCTTCGATTGTTTCCACATAGGCGGAACGCAGCGCCGCCAGGTCCCCCAGGTGCGGAACACCGACGATGTCCGCCCGGTAGGAATGGAAGGACTGCAAGGCCCCCAGATAGGACGGATCCGAGGTCAGGATGACGTCGCCCGGATCGGCCAGGATGCGGGTACAGACATCGATGCCCTGCTGGGATGAGGTCGTGATCTGGATCCGTTCCACCGGCACTCCGTACCGGTCGGACAGGACCTGCCGGAGTTCCGGGACGCCCTGGGTCGCCCCGTATTGGAGGGCTTTGGCGCCGTATTTATCCAGAACCAAGGCACTCAACTCCTTGATATCCTGCAGCGGGAAGGTGTCCGCCGAAGGATACCCACCCGCAAAGGAATAAATGGCGTTCAGGTCGACCCGCTTGAAGATCTCGCGGACCGGCGAACGCATGAACTGGCCGGTATCGGCCGAAAAGAATTTCCCGTACTCCATCAGCGCAGGGCGTCTTCCAGGGTGACGGACGTATCCGTCTTGCTATCGCGGTATTTGATGATGACCGGCGTGTAGACATGGATGCCTTCGGCCGCGCCCGGGCCTTTGGTCATCGGACGGGTGCCCGAGACCACGACGGCGCCGGCAGGGATGATCAGCTGACCGGCCTCGTTCGGACGGATATAGCAGCCGTTCACGGCATCGAAGACCGGGGTCCCCCGGGTAATGACCACGCCGGAGCCGATGACGGCCCGCTCGCCGATGATGGTCCCCTCGTAGATGCCGCAGCCGCCGCCGATGAAGGCGTCATCCTCGATGATGACCGGCAGGGCGCCGGCCGGCTCGAGCACACCGCCGATCTGGCAGGTGGCCGCCAGGTGGACGTGTTTGCCGACCTGGGCGCAGGAGCCTACGACGGCATGGGAATCCACCATGGAACCTTCATCCACATAAGCGCCGATATTGACATAGGACGGGGGCATCATGATCACCGAAGGGGCCAGGTAGGCACCCCGGCGCACGGTCGTGCCGCCCGGTACGATCCGGACGCCGTCTGCCGCCGTAAAACGGCGCGGCGGGATGGTATCCTTGTCGAAGAAAGAGAAAACGCCGTCCGACATGTCGACCGTCTTACCCAGGCGGAAACCGCTCAGGATCACCTCCTTGATCCAGGAGTTGACCACCCATTTCCCGTCTTTCTTCTCGGCGACACGGATCTGTCCGGCCTCCAGCTGGCGGAGGACTTCATAGAATTTCTCTAGTTCGTTGTTCATCTAGCAGGTAATTTTCAGTTCGTTCAATACCGTGCGCATCCGCTCCAGGGTCGGAGCCGTCGCCGGGGTCAGCGGCAGACGAAGTTCATTTTCGCACAGGCCCAGTACGCTCAGCCCGCCTTTGGCCGGGATCGGATTGCTTTCCACGAAGCAGGCGTCATACAACGGTGTCAGGGCGTTGTTCAGCCGGATAT
>ONQC01000025.1 GCA_900319855.1 uncultured Bacteroidales bacterium
GTTTCGATCTTTTCTTTGTTGTTGTTGATGAAGCAAAGGAAGACATCGACAGAAAGATCGCACAACACATTATCCGTGTTCACAGACAACTTCCAGATGAGCAACCAATCGATACATTTAGCAAGGAAGACCTTGTTTCATATATTCAATTTGCAAAGAAGAAGGAGCCAAAGTTGACTGATGAAGCAGTATCAGAAGATGCAGAGGAAGCTCGAGGAAACGCAGGAGGAGCTTTCAAAAAAGGAATATGTCGGCGAAAGCGGTGGTGCCGTGACGGTTCGGAAGCACCACGACAAAGCCCTGATGGGCCATCAGGCAGTAGTTCCAGCGGTAGGACCAGCCCTGGGACAGGGTACCCTGCGGACCTCCGAGGAAGATTTCGATGGCCGGGTAGGTCTTGGTCTCGTCGAATTCCGGAGGGAAGAGGACCCAGGTCAGCATCTTCTGGCCGTCCACGGTGTCAATCCAGCGGGCCTCGGTCTTGTGGGGCTTGAGCTGGCTCAGCAGGTGCTCGTTCTCATGGGTAATGGCCTGGAATTTCCCGTCCTTGACGCAGACCAGTTCGTTCGGGAAGTCCATCGAGCAATAGGAGGCGAGCAACGTGCCGTCTTCGAGCACGGCAAACGGGCTGTTGAAATCGTACCAGGCATCTTCCGGGGTCAGGCGGACCATCCCGGCTTCAGAGACGTTGAAAATGCCCTGCAGGCCTTCCACCAAAGAATTGAAATAAATGGACTTGCCATCGGCCGCCCAGACCGGCTCGGCGGCATTGTACTTGAAGTCCGCGGTCAGGTCCTTGATCCCGGAGACGGCCGGATTGGCGCTCTGGCCGTCGGAAACTTCATTGTAGGCGAGGTCGGCGGTCATCAGGCGGACCTTGTCGGCCTCGTATCCGTCGCGCTCCATGCTGAGCCAGGCGATCTTGCTGCCGTCCGGGCTCCAGACCGGGTCGGTATCATAGCCGCCGCCGTCGGTGACCTTGGTGGTCTGGCCGGTGAGGGGGCAATAGACGAAGATGTCGGTATTGGTCGAGAAGGCGTACTGCTTGCCGCTCAGCTTCTTGCAGGCGTAGGCGATATAGCGGCCATCCGGGCTCCAGGTCAGCTGCTCGGCACCGCCGTAGGGCTCCAGCGGAAGCTCGAACTTGACGTCCGGACCGCCGAGGATGTCAAGCATTCGGTCGGGCGTGATGACGCCGTTGGCAAAATTGGCCACATAGGAGTGGGGGAGTTCGGTCACCCAGTGGTCCCAGTGGCGATACATCAGGTCTTCGGTGACATAGGCCTGGGCCTTGTCGAGGGCAGGGTCGAAGTCGGCCGGGGACTTGACGTTGGACGGAACGGTGCTGACGAGGATAACCTGCTGTTGGTCAGGGGACAGCTTGTAGTCGCTGATACCGTTGGGTACGTCGGTCAGCTGCGTCCGTTTCCCGAGTTTGTCACCCAGGAAGTCGGCTTTCCAGAGCTGGCCGCCCTGGAGGAAGAAGAGGCTTTTGCCGTCGCTGGACCAGCGGGCGCCATTGATGGATTTCCCGTCGCGGGTCAGTTGGACCTTGCCGCTGCCGTCGGGATTGCAGAGGAAGAGGTTCCGGCAGCTGCGGTTGTCGGCGATGCTGGTGTAGCTGACGCCGTAGAGGATCTTGCTGCCGTCGGGGGACAGCTGCGGGTCGGACAGCCGGCCCAGGGACAGCAGGACTTCGGGGGTCATGCGCCCGTCTTCGATGCGGAGGTCGGCCGGGCCGATGTAGGCGCCGTCGGTCTCCTGTTTGGGGTTGCAACTCATGATGCTCAATGCTGCGGCGGCCAGGGCCACCGCCAGTTTGGAGGATTTCATAGATTATGGATTATATTGAATATATGCTTCTTTGAGGGCCTGCCGGACCTGCTCGCGGACTGTGTCGGGACTGAGGATTTCGACCCGGTTGCCGAGGCGGCAGAATTCCATGATGACATCGTCGTCCGGCACCACGCGGATGCGGAACACGTTGTCGCGTACTTCTTTTTGGCTGTGGTGCAGGGGCAGGTCGCGCAGGTAGCGGGCTTCCCGTTCGGTGGCCTGGAATTCGATGTTTTCCGCTTTCCGCCCTTCCGCGAGGTAGATGCCGAAACTGGTCGCGAAGGCTTCTTCCACGTCATAGTTCTTGGGCATCTTGAAGGTCGCGTCTTCAATGGCAATGTCCTGGATCCGGTCCAGTCCGTAGACCCGTTCGGCACTGCGCTCCTCGCACCACCCGGCCAGATACCAGCGGCGGGCGAATTCTTTCAATGCGTAGGGGTGGACATGCAGGACTTCCCCTTCTTCCCGGGTGTATTTCCGGTAGTGGATGCGGATGACCCGGTTGCCGGTCATCGCCTCCATCAGCAGGGTCAGCCAGCGCTGGCCGGAGGGGATGTCCTCGACGCTGACCCGCCCGCTCAGTCGCTCTTTTCCGAGGGTGAGCAAATTGTTGATTGTAAAGGTATTGATTAGCCAGGCGGCGGTGGCATTGCTATCGGCGACTTCTTCCGCAAAGGGAACATGGTATCGGTTGGTCCGGCGGTCACAGGTGATTTCGATGCCGAAGATGTCGGCGATGGCCTGGCGGTGGTTGTTGAAGGTTCGGCGGGAATAGTCGCTGTCCCACCGCAGTTCCCACGCCCGGGCGATTTCCTCGAGCAACAGTCCGCGGTCCCCGGCCTTGATGAAGGTCTGGACGAGCCAGATATATTTCTGTATCAGTTCGGTAACCATATGTTGCCTCGTTACTTCGTTATCGGTTCCTCGTTTCGCTCGGGATAAGACTCTGTTCCGCGGACCGCCCGGATGATGCCGGTGCGGGTGCCGTGCAGCTCCGTGACCCCTGTATATTCGGCCAGCGCCACGGCGTTTTCAGGAGTGACTCCGCCGCCCGGCAGGATGATTGTCCTTCCGGCTGCCTGCTCCACCATCCGACGGATTGTCTCGCGGCCCGTCCAGGCGTCCGGCGCCCCGCCGGAGGTCAGCACCCGGTCCACGCCCAGCGAGATGACGTCTTCCAGCGCCTGGAAGATGTCCCTTGCCTCGTCGATCGCCCGGTGGAAGGTCACGCTGAGCCCGTAAGTCCGGGCCACGGAGACCAGTTCGCGGCAAAGCTCCATGTCCACGTCGCCTTCCTTGGTCAGGGCACCGATAACCACGCCGTTCAGTCCGCAGTTCGCGCAATAGGCGATCTTGTAGAACATTTTCTCAATCTCCTTCTCATCGTAGACGAAATCCCCGCCTCTCGGCCGGATCAAAACGTTGACCGGCAACCCTTTGAGGGTCCCGGCTTCGTCAATGTCCGCATGGTGGGGGGACACGCCCCCGCAGCTCAGGTCATAGCACAACTCGATCCGGTCCGTCCCGGCGATGACGGCCGCATACATGGCCGTAATGCTGTCGCAACACGTTTCTACGATCATCCTCTCCTGTCTCTTCGCCAGCCTTTTCTAGCTGATCCGGCTGTAATCATGTACCTTATATTTATCTTTCCTCAATTCATAGAGCAGCCGCCCGTTCTCCGGACGCTCCAGCAGCGGATCCCGCTCCAGCACCTGCTCCGCATAGGTCCGCGCCTCGGCGAGCAGCGCCCCGTCCCTGGCCAGCGATGCAATCGCCAGGTTGATCGGCAGTCCGCTTTGCTGCGTACCCTCCAGGTCGCCCGGCCCGCGCATCTTCATGTCTTCTTCCGCCAGCTCGAAGCCGTTCTCCGTCGCGCACAGCAGTTCCAGCCGTTTCTGGCTTTCCTTGCTGACCTTCTGCCCTTTGACGAGGATGCAGTAGGACTTGTCCGAGCCCCGGCCCACGCGCCCGCGCAGCTGGTGCAACTGGCTGAGTCCGAAGCGTTCCGCGCTCTCGATGACCATCACCGACGCGTTCGGGACGTCGACCCCGACCTCGATGACCGTAGTGGATACGAGGATGTTGGCTCGGCCGGCGGCGAAGGCGTTCATGTTGAAGGCCTTGTCTTCGGAGGACTGCTGCCCGTGGACGATGGCGACCTTGTAGGGCGGGAAGGGAAAGGCCTGGACAACCCGCTCGTATCCCTGTTCAAGGTTCTGGTAGTCAACCTTTTCGCTTTCGAAGATCAGCGGGTATACGATGAAGGCCTGGCGCCCGAGGGCGATCTGGTCGCGGATGAAGCGCCAGAGCGCGGTGCGTTTGCCTTCGGTGATGAGCATGGTCTGGACGGGCTTGCGGCCCGGGGGCATTTCGTCGATGACGGAGATGTCGAGGTCGCCGTACAGGGTCATGGCGAGGGTCCGCGGGATCGGGGTGGCGGTCATGACGAGCACATGCGGCGGGATGCCGCCGGCCCCTTTGCTCCAGAGCTTGGCGCGCTGGTCCACGCCGAAGCGGTGCTGCTCGTCGATGACGGCCAGCCCGAGGCGGTGGAAGAGGACGTTGTCCTCGATGAGGGCGTGGGTGCCGACGATGATGCCGAGGCTGCCGTCTTCGAGGCCCTGGTGGATGCGCCGCCGCTCGGCGGTCTTGGTGCTGCCGGTGAGCAGGGCTACTTCGACGCCGGTGGGGGCGAGGTATTTGGAGATGTTGGCAAAATGTTGCTGGGCAAGCACTTCGGTGGGGGCCATGATGCAGGCCTGGCAGCCGTTTCCGATGGCGATGAGGCTGGACAGGACGGCGACCATGGTCTTGCCGGAGCCGACGTCTCCCTGGAGGAGGCGGTTCATCTGGCGACCGCTCTTGAGGTCTTCGCGGATCTCTTTGATGACGCGTTTCTGGGCGCCGGTGAGGTCATAGGGGAGGGCCTGGTAGCATTTGTTGAAGGCGTCTCCGACCTTGGGCATGGGAATGCCCTTGTCCGCCCGGCTGCGGATGTATTTCTGTTTGAGCAGGGACAACTGGAGGAGGAAGAGTTCCTCGAACTTCAGGCGGTAGGTGGCTTTCCGGAGGGCGTAGGCGTCGGTCGGGAAGTGGATGTTTTTCAGGGCGTAGTTCAGGCTCACGAGGCCCTTTTCCTTGAGGATGTACTCCGGCAGGCTTTCCTGGATCTCCGGAAGACAGAGCTGCAAGGCGTTGGCCATCAGTTTGTTCATGACCTTTCCGGTGATTCCGGCATTCTTCAGCCGGTCCGTCGAGGTGTATACGCCCGTCATCACGCCTGATGCCGCGGCGCCCTGCGCGGGTCCGGCAGTGCCTTGCGGTTGCGCGGCGCCGGGAACGGTGGCTCCGCCGACCGTGCCGGGCTGGTCGATCTCCGGATGCACGATGTTCACGCGGCCGTTAAAGGCGGTCGGCTTTCCGAAGAACAGGAACGTCTTGCCCGGTTGCAGCCGGTCCGCCGTATACTTGATCCCTTTGAAGAACACCAGCTCCATCGTACCGGTCCCATCCTGCACCCACACGCTCAACTTCTTCCCCTGGAACTCACTCGAGGCGACCGTCGCCTGGATCTGCACGAACGCCGCATCCGGCACCACGTCCGCAATCGGCACCACCGTGCTCCGGTCGATGTACCGGAACGGGTACAGCCGGATCAGATCCCCGATCCGGTGCACATCCAGCTCACTCCGCAGCAGTGCGGCCCGTTTCGGCCCCACCCCCGGCAGATACTGGATATCCGATTCCAACTCGCTCCGTTCCATCCTGTCCAAGCTATTGTTTCACAATCAATCTTATCGCACGGACCATCCTGTCTTCTTCTCTCTTCGCTCCTCTCTCTTCGCTCCTCACTCTTCGCTCCTCACTCCTCACTTCACCTCACTTCACTTCACTCCTTCCCATTCCCCATCAACCCACCGTGCGCTTCATTCCAACAAAGGTAACGATAATACCCCGCAAATCCTATTCACATGTACTATAATATGGCAAAAGCCCCCTCCGCCTGCTTTCACTCCTTCGGTGGATCCGCCTGCTTTCACTCCTTCGGTGGATCCGCCTGCTTTCACTCCTTCGGCGGGCCCGTCTGCTTTCTCTACTTCGGCGGGTCCGCCTGCTTTCTCTACTTCGGCGGGTCCGCCTGCTTTCTCTTCTTCGGCGGGTCCGCAGGCGGAAGGGAGTCGGGGCTCAGTCCATCCTCGCATCCTGCGTCCTCCGCTGCGCGGAGAACTTGTCTGCTGCGGCTGAGTATCGCCCCGGCCTCATCCGTCTGCTTTCACCCGCCTCACCCACCCGTCTGCTTCCCTCCGCATCTTGAGCGGGCCTCTCAAGCTTTCTTCGGCATGCGTCTTCCACTCAGACCCGAAAATGAGTGGCGCATAATTCATTGATAATCAATGAAAACGTGAATTTAAAGGGCAAATTTTTGCACTTTAAATTCAGCATCTTTCTGAATCACAATGAGTTGCCTGCCACGCGTTTTCGTACCCGAACGTACCGCCGGCACTTCGCCGGGAACACAGAGGCTCGTTTTTGTACCTGGACATCCCGCCGGTGCAGACTTGGACGACACTCAATGGGGGTTGTTTCTCTTTTCCTCGGACCGGGCAACGCCCGTCGGGCAAGCCGGGCCGCTGGGCCCGAGCCCGGCGAAGCCCGCCGGAGCGTAGCCGCCGCGCCTCGCTGTCGCGCGGCGGCGGTGCCAAACACAAGCAGATTCTCATGCGAGACCCTTGCGGCGGCGGTTCCGAGCGCAAGTGGCCACCTCAGACGGGACCATTTGCGCAAGTTCCTTAGTAAGTGTCAGTGATTCAACACGATACAAATAACCATACGCAAAAGGCCACCTTGGAAACCACCCTTTCGCGCATGATGATTTATAACATCATATGTATCAACCATATATAAACATACTTGCGCAAAAGGGGGCCCTTCGTATCGACATTTCTCTTTCCTACACTGCCGTCTAAGGCCGATTTTCCGTAGAAGTCCAGCGGGAGAGCCTCTGCGCACCCCTAGTATGAACGCTCGGATCCTTCGGCGGGTCTGCCTGCTCTCACTCCTTCGGCGGGTCTGCAGGCGGAAGGGAGTCGGGGCTCAGTCCATCCTCGCATCCTGCGTCCTCCGCTGCGCGGAGAACTTGTCTGCTGCGGCTGAGTATCGCCCCGGACTCATCCGCCTGCTTATCACCCGCCCATCCATCCGTCTGCTTTCACCTGCCTCACCCACCCGTCTATTTTTACCCGCCCACCCATCTACCAGCTCTTACCCGCTTGCACCCATCCGCCTGTTTCCCTCCGCCTCTTGAGCGGGCCTCTCCATGTCCTTTCGGTAATCGACTTTTACTCAAGACCGAAAATGGGTGGCACGTAAGTGCTTATGGATCAATGAAAACGTGTATTTAAAGTGCAGGAATTTGCACTTTAAATTCAGCATCTTTCTGAATCACAATGAGTTGTCTGCCACCCATTTTGTGCCGGGCCGTCCCGTGAGTACTGCCCCGGGGACACAGCGGCCCATTTTTGTGCCCGGGCGGTCGATGTAAAGCAGAAGTGCAACGGGTGCCCAGGCCAAGCAGTTGCGATGAATCCTGAAAATTTTTAACTTTAGCTGTAGTTTTTCGCTGGAATCTGCGTCTAATGGGCAGAGACAAACAAAACAGACATGACAGAGAGAGAATTTGAAACCATGGTCCGGGAACACCGCAGCACGATTTATACCGTCTGCTACATGTTCTCTACCGACAAAGACGAAGTGGCCGACCTTTTTCAGGAAGTCCTCATCAACCTTTGGAAGGGATCCGGATTCTTCCGGGGCGACAGCGCGCTGAACTCCTGGATTTGGAAGGTTGCCTTGAACACCTGCATTTCTTCCGACCGCAAGAAGAAACGCGGCATCAGGACCGAACCTTTGTCGATGGATGTCGATCTTTTTGACACCAGCGCCGAAGACAACCGCCAGGCCGGCCTGCTGCGGGAACGCATCGGCAAGCTGGGCCCCTTCGACAGGGCCATCGTCCTCCTCTGGCTGGAGAATCTCAGTTACGAAGAAATCGGCCAGATCGTGGGAATCTCTCCCTCCAATGTCTCCGTCCGTCTTGTCAGAATTAAAGATCAACTCAAAAAGATGCAGTAATCATGGAAACGACAGATAACACCCTCCTCGAAATGCAGCAGCAGATGCAGCAGCTGCGCAAGCAACTGGATGCCCAGAAGATTGTCAATGGCAGAATGTTGCGCCAGGCCATGAACCAGACGGCCAACCGCCTTCGATTCAAGTACTTTGTCCCTTGCATTTTTGCCGTCGCCGGCATCTTCCTGTCGCCGGCCCTGCTATCGCTCGGCTTCTCCCTTCCCGTCGTCATCTCCTACATTGCCATGATGCTCGCGGGCGTAGCTGCCACCGTCATTATCAATGTCCACCTGCCCCGCATGGACAAGGACCTTGTGACTGCGGCCTCGGAAGTCAGCAAGTTCCGGAAACTGAATGCAAACTGGTATAAGGTAGGCGCCCCGGTCGGACTGGCATGGCTCGCGTTCATGATCTGGGACATGGTCAAGAACATCGGTGTCGATGCCGAAAAACTGTATGGCCTGATCGGCGGCATCGCCGTGGGCCTCATCATCGGCGGACTCCTGGGGTGGAAAAACCGCCGCGACGTCCTCGACGCTGCCGATGATCTCCTCGATCAGATCGATGAACTTCGGAACAGCTGACGCTGGCCGGGCTGCAGATTATTTCGTACCTTTGCAAAGATATGACAGATTTTGCGGCCATCGACTTTGAAACGGCGAACGAATGCCCCTCCAGCGTCTGCAGCGTTGGAGTGGTCGTCGTCCGCGGAGGAGTCATCACGGATACATTCTACAGCCTGATCCATCCGGAACCGGAATACTACCAGTGGTTTTGCCGCCGGGTGCACGGCCTCGGACCGGAGGACACGGAGGATGCTCCGGTTTTTCCCTTTGTCTGGGAACAGATTGAGCCGCTGATCGGTGACCTGCCGCTCGTGGCGCACAACAGCCGGTTCGATGAGGGCTGCCTGCGGGCCGTGTTCCGGGTCTATCAGATGGACTATCCGGACTACGTTTTCTACGACACCCTCTGGGCGTCCCGCCGCGTTTTCGGACATAGCCTCCCGAACCATCAGCTCCAGACCGTTGCGTCGGCCTGTGGCTATGAACTTGAAAATCACCACCATGCCCTGGCTGATGCTGAGGCCTGTGCCCGCATCGCCCTGACCATCCTATGACGGACCTCCTGACATACGACCTCGGGCCGGGCGTCGAAGCCTTCTCGACACGCCGCGACAGCGTGCTCCCTTATCCCGTCCTGACGGCGCATCAGGTCCACGGGACGGCCATTGCCGTCATCTCCGGAAAAATGAATCGGGACGACCTGCAGGGATTCGATGCCCTGATCACGGATATTCCCGGACTGGCGATCGGCGTGCGGACTGCAGACTGTGTGCCCATCCTGCTCCATGATCCGGTCCGGCATGTCGTCGCAGCGGTTCATTCAGGCTGGCGCGGAACGGTTCAACGCATTGTAACAAAAGTGATTGCACAGATGGATATCCGGTATGGGACCCGGCCGCAAGACCTTCGGGCCGTCATCGGACCGGCCATCGGGCCGGACAGTTTCCAGGTAGGGGAGGAGGTCGTCCGGGCTTTCAGCGATACGGGTTTCCCGATGGACGAAATCGGGTCTCTCCGGGATCCGCAACCCGGCAAGCCCATGTCCGGCGGCCATCATATCGACCTTTGGCAGGCCAACCGCTGGCTGCTCGGGCAAGCCGGCATCCCAGAAAATGCCATCCAAGTCATCGGCATCGACACCTATCAGTCGCCGGATTTCTTCTCCGCCCGTCGCGAAACCATCGCCTGCGGACGGATCATCAACGCCATCAAATTGTTATGAGCCCGATCATAGGAATCACCCCGCTCTGGGACCTCGAAAAAGAAAGCCTCTGGATGCTGTCCGCCTACACGGATGCCATCCGGCAATCCGGCGGCCTTCCCGTCATCCTCCCCTTTGACATCGACGACCGGCAAGCCGCGCAGTTGGCGGACCGGTGCGACGGCTTCCTGTTCACCGGCGGCCAGGATGTCGCCCCCTCAGTCTATGGAGAAGCCGAAGTGCTGCCCCTGGTGACATGTCCCAAACGCGACCTCTTGGAAGACAAGATCTTACGGAAAGCCCTCGCGCTTGACAAACCCGTCTTCGGCATCTGCCGCGGCCTTCAGTTCATCAATGCTGCGCTCGGCGGCACCCTCTGGCAGGACCTCCCGTCCCAGCGGCCTGACGGCCTGGTCCACCGGCAGGGAAAACCCTATGACCGGCCGTCCCATTCGGTACGACTAACCGGCCCCCTGGCCAGCCTGTTGGAGAAAAATGAGCTTAGGGTCAATACCTTGCACCATCAGGCAATTCGCGACCTCGCTCCCGGAATGGAGGCGATGGCCATCGCGCCGGACGGCATCATCGAAGCCTTCCACAGCACCCTCCATCGTTTCCTCTGGGCGGTCCAATGGCATCCGGAATACCTGTTTACCACCGATCCGGACAGTCAAAAACTCTTCGCCCGGTTCATCCAGGAATGTTATCATGAAACTGAATGATTTAAAGGACCTTAAGTCCATTAAGAAAGACCTTCCGACCGGGGAAACTCCCGGCAGCGCCCCTGCGCCGAAGGGCAACCAGCCCCGTAATCGCACGCTGATCCTCCTCTCCAAAGAGGAAGAACGAGCCCGGAACGAAGGGCTGGAGAAAGGCCAGCGTGTCCGGATGATGGACACCAATGATACCGGGACGCTCGTCGGTTTCGGGAAAGGGTACTATGAGATTGCCCTCGATGACCTGGTCATCCGGGCCGCCCGCAACGAATTCATTCCCATCGATCCGGATGAAGACCGCCGGCTCCAGGCGGCCGTCCTCAGGCGCATTCCCAAGTCGGAACATGCTGACAAACAGCATACTGACCCTCATGGCGACTTGACCGTCGACCTGCACATCGAACGGATTCCGGGCGCGGACGGTGTCCCCGAATGGGCCGCCCTCGACTACCAGCTCCAGTACTTCCGCCAGGTGCTCCGGCAGAATCTCAAGCACAAAGGCCGCCGGATCTCCTTCGTCCACGGCGTCGGCGATGGCATCCTCGCGGCCGCCCTTCGCAAAGAACTCGACGAGGCCTTCGCCGTCTCCTGCACCTACACCTACAGCACCCCCGGCGTCACCCACGTCACCATCCGCTAGCCGCCGCATCCCCACCTTTATGGTGGATTGGGATTTTTTCCGTATCTTCGCAAATTGGAGTGACTTGTACCGGCAGGGGAGCGCCTGCAGGGAGACAGTGACTCCATGCAAGCAAGAGATGGAAAAATTGGTGGTCCATAATGACGAATTCTTCGCCCAGGTGGTGGCACAGCTGGAAAACGGCAAGCGCGTAACCATCCCGGTGAAGGGCGTCAGCATGCTTCCGTTCATTCGCGGAGAGCGGGATCTTGTCGAACTGACGGCGCCCGACCGGACGCAACTCAAGCGGGACGACATCGTGCTCTTCCGGACCCACGGCCGCTGGATCATGCACCGGATCTTGAAGATCGAGAACGGCATAGCGACGATCCAGGGCGACGGTGTCTGGCGGGGGAAGGAAGTAGTACCTGTGAATCAGATACATGGGAAGGCGGTTACCATCCTTCGGAAAGGCGTGAGCCCTCGCGACCCTTATCGCCTGGGTGAGCTTCGGCTGGTCCATGCGTGGCAGCGGCTCGGCGGACTCCGGCGCTACATCCTGGCCATTTACCGGCGGCTTTTCCGGATCCGGATCACCGTTGAAAAGGCAAACGTTTGAGGCGGAGAAACGTGTTTGAAATAAAAAGAGTTTAACGATATGAAAATCAAGAAAGGATTTGTGCTCCGCAGCATCTGCGGACAGAACGTAATCTCCGGAGAGGGTCTGGAGCAGGTCAATTTCAGCAAACTGGTGACGCTGAACGAAACCGCTACCTATCTCTGGAAAGAGGTGCAGGACAAGGAGTTTACCGCCCAGACGCTGGCCGACCTGATGACCGACCGCTACGAGGTGACCGCTGAACGCGCCCTCGCGGATGCCCAGGCACTCTGCGACCAGTGGGTCGAGATGGGTCTTGCTGAGGCCTAACATCGGCTGAACCTACAGAATGGATCTCGGAATGAACAAGCTGACGACCTATCTCAAATGGTTGTACCGGAACTCGAAAGGGGTCCGGGGTGCCTTGCTGGTGAATGTCCTGCTGGGCGGAATGGCCGTCCTGCTCAACCTGGGATTCATCTGGATCTGCAAATACCTGGTGGACATTGCCACCGGTGTCAAGGAAGGCAGCATCACCACCATCGCCATTGTCATGGCGGTTGTCATGATCTGCCGCATCGCCATCAACGCATGGAACAGCCGCGTCGAAAGCATGACCTATGCCCGGATGAATTTCATCATCCGCCAGCACCTGTATTCCAATCTGTTACAATCCCAGTGGCAGGGCAAGGAAAAGATGCATTCCGGCGATACGCTGAACCGTCTTTTCTCGGATGTCGATGCCATCACGAGGGTCATCTGCCAGGAATTCCCCTCCTTCCTGACCACGATCATCCAGCTCATCGCCGCCATCGTGTTCATGTGCCTCATGGACTGGCGGCTGGCACTGATCCTGATCCTGATCATGCCGGTCTTCGTGTTCCTCAGCAAGGTATTCTTCAGTAAAATGCGGCAGTTGACCCGGGACATCCGCGAGAGCGAAAGCCGGGTCCAGAGCCACATCCAGGAAAGCCTGCAGCACAAACCCGTCATCCAGTCCATGGAAGGGGAGGGCATGGCCGAAGAGCGGCTCGATGACCTGCAACAGACGGAATATGACCAGGTTCTGCGCCGGACCCGGTTCAATGTCATCTCCCGGTCTATCGTCAGCGTCGCCTTCAATGCCGGCTATGCCACGGCCTTCATCTGGAGCGCCTTCGGCATTTGGCACGGGACCACGACCTACGGTATGATGACCGCTTTCCTCCAGTTGGTCGGCCAGATCCAGGGTCCGCTCGTTCGCCTGACCCGCCAGATCCCGAGTTTCATCTATGCCACGGCCTCCATCGACCGGCTCATGGAACTGGAAGATGCGGAGAAAGAGGAACGTGGCGATTCCATCCGCCTCGATGGCGTGGCCGGCATCCGCATCGAAGGCTTGAGTTTCCGCTATCCAGATGGAGAATCCGATGTCCTGAAGGATTTCAGTTTCGATTTCAAGCCTGGCAGCAAGACGGCCATTGTAGGGGAGACCGGTGTCGGAAAGAGTACGCTCATCCGGTTGATGCTGAGCCTGTTGAGGCCGACTGCGGGCCGGATCTGGGTCTATGATGAGCATCGGCAGGCCGAGGCCTCGCCCTTGACCCGCGTCAATATCGTCTATGTTCCGCAGGGCAACACCCTGCTAAGCGGTACCATCCGCGCCAACCTCCAGCTGGGTGATCCCCAGGCGGATGAAGCCCGCATGTGGGAGGCTCTTGATACCGCGGCCGCCGGATTTGTCCGCGACCTTCCTCAGGGACTCGACACCCCTTGCGGCGAACGGGGTACCGGACTGAGCGAAGGCCAGGCCCAGCGCATCGCCATCGCCCGTGGCCTCCTCCGGCCCGGCAGTATCCTCCTGCTTGACGAATTCAGTTCTTCGCTCGACCCCGAAACCGAGGCCCAGCTGATGGAGAACCTGACCCGCCGCGATGCCGGCAAGACCTTGATTTTCATCACGCACCGCGAGAAGATTGCCGAGTACTGCGAGAACATCCTCAAACTCGGTTGAATGGGTTGGATTTTGCATTTTGCGGGAAATTCGGTAAATTGCCATGATTTTTAAAGACATCTCACTATGATCAATAATAAACTCGTCGTCGGCATTACCCAGGGCGACGGCAACGGGATCGGTTACGAAGTCATTATCAAAGCCTTGTCTGATGCCCGCATTCTGGATTCCTTTACCCCGGTCGTCTACGGCTCCTCCAAGATTTTCGGCTTCTACCGCAAACAGCTGCACAACATCGAGCAGCTGGATACCTATGTGATCAACTCCGCCAAAGACGCGAAATTCAAAAAGATCAATATCGTCAACTGCTTGCCTGACAACATATTCGTTGAACCTGGCCAGTCTACGCCCGAATCCGCCAAGGCTGCCATGCGTGCCCTCGAATGCGCTGTCGCCGACATCAAGGCCGGTGCCATTGACGTCCTCGTCACCGCCCCGATTAACAAACGGGCGATGAACAAAGAAGGCTTCGGTTTCGCTGGGCATTCCGAATATCTCCAAAAGCAGTTCGACTGCCCCGACCATACGATGCTCATGGTCAGCGACCGCCTGAAAATCGGCGTCGTCACTGGCCATATTCCGCTGAAAGACGTTGCTTCGACGATTTCTGTGGAGCGGATCCTGCGCAAGCTCCGCCTGATGAAGGCCTCCCTCCAGCGCGACTTCGGCATCGATCAGCCCAAGATCGCCGTCCTCGGTCTCAATCCGCACTGCGGCGACGGCGGCCTGCTCGGTGACGAGGAGCAGCAGATCATCCTCCCTGCCGTCCAAGCGGCTCAGGCAGAGGGTATTCTGGCTTTCGGCCCCTATTCTCCGGACGGCTTCTTCGGGCTGAGCAATTACGGCCGTTTCGATGCTACCCTGGCCATGTACCACGACCAGGGACTGGCTCCGTTCAAAGCCCTGTCCTTCCAGACCGGTGTCAACTTCACCGCCGGCCTGCCCATCGTCCGCACCTCCCCGGACCACGGTACCGCCTACGAGATGGCCGGCCGCGACGAGGCCGACCCGCAATCCATGATGTCGGCCATCTACACCGCCATCGACATCTGGCGTCGCCGCCGTCAATACGATGAGCTCCAGGCCGGTAAGATGATCGAAAAGCCCTCCGCCGACGACCGTGACCGCCGCCCAGGCCGCCCGCAAATCGCGTAGATTTCTCCTCTTGTTCGTATACCCGTATGTGACTTTTTGGGATTCAAAACGTATCATAAAACATACACACTTAGACAAAGGACCGCCCCAATGGAAGACGGTCCTTTGCTCGGATGGGTAAGCAGTGCTCAGGAATTACCCTGACTGGAGTGAGCCCTCTTTATGAGGGCGTCTGAATATGATCGCATCAACGACCTTCCGGACTTTTGAGGTGGTCCTATCGGATTCCTTTTTCCGTTTGTGTTCGAGACAGACGGAAATAGAAAAACAGGTGGTGAATTTGACCATTTGAAAATACTTTAGAGTAAGTGGTTGTAAAATCCATTGGAAAAGAGTAGCCTGCGAAAGGCTCAAGTACGCATCCGGAAGAAATGAGAAGAGCACCATCCGGTCAGGAAATGGTGCTCCATTTACACCTACTCGCCCTTTCTCAAGGGGCATCAAGCATTTTCAGCGCAAATATATTCGTTCTTCTCCGGATTTCCAAGCATATCATAAAAAATATCCTCCTTTGAGCAGTGGTATCTTTTATTTGCCTGGATGGTTGTTTCGGACAATACAATAACGTATCAAAAAAAATACGTAAATAGACAAAGGACCGCCCCCAATGGAAGACGATCCTTTGCTCGGATGGCGGCAGACATGGTTCGGAATAGAACCATCTGGAGCGCGTTTCAGAGGGGTAGTCCGGAGGCTATCTTAGTCTGAAGTGCGCTTTGACGAATTGTTTAACGCCTCGCCGGACCCTGTGATATGCCCGTACGAGAACGACCTTGGCCCGTCTGCCTTGCAAACTGAGACCGAAGGATAGATGAGCGTCTACTTTGAGTAACATTGAGAGTGGATAATGTAATCCATTGGTCTTTTGATGGATAGAGTAGCCATCCGATCCTTCAATAAAAAGAGCATTACTCCTGGTGAGGAGTAATGCTCTGTTAATAGACGCTCTTACTTAAGGAGCACTCTCAATGTCTTATGCAAAGATAGAGAATCCTCAGGACAACTCCAAGCATATCATAAAAAATATCATGTTATTCCCAAAGGGATACAGAACAGTCGTCGGACGGATCCATACCGGGGGAGAGGGAACTGTATATCCGATTCTTAGATGAGGGAAGGGTCCGGTGCGGCGAGGGAGTCCAGATAGCCGGTATCTTCCGGGAGATCAGGCTGATGATAGGCTGCAACGGCGAGCCGGTCGCAGCGCTCGTTCTGCGGATGCCCGGCATGGCCTTTGAGCCAATGGAACGTGACATGGTGCCGGCGCCACAGGGGGAGGAACTCCTGCCAGAGATCCGGGTTCTTAACCTTGGCGAATCCTTTCCGCTCCCAGTTGAGCAGCCAGCCCTCGGTAATCGCCTTCACGACATAGGATGAATCGCTCCATACCTCCACTGTCGCATGATCCCACTTGATGGCCCGCAGCCCCTCGATCACCGCCAGCAATTCCATCCGGTTGTTCGTAGTCAGCGCAAACCCGCCGCTCATCTCCTTCTCCAGTCCGGCGCACTGCAGCACAACGCCCCAGCCGCCCGGGCCGGGATTCCCGCTGGCCGCGCCATCGGTATATAGGTAAATGACAGGTCTTTGGCTCATCTTTGGCACAATGCTTTAGGGTTCGCACGGCATCCATCGCCGGGCCCTCCATGCAAAGGTACACAAAAATCCCCGTTCTTCCGCCCGTCCAGCCACCGCTTTCACATTTCCCCGCTGTCACGGCAACGCCCGGCGGGCGAGCCGGGCCGCTGGGCCCGAGCCCGGTGAAGCCCGCCGGAGCGTAGCCGCCGCGCCTCGTTGCTGCGCGGCGGCGGTGCCCGGAACATCCAGCAATCTCGATGTACACTGCAGCGATGCCAGAGAACGCCCTTTTCTGCCCGCCGATTGATCTTATGACACGTTCTACAAGGCTTGGAGTTGATGTTACGAGACCTTCGACAAGAAATGTAATGTGTTAATCTTCAATAAATTCCGCGATGGTCATGTCGTTAAATTACAACATGACGAATGGATAAATGATTGGATAACAGTGCTTTGCATTTTTCTGGCAATCTTCCTTTATGCGGAACCTATGCAGGGAGTCAGCCACAGTGGGCTACGTAGGTGCAAAGGCGCAGCGCAGGTTGGACGCTTGAAACAGCGAGGTGGTGGAGCAGAAGCCTCTCGATGGCGATTTCGGAGAGTGCTTCGAGGGGGTTTGAGCATTATAAAGCCTTTCAGAGTCTGTTTTTGTGTACAAACCCGGCTGTTCGGGCGGGTTTTTGGTAAACAATGAAGGGGTTTGTACAGGGAAATAGCCTTTGGAGGCCATAGAATTGTTCAAACCCTTCAGCCCCGTATTCGATGTAGGGTGGGACGGGCAGAGTCTGGGGTGTAATTTCCTATTATGGATTTGGTTTAGTTAGAAAATCGCTGTATTTTTGCAAATCCGTTATTAGGGTGAATTGTGTCCTGTCGATAATCTGCCAGGCAGAAAAACGGCAAGCCGTCAGGCAAAAACCGGACGATAAACGAAAACGGTCCTGGGCAGGCAAGAGGCACCGAAAACGGAGCGAAGAGAGATAATTAAATGATTGACAGATAATGAAAAAGACCTTTGTCAAACTGTTGATGGCCGTGGGCCTGCTGGCCGGAGTTGCCGCATGCGGTCCGTCCCAGACCTACAAGAACATCAACTACATGCAGGACATCACGGAAGAGACCGTCATGAACATGAAGTCCAATGAGGGTATCCTCGTACAGCCGAAAGACATGATCGCGATTGTCGTTTCCCATCGTGATCCGGAGTTGGCCGCGATGTTCAACCTGTCCAACGCCACCTTCCAGGCTGGCGCTGAGACCCGTTCCACCGGTAACAGCACATATCGCTTACTTGGTTATAGTGTTGACACCAACGGTGACATCGACTTCCCGATCGTCGGCAAGATCCACGTCGCCGGCATGAACCGCTGGGAAGTCGCCGAGACCGTCAAGAACGAACTTTCCGGCCGCAACCTCCTGCGTGATGCCGTGGTCACCGTTGAATTTATGAACTTCCAGATCTCCGTCCTCGGCGAAGTCGCCCGACCGGGTACCTATAACATCACCGGCGACAAGATCAACCTCATGCAGGCCCTCAGCCTCGCGGGCGATATGACCATTTTCGGCCGCCGCGACAACATCCAGGTTACCCGCGAAGAGAACGGCAAGCGCCATATTTACGTGGTTGACATCCGCAACTCCGACGTCTACAACTCCCCGGCCTACTATCTCCGCCAAAACGACATCATCTATGTCGAGCCCAACAAGGTCCGTGCCGGCCAGTCCACCGTCAATGAGAACAACTTCCGCAGCGTCAGTTTCTGGGCTTCGCTCTCATCTACGGTCCTGTCTATCGTGAATATGATTATCCTCATTGCAACCCGATAAGCCATGTCTGAAGAAAATATTTCCCGCCAGCCCGTCTGGGGCCGCGAAGAAGAGGAGAATACCCTCCAGTTGGCCGACATCTGGGGCATGATCTGGAACAATCGTATCTGGTACATTATCTCCGTAGCCATTTGCCTGTTCCTTGCCATCTTCTACCTCTATCGTACTCCGAAGACTTACAGCCGCAGTGCCAAGGTCATCGTGGACGAAGGCGCAGAAAATGCCTCCCTGCGTGAACTTGCCAGTTTCGGTAGTTCCACCGTTCGCAGCCGCTACGGTGGAACCAATGTGTTAAACGAGATCCAGGCCTTCACTTCTCCGGACCTTATGCAGAAGGTCGTCGAACGCCTTGGCTACGAGGCCAATTATATTGAGGACCAGCGGCTCCGTACCCGTGAACTTTTCACTGGTACCCCGTTCACCCTGGCCCTCGGTGGCGACAACCCGCCGTCCTCCTTCTCCTTTACGGTTGCCCGTCACAAGGACAGCACTTTCGTGCTCAGCGACTTCGTGGTGGCTGGTAACGACGTCAAAGCTTCCAAGGTAACCGGTGCCTTCGGTGACACCTTGAGCACCCCCGTCGGCAAGGTTGTTCTGATACCAACTAGTCACCTGAAACACTGGAACCGCGATATTACCGTCAACTGGCGCAATTCCATGAGCCGGGCCAAGAGCTTTGGATCCATGCTGTCCGTGGGTCTCTCCGACAAACAGTCCTCTGTGTTGGTTCTTAGCCTTCAAGACCTCTTCCCGTCCCGTGCCGCAAATGTCATTTCTACCCTGATCGATATTTATAACGAAGAATGGGTCGAGAACAAGAACCGCGCAGCCCGCAACACATCCGAATTCATCAACGAACGTCTGACCGTCATCGAGCAGGAACTCGGCGGCGTCGAATCCGACCTGAAAAACTACAAGGAACAGCACGGTATTACCGATATCGGGAGCATCTCCCAGAACTACCTGAACCAGAGTTCGGCTTATGCCTCCAAGTTCTTCGAGGTCAACAACCAGTTGTCCATTGCCCGTTACGTCAAGAGCTATCTCAATGACCCGGCCCACGCCAACTCCCTGATCCCGGCCGGTACCGGCATCGACTCTTCCGTTGAGAGCCAAATCAGTTCATATAACTCGCAGATGCTCAACCGCGACCGTCTCCTGAGTGCCTCCAGCGCCGAGAACCCGGTCGTTGCCGATATGAATGATGCCCTCGATGCCCTCAAGAGCGCCATCAACCGGTCCATCGACAACCTGATCGCCACCCTCCAACTCCAGGCCAACAAGATCCAGAGCGAAGAGAACGCCATCATGGGCCGCATCTCCAATGTCTCCGGCCAGGAACTCCAGCTTCTCAGCATTGAGCGCCAGCAGCAGGTCAAACAGCAGCTGTACATCTACCTGCTTCAGAAGCGTGAGGAGAATGAAATCGCCTCCCTGGTCAACGTCGGCAATACCCGCCTGATCATGAACCCGAATGGCAGCAGCGCCCCCGTTGCCCCGAACTCCAAGATGATCCTCCTGATCGCCCTGGTCCTTGGTCTCGGCATCCCGTTCGGCATCTTCTTCCTGATGAACCAACTCGACACCCGCGTCCGCTCCCGCGCTGACATCGCCAAACTCCAGGCTCCGTTCCTGGCGGAAATCCCGCAGATGGGCCTCCAGGACCTCAAGTGGTGGGAACGCCTGCGTGCCGACCGGTTCAACAACCACAACTCCCAGATTATCGTCAAGGCGGGTAAACGCGACATGATGAACGAAGCGTTCCGCGTGCTGCGCACCAACCTTGACCTGATGGTCGGCAATGAGCCCGGTTGCCACAAGATCATGGTCACCTCCTTCAACACCAACGCCGGTAAGACCTTCACGGACATGAACATGGCTGCGACCATGGCCCTCAAGGGCAAGCGCGTCCTCATGATCGACCTTGACCTCCGTAAGGGAACCCTTTCCAAGGCGCTGAACTTTGATAAGAAGGACGGTGTCGCCGCCTATCTCAACGGCAAAATCGCACTGAAGGATGCCATTTATAAAGTCCAGGATCACCTCGACCTGATCCCGGTCGGCAAACTGCCGCCGAACCCGGCCGAACTCCTCGACAGCCCGCGCTTCGGAGAAATGATCAACGAGCTGGCCAAGAACTATGACTACATGTTCATCGACTGCGCCCCGATCGACATCGTCGCCGATACCTCCATCATCTCCAAGCATGCGGACATCTCCCTGTTCATCATGCGCGCCAACCTCTTCGACAAGCGGGCCATCCCGGCCGTCGAGGAAATGTACGAGAACGGCCGCTTCAACCGCATGGCCGTCATCCTCAATGGCGTCGAGAGCTACCACAGCGGCTATGGCCGCGGTTACGGCTACGGCTATGGTTACGGTTACGGCTATGGCTACGGCTACGGCCAGGGCTATGGCTACGGCAACCAGACCGACGAAGAGGACGACAAGGACGACAAGAAGGAGGGCAAGGCCTGATGTTCGGACTCTTTGGCAGTAAGCGCAGGTCCCTCCTCGAAGGGGGGCTCCTGCACGAAGCTACCGACAACCACTCGCACATCCTGTACGGCGTCGACGACGGCGTCAAGACCGTCGAAGAGAGCCTGAAGATCCTCCGTTTCTACGAAGAAGCGGGCCTGAAGGCCCTCTGGCTGACGCCCCACATCATGGAGGACGTTCCCAATACGACCGAAGGACTCCAAGGCCGCTTTGCAGAATTGCAGGCGGCCTACGGAGGTCCGATCCGGCTCAAACTGGCGGCGGAATACATGATCGACACCCTCTTCGTCGAACGCCTCCGCGCCAAGGACCTGCTGCTCCACGGCGGCGACCTCGTCCTTATGGAGACCAGCACCTGGTCCCCGCCCATCGACCTGTGGGAAATCATCGAAGAGGCAATCCATAACGGCTACCGGCCCCTGATCGCCCATCCTGAGCGCTACCGCTATATGCAGATGAAAGACTACGAACGGCTTCGTAAGATGGGCTGTCTCCTGCAGCTCAACCTTCCCTCTATTGTCGGTGTCTACGGCGAAGAAACCCGGGCCAAGGCGGAGATCCTGTTGAAGAAAGGTTTCTACTGCATGTTCGGCTCCGACTGCCACCGCTTCCGCGCCCTGGACAGCCAGGTCCATGCTACGGTCCTCAAGAAGGACATTATTTCCAAACTGGAAACCTTGAAAATCGGCGCAGAGTAATTATCTTTGCGTATGATCATTCTCGTAACCGGCGCAAACGGACAGTTGGGGACCGCCCTGAGGGAGGCCTCCAAACGGGATGACGACCGGTGGATCTTCACCGACGTGACCGCCTTGCCGGGCGTGGAGACCGTCTATCTCGACATCACCGACCCGGCCGCCGTGCAGATCGTCTGCGAATCGGAACAGGTCGACGTGATTGTCAACTGCGCGGCCTATACCAACGTCGACAAGGCCGAGGACGACCAGGCGACCGCCGACCTGCTCAATCGGCAGGCCCCGGCGAATCTCGCGGTTGCGGCCAAGGCCTGCGGGGCCACGTTGATCCATATCTCCACCGACTATGTCTTCCGCGGCGACAAGAGCGTCCCGTACGGGGAAGACGACGCCACCGACCCCGCGGGGGTCTATGGCGTGACCAAGCTGGCCGGGGAGCGCGCCATCTGGGAATCCGGCTGCAACTACTTGATCTTCAGGACGGCCTGGCTTTATTCCCCGTGGGGAAAGAACTTCGTCAAGACCATGCTCCAGCTCCTGCAGACCCGTCCCGAAATCCGCGTCGTCTGCGACCAGGTCGGTACCCCGACCTACGCCCCCGACCTCGCGGCCCTGATTGCGGGGGTCATCAGAGAACGGGACTTCGGCAAGCCCGGCACCTACCACTTCACCGACGAAGGCGTCATCTCCTGGTACGATTTCACGATGGCCATCCGCGAAATCTCCGGCTTGAATCAATGCCGGGTCGCGCCCTGCCTGAGCGCCGACTATCCCACCAAGGCCGAGCGCCCGCACTACTCGGTGCTCGACAAAGCCCGGGTCCGCAAAACCTTCGGCCAGCCGATCCCATACTGGCGCGACAGCCTGGAACAATGCATAAAACGCCTTCAGCTATGAAAGGAATCGTCCTTGCCGGCGGCAGCGGTACCCGCCTCTATCCGATCACCAAGGGCGTGAGCAAACAGCTCCTGCCCATCTTTGACAAACCGATGGTCTATTATCCGGTTTCCGTCCTTATGCAGGCCGGCATCCGGGACATCCTGATCATCTCCACCCCGCAGGACCTGCCCGCGTTCCGGCGGCTCCTCGGCGACGGCAGCGACTATGGCGTCAACTTCCAATACGCCGAGCAGCCCAGCCCCGACGGCCTCGCCCAGGCTTTCCTCATCGGCAAGAACTTCGTCGGGGGGGACAGTGTCTGCCTCGTGCTCGGCGACAACCTCTTCCACGGCAACGGACTCGCGGAAATGATGCAACAGGCCGTGGCGGATGCGGACAAAGGCAAGGCCACCGTCTTTGGTTACTGGGTCAGCGATCCCCAGCGCTACGGTGTCGCCGAATTCGACAAGGACGGCAACTGTATCAGCATCGAGGAAAAGCCAGCTGTCCCCAAATCCAACTACGCCGTCGTCGGCCTGTATGTCTACCCCAACAAGGTCGTGGAAGTGGCCGAACAGATCAAGCCCTCCGCCCGCGGCGAACTCGAGATTACTACCGTCAACCAGCGCTTCCTCCAGGATGGGGAACTCAAGGTCCGGGTTCTCGGACGCGGCTTCGCCTGGCTCGACACCGGCACCCATGACTCCCTGGCCGAAGCCTCGACCTACATCGAAGTCATTGAGAAACGCCAGGGCCTGAAGATCGCCTGTCTCGAAGCCATCGCCTACACCCAAGGCTGGATCTCCGGCGAAGACCTCCGGCGGCTCGCCGCCCCGATGGCCAAGAATCCCTACGGGCAGTACCTGCTGAAGATCGCAGACGGAAGCATCAAGCTATGAACCTGATAAAGACAGAAATAGAAGGCCTCTACATCCTCGAGCCCCGCATCTTCGGCGATGCTCGGGGGTACTTCTTCGAAGCCTATAACAAAAAAGTTTTCGACGCTTTGGTCGGTCCGGTTGACTTCGTTCAGGACAACGAAAGCAAGTCCCGCTACGGCGTCGTGCGCGGGCTGCATTTCCAGAAAGGGGAGCATGCCCAGGCCAAGCTGGTGCGCGTGGTCAGCGGGACCGTGCTGGACGTCGCGGTCGACCTGCGACCCGGTTCGAAGACCTTCGGCAAGCACGTCGGCGTCGTTCTGAGCGGGGAAAACAAGCGCATGTTCTACATCCCGCGCGGTTTCGCCCACGGTTTCAGTGTCCTCTCTGAAGGGGTCGTCTTCCAGTATAAATGCGACAATTTCTACTGTCCCGAAGCCGAAGGCGCCATCGCCTGGGATGACCCCGACCTCGGCATCGACTGGGGCCTGAAATCTGAAGATGTCATCCTCTCGGACAAAGACCGCAACCATTTATCATTTAAACAGTTCATTGACGCGCTATAGGCTATGGAATTCAAGAGAAACATCCTTGTTAC
Organism: uncultured Bacteroidales bacterium; assembly: GCA_900319855.1. Taxonomy (GTDB): domain Bacteria; phylum Bacteroidota; class Bacteroidia; order Bacteroidales; family UBA932; genus Cryptobacteroides. The sequence continues at coordinate 23,771 of ONQC01000025.1, forward strand.
CGGCGGTGCCGGCTTCATCGGCAGCCACGTCGTCCGCCTGTTCGTCAATAAATACCCGGACTACCGCATCGTCAACCTCGACAAACTCACCTACGCCGGCAACCTGGCCAACCTGAAGGACATCGAAAACGCACCTAATTACGTCTTCGTCAAGGCCGATATCTGCGACTTCGAGACCGTCTGCCAGGTCTTCAAAGACTATGCGATCGACGGGGTCATCCACCTCGCTGCCGAGAGCCATGTCGACCGCTCCATCAAGGATCCCTTCACCTTCGCCAAGACCAATGTCATCGGCACCCTGAGCCTCCTGCAGGCCGCTCGTCTCGCCTGGGACGGACAGTGGGAAGGGAAACGTTTCTACCACATCTCCACCGACGAAGTCTACGGCGCCCTCAAGATGGACGGGTCCTTCTTCACCGAGACGACCCGCTACCAGCCGCACAGCCCGTACAGCGCCGCCAAGGCCAGCTCCGACCATTTCGTCCGCGCCTTCCACGACACCTACGGCCTCCCGACGGTTGTCACCAACTGCTCCAACAACTACGGCCCCTACCAGTTTCCCGAGAAGCTCATTCCGCTCTTTATCAATAACATCCGCCATCGCAAGCCCCTTCCGGTCTATGGGAAAGGGGAGAACATCCGCGACTGGCTCTACGTCGTCGACCACGCCCGGGCCATCGACCTGATCTTCCACGAAGGAAAGGACGGCGAGACCTACAACATCGGCGGATTCAATGAGTGGAAGAACATCGACCTGGTGAAGGTGCTGATCCGCACTACCGACCGCCTGCTCGGCCGTGCGGAAGGGGAGGACCTGGACCTGATCACCTTCGTGACCGACCGCGCCGGGCACGACTTGCGCTATGCCATCGACTCCACCAAGCTTAAGACCGAACTCGGCTGGGAACCCAGCCTCCAGTTCGAAGAGGGCATTGAAAAGACCGTCCGCTGGTACCTCGAGCACCAGGACTGGATGGACAACGTTACGAGCGGGGACTACCAGCGCTACTACGAAGACATGTACAAGAACCGTTGACGCAAGAGCCTGACATACAATGGTATGCGCTTCGGGTGACTTATTCCCGGGAACTCAAGGCGCAGCAGGTCCTCGAAAGCCGGGGGATCCGCACCTTCGTGCCCATGAAGCGTCTGCGCGAGGAAAAGGGCGGCTGCGTCGTCGACCGTTACGTCCCCGCCATCAACAACCTTATCTTTGCCTATTCTGATCAGCAGACCCTGTACGAATACCTCCTCTCCGAGGGCGACAGTTCCATGACCCGCTTCATCTGGGACCGGGTCACCCGCAAGCCCCTCATCGTCCCCGCCAAGCAGATGGAAGACTTCATCCGCGTCTGCCAGACCGCCGGGGATGAAGCCATCTTCCTGTCCGACCTGACCCAGTTCGCCGCCGGCACCAAGGTCCGCGTACGCTTCGGCGCCCTGGCCGGGGTGGAGGGGAAAGTCGTGCGCATCCGCAAGTCCCGCCGCATCCTCGTCGAGCTCCCGCAGCTCGGCGCCGTCGCCAGTACGTACGTTCCGATGGAGTACCTGGAGATCCTTCCGGAGTAGTTTTTCCCTATCCTTTTGCAGCTGAAAGCCCGGTTACGTACGTAATCCGGGTGCTTTTTTGCGAATCCAATATAACTTCGTTATATTTGCATGCTTTTTTGCAAGAGAATTAATGATTGTTGATTGCCTGTCCCTTGCCGTTGCTGGACAGTACGGCGCGGACAGGACAAATGCGAGATTCCATCCGGTCCACGCGGGGACATTCCCCGGGTGACCTTTAGTCGTATCTCCTTTCTCCATCCCCCCTAT
>ONQC01000011.1 GCA_900319855.1 uncultured Bacteroidales bacterium
CCTCGGCCGCGCGCTGATCTACGCCCAGATTCCAGGCATCCGGACCCGGGAATACACGGTTCTGGAAGCCATCCCCGCCGGGGTGAAGATGACCTTCTCCACCATCGGGAGCTACTTGCAGGACCTGCGGATGGTGGCGACGCCCAGCACGGGCGCCTACAAGTCCGTCGGCAGTTTCATCGCCATCGGCCAGGTATTCCCGAGCCAATGGGACTGGCTGGCGTTCCTGCAGCTGCTCGCCTTGCTGTCCATCATGCTCGGCGTAATGAACCTCCTGCCCATCCCTGCGCTGGATGGCGGGCATATCGTTTTCGTCCTGTACGAAATGGTCACGGGCCGCAAGCCCAGTGACAAATTCATGGAGATCGCCCAGATGATCGGCATGCTCCTGCTTCTCCTGCTGATGCTCTTTGCCTGCGGCAACGACATCGGCCGGCTCATCCATTAGGCAAACCGACTTAAAACAGATATATCATGAAACGATTCGTAACCCTGGTCCTCCTGACGCTCACCCTGCTGGGCGCACTCTCCTGCAACCGCAGTACGAGGGTTCTGTTACCCAATGTCAGCGGCAAGGCCGGCGAAGTCATCGTCGTCATCGACCGCGAGAACTGGGAAGGGAACCTGGGCAATGCCGTCCGCGACATCCTGGCCTGCGACTGCCCGTATCTTCCCCAGAAAGAAGCCCTGTTCTCCGTTGCCAACATCACCCCGACCGGTTTTGCCGACCTGTTCAAGGTCCACCGCAATATCGTCATTTTCAATATCGATGCGCAGAATCAGGAAGAAGGCGTCGTCTACCGGAATGATGTCTGGGCCCATCCCCAGTGCATCATCCAGGTCAATGCATTCGACAACGAGGGAGCCCTGCGCCTGCTGACGGAAAACGCGGACCGCATCACCAACAGCATCGAGCAGGCCGAACGGGACCGGATCATCGCCAATGCGAAACTCTATGAAGAGGCGAACCTGGCAAAGGTCGTCACCGAAATGGTCGGCGGATCGCCCCACTTCCCCACCGGGTACAAGCTCAAGAAGCGTACGGAAGACTTCATCTGGATCGCCGATGAGAAACAGTACACGAACCAGGGGGTATTCATCTACAAGTATCCTGCGGGCGAGAGCGAAAACTTCACCAAGGAGAATATCATCGCCCACCGCAACAAGGCCCTTCAGGAGAACGTCCCCGGAATGTTCGACAACACCTGGATGACCACCAGCGATATCGTCAACACCACGGTCGAGTTCATCAAGTTCCGGGGCCTGCAGTTTGCCCAGACCCGCGGATGGTGGGAGGTCCACAACGACTTCATGGGCGGTCCCTTCGTCTCGCACTCGTTCTATGGCGAGGGAGCCAAAGAGATCATCGTGCTGGAAGCATGGGTCTATGCGCCCCGATATGACAAGCGGCAGTACCTCCGCCAGGTGGAATCCCTGCTCTATTCTTTTGAATGGGCAAAATCGAATGAATAATTTCGCAAAAATATTTTGACGTAAAAAAAATATTCTCTACCTTTGCAATCCCTTTCGAGACCTTGTCTCAAAGGAACCAAGGATTTGGTGGGTTCGTATAACGGCTAGTACTCGGGATTTTCATTCCCGCAATAGGAGTTCGATTCTCCTACCCACTACCAAATATAAAAAAATAAACAATGGCAAATAACGCATCTGCTAAGAAGTGCATTCGCCAGAGCGAAAGGCACAGATTGCATAACAAGTATTATGCAAAGACGACAAGAAATGCGATCCGCGCGATCCGCAACACGACTGACAAGAAAGTAGCCCAGGAGAATGCTCCGAAGGTCTATGCAATGATTGACAAGCTCGCCAAGGTCGGAATCATCCACAAGAACAAGGCGTCCAACCTCAAGAGCGGAATCGCAGTCTACATCAACAAGCTGGCGTAATTGCCATACGAAGGGTTCGCGACCCGGGCAGCCCTTTCAGAGAGTAAAAAAGTCCGGACAACCGGCAATCGAGAAGTAGCGCAGTTGGTAGCGCACTACGTTCGGGACGTAGGGGTCGTCCGTTCGAGTCGGATCTTCTCGACGCAAGAGCAGCAGGTCAAAAGCCTGCTGCTCTTCTTTTATATGTCCAGCCCGTCGTGTGCTCCCTCCGTCCCGGAGAATGGGACATCTGAAGCAAAAAGGGCATAAAATGATTCCGACGTCCCTTTTGAGGGGACGTCGGAGTCATTTGCGTTATTTCCGGAAGTTCGTTAGAACCGGATGTAGGCCTGGAACCAGAGCTCGTTGTATTCCGGCTTCTCCAGCAGGTTGTCGTGGTGGAACCGGTACTCGAGCTGGAAGTTGAGGTTCTTGTGGAGACGGAAGTTGGCAACGGCGGAGTACATGTCATGGCTGGTCTCGGAATTGGCCATGCTGCGGAATTCGTCCCACTTGACATAGAACTTGAGCCAATCGCGCACAGGCACGCCGGCCGTGATATAGAAAGCGTCGGCAGCGCCGCTCTGCTTCTTCTCCTCGCCGACAGCCGTCGCATATTCGCCACGGAGCGTCCAGTTGTTGACATCGTAGGAAAGACCCGCGCTGACACGCTCACGCTTGAGAGAAGTGCCGGCACCGTTGATCCAGTTGCCCTTCCAGCCGAACACACCCAGTTTCAGGCCCTTGATGGGCTGGAACTGAAGCGTACCGATGAGATCCTTCTTGGTATCGGCATCCGCCAGGTTGATGCCCTGGCCGTTGTAGACACCCAACTGATAGTGCAGGAGGTTGTGGTTGTCGGAACCGATCGGGATCAGGTCGCCCTGGACCTGGAGACCGAGGTCGCGGCCGCCCATGTTGGCTTCACCGAGGCGATCGCCCATACCGGCGAACTTCTGGACCAGGAAAGAGAAGTCACCCACACCGACATCCCAAGGGTTCATGGGGTTCTCAAACGTAAAGGCGCGCTTGAACTGGCCGAACTTCACGGAGAACTCCGTATACTTCGCCCACTCGATGTAGAAGTCCTTCACGTGCGGGGTACCGCTACCGGCCTGGAACTGGATGCGGTATTTGAAATCATTGAAGATGGAGCCGTCGACATACAGACGGATCAGACGCAGGCCGAAACCCGGTCCGCCGTGGGCTCCCTCTTTGTCGCTGTACTTGTAGGAACCGATGATGTAACCGCCGACCTTCGGAGCACTCTGGAAGCCGGTCTGCTTGTAGCTGTATTCCGGCTGCTCTCCGCTCTGTGCATACGCACCGGCGCAGAAAAGGAACGCGGCTGCAAGAATCAAAATCTTTTTCATAATATATTGTATTGGGGATTAAGCGAACGGGAACAGTTTCGTCAGCCAGAAGAAGCCGAGCACGAAACCGATCAGGCCGATGATGATACCGATCTTGGCCATGTCCTTGGTCTCGACCAGGCCCGTGGAAGCCGCGATGGCATTCGGAGGCGTAGAGATCGGGAAGAGCATCGCGATGGAGGCGCAGACGGCGATGAAGGTGATCATGGCATAGGTGCCGCCGAGAGCCAGGAAACTGGCATTGTTGGCAGCGGCCGGGTCGGCCATGCCTTCTGCGATGACGATCAGGATCGGGATCAGCAGGGCCGCCGTGGCGGAGTTGCTGATGAAGTTGGACAGGAAGTAGCAGACCAGACCGGCAATCAGGAAGACCAGCAGGACCGGCATATCGCCGAACGGGATCGCACCGATCAGGACCTTGGCAAGACCGGTTCCCTGCAGGCAGGTACCCAGTGCGAAACCACCGGCCACCAACCAGAGGACGCTCCAGTTGATTTCCTTGATGTCTTCCTTCGTAAAGATGCCCGTGCAGGTCAGCACACCCAGCGGGATCAGGGCCACCACATTGGAGTTGATACCCGTCAGGCTTTCGGTTGCCCACAGCAGGATGGTACCGATGAAGGTAATCCACACCACTTTGCTCTTCCAGCCTTTATCCTTGTTATTTTCCGGAATCTCAAGCACGACTTTCTCGCTCTTGAACGGGAAGAAGAACTGCAGCAGCAGCCAGGCCAGGAAGATCATGATCAGCACGTACGGGACCATGCGGACCATCCATTCCATGAAGGTCACCTCATAACCGGCTTCCGTCAGGAAACGGACGGCGGTAGCATTCGGCGGCGTACCGATCGGGGTACCGATACCACCGAGGTTGGCAGCCACCGGGATGGCCAGGGACAGGCCGATCCGGCCTCTGTCGTCGGACGGAAGGACCGCCAGGACCGGAGCCAGGAAAGCCAGCATCATCGCGGCGGTGGCCGTGTTGCTCATGAACATGGAGAAAACGGCGATCACCACCAGGAAACCCAGCAGCACCATTTTCGGCTTCGTACCGAACGGCTTGAGCAGGTAACGGGCCATGGTCACGTCGAGACCGTATTTTTCCGCCATGATAGCCAGGACGAAACCGCCCATGAACAGCATGACGACCGGGTCGGCGAAAGAAGCCATCAGGCTCTTGTAATCGACGAGCTGGCCATATTTCGGGTCGCAGAAGAAGCTGATACCTTTGTTGGAGACCGTCAACAGGGAGATGACGATGACCAGCAGGGAGGTAGTCCAGTTCGGGATGATTTCGAACATCCACATCAGTGCCGCGAAGACGAAAAGGGCAATGACGCGCTGCTGGACGACGGTCAGTCCTTCAATGCCGAAAGTAGATACCGGGAGGCAGCAGATAAGGAGGGTAACGATCAGTACGATGGGCAGGAGCACAGCGTACTTCACATTCAATTTTTGGGTAGCCATTACTGATAATAAAGTCTTGTTTCCTATGATTTTGGAGCGTTCTCCAAAATAGCGAGCAAAATTAGCAACAATTTACCTATTCACCAAAAAAAGGGCGGCCAAAAGACCGCCCCTCAGAGGTGTGCAAAAGGATTAAATCGTACCTTGCTCGAGCATGGCCTGCGCGACCTTCATGAAGCCGGCGATGTTGGCGCCCTTGACATAGTCAATCGTACCGTCCGGCTGGGTGCCGAACTTGACGCACTGCTCGTGGATGCTCTTCATGATGAAGTGGAGCTTGTCGTCGACCTCCTTGGCGTCCCAGCTGATGTGCTCGGCGTTCTGGGTCATTTCCAGGCCGGAAGTGGCGACACCACCGGCATTGACAGCCTTGCCCGGGGCGAAGAGGATGCCGTTGTGCTGGAAATAGTGGATGGCGCCCGGCTGGCAGCCCATGTTGGAGACTTCGCAGCAGCACCAGCAACCGTTGGCGACGAGTTCCTTCGCGTCATCTTCGCTCAGCTCGTTCTGGAAAGCGCAAGGGAGGGCGATGTCGACCGGAATGCTCCAGGACTTCTTGCCGGCGGTGAAGAACGCTTTCTCCGGGAACTTGACAGCCATGTCTTCGACCTTGTTGCGGTTGGAGGCACGCATTTCAAGCATATAGTCGATCATGTCCTTGGTAATGCCGTCAGGAATGTGGCAAACACCGTCAGGACCGGAGATCGCGACGACCTTGGCGCCGAGTTCGGTCGCCTTGGTGGCGGCGCCCCAAGCCACGTTGCCGAAGCCGGAGAGGGCGACTTTCTTGCCCTTGATGTCCTTGCCGGCCTTCTCGAGGAGGTGCTGGGTGAAATAGAGGGCACCGAAGCCGGTGGCTTCCGGACGGAGGATGGAACCGCCCCAGGTGCCACCCTTGCCGGTCAGGACACCGGTATTGTACTGGCGGGCCAGTTTCTTGTACATGCCATAGAGGTAACCGATCTCACGGCCGCCGACACCCACGTCACCGGCAGGGATATCCTGGTCGGGACCGATGCAGTTCCAGAGCTCCAGCATGAAAGCCTGGCAGAAACGCATGATTTCGTCATTGGACTTGCCGACCGGGTCGAAATCGGAACCACCCTTCGCACCGCCCATCGGGAGGGTCGTAAGGGCATTCTTGAACGTCTGCTCGAAACCGAGGAATTTGAGCATGGAAGGAGTCACGGCCTTGTGGAAGCGGAGACCACCCTTGTAGGGACCGATCGCGCTGTTGAACTGGATACGGTAACCCAGGTTGGTCTGGACCTCACCCTTGTCATCAACCCAAGTCACGCGGAAAGTGAAGATACGGTCCGGCTCGACCATCCTTTCGACGATCTTCGCCTTCTCGAACTCAGGGTGGCGGTTGTAGACCTCTTCGATGGATTCGAGGACTTCCTGCACAGCCTGAAGATATTCCTTCTCCAGCGGATACTTGGCCTGAAGCTTGGCCATGATGTCTTGTGTCTTCATGATAGAAATTTTGTTTTAGTGTATGTGACTTAAAAAAATAAGCTATTTTGTATTTAGCAGTGCAAATCTAATAATAAAAACGATACAATCAACCAAAAATCGAAAGAAAAAACGGGTCGCAGAAAAACTTCCGCGACCCGCCTGGAATTTGCCTGTACGAGCGGATTACTGCTGCTGGGCCTGGGCCTGCAATTCGGCCTGCAGGGTCTCAAGCGTACGACCGTCGGCGATGCCCAGGGCCTTGCGGGCGGCCGGGGTCAGGTCGGTGCTCTGCTTGGTATCGATGTACAGCAGGGAGCCGGTCTCGAAGACATAGATATAACCGCCTTCCTTGGCGAGTTTCTCGACCGCTTCGATTGCTTTCTGCTGGATCGGGGCCATCAGCTGGTTCTGCTGCTGGGAGAGTTCCTGCTGGATGGTCTGCTGGAATTCCTGGAGACGGCTCTGGATGTCAGTCAGTTCCTTTTCCTTGCTCTGACGGACGGCAGCCGTCCAGCTTTCAGCCTTCTGCTGGTACTGGGTAAGCTTGTTCTGATATTCCTCGTACATGCCCTGGAACGTTTCCTCGGCCTCCTTGCTGGAAGCGGAGATGGCGGCACGGGCCTGGTCGGCCTCCGGCATCAGCTGGACGAGTTCGGTATAGTTCACATGGGCGAACTTGAGATTCTGCGCGGAAGCGGAGAAGGAAACGATTGCTGCTGCGGCAATCAAAAGGATCTTTTTCATTATTCTAAGTTTTAAATTATTAATCTTGCTTAGCGCGATTCTAAGACCATACAAATTTCAGACCATTAGAATTCCTGGCCGATCAGGAAGTGGAACTGGCTCCCGCCCTTCTTGCCCTGGACATCGTAGTCGAAACCGTAGCCCCAGTCGATGCCCAGCAGGCCGACGACCGGCAGGTAGATACGGACGCCTACACCGGCGGAACGCTTGATTTCGAACGGATTGAACTGGCGGATGTCAGACCAGGCGTTACCGCCTTCCAGGAAGGCCAGCGCGAAGATCGTGGACTGCGGCTGGAGGATGACCGGATAACGGAGTTCGACCGTAAACTTGTCATAGACATTACCCGCGTAGGAATAACTGTTCGAATTATACTGCGAGTAGGTATACGGGGTCAGCGAGTAGTTCTCATAACCGCGCAGGGAGATGATCTCGGAGCCATAGGTATTGTAGCCGGACATGCCGTCGCCACCGACCTGGAAGCCTTCGAACGGGGAATAGCCCCACTTGCGGTTGTAATAGCCGAGGTAACCGAACTGCACCCGGGTCTTCAGCACGAGGTCACCGACGAGCTTGGTGTAGAAGTTGCCCTTGAAATGCCACTTGTGGTACTCGATCCAGCGGTAGCGGTCCTGGGAGGACCAGGTATCGTAGTTGATGTCACGCCAGCTGCTGACAGGGGTCGGGGAACCGTCGGCGGTCAGCACGCCTTTATCCTTCTTGCGGAAGAGGGAGAACGGCGGGGTCAGCTGGACCGTGAAGGAGATGTCGGAGCCCACGCGGGGATAGATCATCTGGTCAGTCGAGTTACGGGACAGGCCGAGGGTGTAACTGACATTGTGGGAGGTACCGCTGTCGAAGATGAAGTAGTTGGAGTACCAGTTGGTCAGTTTATAAGTCTGCCAGCTGAGCTGGTTGTAGAGGACGAAATAGTTGTCCGGCCACTTGAGGCGGTTGCCGAGTCCGGCCGAGAAACCGAAGACCTCCATCATACGGTCCTTGCTGAGCAGGTTGATCTGCCACAGGGAGTTGGTCTGGCGGGTATAGTAGCCGGAAAGGCTCAGCGAGGTCGGTTTCTTGCCGAAGAGCCAAGGCTCGCTGAAACTGGCGCTGAAAGCGGTATAGTAACCGCCGCTGGTCTGGAAACGGATGGCCAGGTTCTGCGCGTCACCGAGCGGGACCGGGCGCCAGGCGCTCTTGTCCATGATCCGGCGCGTCGAGAAGTTATTGAAACTCACACCGACGGTGGCCACGAAAGTACGTCCGCCCCAACCGCCGGAGAGTTCAAGCTGGCTGGACGGCTTCTCGGTCACGTTGTAGACCAGGTCGACCGTATTGTTCAGCTGGTCGGGGATGATGGAATAGCCGTTGGGGCCCATGATGGCTTCCGGGTCGAACTGGCCCAGGGAAGCGATTTCACGGACGGAACGCTCGAAATCGGACTGGCTGAACATGTAACCCGGACGGGTAAAGATCTGGCGACGGACGACCCGCTCGTTGGTCAGGTCGTTGCCGTTGATCACGATGTTGTTCAGCGTGGCCTGCTTGCCTTCCACGATACGCATCTCGACGTCCACGGAATCACCCTGGATGTTCAGCTCGACCGGCTGGACGTTGAAGAACAGGTAGCCATTGTCACGATAGACCTTGGACACGTCGGTCTCACTCTGCTTCCCGCCGCCCGTCAGACGCTTCTGCATGGTCACGACATCATAGACGTCGCCCTTCTGGATCTGCAGGATCTGGTTCAGCGCGTCCGCGGAATACACCGAGTTGCCGGTCCACTTGATGTCACGGAAATAATACTTCTTTCCTTCATCGATGACCAGGTCGATGCCGAGCCGGTTGGAATCCACATAGTAAACCGAGTCGCGCACCAGACGGGCGTCGCGATAGCCGGCTTCGTTGAAAGCGCTGATGACGTTTTTCTTGTCGTTGGGATATTCCTTTTCGTTGAACTTCTTGCTGTTGAAGAAATTGTAGATCTTCTTCGCCTTGGTCTTCTTCATCGCCCGCGCGAGCTTGAACTCGCTGACATGGTCATTTCCGATGAAATGGATTTCCCGGACCTTGACCTTCTTGCCCTTGTCGATGGCGAAATTCACGCGGATGGCGTTCTTGACGACGGTATCACGCTTGACCTGGACATCCACCTTGGCATTGTTGAAGCCCTTCCCGGCATAGTAACGCTTGATGATGCCCACGGAAGTCTTTTCCACGTAGTCGGAGAACTCACCGCCGCGGCGGAGGCTGAGACGCTCCTCCAGGTCCTTGCGGTCGCCGCTCTTGATACCGGAGAAGGTCCAGCGGGAAACGCGGGGACGTTCCTGGATGGCGATACGGATGAACAGGGAGTCACCTTGGACGGAAACGGAATCGGCATAGACGGCCACATCCTGGAAATAACGCTGCGCCCAGAGACGGGTCACCACGGAGGAAAGGTCGTCACCCGGCACCGTGACCTGCATGCCTTTGCGCAGGCCGGTCTGCTGGATGATCTGGTTGTCGCTGAAATAGCTGTTCCCTTCCACCGATATGCCGCCTACCGTATATTTCTTTGGATTGCCATAATCGATCTCCGCAGCCACGCGCTGCTGGGCGAAACCCAGCGCAGGGGCGAGGAGAAGGATTCCAGCAACCAATATCTTGTTCAATCTCATAGCGTCCACTAAAAATTACAGACTACAAATATAACGCTTTTATTTGACTTTCCCATACCGGCGGTCCCGTCTTGCATATTCCGCAAGCGCCTCGCGGTAGGCCTCCTTGCGGAAGTCCGGCCACATCACGTCGGTGAAATAAAACTCGGAATAGGCCCCCTGCCAGAGCAGATAGTTGCTGATGCGCTGCTCGCCGGACGTCCGGATGATCAGGTCGGGATCCGGGACACCGGCGGTCACCAGGTAATCATCAAAGTCCTGGATCTGCAGGTTATCAAGCACATGCGGGTCGTTCACGGCGGCCAGCGCCAATTTCTTGGCAGCCTGGAGGATATCCCACTTGCCGCTATAGCTGAGGAAAACGATCAAGGTCAGGTTGGGATTGTCCTTGGTCTGTTCCATCAGCGTGTCGATGGCGCCGTTCAATGTCGCGGAAAGACGCGCCCGGTTACCCAGGACGACGAAACGGACCCCGTTTTTCATGAGGTTCTCGAACTCGCCTGCGATGGATTTCATCATCAGTTCCATCAGATAGCCGACCTCCTCCTGCGGGCGGTTCCAGTTCTCTTCCGAAAACGCATACAGGGAAAGATACTTGATTCCCTGGGCGACCGATTCTTCCGTCACGGCACGAACGCTTTCGACGCCGTTCAGGTGGCCGTAGACCCGTTCTTTTCCCCGTTCCCGGGCCCACCGGCCGTTCCCGTCCATAATGATGGAGACATGCTGGGGGACTTTCTTTTCCGTTGATTCCATCCTATCCGTTGTTTCTCATATCCTCTCCCCAGAAAAGCCTGCTCGTAAGCGCTTTCACGAACTCCGACTTGGAGAGCCGGATACGTTTCAGCGAAAACTGTGCCATCGCGACCTCAATGGTCCAGGACGGATCGATTTCCATGGTCTTGTTGTCCATGGTCATGATGGCCTTGTCATCGCGGGACTGGATGGAGATGGTGATGCGGGCCGTATCGGGAACGACCAGCGGACGGACATTGAGGTTGTGCGGGGAAATCGGGGCGATGATCAGGACCTTCGTGTCAGGCATGCAGATCGGGCCGCCGACGCTCAGGGAATAAGCGGTCGATCCGGAGCTGGTGGCGACCAGCAGGCCGTCCGCCCAATAGGTCGGGAGGGTGTTCCCGTCGATGGTGACATTTACGCCCAGGACGCCGACGCCGCTGCGGTGGATGGACACCTCATTGACGGCATACGGCAGCAGGCCGATGTCTTTGCGGGCATTCTTGCCCTTCAGGGTCGCATTGAGCATGGTCCGGTACTCCACCGAGAACTCCCCTTCCATCAAAGCCTGCACAACGGCTTCGGGACGGTTTTCAGACAAGAAACCCAAACGGCCGAAATTGACGCCCAGGATCGGAATTCCCACATCCGACACGGTCTGCGCGGCCGAAAGGAAAGTCCCGTCACCGCCGACGCTCAGGACCAGGTCGGTCCCGGGACGGATGTCTGCCTTGCTGGCGATGTCATACAATTCATAGGATGCCTCCTGCAACTGCTGGATGAGTTTCAGGAAGCGGGCTTCGGAGCGCAGCGCATCTTTCTGGATGAAGATACCGATTTTCATATAATCAAGGAATTGGGCCTCAAAATTAACATATTATTTACAAAATCTGCACAAAATGCTTATTTTTGTCGCCTTGAAATCCATTTGCCATGACCCGACTCAGTGTCAATATCAATAAAGTCGCCACCCTCCGGAACGCCCGGGGCGGCAACATGCCCAATGTCCTTCAGGCGGCCCTGAACTGCGAGCGGTTCGGTGCGGAAGGCATTACCGTCCACCCCCGCCCGGACGAACGGCATATCCGCTATTCGGATGTCCGGGAAATCCGTCCGGTCGTATCCACCGAATTCAATATCGAAGGCAACCCGATCCCCTCTTTCCGGGACCTGGTCTGCGAGGTCCTTCCCGACCAGGTGACGCTTGTTCCCGACGCCCACGACGCCATCACCTCCAACGCCGGTTGGGACACCCTGGCCCACAGGGATTTCCTGACCGAGATGTGCAGCCTGTTCAAATCCAAAGGCATACGCACCTCCATTTTCGTCGATCCCGATCCGAAGATCATCGAGGGGGCCGCCCGCTGCGGCGCCGATCGCGTCGAATTGTATACCGCCGCCTATGCCGAGCAGTATCCTTCCGACCCGCAGAAGGCCGTCGCCCCCTATCTCGAAGCCGCCAAGGCCGCCCGCGACTGCGGACTGGGCCTGAACGCCGGCCATGACCTCAACCTCGACAACCTGGCCTGGTTCATCCGGACCATCCCCTGGACCGACGAAGTCTCCATCGGCCATGCCATCATCTGTGATGCGCTCTATATGGGGCTCGAACAAACAATCAAAGCGTATCTCGCTCAGATTAAAAATTTTTAACTATCTTTGCAAATTAGCGGTTTTGTCCGACTGAAAGAATATAATAAAACATACAATGAAAAACACACCTCTTATCCTTAGCATCGTAGCGCTCATCGCCGCGATTCTCGTCGGTATCCTCCAGCTTACCTCCGGAAACGGCAAGGCCGCCACGGTCGCCGCAGAAGGTACCGAAACCGTCGCCGCGAAGGGCGCAACCGTCTATTTCAACCTGGACCGTGTCCTGAACGAGTACGACATGGCCAATGACCTGAGCTCCGTCGTCGAGACCAAGGTCCAGAGCATCCAGCAGGAAATCACCCGCCGTGGAAACAACCTCCAGAAGAAGGCCAACGATTTCCAGGAGAAGATCGACAAAGGTCTCATCACCCGCAGCGTAGCCGAAGTACAGGCGCAGAAATTGCAGCAGGAACAGAACGATTTCAATACCTACGCCGCCCAGAAGCAGCAGGAAATCGCTGAAGAGCAGCAGGTCATGATGAACCAGATCGGCGATGCCATCAAGAAGTTCATCGACAAGTTCAATGAAGAGAAGCAGTTCGCCCTCATCCTTAGCTGCCAGGGCGACGTTCTCCCCGCTCCGGTCGTCACCGGTGACGCGAGCCTCGATATCACCGACGCCGTCATCGCCGGCCTTAACGAGGAATATGTCAAGAACAAAGCGAAAGAGAACAACTAATCATTCATGAGAAGATTGTGGATTCTGACGGTTACCTTGTGCCTGCTCCCGGTTTTCGGGATGCAGGCGCAGGAGTATACCCAGACCCCTGTCACCATCTCGAAAGAGAAAGTCCGCGGCAGCGACGGCAACGTCTATTATTCCCACGTAGTCCTGGACAAGCAGACCCTGTTTTCCATCAGCAAAGCCTACGGGGTGACGATCGAAGAGATCTATGACGCGAATCCGGCGGCCAATCTCCGCACCGAGGGGCTGAAAAAGAATGCCATCATCCTCATCCCCGTCCAATCATCTGCACCACAGGCCGTGACCACTCCGGCCGCAGCCGCCCCGCAGATGGATAAGGACGAATTTATTTCCCATACGGTCCGCTGGTATGAAGAAATCAATGACATCGCCGCAAAATACGGCGTGTCCGTCGAGGTCATCATGCAGGCGAACGACCTGACTTCCAAGAAGCTGAAGAACCGACAGAAGATCCGCATCCCGAAGGATCCGGTGGCATTCCTCGCCAAAATCCATGCGAATGCCGCGCAGACGGAGGAGCCTCTCGCGGAAGTCCCGGCCGAACCGGAGACCCCCGTCGCCGAGCCGGAACAGCAGCAACAGGAAGAAGTCCAGCCCGAAGAGCAGAGTCGCCGGTGGCGGTTCCCCTCGATCTTCGGCAACACCAGCAGCCGGAAATCTTCGGTCAGCACCGTCCTGCTCCTCCCGATGAAGAACGGGACCAGCATGGATTTCTACAGCGGTTTCCTCATGGCCGTCAAGGAGATGGGTGAAAAAGGAATCGGCTCCGAGCTGAACGTCTACGACGTCAGCGGCGGCGCTTTGCCGGTCACGGCGTCCCGCCTCGAAGACGCCGATGTCGTCATCGGCCCCATCGCTCCGGCAGACCTGACCAAGGTGCTGAACCTGGCAGACGGACATGCTGCGATCGTTTCTCCGCTGGACCAGAAAGCGGCCAGCCTGGTCGTTGAGCACCGGAACCTGGTCCAGGCCCCTGCCTCCCTGGCTGCCCAATTCAGTGACGTGATCCGCTGGGTCCGCGAGGACCGTCAGGCCGGCGACAAGGTCGTGGTCATTTCCGAGCGGAACGGCGTCCGGTCCGAGTTCTATGGCATGATCGAGGCCTCAGACCTGGAGTTCATCCCCTTCTCCTACAGCATCCTCCAGGGCCGCGGAATCACCTCCTCCCTGGGTGGCACCCTGACCCGTAACGGCGTCAACCGGATTATCCTGGACTCCGAAAGCGAGGCCTTTGTAACCGATGTGGTCCGCAACCTGTCGCTGCTGATCCACAACCGCTACCCGATCGTCGTCTACAGTCCCTCGAAGGTCCGTTCTTTCGACACCATCGACGTCGAGTACCTGCACAATGTCAACCTGCATGTCTCCATGTCCTATTTCATTGATTATGACAGTCCCAAGGTCCGCGACTTCCTGCTTGCCTACCGGGGTCTGTACGGGACGGAGCCGAATCAGTTCGCCTTCCAGGGCTATGACCTGGCCAGCTATTTTATCCAGACCATCGCCGAATTCGGAGACAGTTGGATCGACAAATTGGACCGGATCAGCCGCAAAGAAGGCCTGCAGGCCGATTTCCAGTTCGTCGAGGCCGGACACGGCGGTCTGGTCAACCACAGCATCCGCCGGGCTGTCTACAACCCGGACTTCAGCATTAAAATCGTCAGGTAACTAATTCAGAAGGATCTGCGCGTTCGCCATCGCTTCGGGCGTAATGGCCGAGCCGCTGAGCATACGGGCGATTTCCCGGACACGGGCATCGCCCGTTATTTGTGCGATCCGGGTAATGGCCCGGCCGTCGGACAAAACATCTTTCGTTACGAGATAGTGGGCGTCCCCCTTGGCCGCCACCTGCGGCAGATGGGTAATGGCGAAAACCTGCATATCCCGCCCCATTTCGCAGATCATGGTGCCCATCTTGTCGGCCACACTGCCGGAGACACCGGTATCGATCTCATCGAACACCATGGTCGGCATCTTCGTATAATGCGCCATCATGGCCTTCAAACTGAGCATGATGCGCGAACGCTCGCCACCCGAAGCGCAGCGGGCGAGATCGACGAGGTTCCGTCCGGTGGCGGAGAAAAGGAAGGTAACGGCGTCCGAACCCGAGGGTCCCGGCGTCCCTTCCGCCAGCTGGACGTCGAAGGCACACCGATCCAATTCCAAAAAGCGGAGTTTCGCACAGATCGCCTCCGCAAACGCGGATTTCGCTTTTTCACGGGCCGCATGCAAACGGGAAGAAAGTCCGGCATAACGGGACTCAGCGGCGGCGATCGCCGCGACCAGACGGTCACGCTCCCCTTCCAGCGCCGTAGCATCAAACAGGGCTTCCGACAGTTCATCCCGGCGGGCGATCAGTTCGGAAACCGTACGGACGCCATGCTTTTTCATCAGGTCATACAGCAGGGACATCCGGTCTTCTACGGCCTCCAGCCGGTCCGGAGAAACTTCCACGGATTCTTCCAAAGCCCCGACCTCGTACAGGATATCGTCCAGCTCCAGACGGGCGGAATCCAGTCTTTCCGACAACGAGCCTGCCTTGTCAAGATAACGGGCGGTCTTGTCCAACTGGCGGACCGCCTCCTTCAGCTGGCTGTCCCAGGACGGGCGGTCTTCATCGCCGCCGAAAAGGCCGCTGACCGCATAAAGGCTCTCCTTGATTTCCTCGGCGTTGGCCAGCCGCTTCTGCTCCTCCTCCAGTTCTTCCAGCTCTCCGTCCCGAAGACGGGCGGCATCCAACTGGGCGAACAGGGACTCATTGAATTCTTTCTCCAATGCCAGGCGGCGCAGGCGCTCCGACACGTCCGAGGCCTTCTCTTTCAGCGCTGCCAGTTCCCGCCAGCACTGCCGGCATTCTTCCAGGAGGCCGGCGTTGCCGGCATACAGGTCCAGCATCAGGAGCTGGTACGAACGGTCGGCAAGGAGCTGGGTCTGGTGCTGCGAATGGATATCCAGCAGCCGCGCGGAAAGGGTCGTCAGGACCGGGAGGGTGACCGGCTCATCATTCAGGAACGACCGGGTCCGGCCCGTACGGCTGAGGACGCGACGGAGGGTCAGATGTCCGTCGTTCCAGTCCAGCCCCTGTCCCTCGACGATTTCCCGGGCCAGCGCATCTTCTCCCAACTCGAAAGTGGCTTCTACAATGCAGTTCCCTTCCGCTTCCCCAACCATCGAGACATCGGCCTTTCCCCCCAGGGCCAGCGACAGGGCGCCCAGCAGGACGGACTTGCCGGCACCGGTCTGGCCGGTAATGATGAGAAGACCCGCTGGAAAATCAATATCCAGCGAGTCTATCAAAACGTAATTCCTTACCTGGAGGGAGCGGAGCATGGGAACCTACTGGGCGTCGGTTTCCTCGCCCTTTGCCATCCGGTAATACAGGTCGCCTTCCTGGAACTCTTCGATCGCGACGAGTCCCGGTTTCGGCTGACGCTCGTAATATTTGGAGATTTCGATCTGCTCCCGATTCTCAAAGACCTCTTCCATGGTGTCCCGGTCGTTCTTGAAGTCTTCCAGCTTCCGGGTCAATTCCTTCTTCTCGGCAAGGGCGATCTGGTTGGCGCGCTTGTAGAGGATCACGACGGTTTCATAGATATTGCCGGTCGGTTCGGCGAGGTACTTGATGTCACGGGTAATCGTGTTGTTCGGAACTTTCTTCTTGTCCATATTGCTCTTTATTTTTTTTTCTACCTAATATACGGCGTCGCTTCCCGGGCAGGTTTCAAAAATTTTCACTGCACGGCGGATGAAGCCTTGCGCTCCTTCTCGAAATCCTTCTCGGTCTTGTCCAGCATTTCATCCGTGCCGGCATACCGTCCGATGGCCCGCTGGGCCCGTGCGTTCATCGCATCCAGTTCCTTGCGGTACGGAGACTCGGGGATTTCGCTGACGAAGTTGAGATAGTCGTCCATGAAGGCCATATAGCGCTCGCGCTGCTTAGCCGCGACACTGAGCTGGGCATATTTATAAGAGGACATGGCGATATAATACAGGATGTCCTCCCGATAGATATTGTCCGCATCGTCCTTCAAGATGTTCCGGAAAGCAACCCGGGCCGCCTGATAATCTTCCATCTTGTAATACAGGCGCGCATTTTCGAACGCCTTCTTGTCCAGGCGGTCATTCAGGTCCTTGAGCATGACCCGGCACTCATCCTCGTGCCCGGCGTCCGGGAAATCCCGGAAATAATCGGCGATCGCCGTCATGCAGGTATAAGTCGGCGCCTGGTCCAGTTCATACCGCAGGGTGGAACGGTACAGGCAGTCGATCCGCAGATAAGCGGCGTCGGCCGTGAAGGGGCTCTGCGGGAAATTCTCGATGAACTTGGCGAAATTGGCCTCTGCGGTATAGTAGTCCTTGTACCGGTAGTTGCTCAGTCCCCAATAGTACTGGACGGTATCCTCGCGCGGGGTACCGTTGGTCAGGAACGCCATGGACTCGAACAGGGAGGCGGCTTTCTGGTATTTGCCTTTGTTGAAATAATCGAAGGCACCTTCGTACTTGGCATCTGCGTCATTGCTGGCCAGCAAGGAATCGAACTGGGACTTGCAGGAAGCGGCCGTCATCAGGGCCACGGTCATCAGCACGCTGATTTTCAAATAGTTCATTTCAATCCTAATTATCTGTTTTCCAATAGGAACTTCTCGGCATCCAGCGCGGCACGGCAGCCTGATGCGGCGGCGGTCACGGCCTGGCGGTAGCGCGGATCCTGGACATCGCCGGCGGCGAAGACACCCGGCACGCAGGTCGCGGAGGTCTTCCCTTCCGTAATGATGTATCCGTTTTCATCCGTCTGCACCCACTGGGAGAAAAGCTCCGCATTCGGGTGATGGCCGATCCCGAGGAAGAAGCCGTCGATCTTGATATCAAAAACCTCGCCATCCTTGCGGAGCAGCCGCGCACCGGTCACGCCCGAAGCATCCCCGAGGACCTCCTGGGTATTGCAGTTCCACAGGATTTCGATGTTCGGGGTAGAAAAGACGCGTTCCTGCATGGCCTTGGAGGCGCGGAACACGTCCCGGCGGACGATCATATAGACCTTGCGGCACAGTCCAGCCAGGTAGGTCGCCTCTTCGCAGGCGCTGTCTCCGCCGCCGACGACGGCGACATCCTTGCCCCGGTAGAAGAAACCATCGCAGGTGGCGCAGGCGGAAACGCCCAAGCCGCGGAACTTCCGCTCCGACGGCAGGCCCAGGTAGCGGGCGGTCGCACCGGTCGCGATGATGACCGTTTGTGCCTCGATTTCCCGGCCACGCTCGTCAACCGCCCTGAAAGGACGGCTGCCCAGGTCGATGGAAACGATGGCGCCCGCACGGACATCCGCCCCCAGGCGGACGGCCTGGCGTTTCATCTGGTCCATCAGGGAGTTGGCATCCACCCCGTCCGCGAATCCCGGATAGTTTTCCACCAATGTCGTCGTGGTCAGCTGGCCGCCAGGCTCCAGTCCTTCATACAGGACGGGAGAAAGCGCGGCGCGCGAGGCATAGATTGCTGCGGTATAACCGGCGGGGCCGGAGCCGATGATCAAGACCTTTGTCTGTTCCATATAAGTAATTTAACTTGCAAAGATAATCATAATTAAAAAATATCGCTATATTTGTGTGCTCTATGTGTAATTTATAGAAGTTCAAAATTATGCCCGCACCCGTACGAAAAGCGCCGGACATGGAGACCTTCAAGACCCTCCTCCGAAGGCATTCCCTCAAAGCTACACCCCAGCGCATGGCCGTCCATGAAGCCATGATGGAGCTGGGCCACGCCTCCGCCGACATGGTATCCGAGGCCATCGGGAAAGCCGGAAAGGTCAAGGTTACGGTTGCCTCCGTCTACAATATCCTCAGCCAGCTTGCCCTGCTGGGCATCTACCAGCACCGGCTCAGCGCCAACAACAAGATGTACTTCGATGTCAACACATACCGTCATATCCATCTGTATGACCTGAAGAACAACGCCTATCGCGACATCGTCGACGACGAACTGATGGACCTGATCGATGCCAAACTGTCCCGCCGCCGTTTCCGCGGCTACAAGGTGGAAGGCGTCGATGTCCAGATCCTGTGCCAACCGACCCGAAAAAGTATTTTCAAGGTATCATGAGAAAGTGGCTGCTGCTGTGCGGGCTCGTGCTCGCCATTTCCTGCGGGCGGGATGACACCCTCCTCCGCGGAGAACGGACCATGGCGGACATCCGGGACGGTGTCCTGACCACGGACAACGGACTGACCTACCATATCGCCGAGGATGAGACTTCCACTGAATGGAAATCCTGGAACCGCACCTTCATTACCTGCGACATCCTCCGGCAACGTTCCGACAAAGCATTTGACATCCGGCTCACCGAAGCGCATTCCGTCCTCCGGAAAGAGGTGGTCGCCGAAGGAGCCATCCCGGATGAGACCCTTGGAGACGACCCCATCCAGATAACGTCCGGGTGGGTATCCGGCGGCTATATCAACCTTTTGCTCCGGGTAGTCTTCCGGCCGGAGGACGAGCCGCACCTGATCAACCTGGTCCGGTTGCCCGATGCATCCGGGACGACGGTCCGCTTCCGGCTCCGCCACAACAGCCACGGCGATTATTATGGCGCCCCGGGTGTTGAGCCGCCTTTGAGTTTCGGCATCGCCTATGTCTCTTTCCCGGTTCCTTCCGACCTGCCTGAGGCAGACGGAGCGGACGGGACCCAGGTCGAGATCCGCTACCGGTGGCACCTGACGGACGGAAACGGGAACCTGCTTCCCGAAACCGAAGAAAAAAGCCTCACCGGGAGGATTCCCCGATAAGGCTTGCCTTTCTAGAGGAGACGGCGTTTCCGCCCCCTGTCTCCGACAACGTAGTACGCATCCCCTTCGATCAGCACGGCACGTCCGCGCCGCTTGCGCTGGTTGACGCGGTTGTCGACATTCACGTCGAAGACCCGTCCGCCGTAGAACGTCCGGATATCCCGGAAAATCGTGTGGCCCACGACGATGTGTTCCACCCCGTAGCGGGCGCGGATCAGGTCGAGCGTATCCACGTCCACAGGTTTGCGCCTTTCCTCGTCCTGGACCAGGCCGCGGTACCAAATCGGGCCGAAGGAGCCGTAGAGGAAGTCCAGCGTATCCGACTGGGCTTTCCGGTCAGCATTCTTCATGAAAATCGCACGGCTCATCTGGCGGTTCACCTCCGGGATGGGCAGGTTCCAACGGTAGAAATCGCCGCCCAGGCCGGCATGGACAAACAGGTCGCGTCCGATGATGCCGATGGTGTTCCAGGAGGCGATCCAGCGGCCCAGTTCGCTCTGCGGGCCGAAGAGCGTCCGGTATTCCATCCCGAGCTCCCGCGCCAGGATGGTATATTTCGGTTTCGTGTAGCGCAGGTCGTTGGAAAAGACCATCGGCTCATGGTTACCCAGGAACATGGAAACCCGGCCGCCGGCCTCCTCCGCTTCCTGCTGGAGCTTGTAGAACAGCCAGAAAATCTGCACCACATCCTCTCCCCGGTCGAAAATATCCCCGATCACGACCAGGTGGTTCCGGCCGAAATTCCATCGCAGGTCCTTGTCAATCACGTTATTGCCCTGAAGCAGGCTGACCACGCAGTCCAGCCGGCCGTGGGGGTCGGACATGACGAAAACCTTGTCGGGCTGACGGTCGTACCGCCAGGGTTCCCGGCGGATTTCACGCAGCTTCACCTCGAAGGGGTACTTGCCGCGATGGTCGGTTACCTGCAAGGTCTGTGGCTTTCCGGCGACGGTCCGGTCCTGGATGGCACCGGTCGCGTCTACCGTAATCACCCGCGTGCCGGTCTCCGTATACAGGATGTACGGTCCGTCGACGGACAGGGAATCCCGCCAGGGTTTCGGAGCGGCGGATAAAGAAAAGATGTTCACCGCCAACAGGGCGATGAACACCAAAGCTTTTCGGTTTGTCAGGCTCATCGGTTGTCAGTTTTACCGGACAAAGATGGCCAAAAATATCTGGAATTCCTACTGCATTTCGTGCAGGCGGACATCGGTGTCCGGGAGCATGCTCGGCAGCACGGAGACGTCGGTCTGGCTGAAATGATACGGGAAAACGACCTTCGGGTGGAACATGCCAACCGCGCTCACGATTTGGTCGACCGTCATCGTAAACGGCTGGTTGCAAGGGAGGAACGCGATGTCGATGTCCTTAAGGTTGGCCATCTCCGGTACGTCTTCCGTGTCACCGGCCACATAGATCCGCAGGCCGTCGATCGTAAAGACATAGCCGTTGCCGTTTCCGAAAGGATGCAGGTTCTCGCGACCGGGAGTCGTATTGTAGGCCGGAACGGCTTCCACCTTGATATCCTTGGTCAGCTGGCGCTCGTCCCCGTTGTGCATGATATCCCCGTAGCCGAGCTGTTTCTGGCTCTTTTCATTGAGGACCAGCACCGAATTCTCGTCGTAGAGGGTGGCGATGGTCTCCGGATTGAAATGGTCGCCATGCTCATGGGTGATGAAGATGAACGCGGCCTTGCCGAAATCGTTCGCATAATCGGTCGGTTTTCCCATGCTGGCCACCGGGTCGCACTGGATGGTGACATCCTTGAAGGAGATGGAGATAGAGCCATGCTTGATCAGGTTGATGGCGACCTCGCCATGCTTGGTCTTGAAGGTCTCAACGGCATAGTTCCCGTTGCCGGGGACGATGGTCTTGGCGCCGCACGCCGCAGCCATAGTAGCGATTGCCATGACTGCCAATAATTTACCAAATCTCATAGTGAATACGTGTTGGATCCCACTTGTCTTTCGGTTTTTCATCGCCGCCCGGTACGCCGACCGGAACGACACAATACGGGACGACCGTGGCCGGCAGATGCAGGGCATTCTTGACCGGCATGTAACGGTCTTTGTAAGGATAGCAGGCGGTCCAGCAGCCACCCAGGCCCATGGACTCGGCCGCCAGGAGGATGTTCTCGGTCACGGCGCCCATGTCGTCGCGCCAGATGCCGTTGGGCGTCGTGACGGGATCGCCGCCGTCACGCGGGGTACGGGTGACGGTCGTGTCCGCACAGACTACGATGACCGCCGCAGCGTTCTTGTACATCCGCAGGTTGAAGTTGCCTTCTCCGAAGATGCCCTCATACTTGGCGGGATCCTGCAGGACGACGAAACTCCAAGGACGGACGTCCATGCCGGAAGGGGCGGCCATGCCGGCCTTGAGCATCGTCTCGATCTGGTCCTTGGTCAGTTTCTGGTCCGTATAGGAACGGACGCTCTTGCGGGCAAGGATGTTCTCCAGCACCGCATCGGATTTCGGGGCTTCCTGTTTCGGGGCGCAGGAAGCCAGGGCGGCCAGTACGGCCGCCAGGACAGTCAGGGTTTTGATAAGTCGCATATCTATTTACGTTTATAGGTTTCCAGCTGGGGATTCTTGACGTCCTGCTCCAGCAGGACCAACTCACTTTCCGTCAGGGAAATGATGGCATAGACATCCGGTTTCTTCGAAGTGAGTTCCTTCTTAAGTTCCTTCTTCACCGTATTGACCAGCAAAACCTTCAATACACCGGGCAGGTTGTTGTCTACCACATCGATCTTGGCGGACTTCGGATTGTTCCGGATGGTAAGGATATTCCCTTCGCGCGTCCAGGAGCCGGAGACGGAGAACACGATCTTGAAATGGAGGTCCACGTCATCCTTTCCCATGGTCATGGAGGCTTCACCGGACTGGAAACAGGACCCGTCTTCAGCCAGCTTCATATCGGCAGTCATGATCATGGAAGAATCCATGCCGTCCTGCTTCTCATCCATCGACTCGGAAATCGACCAGGTACCCGTCAGGTTCTGGGCGGCGGCAGGCAACACCAGCAGGGCTGCCAGCAAGAGAATCGCTAATCGTCTCATCTTTCGCACTTTCAGAGGTTTCTTACAAAAATAGGAATAATTCACAGAAAAAGAAAACGCCCCCGGGAAAAACCGGGAGCGTCACCAGGGGTGGATGATGGGGCTCGAACCCACGACACTCGGAACCACAATCCGATGCTCTACCAACTGAACTACATCCACCATGTTGGGAATGCAAAGGTAGGGTTTTTTTATGGATTTCCAAGTGCAGGGATTATTTTTTTGTGTAAAATTCGATTTGTCCGGAATTCTCCGTACCTTTGTAGATTGGTAAGAAAGAAAAAATCCCGAAACACTCTCGCAAGCAGAAACAAAACAATAAACGATAACGAATGGCACGTGAAATTAAATTCTCCCTTGTCTACAGGGATATGTGGCAGAGCTCCGGCAAATATGTTCCCCGCGTCGACCAGCTGGTCGAGGTAGCTCCGGCGATCATCGACATGGGCTGCTTCGACCGCGTCGAGACCAACGGCGGCGCCTTCGAGCAGGTCAACCTCCTCTTCGGAGAGAACCCCAACGTGGCAGTCCGCAAGTGGACGGCGCCCTTCCACAAGGCAGGCATCCAGACCCATATGCTCGAGCGCGGCCTGAACGCGCTCCGCATGAACCCGGTCCCGAAGGATGTCCGCGACCTGATGTTCAAGGTAAAGAAGCTCCAGGGCACCGACATCGCCCGTTCTTTCTGCGGTCTGAATGACCACCGCAACCTGCGCGGCAGCGTCGAAGGCGCCAAGAAAGGTGGCATGATCTCCCAGGTCGCCCTGTCCATCACCCATTCCCCGGTCCACACCGTCGCCTACTACATGGGCATCGTCGACAAGGTCGTCGAATATGGCTGCGATGAAATCTGCCTCAAGGACATGGCCGGCATCGGCCGTCCGACCTTCCTGGCGGAGCTCGTGACCGACATCAAGAAGAAATATCCCCATATCAAGGTCCAGTACCATGGCCATACCGGCCCCGGTTTCTCCCCCGCCTCCATGCTGGAAGTCGCCCGTGCCGGCGCGGACTACCTCGACGTGGCCGTCGAACCCCTCTCCTGGGGCAAGGTCCATCCGGACGTGATCACCATCCGCGAGATGATGAAGGCCGACGGTTTCCTGGTCAAGGACCTCAACATGGATGCCTACATGGAGGTCCGCCGCCTGACCCAGAAGTTCATCGACGACTTCCTGGGCTACTGGATCAACCCTTCCAACGCCAAGATGACCTCCCTGCTGGTGGGCTGCGGCCTGCCGGGCGGCATGATGGGTTCCATGATGGCCGACCTGAAGGGCTTCCAGGGCGCGATCAACGCCGCCCAGCGTGCCCACGGCCGTCCTGAGATGAGCCTGGACACCCTGATGGTCAAGCTCTTCGAAGAAGTTGAATACGTATGGCCGCGCCTCGGTTACCCGCCGCTGGTGACCCCGTTCAGCCAGTATGTCAAGAACACGGCCCTGATGAACCTGTTCAACATGCTCAACGACAAGCCGCGCTGGACCACCATCGACAAGGATACCTGGGGCATGATCCTCGGCCACATGGGCCAGCTTCCGGGCAAGCTCGCACCGGAAATCGTCGACCTCGCCAAGGAGAAAGGCCTGGAATTCACCACCTGCAACCCGCAGGACAACTACCCGGACGAGCTGCCTAAGTTCAAGGAGATGATGAAGCAGGAAGGCTGGGACGAGGGACAGGACCAGGAAGAACTCTTCGAGTTCGCTATGCATGAGCGCCAGTACCGCGATTACAAGAGCGGCGTGGCCAAGCAGCGTTTCAACGCCGAACTGGAAGACCTCAAGAAGAAAGCCGGCGCCCCGATCGTCGTCAAACGTCCGGTCGTCGAGATGCCGAAATTCTCCATCGAGGAATACCTCGCCAAGTATCCGAAGGCCACGCCGGTCCAGGCTCCGGCCAAGGGCCAGCTCATGTGGCAGCTGGATGTGGATGACGACTCCGCGGCTCCGGTCGTCGGAACGGCCGCCAAGGCCGGCAAGCCCGTCGGCTATGTCCAGACCCACTATGGCATAGAGGAACTGACCGCCGCCGTCGACGGACACCTCGTCGCCGTGCTGGGCAAACAAGGCGAGACCGTCGCCAAGGGCGAGATTGTCGCCTTCATCCAATAATCCCCTCTCCTGAGACTTTGACGGCCCGGCAGTTTTTTCCTGCCGGGCCGTTTTTTTGTATCCGACGATGCGCCAAAGGATTGGACGACAGCGGTTCCCTGAAAGCCGGAAACGTTTAGAAATACACGTAAACGTTTAATTTTGAATTTGTTAATCGTTATTCTACCTTTGCCGCGAAGACCTTTAAAGACCGGTCTGTACAAAAAACGATGAAGCTAAAAGAATGGAACCCCGAGGAGCGTCCGCGCGAGCGGCTGCTGAAGAAAGGAGCCGGCAGCCTGAGCCTGTCCGAACTGCTGGCCATCCTGATGCGTACGGGAACAGGAAAACGGAATGTCGTAGAAGTCGCACAGGAGCTGCCCAGGCCATGCAAAAGGTCGGCGGCATCGGACAAGGTAAAGCCATCACCATCACCGCTGCCTTCGAACTGGGCCGCCGGCTGATGGAAGAGCCCTCCCGGTTCGACGGGATCTCCATTACGCACGCAGCGATGATTTACCAACGGATCCTCCCCCGCCTGAAGGGCCTCGACCATGAGCAGTGCTGGGCCATCTATCTCAACCGGGCGCATTTCATCATCGACCAGGAACGACTGTCTTCCGGAGGCAGCGCCACGACGTCCTTCCCCCGGGAAGCCCTGTTGCGCCGCGCCCTGGACAAAAAAGCGTCCTTCGTCGTCCTGGTCCACAACCACCCCTCGGGCAGTCCCCGCCCCGGGAAGGCGGACATCCAGGAAACCGCCGCAGTCCGGGAAGCGCTCTCCAGCCTGGGAATCAGCCTGCTCGACCATATCATCGTCTGCGATGACAAATTCTACAGTTTTGCGGATGAAAAGGTCTACCTTGGATAATCAGGATTTTTTCCTATATTTGTTATTTGGAACCTGATCCCAACCGCAATCTATGAAAGTCATCAATCTCGGCGAGACCAATTCGGTCCTCAACACGTACATCGCACAGATGCGCGACAAGTCGGTCCAGAAAGACAAGATGCGCTTCCGCGCCAATCTGGAACGCGTGGGGTACATTTTTGCCTATGAAATCAGCAAGACATTGGCTTACAGTACGAAAGAGATTGTAACGCCGCTGGGAATCGCCAGCATTCCCACGTATGACAGCCCGATCGTCGTTGCGACCATCCTGCGGGCGGGACTTCCGCTGCACCGGGGCATCCTGAACATGTTCGATACGGCCGAGAATGCCTTTGTCGCCGCTTACCGGAAATATGACCGGGGCGATGACTTCCACATCCAGATCGAATATGCCTCCGCCCCGAAACTGGATGGGAAAATCCTGATCCTGGCGGACGCCATGCTCGCCACGGGAGCTTCCATCGAGATCACCTACAACAAGTTATGCGAGGACGGCATTCCGGCCCACACGCATCTGGTGTGCCCGATTTCCAGCGTCTACGCCGTCGAATACCTGCAGAAACACCTGATGACCGACGACATCACGCTCTGGACGGCCGGCATGGATGAGGAACTGACCAGCCAAAGCTACATCGTCCCGGGTCTGGGAGACGCGGGCGACCTTGCATTCGGCGATAAGCTTTAAGCCAACTGACAGATCAATGTGGCCGAGGTGCAGGACAGCACCCGGACATCCAGATAGTCCCCGGCGCGGTGCTCCGTGTCCGGGAATACGCACATCTTGCCGGCGGAGTTCCGGCCGCAGAGTTCGGCCGCATTGCGCTTGGACGGGCCTTCCACCAGGATCCGGAATACCTTTCCGACATCGCGCCGGTTGCTCTCGAAGCTGAGTTCGTTCTGAAGCGCGATGATCTCGTTGAGACGGCGGGTCTTGACCTCGGGCGGAACGTCGTCCGGATAATTGCGGGCGGCCAGGGTCCCGGGGCGCTCGGAGTACTGAAACATGAAGGCCGCATCGTAGCCGACCTCGCGCATGATGGAGAGGGTGTCCTGATGGTCCTGCTCCGTCTCGCCGCAGAATCCGGCGATGATGTCCGTTGAAATCGCGCAGTCCGGCATGACGCTGCGGATCTTGGCGACCCGATCCAGATACCACGCCCGGGTATAGCGGCGGCGCATCTTGACCAGCATCGCGTCGCTGCCGCTCTGGACCGGCAGATGGATGCTCCGGCAGATGTTCTCATGGCGGCCCATGGTCTCGATCAGCTTGTCGCTGATATCCTTGGGATGGGATGTGGAATAGCGGACGCGGAGCTGCGGACTGATCAGTGCCACCTGTTCCAGCAGGTCGGCGAAGTCGACCACCGTATCATCGGCATCTTTCCAGTAGTAGGAATCCACGTTCTGGCCAAGGAGCGTAACCTCCTTATAGCCGGCCTGAAAGACCTCGCAGGCTTCCCGAACGATGGTCTTGGGGTCGCGGGAACGCTCGGCGCCGCGGGTATAAGGGACGACACAGTAGGAACAGACATTGTTGCAGCCGCGCATGATCGAAATGAAGGCGGATACGCCGTTCTTGTCGATCCGAACCGGGCGGATGTCGCCGTAGGTCTCTTCATGGGAAAGGAGGACATTGATCTGCGGACGGTCCGGAGCCACGTCACGCAGCAGCTGCGGAAGGGTCCGGTAGGCATCCGGGCCGGCGACCAGGTCTACCTTCCGGCTGTCCAGCAGGGCATCCTTGAGACGCTCCGCCATGCAGCCGACGATGCCGACGACCACGTCCGGACGGGCTTTTTTCTGCTGGCGGAACACATCGATCCGCCCCCAGATCCGCTGTTCGGCATTATCCCTTACCGAGCAGGTATTGGCCAGGATCACATCGGCCTGGTCCATGTTTTCCGTCCGCTCATACCCCTCGTCCGCCAAGATGGAGAAGATCACTTCCGTGTCATTCACATTCATCTGGCAGCCATAGGTTTCAATATACAATTTCTTTGTTCCCATGTCTTTGGCACGGCCCTTGATTTCAAACCGCGGGGCAAAGGTAGCATTTTTCAAGGAATATCCGTATCTTTGCCATTTAGGAAACATCTGATATGAAAAGAATAAAAACCATTCTGCCCCTTTTCGCCGCCGTCCTGGCCCTGTGCCTGACCGGTTGCAACCGCATTGAGCAGATCAAGAGTATCCAGATGACTTCCTGGGCGCTGGAATCCGTCACCCCCGTCGGGCTGCGCAGCCTGAAGGCCGAACTGGCCGTCGGGATCGAGAATCCGGCCATGCAATTTACCCTGGAGGACATCGAAGGCGTGCTCTATCATAAAGGCACCGAACTCGTCGTCTATTCAGCGGACCCGATCACCGTACGTGCCAAAAGCGCGGCGGTTTACCCGCTCAACTGCGCCGCCCACCTCGGCGGCGAGTATTCGCTGCTGGGCGCTTTGGCCCTGCTGCACGATTACGACCTGGCCGACTTCACGACGGACATCCATGCGAAGGTCCGTCTTAAGAGCGGAGTCGCCAAGAACTTTACATTCAAGGATATACCGATTAAGGATCTCGTAGAATAACATGAAAAAGGCCCTCCTTATCTCCATAGCCCTGCTGGTGGCAGGCATCGTCTCCGCCCAGAACCCGGTCCGGCAGACCAAGGACTCCCTGGTCTATCGCCCGGCCGCCACGGTGGATTCGACCCTGGCCGGCAAATCCATCTTCAACCTGATGCCGTCCAAGGCAAAGGGCGCCAAGGCCGATGTCAAGATCAACCAGTCCCAGGCCATCATCGACGGGATGCGCAAGCACATTGCCGCCAATCCCTCCCGGACCATGTCTGGCTACCGGGTCCGCATCTATTTCGACAACAGCCAGAACGCCCGCGGCGCATCGGAAGCGGCCCTGAACCGCTTCGTCGCCCTGCATCACGGCATCCCTGCCTACCGGAGCTACCAGAATCCGTTCTTCAAGGTGACGGTCGGAGATTTCCGGACCAAATCGGAAGCGATGGAACTGCTCCAGAAGATCAAGAATGAGTTTCCGACGGCCTTTGTCCTCAAAGAGACGATCAACTATCCTCCGGCAGACCGCCAGCGCACCTACGTCGTCGATACGGTCCGCGTCGTTTCCCCGACCCGCTAGCCTATGATCGAGCAGAAACTCACCATCAAGCAGCAGCAAAAGCTCTCTCCGCTTCAGATCCAGACCATCAAGCTCATTGAGCTGCCGGTCCAGGAGCTGGAGCAGCGTATCCGTAAGGAGCTGGAAGAGAACCCCGTGCTCGATGATACGCCCCAAGAGAACAAGGATGACGATACGCCCCGCGACGTCTCCCTGTCGGAGATCAACGAAGACGATCCGACGCCCTCTTATAAATACAAAGTCAACAACTACGGCAAGGACGAACGGCCGCAATACAATACCTTCTCGGTCAAGCAGAGTTTTACCCAGAGCCTGATGGAACAGATGGGGTTCCGCAACCTCAGCAAACATCAGCAGATGGTGGCGACCTTCCTGATCGGCAGCCTGGACGATGACGGCTACCTGCGCCGCGATATCGAAAGCCTGGTGGACGACATGGCCTTCCGGGCCAATATCGAGACGGACGAGAAAGAAGTGCTGGACATGCTCCGGATCATCCAGGAATTCGAACCGGCCGGCGTCGGTGCCCGCGATCTGCGGGAATGCCTGCTGATCCAGCTCCGCGGTCTCAAGCAAACCGAGGACGTGAAGGATGCAACGGCCATCCTGACGGATTATTTCCAGGAGTTTTCCAACCGGCATTTCCAGAAGGTCATGAACCGGCTCGGACTGAGCGAGCAGCAGATGAAGGCCGCCATGGCCCGCATCGTAAAACTCAATCCCTCCCCGGGCGGACAGGTAGACGACTCCTATAATGACCAGGCCCAGCAGATCGTGCCGGATTTCGTCCTGGACTATCAGGACGGGCAGCTGCAACTGACCATGCCCCGTTTCTCCATCCCCGAGATCCGGGTGAACCGCAAATATGCCGACCTGCTGATGGAGGCCGCCAATTCTTCCGAACGGGAGAAAAAAGAGGCCGCCACCTTCGTCAAGCAGAAGATGGATTCCGCGAAATGGTTCGTCGAGGCCCTCAAGCAGCGGCACAACACGCTGCAGAACACCATGCAGGCCATCATCGATTACCAGCACGACTATTTCATCGACGGCGACGAAGCCAACCTGCGGCCCATGGTCCTCAAGGATATTGCCGAGAAGACCGGGTTCGACATCTCGACCATTTCCCGCGTGGTCAATTCCAAGTATATCGAGACCCATTTCGGCATCTTCCCGCTGAAGTATTTCTTCTCGGAAGGTCTTGAGAACCAGGAAGGCGAAGAAATCTCTACCCGGGAACTGAAAAAGGTCCTGCAGGAATGCGTGGACGGAGAAGACAAGCACAAACCCCTGACGGATGACCAGCTCGTCGCCGAAATGGAGAAGAGGGGCTATAAGGTGGCGCGCCGCACCATCGCCAAATACCGCGACCAGCTCGGCATCGCCAAGGCCCGTCTCCGCAAAGAACTGTAATCCTGCCTGTATAACGAACTCACCCCCTACCCAATGACAAAAGAAATCCACCTGGCCGGCGGCTGCTTTTGGGGCGCCCAGCGTTTCCTGCAACTGATTCCCGGCGTGACTTTTACAGAGACCGGTTTCGCCAACGGCGACACCCCGGAACCGACTTACGAGCAGGTCTATACCGATACCACCGGGTACGCCGAAACGGTCCGGGTGCAATACGACCCGGCCGTCGTTTCCCTGAAATTCCTGCTGGAGATGTATTTCAAGGCCATCGATCCGCTCAGCCTCAACAAGCAGGGACATGACGAAGGCACCCGCTACCGCACCGGAATCTACTGGTCCGACCCGGCCGACGAGCCGGTTGTCCGGGAGGTGGCCGCAGCCGTTTCCGCTTCCCTGGGCGCGCCGCTTGCCGTCGAACTGGAACCGCTCCGCAACTTCTTCCCGGCCGATGAATACCACCAGGACTATCTGGTCAAGCACCCTTCCGGCTACTGCCACCTTCCGCTGGAGCTTTTCGAAATTGCCCGGAACGCCCACCAATCGTGATTTATAATTAATTGATTAATAAATAATTCCGCGTTTCGCCTTCACAATAATTTGTGAAGGCGTTTTATTTATCATGCTATCTATCAATTATTTATGAATCACGGCGAGGCGGGTAAAACGGCTGAAGCCCTACCTGAAAACGAGGGATGAAAGGTCAATGGGGACCTGTTAGTAACTTTGTGGAAAAAAATGGAAGAACGTGGAATAAAGTGGAAAATTTTTCCTAACTTTGTCCCCAGCGTGAAAGAAAGAAGTTAATTAATCTGAAGAGGACATGGTCATCTCGACATTCATCGGCGACTGCACCGCCAAGATTGACGACAAAGGGAGAGTGGTTTTCCCTTCGTCGCTCAAGGCGCAGGTACCCGCTGAATGCGGGATGCAATTTGTCCTCCACAAGGACATCTTCAGGAAATGCCTGGAAATGTACACTTTCGAAGAGTGGCAGGCCCAGGCGGAATCCATCAAGAGCAAACTGGATCTTATCTTCAATCCCGATCACGCTGACTTCTGGAGCAAGTACATGGAAGACAGCGCAATCGTGGTCCCTGACCCGAAACTTGGCCGACTGTCCATTCCCCGCAACCTCCAGGAGGGTGCAGGTTTAACCAAAGAGGTGGTTTTCGCCGGCAAGGGCTACAAGATTGAGATCTGGGACAAGGAGACCTATGAGGCCTCCCGGATGTCCACGGAAAGGTATCGCGCCCTCGCCAAGGAACTGTCTCAACAGAGATAGGAGACCAGGCGGATGTCAGAATACCATATCCCGGTGCTGCTCAACGAGAGCATTTCTGCACTGATAAACGATCCCTCAGGACTTTACATTGATGCCACATTCGGAGGCGGTGGACACACCGCCGAAATTCTTTCACGCTTACATGGCAAGGGTCGTGTCCTCGCCTTCGATCGTGACATCGACGCGCTGGCCAACCGCCCGGATGATCCGCGGCTGATCCTGGTGCACAATAATTTCCGGTTCGTACACAACTATGTCCGGTACCACGCCCATGTGGACGGGACGCCGGAACTGGCGGACGGCATCCTGGCCGACCTGGGGGTCTCCTCCCACCAGTTCGATACGGCGGAACGCGGTTTTTCCTTCCGGTATGACGCCCCGCTGGACATGCGGATGAACACCCAGTCCGGCCTGACGGCAGCCGACCTGGTCAACACCTATGAAGCCGAAGACCTCGAACGCATCCTGCGCCTGTACGGCGAAGTAGACAACCCGCGCAAGATGACCCGGCTGATCGTGACAGCCCGGCAGCTCCGCAAAATCGAGACGACGGCACAGCTGGACGAGATCCTCGCCCCGTGCCTCCCGAAATATGCGGAACACAAAGTCCTCGCCAAGGTTTACCAGGCCCTGCGCATCGAAGTCAACCAGGAGATGAAGTCGCTGGAATTGTTTCTGGAAGGAGCCGCGAAGAGCCTCCGGGAAGGCGGACGGCTGGTCGTCATCACCTACCATTCCCTGGAAGACCGGATGGTCAAGAATTTCATCAAGACCGGCAGCGTGGAAGGCGAGCTGCAGAAAGACATGTACGGACGGGTCGACGCCCCGCTGAAGGCCGTCAACCGCAAGCCGATCGTCCCCCGGGAAGAAGAGATCGCTTTCAACACCCGCGCCCGGAGCGCGAAGCTGCGCGTCGCGGAACGCGTCAGCCCGGAAAACAGATAGCAAACATGAGAAAGGTCATCGAAATACTCAAGAACAGTGTCTGGGCGATCCTGCATGGGGAATTCCTCCTGCGGCTCCGCATCGACAAGTTCTTCCCGCACATCCTCTGGACATTCCTCCTCTTCTGGGGGATGATCCTCGCCGGGATGATGGTCCAGAAGACCCTTGTGCAGGTCGAGAAGAACAAGGATGTCCTTTCCGAAATGAAGATTTACCACGCCCAGAAGACCGTGCAGATCGCCCGGCTGGGCCGGCTCAGCACCGTCGAGCGGCTGCTGGAAGAGAACGGGTCCGACGTGACCCTGCCGGAAAAACCGGCCGATGTGATCAAGAAGTAAGATGATGGAGCAGAAACAGACCAACAAGAAAGGCGACCGGGTGGTACGTTCCCTGTACCTCCTGTACCTGGGGTATATCCTCGGGGCTGTCCTGCTGATTGTCCGCATCGTCCAGCTTCAACTCACCTACCAGCCGGATGAACGGATCGCCGATCTGTTCCATCCGCGCAACATCAAAGAGCAGCTCGACCCGGAACGGGGTTCCATTCTGGCCCACGACGGACGGCTCATCGCCATGTCCACCCCGATGTACCAGGTCTATATGGACTGCGCCGTCCTCAAACGCGAATACCGCGACATGAAGGACAAGGAAAAGGGGAAGCGGCTCGAAGCCGAATGGC
This sequence comes from uncultured Bacteroidales bacterium, assembly GCA_900319855.1. Lineage (GTDB taxonomy): Bacteria > Bacteroidota > Bacteroidia > Bacteroidales > UBA932 > Cryptobacteroides. Next base: position 32,963 of record ONQC01000011.1, read on the forward strand.
GGAAAAAGGCCGACACCCTTGCCATCGGCCTGCATGATATCTACGGGGACAAGTCCGCCGCGGAATACCGCAAGCTCATCCTTGACGGCCGCGACGCCGGACGCCGCTACGTCAAGATCGGCTACCAGATTGACCACGGAACGCTCCAGAAAGTCAAGGCCCTGTGCCTTTTCCGCGAGGGGCAGAACACCGGCGGCATCATGCCGGAGAAGATCGAGACCCGCCAATATCCCTATGAGAGCCTCGCCCGACGGACAGTGGGTTATGTCAAGGACAACAGCCGCACCGGCGCCGAAGGCATCACCAATGTCGGCATTGAAGGACGTTTCGACTATGTCCTCCACGGCAAGGAAGGCTTCAAATGGATGAAATACACCGATGGACGCGAACTGATCCAGAACTATGACAGCGCCTATGTCGCCCCGGTCGACGGCTTCGATGTCCGGACCACCCTGGACATTGACATCCAGGACATCGCCGACCGTTCCCTCCGCGCCCGCATCGAAGAATTCGACCCGTCGGGCAAGGCGGTTGAAGGCGGCTGCGTCATTGTCATGGATGTCGCAACCGGTGCCATCCGTGCCATGGTCAACCTCCTGCGCGATCCCCAGACCGGACGGCTGGGCGAGACCATCAATTTCGCCGTAGAACGGGCCGGCGAGCCAGGATCCGTTTTCAAGGCATCCACCCTGATGAGCCTGCTCGAAGACGGAAAGGTGCGCCTCAGTACCAATGTCCCGACCAACCACGGCATCTTCCGGGTCGGCCGGACCTCCTTCCCGCAAGACTCCTATATCACCACACACGAGGCCCAGACCCACCTGGATTCCATCACGGTGCTGCGCGGATTCGAGATTTCCTCGAACTACGTGTTCCGCCGCCTGGCCATCGAAAACTATGGTTCCCGGCCGCAGACCATGCTGGACAAGCTCTACAGCTATAAGCTGGGAGAAGCCTGGGACTTCGACCTCGACCGGTTCCCCGCCCCGACCCTGCCCCGTCCCGACAGCCGCGGCAACGTCAGCCTTTCCGACCTCGGATCCGTCGCAATCGGCTACTCCGTGACCGAGACGCCGCTCCATGTCGCCGCCTTCTACAATGCCATCGCCAACCGGGGCAAGATGATGAAGCCGTATCTGGTGGAAAGCATCGAAAGCCGGGGCGTCGTGAAGGAGAAACGGGGCCAGAGCGTGCTCGGCGGCCTGATCTGCTCCCGGGAAACGGCGGATTCGCTGGCCTTCGCCCTGCGGCATGTCGTCATGAACGGTACGGCGCGCGCGGCCGTCGGCGGCGCCAAGATGCCGGTGGCCGGCAAGACGGGTACCGCCCGTATCGTCCTGGAACCGGAAGAGCGGATGGGCAGCCGGAATCCCTATGAAGACGCCCTGGGACACCGTAAATATCAGGCGACCTTCGTCGGGTTCTATCCGGCGGACGCCCCGAAGTATACCACCATCGTCGTGGCCTACACCCGTGTCGGCGGCGGATTGCTCTACGGCAGCGGCATCCCTGCCAAGACCTTCCGCGACATCGTCGACCACATCTACGCCATCGATATGGACTACGGCGAAGTGCTGGACGAAAAGGGTCCCATGCCCTCCATGACTCCGGCGGAGCGGGAAAACCCGGCGGAAGGCGTGGTCCCGGATGTCAAGGGACTCGGCGTCATGGATGCCGTTTATGAAATTGAAAACCGCGGCTGGAAATGCGTCTGGCATGGCACGGGCCATGTCCGCAGCCAAAGTCCCGCCGCCGGTGCAAAACTCGCCAAAGGAAACACTGTAACCCTGGAATTGAAATGATCCTGAAAGACATCATAGAAAACGCGGGCGTCGTCGCCGTCAAGGGACGGGCCGACATCCCCGTCAGCACCCTCTGCAGCGACTCGCGCAAAGTCGGGAAAGGCGCACTGTTCGTGGCGGTGAAAGGCTACGCCAGCGACGGACATGCCTATATCCCGCAGGCCATCCGGGCCGGAGCCGCCGCCATTGCCTATGAGGATGACGCCGCCGTGAAGGACCTGGGCCCCGAGGCCGGGGACATCACCCTGGTCAAGGTCGCGTCTTCCCGCAAAGCCGTCGCCCTGATGGCAGACAATTTCTACGGCCATCCGTCCTCGAAACTGACCCTGGTCGGCATCACCGGCACCAACGGAAAGACCACGACCGTCACCCTGCTCTACAACCTGTTCATGGGCCTGGGTTACAATTGCGGCTTGCTGTCCACCATCGCCAACTTCGTCGGCACCAAACGGCTGGAGACCGCCAACACGACGGCCGATCCGATCACCATCAACGCCCTGATGGCCGAAATGGTCGACAACGGCTGCGGCTACTGTTTCATGGAAGTCAGTTCCATCGGTGTGGAACAGGACCGGGTCACCGGCCTGAAGTTCAAGGTCGGCATCTTCTCCAACCTCACCCACGACCACCTGGATTATCATGGCACATTCGCGGAGTACCTCCGCTGCAAGAAACTGTTCTTCGACAACCTTCCTGCCGACGCCTACGCAGTGGTCAACATCGATGACAAGCACGGCCGGGTCATGGTCCAGAATACGCAGGCAAAAGTCGTCACCTATTCCTGCCGGAGCCTGGCGGACCACACCTGCCGGATCATGGAAGAAAGTTTCGACGGCATGCAGCTCCGCATTGACGGCCGGGAGACCTGGACGCGACTGATCGGCCAGCACAATGCTTATAACATCCTGGCCATCTACACCGCCGCCATCCTGGTCGGCGCCAGCCAGGACGAGGCCCTGATCGCCATCAGCCGGCTCGAATCCGCCTGCGGCCGCCTGGAAACCCTGCGCGGTCCGAAAGACCTGAGCGTGGTCATCGACTATGCCCACACGCCGGACGCCATGGAAAACGTACTGAAGACCCTGCGCGACATCGCCCCGGACAAGGAGCTGATCTGCCTGTTCGGCTGCGGCGGTGACCGGGACAAGACCAAACGGCCGGAGATGGCCAAGGTCGCCGAGGAATATGCCGACCGGATCTTCGTCACCTCCGACAACAGCCGGACGGAAAAGACGGAGGACATCATGGAGGACATCAAGGCAGGATTCAGCCCTCGCGGACTGGCCAAATCCTTCTTCATCGCCGACCGCCGCGAAGCCATCCGCACCGCCATTATGCTGGCCCCGCAGGGAGCCACCATCCTGCTGGCCGGGAAGGGCCACGAAACCTACCAGATCATCGGCACCGAGCACCGTCATTTTGACGAGCGCGAGGTCGTCGCAGACGTGTTCAAAACTCTAAACAACTAAACCACTATGATTTATCATCTTTTTCAGGCACTCGGCGAATACGACATACCCGGACAGGGACTGATGAACTACCTGTCCTTCCGCGCCATGATGGCGACGGTTACTGCCATGCTGGTGGCGCTGCTGGCTGGCAAGCAGATCATCCGCTGGCTCCAGCGCCAGCAGATCGGCGAGACCGTCCGCGAACTCGGCCTGGCCGACCAGGTCCAGAAGAAAGGAACGCCCACCATGGGCGGAATCATCATCATCATTTCCCTGCTCTGCGGCGTGCTGCTGTGGTGCGACCTGACCAATATCTATGTCCAGCTGCTGCTCCTGAGTACCCTCTGGTGCGGTGCGCTGGGATTTACCGATGACTATATCAAGGTTTTCAAGCACAACAAGAACGGCCTGAGCGAGCACGCCAAGCTCATCGGGCAGGTCGCCCTGGGCTTCATCGTCGGCCTGACGGTCTGGATGAGCGACGACATCGTCGTCCGGGAAAAGGTCGCATCCGAGGTGACCTACGAGACGGAACTTTCCGCCGATTCCCAGCCTGTCATCACGACCGGTTCCTTCAAGGAGGAAGACGTGGTCAAGAGTACCAAGACGACCATCCCCTTCGTCAAACGCCACGAATTTGACTACAAATGGCTCAGCCCCTTCAAGGGAGCCATGGGCTGGTATGCCAAGTGGGGTATCTACGTGCTGATGATCGTGCTGGTCATCACGGCCTGCTCCAACGGTACCAACTTGACCGACGGCCTGGACGGCCTGGCCGCCGGGACCTCGGCGATCGTCGGCGTGGTCATCGGCATCCTGGCCTGGCTCGGCGGCAACTTGATCAATTCTAACTATTTAAATATCATGTACATCCCAGGATCCGGAGAAGTCGCGATCTTCATGTCGGCCTTTGTCGGCGCGCTGGTCGGCTTCCTCTGGTACAATTCCTTCCCCGCCCAGGTCTTCATGGGCGACACGGGCAGCCTGACGATCGGCGGCGTCATCGGCGTCGCCGCCGTACTGATCCGGAAGGAACTGTTACTCCCGCTGCTGTGCGGCATCTTCTTCGTGGAGAGCCTGTCCGTGCTGATGCAGCGCACCTGGTTCAAGATTACGAAGAAACGCACCGGGGAAGGCGCCCGCATCTGGAGCATGACCCCGCTGCACCACCATTATCAGGACAAGCAGGAACCCGAGGGACGCATCCTGTTCCACAAACCGGTTCCCCCGCACCACGAGGTCAAGATCGTGAACCGTTTCTGGATCGTGGGAATCATCCTGGCAGTAGCAACATTGGCATTATTGAAGGTAAGATAGCATTATGGCAAGAATCGTTGTTTTGGGCGGCGCCGAAAGCGGAGTGGGCGCAGCCGTTCTGGCAAAAGTAAAAGGATTCGATGTTTTCCTCTCGGACAAGGGGAAAATCGCCGACAAGTATATCGAAATGCTCGACAAGTGGGAGATCCCCTACGAGCAGGGCCGGCATACCGAAGAACTGATCCTCAACGCAGACGAGGTCATCAAGAGCCCCGGCATTCCCTCGACGGTCCCGATGGTCCGCAAGATCGAAGAGGCCGGCATCGGCATCATCTCCGAGATCGAGTTCGCCGGCCGCTATGACCGCGCGAAGAAAATCTGCGTGACCGGATCCAACGGCAAGACGACGACCACGTCCCTGATTTATTACCTGTTCCAGCAGGCCGGCCTGAACGTCGGACTGGGCGGCAACATCGGGATGAGCTACGCCTACCAGGTCGCCACCGAACATCACGACTATTATGTGCTGGAAATCAGCAGTTTCCAATTGGACAACTGCTATGCCTTCCGCCCGGATATCGCCGTCATCACCAACATCACCCCGGACCACCTGGACCGGTATGACTACAAGATGGAGAATTATGTCCGGAGCAAATTCCGCATCATCCGTAACCTGCGCGCCGAGGATTGCTTCATCTTCGACTCTGACGACGAAATCACCGTCGGTCACCTGGACAAGATCCTGACCCAGGCCCGGTTGCTGCCGTTTACCCAGCAGACCGAGGTCGAGCAGGGTGCCTTCGTCAAGGATGACAAGATCGTGGTCCGTTACGAGAAAGACGAATGCGACCTGTACCTTGAAGAACTGGCGCTCGGCGGCAAGCACAACATATACAACTCCATGGCCGCCGCACTGGCTGCCAAAGCCGCCGGTATCGACAACAAGTTCATCCGGGAAGGCCTGGAGACCTTCGCCCCGATCGAGCACCGGCTGGAGCCGGTCCTGAGCGTCGGCGGCGTCCTGTATATCAATGACTCCAAGGCAACCAACGTCGACGCGGCCTGGTATGCCCTGGAATGCCAGAAACGTCCGGTCGTCTGGATCGTCGGCGGCGGAGACAAAGGCAACGACTACAGCGTCCTGCTCGACCTGGTCCGCGAGAAAGTCAAGGCCATCGTCTGCATGGGCCTGGACAACCACAAATTCCACGAGAGTTTCGAGCCGATCGTCGGTGCCGACAAGATGGTGGACACGAAATCCGCTGAGGAGGCCGTCAAGGCAGCCAGCAAGTTCGCCAGCGACGGGGATGTCGTGCTGCTGAGCCCGTGCTGCACCAGCTTCGACCTCTTCTCCTGCTACGAGGAACGCGGCGACAAATTCAAGGAAGCGGTCCGCAACCTGTAAAACAACCATGGGTAAAAAGAAAGGAATCATACAAGGCTTCATCGACGGGATCCAGGGCGACAAGATCATCTGGATGATCGTGCTCATGCTCATCATGATCTCGATCCTGGCCATCTCGTCTTCGACCCCGCTGCTGGCGCTCCAGACCAAGAGCACCCGCTCGGCGATCATCAACGAACAGATCCTCGTCGCAGGGTTGGGCCTTGCCATCATCCTTATCTGCTATTTCCTCCTCAAACGGATCGGATTCCTGCGGGCCGTCTCGCAGTTGGGTTTCCTGGTGTCCTTCACCATGCTGCTCTGCCTGGCCATCCATGTAAATACGCCTTTCCTGAAGGCCGTCAACATCAACGGTGCCACCCGTGCCCTGAGCATCATGGGGTTCCAGCTCCATGTCTTCGAGTTCGTCAAGGTGTTCATGGTCATGTACCTGGCCTGGGCCTGCCAGGCCTACCAGGAAAAGGACGGCTTCGCCATCGCGGCCGCCCTGTCCGAGCAGCCGCATTTCGCCTTCCTCAAGAAAAAAAGCTGGCAGCTGTTTTTCTATGTTTTCCTCCCGATCATCCTGGTCAGCGTGCTGATCCTCATGGGCAGCGTATCCAGTACCCTGTTCATCGGCATGATCATGATCGCGACCGTCTTCATCGGCGGAGTGAAGCTCAAGGAGTTCATCATCTATGGCGTGCTGGGCATCCTGCTGATCAGCGGATGCGTCGGCCTCTCCTTCGCCACGGGCGGAAAGGTCTTCCCGCGTATCCATACTGCGGTTTCACGCGTGGCCATGGCATCGGAAGACCCGGAAGAGCAGCTGCTGAAACTGCAACGCGGCACTGTTGAATTCCAGGAAGCGCTGGACAAAGTCAAGCAGCCGATCAGCGCCAAGGTCGCCGTCAGCGAAGGCGGCTTGATCGGAAAAGGCCCCGGGCGCAGCACCCAGCGCTACGTCGTGCCGGTCATGTTCGAAGACTACATGTTCAGCTTCATCATTGAAGAATACGGTCTCCTCGGCGCCCTGCTCGTCATCATCCTGTATGGCAGCCTGCTGGCACGCGGATCGATCCTCGCCAAGAATTGCAAGAGCCACTTTGCCAAAGTGGCGATCGCCGGCCTGGTCATCATGATCTCCGGACAGGCGCTCATGCACATGATGATCAACGTAGACCTCGGTCCGCTGACCGGCCAGACCCTGCCGATGATCAGCCACGGAAACTCCTCTTTCCTGGCCTTCAGCCTGGCTTTCGGGCTGATCCTGGCCATCAGCAAGATGGTCAAGAAGAAAATGGACAAAGAAACGGCCCAGGCCGCCCCGATCCTGTCGGATGAAGTCCGGGACCGGCTGGACGAACTGGAACAACTCGACAATATCGCCTGATATATGGAATATAAGAAACTACGGATCATCATCAGCGGCGGAGGCACCGGGGGACATATCTTCCCGGCCATCTCGATCGCGAACAAACTCAAGGAACTCAACCCCGAGAGTGAGATCCTTTTCGTCGGTGCGGAAGGCAAGATGGAGATGGAAAAGGTCCCTGCGGCCGGTTACAAGATTGTCGGGCTGCCCATCGTGGGCCTGCAGCGACAGCTCAACCTGAAGAACCTGGTCAATGACATCCAGGTCCCGTTCAAAGTGCTTTCTTCCGTCCGCAAGGCCGGCAAGATCATTGACGGATTCAAACCGGACATCGCCATCGGCGTAGGCGGCTATGCCAGCGCTCCCCTGCTCTGGGCGGCCCAACGCCGCGGCATACCCTGCCTGATCCAGGAGCAGAACGGATTCGCAGGACTGACCAACAAGATCCTCGGCAAGAAGGCCGGCTGCATCTGTGTCGCCTACGAAGGCATGGAGCGGTTCTTCCCGGCGGACCGGATCGTCCTTAGCGGAAACCCGATCCGCAGCGACATCGTACCGGCCGACACGGCCATGGTCATGCAAGGCATCGACTTCTACGGGCTGGACGCCACGAAGGACCACATCTTCATCGTCGGCGGCAGCCTCGGCAGCGGAACCCTCAACCGGGCGATGAAAAAGTGGATCTCCGACGGCTGCCCCGGAGGCGAAGGCGTGGAAATCATCTGGCAGTGCGGAAAATATTACAAGGCGGGGATCGACGCCTTCATGGCGGAGCAGAAAGCCGCCGGCAAGGACCTTTCCGCCATCCGCTATACCGATTTCATCGGCCGGATGGACCTGGCCTATGCCGTCGCGGACGTGGTCATCTCCCGCTCCGGCGCCAGCACGGTTTCCGAACTGTGCGCCGCCCACAAGGCCGCGATCTTCGTCCCTTCCCCGAACGTTGCGGAAGACCACCAGACCCACAACGCCATGGCGCTGGTCCGCAAGGACGCCGCCCTCATCGTGAAAGATGCCGATGCTGTCGAAAAACTGATGCCGACCGCCCTGGAACTGGTCCACAATGAGGAGAAAATCCTTTCGCTGGAGAAACATATCGCGGAACTCGCCCTGCGGGATGCCGCCCAAACCATCGCCGATGAGGCGTACAAACTGGTCCGGTAACATGAAGTACCAAAAGATTTATTTCATCGGAATCGGCGGGATCGGGATGAGTGCCCTCGCCCGCTATTGGAAGCGCAAAGGCCTGGCCGTGAGCGGCTATGACAAGACGCCCTCTCCCCTGACCGAGCAACTTCGCGCGGAAGGGATCGCCATCCACTATACCGATGACACCGACTATATTCCCAAGGACGTAGAAGGGACCCTGGTTGTCTGGACGCCCGCCATACCGGAGGACCTGGGCGAACTGGTCTATGTCCGGGAGCATGGATACGAGCTCCTGAAACGGTCCCGCGTCCTGGGCGAGATTGCGCGCGACCAGCGCTGCCTGGCCGTTGCCGGAACCCACGGGAAGACCACGACCAGTACGCTGGTTGCCCATATCTATACCGAAAGCGGCGAAGGCTGCTCCGCCTTCCTTGGCGGCATTTCCAAGAACTACGCATCCAACTTGCTGGTTTCCGACAACCCGGTCGTCGTGGCCGAAGCCGATGAGTTCGACCGGTCCTTCCTGCAACTCTTCCCGGAGATCGCGGTCATTACCGCCATGGATGCCGACCATCTCGACATCTACCACGACCTGCCTACCTACCAGCAGGCCTTCCGGGATTTCGCCGCGCAGGTCAGCCGGTGGCTGATCATCAAACGCGGCCTTCCGATCACGGAGAAGGATACGAAAGCGAAAATCCTGACCTATGCATACGATGATCCGCAGGCGGATTTCCATGCCCGGAACCCGCATCCGGACGAGACCGGGAATTTCGTGTTCGACCTGGTCTGGCCGGGGGGCGTCCTTGAGAACGTCCGCGTCGGCACGCCCGGCCGCATCAATGCAGAGAATAGCGTTGCCGCGGCGTCCATCTGCCTGACCGCAGGGCTCGATCCGGAAAAAGTCAAGGCAGCCATCGGGAGTTTCCAAGGCGTACAGCGCCGGCTCGACGTGCACCTGAACACGCCGCATCTGTCCTACATCGACGACTACGCCCACCATCCCAAGGAGTTGTCCGCCGCCATTCGGTCCATGCGCGACATCTTCCCCGGACGGAGACTCACCGCCATTTTCCAGCCCCACCTGTATACGCGTACCCGCGACTTCGCTGCAGACTTTGCCGAGGCGCTCAGCGGGGTGGACAAACTCATCCTGCTGGACATCTACCCGGCCCGCGAGGAACCCATCCCCGGCGTGACATCCGAGATCATTTTCGACAAGGTCACGGCTCCCGAGAAAGTGCTGCTCCGCAAGGAAGAACTGATGGATTACCTCGAGAAAGAGCCCGTCGATGTGCTGGCAACCTTCGGCGCCGGGAACGTAGACCGTTTCATCGGCCCGATTACAGAATTGTTGAAAAAGAGAGTGTAACATGAAAAAGGTCTGGAGAGTCTCGATTGCATTGGTGGTCACCGCATTGGTGGTTGCCCTGATGGTGCTGCTATCCGGCATCTCACGGGAGCGCAGTCACCTGCTCACCTGCAACCGCATCGACATCCGGATCCTGGACAGCGCCCGCCTGAGCTTCATCGGCGTGGATGATGTCAAGAAATGCCTGGAAGAGAGTTATGGTGTGTGGAACGGCCAACGGCTGGACAGCGTCAACCTGCGCAAGATCGAAACAGTCCTCCGCGACCGGAGCGCCATCCTGACCAGCGAGGCCTGGACCACCGGGGACGGCGTGCTGCACATCGCCGTAACCCAGCGGGAGCCGATCGTCCGCTTCCAGGGCCCGGACGGCGGGTTCTACAGCGACGAGAAGGGTTTCCTCTTCCCGCTCCAGGCCGGCTATACCTCCCGTGTCCCGATCATCGACGGGGCGGTACCCGTCCACACCGGTCCGGGTTACAAGGGTCCGGCCAAGACCGCGGCAGAAAGGAAGTGGATCGAAGGAATCATCGGTCTGGTGCGCTATATCGAACGGAACAAGGCCTGGGGGGACGCCATCGTCCAGATTACCGTGGATGAGAAAGGCGATATCGTCATGGTCCCGCGGACCGGCAAAGAGAAATTCATCTTCGGCTCGCCCCACGACTGGCAGGACAAATTCGCGCGGATGGAGCGGTATTACCGTTATATCGCCCCCGCCAAGGAGGAAGGATGGTATTCGACCGTCAACGTCAAATACCCCGGACAGATTATTTGCAGACAATAAAAAACACATAGATCATGGAAGACAGATACATTGCAGCGGTGGACATGGGTACCTGGAAGATCGCCTTGACCGTGGCGAAGATCACCGGGGACGACGTGGACATCGTCTATTACAAGGAACGGCCTTCGGACGGAATCCGCAACAGTGCGGTTTTCAATCCGGGGAAAGCGGAAGGCCCCATCCGCGAAGCCATTGCGGAAGCGGAGGAGGAACTGAAAATCAAGATCATGCAGGTCGTGGTCGGATTGCCGCGCTGTGATGTGCGGCAGGAGATCGCCCAGGCCCGCGTGGAGCGTACCAACCCGGACGAGAGCATCACCCGGGAGGAAGTCGAAAACCTCAAGGCCCTGGCGCAGGACGAATATCCGCTCGGCGACCCGGATAAGGACATCCTCTACGGCGCCGTGGCCCAGTCCTTCTCCGACGATGAGAACTTCCAGCTGATCGAGAATGACATCATCGGCGTCATCAGCCAGTCTTTCGAAGGCAACTTCAAGCTGTTCATCGGCAAGAAGGGCGCCGTCCGGACCATCGACAAGATCTTCAATGACCTGGGCATCGCCATCGCCCGCAAGTATTTCACCCCGAGCGCACAGGCGAAAGCCGTCCTGACCGAGGATGAGATGATTGGCGGCGTGGGCCTGATCGACCTGGGCGCCGGCGCGACTTCCGTGACCATCTACCAGGGCAACATCCTGCGCTATTATGCTTCCATTCCCTACGGCGGCAACGTCATCACTTCGGACATCCGGACCGAGTGCAGCATCTCCCCCCGCCTGGCCGAGAATATCAAGTATGCCTTCGGGGCCTGCATGCCGGAGAAACTGCTGACCCTGGGCGAAAAGACCATCCAGATCGAGGGCAATGAGACGGAAGGCTTCCGCCAGATCCCGGTCAAATACCTCTCCGAAATCATTACGGCGCGTGTCAAGGAAATCCTGGACGCCATCCTCTATGAAATCCAGGCCAGCGGCATGGCCGACAGCCTGCGGGCAGGCCTGGTCATCACGGGTGGCGGCGCCAAGCTCGCCAACATCGTCAGCTACATCAAGGAAGTCTCCGGCTACAATGTCCGCACGGGCAAACCGCGCCGGAAGTTCTCCGCTGAAGGGATTCCGGGTATTTTCGAACCGTCTGCGACGACGTCGGTCGGCATGATCCTCTCCGCCAAGGAAGATGGCCTGCTGGGCTGCATCGACCCGGTGGAGCGTCCGGCAGCCTTCGTGACTGCTTTCCCGAGCTACTGGCCGGCGGATCCGGTGCCGGAGGAGACCGCAGAAGAACGGCCGGTCTCTGCTGAAGAACCGGCCCAGGAAGCACCTGTCATTCCGGAGGATGCGGCGGAAGGAGACGGCGGCGCGCTGTTCTCTGAGGAACAGGTTCCCGTCGAGGAGCCGGCGCCGACCCCGAAGAAAGCGGCCAAGAAAGAGCCGAAGAAACCGGGCAAGCTCAGCATCACCTGGAAGAAACTGCTGGGTTTCGTGGATGAGATGACCAACGACATGGACAACGAAGAAGTGTAAGATTATGGCTGACTATATCGATATCGACAACATCGTCACCCCTACGGATTGGATTCCGGACGTTTCCCCGATCAAAGTCATCGGTGTCGGTGGCGGCGGCTGCAATGCCGTGACATACATGTACAACCAGAAGGTCCAGGGTTGCAACTTCATCGTCTGCAACACCGACCGGCAGGCCCTGGAAAAGAGCAATGTCCCGATCAAGATCCAGCTCGGCGAGGGCCTGGGTGCCGGCACGAACCCGACCGAAGGCCGGAACGCAGCCATCGAATCCCAGGACATCATCGCGGAAAAGCTCCTGACCCCGGAGACCAAGATGGTCTTCATCACGGCGGGCATGGGCGGCGGCACCGGTACAGGTGCTTCCCCTGTCATCGCCAAGATGGCCAAGGACCGTGGCATCCTGACCGTGGCCGTGGTCACCATCCCCTTCAAGAACGAGGGTGACGAGGCCATTTCCAAGGCCATCGACGGCATCCACGAGCTACAGCCGAACGTGGACAGCCTGCTGATCATCAACAACGAGAAGCTCTACGAATACTACGGCAACCTGCTGGTCCACGAGGCGTTCCCGCACGCGGACGAGGTCCTGGCGACGGCCGTGCGCGGCATCACCGAGATCATCAGCCGCACGGGCTATATCAACGTGGACTTCAAGGATGTCCGCAACATGATGAGCGGCAGCGGCATGGCCCTGATGGGCTGCGGCACGGGCACCGGCAACGAGCGGCTCGAGCAGGCGGTCAAGGGCGCGCTGGAGTCCCCGCTGCTCAACGATTTCGACCTCAAGACGGCCAAGAGCCTGTTGGTCAACGTGACCTGCGGCCGCAACGACAAGGGCCTCAAGATGGACGACATCAAGACCATCAGCGAGCTGATTTCCAAGCACACCGGCGGTTCCCGCACCTTCAAGCAGGGTCTCGTCTATGACGACAATCCGGAGGTGGGCGACAAGATCCAGATTACGGTCATCGCCGTGGGCTTCAAGATGAACCTCGTGGGCATCACCGGCGCCGACCTGGGCAAACTGATCATGATCGACAAGGATTTCGTCTATCAGCCGGATGCGGAACTCAAGGGAGAGATGGACCTGCCGGATGTGGACATCACCATCAACAAGGTGGGTTACTCCACGACGGAAAATGTCCGCAAGTTCCACTTCGAGGAGAAACCGGAACTGCTGACCGGCTCAAAGAGCGAGCTGGAAAGCGTCGCGGCCATCCGCCGTTCCCTCCACCACCAGGCGAAATAGATCGTTTAGCAGGGACCGGAAGAACCAGGGCTCAGTCCATTCTCGCATCCAGCGTCCTCCGCTCAGCGGAGAACTTGTCTGCTGCGGCTGAGTATCGCCCTCGGTTCTTCCGGTCCCCTGCTGTATCTAATCTTCTATGCCGGCGCGGCAGACAAGGGCCGCGTCGGAATCCGGCAGGCAGTCCAGGTGGAAGCAAGGCGTGTGCATCGCGACCTGCTCCACGGTGCCCGTGATGGCATCCATGATGGTGCGGTTCCAGCGGATGCCGGAAGCGGCCGGGAGGATGCTGGCATAGGCTTGCAGGCCGGCCAGGCGTTTGATCTCATTGCGCGAGGCCTGGTCCAGCCGGACCAGGGCACGGACCGGCACGCACAGGTTGCGGTAACACGGGGTCTTTCCGCTCCAAGGGGTTCCGTAGACCATGAGCCGGCCGTCTTCCAGCCGCAGGACCGGATTGTCATCGTTTACCAGGTCACAGCCTTCGACGGCTCCCAGCCAAAGCCGGCTGTGGGTGCTTTTCCCGGTGCCGCTGACCCCGAGGAAGAGGTTGGCCAGGCCTTTGTGCCGGACAACCGAGGCATGCATCAGCAGGGTCCCGTGGCGGGCGGTGTTGTAGGTATACAGGATCATCAGCGCGGTGCTGACCTGGAACATCGTCGTATAGGCGCCGAATCCCGGCTTGGGATAGTATTCCGCTTCGGAGGCATCCGCACTGACCCAGAGGGTTCCGGCGATCTTGCCTTGGGCCGAGTCAAATTCATACAGGGTCGCGCCCTCGTGCTCGTAGATATAATAGTACGGCGGGCGCTCGTCCACGCTCATAATCAGTTTGATACTGCCGTCGGCCTTCCCGGCGGCGATCCATGCCGGCTCCTGTGCACGGACGGTCAGCCAGAACAGCGGGTCCTGCGGCTCGCACAGGAAGGGCTCATACTGGGAGAAGTCCAGGGTGGTGCGGTTCATGTCCGCGGGAAGCTCTTCCCGTTTCTGCACGAAGGTGCGGGCAGGGACGTCATCCCCGGCCCGGGTCGGGACGATCGGGAGTTCCTCTCCGGCGGCCGCACGGCGGATGCGGTCGGCTACGGGAGCGGTATATTGCATGAACTGCCAGGGTTCTTCGAGGCGGACGGCGAAGACATGGCCGCCGACACGGTAGGTTCGGGTCATCATGTGGGGCTTTGCAAAAGTTGGAGGGCTTGGTCGAGCGTGAGGGCGTCTTCGATGCGGAAGCCGCCGGTACGGGTGCGGCAGAGGGCGTCCAGGTGGGCGCCGGTGCCGAGCGCCTCGCCCAGGTCGCGGGCAAACGCGCGGATATAGGTTCCCTTGCTGCAGGCGATGCGGATGTCCGCATGCGGCAGGCCCAGGGCGCTGTTGTCGGTCACATTGATACGGCTGCTGGCACCCTTTTCATCCTGAATATTCTCCTTGTCATCCTGATTTTTCTCCTTGTCATCCTGAGCGACAGCGAAGGATCTCCCCGGGCTGAAAGCCAGCAATTCGATCTCATCGATCCGGATCCGCTGCCGGGTCAGGAGATCCGCATCGGCATGGTCGAAGGCCACCCCTTCCCGGGCGGCTTCCTTGTAGGCGCGGCGGGCCAGTTCGTAGGCCCGGACGCCGTCGACGGATTTGGCGGAGAACAGCGGGGCGACCTGCTCCTGCTCGCCCAGGAAGGACGGGAGGACGGCTCTGATCGCCTCCTCCGTCACCTGGTCATGCGGATAAAGACGGTCGATCTCTTTCTCCAGGTCATACGAAGGGGTCGTGGCGCCGAAACTGATGCCGGCGACATATTCCTTGTCGTGGCGCTGCAGTTCCTCGGCCAGTTTGGTGGCCGGACCGATGCAGACCAGCAGCACGCCGGTCGCCAGGGGGTCCAGGGTGCCGGCATGGCCGACCTTGAGGTTCTTTTTATGGAAATGGCGGAAGGCCGCGAACTTGACCTTGCGGATCACGTCGGCCGACGTCCACCGGTACGGCTTGTCGATGGGAAGGATGATGCCTTCCGGGTAATCCGCAATGGACTCCGAAAGGCATTCCAGCATACGATGGGCCGTCAGCACAGCCATCAGGCGCAGGGGATCTTGGCGATGCGGCGCGCGTGGCGGCCGCCTTCGAATTTCGTGTCGAGCCAGGTCCGGACGATGCGCTGGGCCATCTGGTAGGAGATGAAACGGGCAGGCATGACCAGCACGTTGGCATCGTTGTGGGCCTTGACCAGACGGCCGATCTCGGAGCTCCAGGCCAGGCCGGCGCGGATGCCTTTATGGTGGTTCAAGGTCATGGCCATGCCGTTGCCGGTGCCGCAGAGGGCGATGCCGCAGTCGACCGCGCCGTTCTCAACGGCCGTCGCAAGCGGATGGGCGACATCCGAATAATCCATGCTCACTTCGGAATCCGTTCCGAAGTTGACGATTTCATAGCCTTTCCCGGCCAGCCACGCAGAGAGTTTCTCCTTGTACTGATAGCCGGCGTGGTCGCTGCAGATTCCGATTTTCATATCTGATGATTATTGGTTCTTCACTTTGTTCAGAATGACAGGGAGACTAGGCCAGGCGGGTTTGGATGTATTCCATACGGGCGGCGAATTCCTTGCGGCCGATCAGCGAAACAATGTCCGCGATCCCCAAGCCGCTGGAAGCGCCGGCGAGGGCCAGCCGCAGGCAGTTCATCACCTTGCCCATCGGCCACTCATGTCCCTTGATGAAGGCTTCCATCTCCTGCTCGACCGTCTCCTTGTCCATCGCGAAGGTTCCCTCGCAGACGTGGGCGGCCGTCCGGACGGCCAGGTC
This sequence comes from uncultured Bacteroidales bacterium, assembly GCA_900319855.1. GTDB lineage: Bacteria > Bacteroidota > Bacteroidia > Bacteroidales > UBA932 > Cryptobacteroides. Next base: position 49,104 of record ONQC01000011.1, read on the forward strand.
ATAGTTTTCCGGTTTCCAGAACTTGTCCACATCCTTGGCCAGGAAAGGAGCCGTCAGGCTGTCGTCGAACACCTTGGCCCGCGGATCGGGCGCCCGGTTCGGATCGACCGGTTTCTCGGTCGCAGCACCGGCCTTTACGCCGAATGCCTCGAACTCGGACGGAGCGATGAACAGGTAAGAAGCGATGGTCCAGAAATCCTTGACGAACGTCGCACGTTCCTTGATCAGGTGCACCACGTCGCGGACATATTCACGCGTATAGATATGGTTGCGGAAATCCGCACCGGCGCCGGCGAATTCGCAGCCCGCCGTCAGGGCGCAGACCGGGCATTCCACCACTTTCAGGTCATGCGATTCCAGCACCGGAATGAACAGGTCGGTCAGTTCGTCGTCCGATTTCATGCGGAGATATTCCTTGTTGTACCAGCGGGCCTTTTCCGGATTGAACCGGGCGCCGGACTTGATGACACGCTCCAGGGAGAAAGCCGGGACCAGTTCGTCGATGGTGAAGAGTTCGCGCTCGTCGCCCGGGTTCCAGCCCAGGAAGGCCAGCAGGTTGACGAAAGCCTCCGGGAAATAGCCGTCTTCGCGGTAGCCGTGGCTGACTTCGCCGGCGGCGTTGGTCCACTGCAGCGGGAACACCGGGAAGCCCAGCTTGTCGCCGTCGCGCTTGCTCAGCTTGCCCTTTCCGTCCGGCTTGAGCAGCAAGCTCAGGTGGGCAAACCTCGGCTGGGTATCGGTCCATCCGAACGCTTCATAGAGCAGGTAGTGCAGCGGAAGGGACGGTAGCCATTCCTCGCCGCGGATGACCTCGGAGATCTCCATCAGGTGGTCGTCCACGATGTTGGCCAGGTGGTAGGTCGGCAGTTCGTCGGCCCGTTTCCAGAGGACTTTGTCGTCCAGGGTATCGGTATTCATCTCGATATGGCCGCGGATCAGGTCGTCCATCTGTACGACGCGGCCTTCCGGCATCTTGAAGCGGATGGTCCAGTCCGTGGTCTCTTCGAGCAAGCGCTTGGTCTCTTCCGGACTCAGCGTCAGGGAGTTCCTGAGTTCCTGACGGGTTTTCTGGTTATAGATAAAGGTCTGTCCGGCCGCTTCGGCGGCACTGCGGCGACTGTCCAGCTCTTCGGCGGTATCGAAAGCATAATAGGCATGGCCGGAGGCCACCAACTGCTCGGCATACTGCCGGTAGATCGGCTTGCGCTGGCTCTGGCGGTACGGGGCATGGGGGTGTCGCTCCGAGGGGGTCTCGACGACCTTGCCGTCTGCATCGACGCCCTCGTCCGGGATGATCCCGCACCAGTTCAGGGCCTCGATGATGTACTGCTCCGCACCCGGCACGAACCGGTGGGAGTCGGTATCTTCGATCCGGATGATGAAATCTCCCCCGTGCTGCTTGGCATAGAGGTAGTTATAGAGGGCCGTCCGCACGCCGCCCATGTGGAGCGGACCGGTCGGGGACGGGGCGAATCTTACGCGGGTACGTCTTTCCATTTTCCTGTATTCAAATAAAACGTGCAAAGATAGCAAAAATCTCCTACAGCCCCCAGTCGGATGCCTTGAAGGAAGACTTGGGCGCATTGGGAACGTTCGGGAAATAGGTAAATCCCGTCAGTTTCTCCAAATCGGAGACGCTCATCATCTCCTTGGAAGAGACTTTCTGCCCCTTGAGGTTGTTGGTATGGGCCCGGACGAAGGCTGCGCACTGCAGTTCGGAAGCGGAACAATCCTTCACGGCCTTGCCACTGCTGCCAGACTTGGTGCGGAGCAGCAGGTAATAGAACATGGTCGGCATCGCCACGTCGCTGCGGCCGCCGAAACTGATGGTCTTGGGACTGACCGTATTGCCGTAACCGTCGGTATATTTCTCGAAATAGGTACCGATCACGACATAGAGGGTATCGCGGCAGACCTGCCCGTCCACCCAGTCTTCCAGGATGTTCCAGCCACCTCCGCCGGTGTTGAAACCGGAGGAAAGCTGCGGGGCGATGTTCGTATAGTAGAAGACATCCCGGTTGGTCGCCGTGGAAGAGGTCCGTTCAGCAGAGCCAAGCATGTGACCCTTGTTGCAGCCGCCGCCGGTGGATTTGCTGCTGTACTGGATGCCAGCGGGGATGTCCGGATCGCGGCGATAAGAGTCCGTCCGGTCGGCACCGCCTTCATACATGTCGTGACGCGGAGCGGCAACCCAGACCGGGCAATGGTATTTCCCGCTGTATGCCACCGTGTAATTGCGGGCCGTCTTGCCGCCGGGGCCCTTCTCGCCGCCGGCGCACATATGATAGGCGAAATACAGGTTGGCATCCGAGGCGCTGACCATATAGTCCCCGCTTTTCTGGATATCCATCACCGGGAGTTCGAACCAGCCGGCCTGGTTGCCCTCGGAGGGTTTGTCGCCTTCTTTCGAGGTCGTGAAGGAACGGACGGAACCGTAGAACGTGCGGATGTCATCCCCGATCTGGACCGTCACATAGGCCTTGTAATAATAGGTCTTTCCATCGCCCAGGCCGTCCAGGGTGGCCTCGAAGGAGCCACTGGCGCCGGAAGGTGTCTGGGAGGCCTGCAAGGTTTCGCCCAATTCCTGGGTCATGCCCCATTCGAATCCCGCCTCGCGGATTTCTCCGTTGGCGCCTGTGTACGAGCCATGCAGCGTCGCCTCGGAGACGGTCAGTCCTTCGGCCGAGCCGGTCGTCACCGTGGCCTTCGGGGCTTCCTTGGGCTTGCCGGCCTGCGTCAGCTTGACGATGGAGGAAGCGCTGCCGGATTTGCCCGTCACGGTGATGATGCGTTCGGTTTCCTGCGGGTTGGCGCCCCAAGACATGGCGATGCCCTCGGTGTCACCGCTGCCGGAAGGCTTCGAGAACTTCACGTCGGAAGCGTCTGCGGAAAGGGACCAGGAGCCGCTGGCATATACCTGGATGAACTGGCTGTCCTTTTCCCCACCGATGGAAGTCTTGGGGATTACGACACGGATGCTGCCCGTCGGATCGACCGGGCCGTCGCCGGAACCACCGCAGGCCACCAGCAGGAGCGATAGCAAAGGAAGGAGATATTTCAGACGAAAGGTCATCAGTTTTTCTGTTTGTTTGGTATCAGGCAAAGATAACAATAATCGCGGGATTGTACTATCTTTGCCGCCGTGATCCAGGAAAAAACATACCACGATGTGACCGTAGGCGACGTGCTCGTCCGGCGATCCACCCGTGCCCGGCGCGTTTCGATCCGCGTCAGCGCCTCCAAGGGAATCGTCGTGACCGTCCCTTTCTGGGCTTCTTTCAAAAGCGGGCTCGCCTTCCTCGCCCTCAACCGGGAGTGGGTCATGGCCACCGTCCTCCGCCAGCAGAAAAAGCTGGCCCAAAGCGACGCGGCCACGGGAATCGCCGGCATGGACGAGGCGGAGCGCGCCGCCGAGGTGGAGCGACTCCGTGCTGAAGCGAAAGCATGGTTGCCCGGCCGGCTTCGGGAACTGGCAGACCGGTATGGATTTACCGTTGGGAAGGTGTTCATCAAACACAACAAGTCCAATTGGGGCAGTTGCTCGGTCCGGGGCAACATCAACCTGAACCTCAACCTGATGAGACTGCCGGAGGATCTTCGGAACTATGTCATGCTCCATGAACTGGCCCACCTGCGCCATGCCAACCACGGCCCGCAGTTCCATGCCCTGCTCGACGCCCTCTGCACGGATTGCACCGGCCGGAGCGCCCGCGACCTGGAGAAAGACATCCGGAAATACCGGCTGATCTAGACGCGTTCCCGCCCCAGGCAACAAAAGTTGCTGTTTCTCTTTGTTTTCCCGAAAAATTATTTCTACCTTTGCACCGCTTTTTTCGCGACTGCGCGAAATCGGCACCTAAACACCTTACATATTAACCTCAAAATTTTTTGCATCATGGCTGAATACCTCATGCCGGAAAAGAAGCAAGAGATTTTCGCGAAGTACGGGAAGTCCAATACAGACACCGGTTCTCCTGAGAGTCAGGTTGCTTTATTCTCCTACCGTATCGCTCACCTCACCGAGCACGTGAAGCAGAACAAGAAAGACGTGGTTACCCGTCGTTCCCTGCTCCGCCTCGTGAGCAAAAGACGTCAGCTTCTGAACTATCTTCAGAAAGTGGACATCGAGAGATACAGGGCTATCGTCAAGGAGCTTGGTCTCCGCCGATAATCCTTCCAGGATAGGAAAACAAAAGGTGAGGTCGTGCGCAAACGCAGATCTTCACCTTTTTTGTTTGCAAAACCACAGGCACGCGGAACGGTTCCGCACCCCTTACATACAGACGCAATAATGAACGTAATCAAAAAGCAGATCAATCTTCCCGACGGACGGGTGATTGAAATCGAAACTGGCAAACTCGCCAAGCAGGCAGACGGATCGGCCGTCGTCAAGATGGGTGGCACCATGCTCCTCGCCACCGTAACATGCGCCAAGGAAGTCACCGAAGGTACCGACTTCCTCCCCCTCCAGGTAGACTACAAGGAGAAGTATTACGCCGCCGGGCGTTTCCCGGGCGGCTTCATGAAACGCGAAGGCAAGGCCTCCGATTATGAAATCCTCATCGCACGCCTCGTGGACCGTGCCCTCCGTCCCCTTTTCCCGGACGATTTCCACCTGGCCGTGTTCGTCAATATCTGGCTGATCTCCGCTGAGAAGGACATCCAGCCCGACGCCCTGGCCGGCCTCGCCGCCAGCGCCGCCCTCGCCGCCAGCGACCTGCCGTTCCTCGGCCCGATCTCCGAGGTCCGCGTCTGCCGCATCGACGGCCAGTTCGTCATCAACCCGACCTTCTCCGAGATGGAGCGCGCCGACCTCGAACTGATGGTCGCCGCCACCGAGGAGAACATCATGATGGTTGAAGGCGAAATGCAGGAAGTGACCGAAGACGTCATGCTCGAGGCCATCAAGTTCGCCCACGAGGAAATCAAGCGCCAGTGCCGCGTCCAGAAGGAACTCAACGAGGAGTGCGGCAAGACCGTCAAGCGTGACTATCCGCACGACGAAGAGGACGAAGACCTGCGCAAGGCCGTCCACGAGTTCTGCTATGACAAGTGCTATGCCCTCGCCAAGAGCGCCGCGCCGAAGCAGGAGCGTACCGAAGGTTTCGAGAAGATTAAGGCCGACTTCCTCGCCACCCTGTCCGAAGAGGACCAGGAGGCCAAGGCTGCCATGGTCGCCCGTTACTATGCCCATGAGGAGAAAGAGGCCATGCGCAACATGATCCTCGACGAAGGCGTCCGACTGGACGGCCGTACCACCACCGAGGTCCGCCCGATCTGGTGCGAAGTCGACTGCCTGCCGTGCGCCCACGGTTCCGCCATCTTCACCCGTGGCGAGACCCAGTCCCTCGCTTCCGTCACCCTCGGTACCAAGCTCGACATGAAAGAGCGCGACGAGGTCCTGATCCAGGACGAGCAGCAGTTCGTGCTCCACTATAACTTCCCGCCGTTCTCCACCGGTGAGGCCAAGGCCCAGCGTGGCGTCGGCCGCCGCGAAATCGGCCACGGCAACCTCGCTTGGCGTGCCCTCAAGGCCGTCATGCCGACCGCCCCGGAATTCCCGTACGCCTGCCGCGTCGTTTCCGATATCCTCGAATCCAACGGTTCCTCTTCCCAGGCTTCCATCTGCGGCGGCTGCCTCGCCCTCATGGACGCGGGTGTGAAGATCCGCAAGCCGGTCGCCGGTGTGGCCATGGGCCTGATCACCGACGCCGAGCGCCCGAACGACCGTTACGCCATCCTGACCGACATCCTCGGTGACGAGGACCACCTCGGTGACATGGACTTCAAGGTCGCCGGTACCAAGGACGGTATCACCGCCACCCAGATGGACATCAAGGTCGACGGCCTCTCCTACGAGGTCCTCGAGAAAGCCCTCGAGCAGGCCCGCCAGGGTCGTCTCCACATCATGGGCGAAATGATGAAGACCATCAGCGAGCCGCGTGAGGATTACAAGCCGTTCGTGCCGCGCATCCAGTCCTTCGAGATCCCGAAGGAATTCATCGGAGCCGTCATCGGCAAGGGTGGTGAAACCATCCAGAAGATCCAGGCCGAGACCGGCGCCGTCATCAACATCGACGAGGTCGACGGTAAGGGTATCGTGGACATCGCAACCAACGATGCCGACGCCATGAAGAAGGCTTACGACTGGATCCAGCAGATCTGCGCCGTCCCTGAGGTCGGTCAAGTCTACCACGGCAAGGTCGTCAGCATCCTCGACTTCGGTGCCTTCATCGAGATCCTTCCGGGCAAGGAAGGCCTCCTGCATGTCTCCGAGATCGCCTGGAACAAGACCGAGAACGTCACCGACGTGCTGACCGAAGGCCAGGAAGTCGATGTCAAGCTCCTCGAGATCGATGAGAAGACCGGCAAGATGCGCCTGTCCATGCGCGCCCTGACCGAGAAGCCGGAAGGCTGGGTCGAGCCGAAGGCCCGTGGCCCGCGCCGCGAAAGCGGTGACCGTGGTCCGCGCCGTGAGGGCGGTGAGCGTCGCGAAGGCGGCGAGCGCCGTGGTGACCGTGGTCCGCGCCGCGAAGGTGGCGAGCGTCGTGAAGGTGGCGAGCGCCGTGAAGGTGGCGAGCGCCATTCCGAAGGCCGCGCCCCGCGCCGTCCGTTCGGCCAGAAGCAGCGTCCGCAGGCTGAAGAGCCGCAGAACAACGAGCCCGAGATCTTCTAAACCCGGGTTCCGGTTTTAGAAGATCCGATATTCGTACACCCCTCCTAAATCCTCCCCTTCGGGGGAGGACTTTCTTTTTTAAATTTGATCGAGTTTTAGAAGATCCGATGTTCGTACATCCTTCTAAGTCCTCTCCTTCGGGGGAGGACTTTTTTTCGTCAAGTGCTCCTGCCGTCCCTGGAAATGGGACATCACGTGCAAAATAGGCCGAAAATGCTCCTGCCGTCCCCATTTTTGGGACGGCAGGAGCATTTATACCCAGATCAATAACGGTGTTACAACGGCAGGAGGCCGATGCCGGGGCGGTCGGGCAGGACCAGGCGGCCGCCTTCGACGGTGACGCCGGCAAAGCGGTCGTTCGAAATCAGCAGGTTGCCGTCGAGGTCCGCGAAGTCCACGGCCGGGGACAGCTGGGCGGCGGCGGAGACAGCACAGGAGGTCTCCGTCATGCAGCCGACCATGACCCGCATCCCCTCGGCCCGGGCATAGGTCAGCATCTTCCAGGCTTCCCGCATGCCGGTGCATTTCATCAGCTTGATGTTGATGCCGGAATAAGCGCCTTTGATCGCCGGGATATCGGCAAGGCGCTGGATGGATTCGTCCGCGAAGATCGGCAGCGGACTCCGCTCCGTGATCCAGGCATTGTCCTCCAGCCGCTCCTTGGCCATCGGCTGCTCCACCATGACCACACCCTGCTCCGCCAGCCAGAAGATCTCATCCAGGGCCTTCTCCCGGTCCTTCCACCCCTGGTTGGCATCGACGGCCAGTGGCAGGTCCGTCACCTCCCGGATCGTCCGGATCATTTCCTCGTCATTCTCCAGTCCCACCTTCACCTTCAGGATGTTGAACTTGTCCGCACATTCACGGGTCTTCTCCCGGACCACATCCGCCGTATCGATCCCGATCGTAAAGGTCGTGTCCGGCGCTTTGGCCGGGTCTAGCCCCCAAAGCCGGAACCAAGGCTGTCCCAGCAGTTTGCCCACCAGGTCGTGCAGGGCAATATCGACAGCTGCCTTGGCCGCTGTATCTCCCGGAGAGAGACTGTCTACATACGAAAGAATATCCTCCAGTTGGAACGGGTCCGAAAAACGTCCCAGGTCCACCTTTTCCAGGAAGGCGCATACACTCTCGACCGTCTGCCCCAGATACGGCGGCATCGAGGCTTCGCCGTATCCCGTAAACCCGTCATAATCAATCCGGACCTGCACATCCGGCGTCGTGGTCCGGGAATAGGAGGCCACCGTGAAAGTGTGGCGCAACTGCAGCTCATAAGGCGCCCAGGAGAGTTTCATCCGGGCTTTACCGCCAACGCGATAGGCACGGGGCGTGGAGGGAGCGCATCCGGGAAGGCCGGCCAGGGAGAGGCCGGCGGCCGCAGCAGCGGAACCGAGAAGGAAGGATCGTCTGTCCATGAAAAGAAAGATTGGTCAGTTACAAAGATAGTAAATGTCCCGCTTTCCTCAAATGCTTTCAATTTGCATACATATTCATCAATATACCGGATTATTCGCATATCTTTGCAGCCTTGAATAGAACGAACACTGCATGAAACCCCTTTCCCGCACCCGGATCCTCATATCCCTGATTCCCATCCTCGTCCTCATCGTCTTGCTGGCCCTGGATGTCAGCATCTTCGGGAGCGACTCGATCCTCGGCGCCAGCCAGGTCGCCCTGCTGACGGCGGCCGGCGTCTGTATCTGGCTGTCCATGTGGCTTTTCAAGACCCCTTGGAAAGACTTTGAAAAGGCAATTTCCAGCAACATCGGCAATGTTACCACGGCCATTGTCATCCTCCTGCTGATCGGTGCGATCTCCGGGACATGGACCATGAGCGGAGTCATCCCGACCCTGATCTACTATGGCGTGCAGATTATCTCCCCGAAAGTATTCCTGGCCACCGCCTGCATCATCTGCGCCGTCGTATCGGTCATGATCGGCAGTTCCTGGACCACCATCGCCACCATCGGTGTCGCCCTGCTCGGTATCGGCAAGGCACAGGGATTCAGCGATGGGCTGATTGCCGGCGCCATCATCTCCGGCGCCTACTTCGGTGACAAGATTTCTCCTCTTTCGGACACGACCGTCCTGGCCTCCTCCATGAACGGAGTCCCTCTTTTCAAGCACATCCGCCACCTGATGATCACCACGGTGCCTTCGATCACCATTACGCTGGTCATCTTCCTGATCCTCGGTTTCCTGCATCAGAATACGGACGCCGCACAGATCTCCGTATATACCGAAGTCCTCGGCAGCAAGTTCAACATCAGCCTCTGGCTCTTGCTGGTACCGGTATTCACCGCCTTCCTGATTGCCCGGAAATGTCCGGCGATCATCGTACTCGGCCTCTCCACGGCCGTCGCCGCCGTCGCCGCCACCATCGCCCAGCCGCACATCATCACGGAAATCGGGGAAAAGATCACGTCCGGGAACCCGTCAAAGGTCCTTTTCGCCGGCATTGTGGAAACCATTTACAACTCTGTTTCCATCTCGACCGGACATCCGGAAGTCGACAGCCTGGTGGCCTCCCGGGGCATGACCGGCATGCTCAACACCATTTACCTGATCATCTGCGCCCTCTGCTTCGGCGGCTGCATGAACGCCAGCGGCATGCTGCGGCACCTGGCTTCCCTGCTCATCCCGCTCAGCCGCCGCCGGACCAGCCTGGTTGCCGGAACCGTAGCAACGGGGACCGTCCTCAACGGCATCGTATCGGACCAATATCTCTCCATCATCCTGACAGGGAACCTCTACCAAGGGCTCTACAACAAAAAAGGATATGCCCCGGAACTGCTCAGCCGGTCCATTGAAGATTCGGCGACCGTCACCTCCCCCCTGTTTCCCTGGAGCAGTTGTGGTATGACACAGGCAACCATCCTCGGCGTCGCAACACTTGTTTACGCACCCTTCTGCTTCTTCAACTGGATTTCACCGCTGATGAGCATCTTCATTGCAGCGACAGGCTATAAAATCAACAAACCAAACGTATGATATATCATACGTAATAAACCGCGTCGGAGCTTCTCAGCTGCAACGCGGCAGATACTTGATATATGTTTTGAAAATTACGGATGAGGACTCCGTATGCAACAGATCATAAAAAGGAGGGGGTCTCCGGGCTGCCGGTTCCAACCAGGCAGGGTATTCGGAGCGACATGCCCGGAGCCTTCTCCTGCATCCCTATGCCAGCCCCCCAGCAAGCGCAGGGATGTTTATCGTATGATAAATCTCACTACTTAAGAAAAGACGAGAAGATCGGCTAAAAGGAGAAAAAACCGTTCTGATGAACGAAATGCACAGATTTTCTAAGCAAAAAAAGCGCTCACACGACTTTGACACTCGCATTATTTTAGGGATTATTTTACCGAAAAGGAGAGGCAAAACCGGGAGACAAACGTTTTTTTTATGATATGCTTTTGTTTTTTACAAAAAAGGCGTAACTTTGCAATGCAATCTCGAAGTAGTGAGATTTGCAGTTTTAAACCCCCAAGAAAAAAACTTAATGACAACGTATGACAACCTCGTCCGCGAGATTTGCGGACGGATCCGCGAGGTACGGAAGTCCCGTGGTCTGACCATCCAGGCAGTGGCAGACCGGTGCGGTATGAAACGCTCCAACCTCAGCCGGATTGAGGCCGCCAAGAACAACGTAACCCTGAAGACCCTCTGCTCGATTTGCGAAGCATTGGAAATCGACGTCCATGACCTGTTCATTCCGCGTCCCATAAAAAAATAAGGCAAGCAAGAGCCAATATATTTTACATTTCGTATGGCAGATTCTTATGAATCTGCCGTTTTTTTTGAATTCCGGTAAAAATTCGTAACTTCGAACCACACTAAAACAGTACCCTGTCCATGAAACGGATCATCGAATGTGTCCCGAACTTTAGCGAAGGGCGCAACAAACAGATTATCAACGCTATAGTAGAATCCATCGCCAATACGGAATGCGCTGGGGAAAAGGTCAAGGTCCTCGATGTCGACCCGGGGCAGGCAACCAACCGGACGGTCGTCACCTTCGTCGGATCTCCCGAGGCCGTCTTGGAGGCCGCTTTCCAGGGCGCCCGGAAAGCCCAGGAACTCATCGATATGCGTCTACACCACGGCGCCCATCCGCGCAGCGGCGCCACCGACGTCCTGCCCCTGATCCCGGTTGCGGGAATCACCCTGGAAGAATGTGCCGCACTGGCCCGCACCCTGGCGAAACGGCTGTACGAAGAACTCGGCATCCCCTGCTACTGCTATGAGGCAGCCGCCTTCACGCCCGAACGCAAGAACCTGGCCGTATGCCGTGCCGGTGAATACGAAGCCCTCCCGGAAAAAATCGCGGATCCGACCCGCAAACCGGACTTTGGACCGGACTCCTATAACGAAACCGTCGCCCGTGCCGGTGCTACCAACGTCGGCGCCCGCAACTTCCTCATTGCGGTCAACTACAACCTCAATACCACCTCGACCCGCCGCGCGATGGCCGTCGCTTTCGACGTGCGCGAGAAAGGCCGCAAGGCCCGCGAAGGCGGCTCGCTGACCGGCAAGCTGCTCAAGGACGAAAAAGGTGAGCAGATCTGGATCCCCGGGACCCTGAAAGGCTGCAAGGCCATCGGCTGGTACATCGACGAATACGGCATTGCCCAGGTCTCCATGAACATTACGGACATCCAGGCGGTTCCCCTCCACATCGCTTACGAAGAAGTATGCCGGGCCGCCGCCGCCCGTGGGTTGAAGGTCACCGGCGTGGAGATCGTCGGCCTGATTCCGAAGTCCGTGCTGATCGATGCCGGAAAATACTATCTCGAAAAACAACAGCGGTCCCTCGGCATCCGTGAGGAAGAAATCATCCAGATTGCCGTGAAATCCATGAGCCTGGACGACCTGAAGCCCTTCCATCCCAAGGAGAAAGTCATCGAATTCCTGATGGAGGACGAAAAAGAACTCGCCGCCAAGCACCGGCTGATCCGCATGACCGCAGAAGGATTTGCCCGTGAAACGGCGTCTGAATCGGCGGCTCCGGGCGGAGGTTCCATCTCTGCGTATATGGGCGCCCTGGGCGCAGCTCTCGGCACCATGGTCGCTAACCTGTCCGCCCACAAGCGGGGCTGGGACGACCGGTGGAAGGAATTCTCCGACGTAGCCGAAGAAGGCCAGAAGGTCATGGATGAACTCCTGGCCCTGGTCGATGAAGATACGGCCGCTTTCAACCGGATCATGGACGTCTTCTCCATGCCGAAAGGCACGGAAGAGGAAAAGGCCGCCCGGGCCGAAGCCCTGGAAGCGGCGACCCTTTATGCCACCCAGGTTCCGCTCCGCACCATGGAAACGGCCCTGCGCGCCCTGCCGGTATGCCGGGCCATGGCGGAGAAAGGCAATCCCGCCTCCGCTTCCGATGCAGGCGTAGGCGCCCTGGCCGCCGTCGCGGGCATCCGCGGCGCCGCCCTCAACGTGCGCATCAACGCCGCCGGTCTCAAGGACCGGGAGGCCGCCGCACGCCTCACCGGCCGGGCCGCCGAAATCGTCGCTACCGCACAGCAGCTTGAAACCGAAATCCTTACCCTCGTCAATCAGCATATCGACCATGAATAAGTTCCAGGAAGAAATCTTGGCGGGCATTCCGGACGTCCTGCCGGCACCCAAGCCCTACGATCCGTCCATCAACCATGCACCCAAACGCAAAGATATCCTCACCCATGAGGAAAAGGTCCTGGCCCTGAAGAACGCCCTGCGCTATTTCCCGGCCAGACACCACGCCGTCCTCGCCCCCGAATTCGCAGAAGAACTGGAGCGCTACGGCCGCATCTACATGTACCGGTTCCGCCCGGACTATGAGATGTACGCCCGCCCCATTGACGAATACCCGGCAAAATCCCGCCAGGCGGCCGCCATCATGGCCATGATCCAGAACAACCTGGATCCACGCGTCGCCCAGCATCCGCATGAACTAATCACCTACGGCGGCAACGGCGCCGTATTCCAGAACTGGGCCCAGTACCGCCTGACCATGCAGTATCTGGCCAACATGACCGACGAGCAGACCCTATCCATGTACTCCGGTTTCCCGATGGGTCTTTTCCCGTCCCACAAGGACGCCCCGCGCGTGGTCGTCACCAACGGCATGGTCATTCCCAACTATTCCAAACCGGACCACTGGGAGAAATTCAACGCCCTGGGCGTATCCCAATACGGGCAGATGACGGCCGGCTCCTACATGTACATCGGCCCGCAGGGCATCGTCCACGGCACGACCATCACCGTCATGAATGCGGCCCGCAAACAGCTTTGGGCCAAAGGTCTTGACGGCAACGACAGGGCCGGGATGCTCTTTGTGACCGCCGGTCTCGGCGGGATGTCCGGCGCCCAGCCGAAAGCCGGCAACATCGCCGGCGTGGTCAGCGTAACGGCGGAGATCAATCCCCTGGCCGCCCGCAAGCGTTTCGAGCAGGGCTGGGTCGATGAACTCCACGAGGACCTCGACGAACTGATGGCACGGATCCGCAAGGCCACCTCCGGCAAGGAGGTCGTCTCCCTGGCCTATGTCGGCAATGTCGTGGACCTGTGGGAGCGGCTCGCTGACGAGGGAATCCATGTCGACCTGGGTTCCGATCAGACCTCGTTGCACAATCCCTGGGCCGGCGGCTATTATCCCGTCGGCTACAGCCTGGAGGAATCCAAGCAGATGATGGCCGACGATCCGGTCCGGTTCAAGGAGGCCGTCCAGGCTTCCCTCCGCCGCCATGTCGCCGCCATCAACCGGCTCGCTGACCGGGGAATGTATTTCTTTGACTATGGCAACGCCTTCCTGCTGGAGAGTTCCCGGGCCGGGGCGGATATCCTGCGTCCGGACGGTTCCTTCCGCTATCCGTCCTATGTACAGGACATCATGGGACCGATGTATTTCGACTACGGATTCGGTCCGTTCCGCTGGGTCTGCATGAGTCAGGATCCCGAAGATCTTGCCAAGACCGACGCGCTGGCCGTCAAGGTGTTGCAGGAAATGGCCGCCACTGCGCCAAAAGAAATCCAAGGGCAGATGCATGATAACATCCGCTGGATCGAAGAGGCCGGACGGAACCACCTGGTGGTCGGTTCCCAGGCCCGTATCCTCTATGCGGATTGCGAAGGCCGCACCAAGATCGCCCTGGCCTTCAATGAAGCCATCCGCAAGGGCGAGATCAAAGCCCCGATCGTGCTCGGCCGCGACCACCACGACGTTTCCGGCACCGACTCCCCCTTCCGCGAGACCTCCAACATCTACGACGGCTCCCAGTTCACGGCCGACATGGCCATCCAGAACGTCATCGGCGACGGGTTCCGCGGGGCCACCTGGGTCTCCATCCACAACGGCGGCGGCGTCGGCTGGGGCGAAGTCATCAACGGCGGTTTCGGCATGGTCATCGACGGCTCCGCCGATGCGGACCGCCATATCCGCCAGATGCTGTTCTGGGATGTCAACAACGGCATCGCCCGCCGCAGCTGGGCCCGCAACGAAGGGGCCCGGTTCGCCATCCTTCGCGAAATGGAGCGGACTCCGGAGCTCCGGGTCACCGTTCCCAACCTGGCCGACGAAAACCTGATCAGAGACATATTGAAAGACTAAACGCATGACACACTTCATCTCCAGCGCCCGCCTCTCTTTGGAGCGGATCAAAGAAATCATCGACAACCACGAGCAGTTGGCGCTCTCCGAGGAAAGCGTCGCCGCCATTGAGAAATGCCGGAAATACCTGGACAGCAAGATGGAGGACATCGACCGTCCCATCTATGGCGTCACCACCGGCTTTGGTTCGCTGTACAACATCACCATCCCGGCCGAAGACCTCAGCCAGCTGCAGCACAACCTGGTCATGTCGCATGCCTGCGGAACCGGCGAGACCGTCCGCCCCGAAATCGTCAAGATCATGCTGCTGCTCAAGGCCCAGAGCCTGAGCTATGGGCACTCCGGCGCCCAGCTGGTCACCGTGCAGCGGCTGGTGGACATGTTCAACAACGACATCCTGCCGGTCGTCTACCAGCAAGGTTCCCTGGGCGCATCGGGCGACCTCGCTCCCCTGGCCCACATGTGCCTGCCGCTCATCGGCCTGGGAGAAGTCCTGTACAAGGGCAAAGTCCGTCCTTCCACCGAAGTATGGGCCGAAATGGGCTGGGAGTCCATCCGGCTGCAGTCCAAGGAAGGCCTGGCCCTGCTGAACGGCACCCAGTTCATGAGCGCCCATGCCGTCTGGTCCATCCTCAAAGCCATCCGCCTGTCCAAATGGGCCGACCTGATCGGCGCCATGTCCCTGGATGCCTATGACGGCCGCATCGAGCCCTTCCTCCCGCTGACCCACCTGCTCCGTCCGCACAAGGGCCAGATCGATACCGGCAAGCGGTTCATGGAAATCCTCGAAGGCAGCCAGCTGATCCGCCGCCCGAAAGAGCATGTCCAGGACCCGTATTCCTTCCGCTGCATCCCGCAGGTCCACGGAGCCGTCAAGGACAATATCCGGTATGTGGAATCCGTCATCGAGAACGAGATCAACAGCGCGACCGATAATCCGAACGTCTTCCCGGATGAAGACATGATCATCTCCGCCGGCAATTTCCACGGCGAACCGATCGCAATCCCGATGGATACGCTGGCCATCGCCCTTTCCGAACTGGCCAACATCTCGGAGCGGCGCATTTTCCGTCTGATCTCCGGTCAGCGGGACCTGCCGAAATTCCTGGTAGCCAAGCCGGGACTCAACAGCGGTTTCATGATCCCGCAGTATACGGCCGCCTCCATTGTAAGCCAGAACAAAGGGCTTTGCTGGCCGGCGTCCTGCGATTCCATCCCGTCTTCGCAGGGGCAGGAGGACCATGTCAGCATGGGCTCCAACGCTGCCACGAAACTCGTCCGCGTCGCCGACAATGTCGAGACCGTCCTGGCCATCGAACTGTTCAATGCGGCACAGGCCCTCGAATTCCGTCGTCCGTCACACACGTCTGCGCTGCTTGAACGGATTTTCAGCGATTTCCGGGAAGAGGTTCCTTTCATTGAGAACGACACCTATATGCATCCGCTCATTGAAGCGGCCGTCCGGTTTATCAAACAGGAAAAGTATTTCTAGGCCATGCGTAAGCTCCTGACCCACATCGCATCGCTGACTGGCATCGTTCCGGAAGGGGTCCTGCGCAAACAGGGCGCTGAAATGGATACGACCGGTTCGCTGGAAAACGCCTGGCTGCTGGTGGAAGACGGCCGGATCACCGCTTTCGGGCAGATGGGATGCGCCATGCCGGAAGCCGCCGACGAGCTTGACTGCAGCGGCTGTCTGGTCCTGCCTGCCTTCTGCGACAGCCATACGCACATTGTCTACGCCGGAAGCCGGGACGGAGAGTTTCTGGATAAGATCGAAGGTCTTTCCTATGAGGAAATCGCGGCCCGGGGCGGCGGAATCCTGAACTCTTCCGACCGCCTGCATGAAACCCCAGAAGACGAACTGTATGCCCAGACGATGGAGCGGGTTCGGGAGATGATGGCAAAGGGTACGGGAGCCATCGAGATCAAGTCCGGCTATGGACTGCGGACGGAAGACGAACTGAAAATGCTGCGGGTCATCCGGCGGGTACGGGAAAGCGTTCCGGCTGAAATCCGGGCCACCTTCCTGGGCGCCCATGCCGTTGGCCGGGGGTATACCCATGAGGAATATGTCCGGCTGGTCTGCGAAGAGATGATTCCCCGGGTGGCAGCCGAAGGCCTGGCGGATTTCGTCGATGTGTTTTGCGATGAAGGGTTCTTTACGGTCGAAGATACCGACCGGATCCTTCAGGCAGGCCGGAGAGCGGGTCTCCGACCGAAAATCCATGCCAACGAGCTGGCCGTCAGCGGCGGCGTACAGGTCGGTGTCCGTCACGAGGCGCTCTCCGTCGACCACCTGGAGCGTACCACCGATGCGGAAATCGAGGCCCTGCGCGGTACGGCAACCATGCCGACCATGCTGCCGGGTTCTTCCTTCTTCCTCGGACTCCCCTATGGCCGGGCCAAGGATTACATCGCTGCAGGACTGGGGGTTGCCCTGGCATCCGACTACAACCCCGGTTCTTCCCCTTCAGGCGACATGCGTTTCGTCATGTCTCTGGGCTGCATCCAGATGCGGCTTACTCCCATCCAGGCCCTCAACGCCTGCACCCTCAACAGTGCCTACGCCATGGGCGTTGCCGACACCTGTGGTTCCATCACTTGCGGCAAGTGGGCGAACCTGCTGGTCTGCCGGCCGGGATTCAACCTGACGAAAATACCCTATCTCCACCATACCCCCTTCCTCCGGAACGTACTACTCAAAGGAGAATAATCGGTCGGGCTCCGCGAAGCGGTGGGGGTTGGGACTGGGCATCTTTTTTCGAGATTCGAAAAAAGATGCCCGCCTCTCCCGAGGCAGGCATCCCAAGCAAGAGATTAATTAATGATTGAGAGGGTTTTATGAAAGGTACCCTATAAAGGTCCGTCGGCCAGAACGGCCGGCGGGCCTTTGCTTCTGACTGTCTAGTTGCCAGGGGTGAAGATCACCTGATAGTTGAAGGTGATGTCTTCCTGCCACTTGGTCTTGACAGTAACGGTTACATCGTAGGTGACCGGCTTCTGCAGCTTCACTTCACCGGTGTAGTTGAACTTCAGCGTGTTGCCTTCGATCGTGAAGAGATCCTTCACGGACGGGCTCAGGCTCTCCGGTTCGGCCACCAGCGTCTGCTGAATGTCATAGGCATCCGCGGCGGAGCGGTTGGCAGCGAAACCATTGTCCTTCTCATTGGTAAAGCTGTTACCGATGGTCCACTTACCGTTCTCCAGGACTGTGTACTTGGTCTCGATGTCCGGACGGACATCCTGGATCTTGATGCCTTCGAGCAGGTCCTGCTCATAGACCTTCTGGTCTACGACCTTTACGGTGATGTTGCCCGGCTTGTTGAAGGTGAACGGCGTGTAGCGGCGGACCTCATACTTGCTATAGTCATCCGGAGTACCGACACCATCGAAACGGGTCTTGATCGGGAAGGAGGCCTTACCGTCGCCGATACCGGATTCGATGCTAAGGTCGGCACGGATGCCGATGGCCGGCAGATTCGTCATGAAATAGAGCGTGTTGTCCGCATTCCAGAGGTCGTCATAGGTCGCGCGGCCGTCGGTCGGGGTCGGGAGCGCCTTGGCGCCGAGGGTCTTGTCGGAGTATCCGAACTTCACGATGAGGCCGGCAGCGGCCAGGTCTTCGACGACATTGCCCTTGGCATCCACGACATTCCAGGCGCGTTTCATGAAGTCGATCTTTTCGACATCGTACTTGTAGAGCTTGGAACGGCCGCCCTCCACGGAGGTTGCATTCGCCCAGTACTTCGGCTGGACCTGGGTGAAGAAGACACTATCCTTGCCGACGAACTCTTCGACATGCTTGAAGTTGTATGCCGGGACCTCGTAACCAACCTTCCAAACGAGCTGGACTTCCTGGCCGATGTAGGTCGTGACGTTGCGCTGGAGCGGACGCTCGAGGGCGGCGATGGCAAGCAACTGCTTGGCCGTTGCACTGATCCGAGCCACACCACTGGCGGAAATCTGCATGTATTCGGAATCACCGGCCGGCGTTGCAGGCTTCAGATCGGAAGCAACTTCCTTGGTGGCGAATTCTGCGACATCCTTGAAGTCGGCGGCCTTGGTCACGCCGGCGGCCTCGAATGCGGCCTTGATCGCGGCATCCAGATCCTGGGAAACAGCTTCATATTTGCCGGTCTGGGCATCGTAACCGGATTCAGCATCGTTGATGATGAAGATCTTGTCCGGGCTGACGGTTACCTTGACCGGTTTACGCGAACGGTCGACGGTCTTGAAGATGAATTCGACCTTGATGATATTGTCCGCAGTCTCATAGGTGGCCTTGGCCGTGTAGGTCTTGGCCCACGCGAAACCGGAGACATTGGCAAAGAGCTTTTCGCCCTCGATGATCGGGTAGATCGTAATTCCTTCGACCTTCACATTCTCCTCATCGTAGACTGCCCATTCCGACGGGACGGCACGCTTGAGGTCGCTCACTTTGAGCCCGAACTTCTCGTCACCCGGCACATTCTTGCTGTCCTTGGCGAAGGTGGCAGGGACCTTCAGACGGCCGTAGCTGGCGGTCTCTCCATTGAAGAGGTCATGATCGGTCTTGGCATCCTGGGCATACGTCCAGACGAAGTCGTCGGTAACGAGCTTGAACTCGGCAATCGGCTTGGTGACGGTCACGACAAAGTCCGCCTTGAGCGTCTTGTCGCCCATACCGGTATAGAAGGAGTAGGCGCCGGTAACCTTGCGGCCGAGGGCGGCCTTCAGCTGGGAGTAGCTCTTCTCCTCGTTCATCTTGACGGTAGCATAGCCGGCTTCATTGGTCGCATCCTTCATGAGCTTATCGGTGTTCGCCGGATCGTAGGTCACCTTGACATCAAACGCCTTGGTCAAGGCAGGAAGCGTATATTCTTCAGCGAGTTCGGTGTAGGTATATTTCTTGGTGCCGACCTGATACAGGACTACGGCATTTTCGAACATCGTGATGACGGTATCTTTGTCGTTCCAAGCGATCTCGGCAGCTTTATCAGCAATCACCCAGTCTTTGCGCTCGGCGTTGTAGACATACGGATCCGGAAGGACGGTGATATCAGCCTGCGCATCGTGGGCAGGATAGAGGGTTACGTACGGGCTGGAGATCTCGATGTCACGGGCAACTTCGCTCTCTTCGCTCTTTTCAACCTTATAATTGACTTCCAGGGCGGTAGCATAAGCGGCGCGGACCTTGTAGTTCTCCAGGTCAGCCTTGTTGTAAATATACGCCACATTGTCCGGATTCTGGGGATCGCCAACCTGGGCAGAGCCGACCGGCTGGAGGTCGCCGTAGCCGAAGGCCTTGAGATCGAAGTTCTTCGGGAGGAAGGTGACGACGATTTCGCCAGCCTTGGCGCCCTTCTTGACGTCGGTGATCTCGAGCTGCGGGACAACGGTCTCACCGGCACGGGTCTTGACGGCCTTGGTGTTGAAAGAGAGGATGTCGGCTCCGACGGCGGCCAGTTCGGCGGCGGCGTCGGCCGGAGAGACCTTGAAGGTAGCCTCGGTAGCCTGGCCGATCAGCATGGAGATCTCAGTCTGGCCGGCGGCATCGCCCTGGGTCATTTCGCTGTAATTGACGGTCATCTTGCCATCCTCATAGTCCGGGACATAGACGATGGACTGGATACGGTTCAGCAGCTTCTCGATATTGACCTCGGCGGCTGTAAGGCGCTTCTCGATATCCGCAATCTTCTTGTTGATTTCCGTGCGGAGTTTGTCGATTTCCTTGGTGATCGTCTCATCGAGTTTCCCGATCTTCCCATCGAGTACCGTAATATCGGAGATCGCCTTGGTCAGCTTGGCATTCATCGTCTCCGTCAGGGTCTGCAAGGCGTCGATGTCCTCCTCAGCATCCGTGATACGGGATGCATTGGCGGCGATCTTGGCCTCAAGCGCCGTCTTCAGGGCTGCATCCTTGTCATCGGAATACTTCTTGAGCTCGGTCTTCAAGGCAGCATCCTGCGCCTCGGCATAGGCCTTGACCTCGGCCAGTTTCTGGGCCAAGACATTCGTCTGCCAGGTTTCGAAAGCGGCCTTGGAGAGGTAGTCCTCCGCCACCTTCTGCTTGAAGGTCTCGAGATTCGTCTTCAACTCACCCACTTCGTCTTCCAGGTTACCCAGATTGTCCGTCAGGACCTTGACGGCATCCTGGATATCCTTGACGGTCGTATTGACAAAATTCTGGAAAGTCTCCGTATCCAGTTTCTTGTCGATATTGGCCTTCATGGTCTCAATATCACCATTGATCTTGGTAATCTGACCATTGATGGTCTCAATGGATCCTTCGGTGGCTTTCTGGGCCGATTCGAGGGTGGAAACGGCGGACTGCAGGATCGATACCTGGGACTCGAGACTGGCGACTTTGCCCGTCTCAAGGGCCGTGACCTTTTTCTGCAAATCCTTGATGTCGTCGTCGTAGTCAGTGTTGTTACAACTGGCTGCGACCAGTGCTGCTCCGACGAAGAGCAGCGCTGCGAGTTTTGAGAATTTCACTTTCATAAGATATGATAAATTAAACATTTATGCTTATTCAAGCGTACCGATGACAACGCGGTTCTTGACGTTCTCAGCGAACGGCTGGATCGTATCGCCCTTGAAATCCGTCGTGATGCGGGATTCCGCGACACCGCAATCAACCAACACTTTGCGGACGGCGTTCACACGACGTTCGGAGAGTTTCAGGTTGTGCTGCGGACGACCGGTCTTGCGGTCGGCATAGCCCACGATGGTTACGCTAAATTCCGGATTGGCTTTCAGCCACTGGGCAGCGGCTTCCAACCGGGCCTTCTCCTCCTTGGAGATCCGGGAGGAATCCAGCGCGAAGAAGGTGTTGAATCCATGTTCGGCGGCGATGGCGGCATGCTCGGCGGCAGCGGAACGGGCAGCCTCTTCAGCCGCGCGGCGCTCGGCAGCCAGCCGGTCAGCCTCTTCCTTTGCTGCACGTTCCCGCGCCTCCGCTTCCATCTGGGCCCGGCGGGCGGCTTCTTCTGCCGCATAACGGGCAGCGGCTTCCGCTTCCTCACGGGCTGCGGCCTGAGCCGCCAGCCAGGCGGCGGAGGTCCGGTACGGTTTCCCGCCGAAAGCGAACTTCAGGCCTACCAGGCCGGCAAAATGGAAATCCGGATTCTCCGCTTTCTTGGAATTCAGGTGATCGGAAGTGATCGTACTCGCTGCCTCCAGGTTGAGAAGGAGGTTATCCGACAAGCGGATATCCAATCCGGCTCCGGCACGGCCGGCGCCGAAAACTTTCGTCCCATCCCACAGATAGGTAAAGAACTGGGCGGGAACGACACCGGTAACGTCATTCGCTTTGTTGTTCATACCTGCCAGGACCGCTCCGCCGGCAAGCACATACGGCCGGAAGGTGCGGGCATGGTTATACCCGCCGATCAGGGAAGCGAGATCGACCGTAAAATCAAGGTTGCCTCCAATCAGATTGAACTTATAAACCTCGGTAGGGTTGACCACATTACCTTTGCCCTGCCAACCGCCGACGCCGAAACGCAGGCCGATTACGGGAGTAAATTGATAACCGACCGACAGAGCGGCAGCGGGAGAAAGCAGATCCTTGAAAGCCGTTTCGCCCAGGGTATAGGCGACGCCACCCTGGACCTGGCCGTACCAGTGCGGCCGGAATTCGACGCTTTCGTCCGTCTTGCTCTGCTGTGCAGAGGCGGCCAGCGGCATGAGCAACGCTGCCACAAGAAGAGAAAATGCGATACGTTTCATCTGTTTATGATTAATTATTTCTCGTTGCGTATTTTATATGATACGGCAAAAATAAAAAGTTTTTTCTATTCCAACAAATTTTTTGAATAATTTATGATACCTAACGCCCGGCCCATTACCGCGGGCACGGAAGCGTGAGCGTATCACCTATTATTTTTAAGGGGGGCTGTAAGGACTAAATCACATCTTCCCGCTCGCGCATGTCTTTCAAGCGGAGCTGGATCGTTGAATTGCCTCTGTAATAATTTTCCACGACACTGTAACAGATGTCAATGGGATTTCCTGCCTTTATATGGTCGAAGTATTCGGCCATGTTGAATCCGATGGCGCCGATCTGATGATAAGGCTGCGACTCCTGGATCAGTTCGAGCTTCAGGTGCTGGGCGGCGGGACCGACCTTGCGGCCGTTGCCGTCGTCATAGACGTTCTCCGTCAGGAACACCGGGGCGTTGTTACCGGGACCGAACGGCTGGAACTGCTTGAGGATCCGGAAGAACTTCGGGGTAATCTGGGAGAAGTCCAGGCGGGAGTCCACTTCTACGACCGGCGTGCTCATCTCAACGGTCAGATGTTCAGCCACATATTCTTCAATCCGCCGGGCGAACTCCGGAAGGTTCTCCTCCTTGAGGGTCAGGCCGGCGGCATAGATATGGCCGCCGAAGTTTTCGAGTAGGTCGGCACAGCGCTCGATGGAATCGTACAGGTCGAAGCCCCGGACGCTGCGGGCGGATCCGGTGACGAACCCGTTGGATTTCGTCAAAACGAAGGTCGGTTTATAGAACGCCTCGACCAGACGGGAGGCCACGATCCCGACCACACCCTTGTTCCAGGCCGGGTTGTAAACGATCGTCGCATTCTTGCAGGCGATGCATTTCCCGTTCTGGACCATTTCGAGGGCTTCGCGGGTGATTTCCCGGTCGATGCTCTTGCGTTCGTTGTTGTTGTCGTTAATCTGCGAGGCGATGCGGGCGGCGGTCCGGTCATCGGCGGCCGTCAGCAGTTCGACGGCCAGGCGGCCGGATTCCATGCGGCCGGCGGCGTTGATGCGCGGACCGATCTTGAAGACGATGTCGTCAATGGTGACGTGGTCCGGCTCCAGGTTCGAAAGCGCGATGATGGCCTGGAGACCCTTGCGGGGCTTCTCATTCAGGCGCTTGAGGCCGAAATGCGAGAGAACCCGGTTTTCGCCGGTGACGCTGACCAGGTCGGAGGCGATGCTGACCACCAGCAGGTCCAGCAGCGGTTCGAGTTCGGCGAACGGGATGTCCATGACCTGGGCGTAGGCCTGGACCAGCTTGAAGCCGACCCCGCAACCGCACAGGTCGTCGAAGGGATAATGGCAGTCTTCCCGCTTGGGGTCGAGGACGGCGACGGCAGCCGGGAGTTCGTTCTCGGGCAGGTGATGGTCACAGATGATGACGTCCATCCCTTTCGAAGCGGCATAGCGGACCTTGTCGATCGCCTTGATGCCGCAGTCGAGCGTGATGACCAGGTTGAACCCGCTTTCCGCAGCCCAATCCAAGGCTTTGATGGACAGGCCATAGCCTTCATCGTAACGGTCCGGGATATAATAGTCGATGTTCTTGGTGAAACGTCCGAGGAAGGAGTAGACCAGGGAGACGGCCGTCGTGCCGTCTACATCGTAATCCCCATAGACCAGGATCTTTTCACGGCCTTCGACGGCTTTTTTCAACCGGGCGACCGCCTTGTCCATGTCTTTCATCAGGAAAGGGTCGTGCAGGGAGGACAGGCTGGGGCGGAAGAAAGCCCGTGCCTGCTCGAACGATTTGATCCCGCGCTGGACCAGCAAGGTCGCCAGCACGGAATCGATTCCGATTTCCGTACTGAGCCGGGCGACAGTTTCCGGCTCCCCGACCTCCTTGACCAGCCATTTCCTTTCCTTTGACATATCTACAAAGATAGCCATAAAATTCCAAAAATCGAATTTAAGTGTTATTTTTGCACGATTAACGTAAGAAGACAATTATGGCTATTCAGCAACTCAGTGAGCAGGAGATTCAAAGAAGGGAATCCATGAACAAGCTCAGGGAACTGGGCATCGAACCGTATCCGGCACCGCTTTATCCGGTCAACACGACCGCCGCGCAGATCCTCGACGGCTACAAGCCGGAGGAAGGGAACTTCCAGGATGTCTGCATCGCCGGACGCATCATGTCGCGCCGCATCATGGGTGCGGCTTCGTTCATGGAGCTCCAGGACGAGAGCGGACGCATCCAGGTCTATGTCAAGCGTGACGAGATCTGCCCGGGCGAAGACAAGACGATGTACAACACCGTATTCAAGAAATTGCTGGACATCGGTGACATCATCGGTATCAAGGGTTTCGCCTTCATCACCCAGACCGGCCAGCTGTCGGTCCATGCCAAGGAACTCACCGTGCTCAGCAAGTCGCTGAAGGTCCTTCCGATCGTCAAGACTGATGCCGACGGTACGGTCCATGACGGTTTCTCCGATCCGGAGCTGCGCTACCGCCAGCGCTATGTCGACCTGATCGTCAATCCGCAAGTCAAGGATGTGTTCATCAAGCGGGCGAAGATCGTCCAGACGATGCGCGATTATTTCAACGCAGCCGGCTGCCTGGAGGTCGAGACCCCGATCCTGCAGGCCATCCCGGGCGGTGCGACGGCCCGTCCGTTCATCACCCACCACAATGCCCTGGATATTCCGCTCTACATGCGGATTGCCAATGAGCTGTACCTCAAGCGTCTGATTGTCGGCGGATTCAGCGGCGTGTACGAGTTTGCGAAGGATTTCCGCAATGAGGGCATGGACAAGACCCACAATCCGGAATTCACCTGCATGGAGATCTACGTCGCCTACAAGGATTATCTCTGGATGATGGAGTTCGTGGAGAAGATGCTGGAGAAGATCGCCGTGGCCGTCAATGGAACGACGAAGGTGATGATTGCCGGCAACGAGGTGGAATTCAAGGCCCCGTACCGCAGGATCGCCATCCTGGACGCGATCAAGGAGTATGCAGGTGTGGATGTGGCCGGCATGGATGTCGACCAGCTGCGTGAGACCTGCAAGAAACTGAATGTCGAGTTTACTCCGTCGATGGGTGTGGGCAAGCTGATCGACGCCATCTTCGGTGAATATTGCGAGAAGAACTTCGTCCAGCCGACTTTCGTGATCGACTACCCGGTCGAGATGTCCCCGCTGACCAAGCGGCATCGTTCCAACCCGGCCCTGACCGAGCGTTTCGAACTCTTCGTCTGCGGCAAGGAACTGGCCAACGCCTATTCCGAGCTGAATGATCCGGTGGACCAGCTGGAGCGGTTCGAGGAGCAGGCCAAACTGAAGGCGGGTGGCGACGATGAGGCGATGTTCATCGACTATGATTTCGTGCGCGCGCTGGAGTATGGTATGCCGCCGACTTCCGGCCTGGGCATGGGTATCGACCGCCTGACCATGTTCATGACGGGCCAGACGACGATCCAGGACGTGCTCTTCTTCCCGCAGATGCGGCCGGAGAAGATGGTCCGCAAGGAAGAGGAAGCTTCAGAATAAGCAATTTATGGGACGCGAGGTCATTACATCGGCTCAGAATCCCAAGATTAAGGAACTTCTCGCGTTGCAGGAAAAATCACGCCTGCGGCGCGAGAAGGGTCTTTTTGTCGTGGAGGGACGCCGGGAGCTGGAGCATTGCCTGAATGCCGGTTTCCGGGTCCGTACGGTCTTCGTCTGTCCGGAGATTCTTCCGATTGGGGACCTTTTTCCGGATCAGTCTCCCCTCTGTGCCTTCGGACTTCGTCCTCATCCCTCCCAAACAGAAGTTTGGGCCCCTCCCGTTCACGAAGCCACGGGCGGCTACGGGCTCGAGCGGGAGACCGATCCGGAAAAGGTGTCAGTCATTGAGGTGAGCCGGGCCGTGTATGAGAAGATCGCGTACCGGGAAGGGACGGAAGGGATTGTCGCAGAAGTCTATGCAAAGGGACGCCGGCTGGAAGACCTCCGGCTGTCCGACCGGCCGCTGGTGGTCGTGCTGGAAGCCGTCGAGAAACCGGGGAACCTGGGGGCGGTGCTGCGCAGTGCCGATGCCGCCGGGGCGGATGCCGTGATTGTCTGCGACCCGGCGACGGACTTGTATAACCCCAACCTGATTCGTGCGTCCATCGGGTCGGTGTTCACGCGGCAGATCGCGGTCTGTTCCTCGGAAGAAGCCATCGGCTGGCTCAAAGCCCGTGGGATCCGGATCTATACCGCGCAGTTACAGGATTCCGAATGGTACTATGATACCGACATGACGGACGGGACGGCCATCGTCATGGGCACGGAAGCCACCGGGCTGACCGATATCTGGCGCCAGGCCGCCGATGCGCACATCCGCATCCCGATGCTCGGACAGCTGGATTCCCTAAACGTTTCCGTTTCCGCCGCCATCCTCCTCTTCGAGGCGGTCCGGCAGCGGAACAGTGCCACTCGCTAATAACCCTCCCCCATGGATACCAGACGTTTCGGATTGATCGGCACCGGGATCGGAGAATCCCGCAGTCCGCAGTTGTTCCGCGCCGCCTATGACGGCCGCTACCCGTATGACCTGCTGGACGGAACGGATTTCATGCCACTTTGGAAACGGTTCCTGGAAGAATACCAGGCTGTCAATATCACGGCGCCCTTCAAGCAGGATGCCTTCGCCCAGGGCCTGCAGCTGGCCCGTAACGGCTATGCCGGCATTTCCGGCCCTTGCTTCAAGATTGGAGCGACCAATCTGGTCGTGAAGACGGCCGAAGGACTTATGTTCCACAACTCAGATTTTTCCGGCATCATCCTGAGCGTCGCCGAGGCTTGCTTCCCCGGCGTCGTCGGGCATTGCTATGACGTCTATGGGGAAAAAGGATACATCAAGGTCCATCAATTCGTCAAGGAGAATCTGGACAGCCTGTACGGCTACAAGCCGCAGGCGCTGATTGTCGGTTGCGGCGGAGCCGGGCGTGCGGCAGCCGTCGCGGCGGCGGAGATGGGTTTTGCCACGGCCCTGATGAACCGGACGCATGAGAAGGCGCAGGCGCTGGCTGCAGACCTGCCCGAATATGGATTCATCCCCGTTCCGATCAGCGACTTCCCTGCTGCCCTGGAGGAATGCGACCTGGTCATCTATACCCTCCCGGAAGCGATTCCCGCCATCGACGGACTGACCGAAGGCCGGTTCCGGGGAGAAGGTGGTCCCGGCAAGGTCATCCTGGAAGCCAATTACAAGACGCCGGCCTTCAGCGGTGAGGTCCGCAGGCGGCTGGAAACCGTCGGAGCGCGCTATGTATCCGGCATGCAGTGGCTTATGTACCAAGCCGTTACCGGATACGGCCTGATGACCGGGGAAGTTGCCGACAGGGAAGCCATCCTGCAGGCTCTTCCGTAAAACAGATGTATCGGTGCAATCCTTCGGGAAAACACCGATATTTTTTTGTCCGGTGTCCGGAAATTTCGTAAATTGCAGAGTTGAATTATAAACAGAAACGAACCATGTCACTGAACAAAGTCATGTTGATCGGTAACGTTGGTAAAGACCCCGAGATCCGTTACCTTGAAGGAAATTCCCCCAATGGCGCCAATGCCAAGGTAGCCACTTTTCCCCTTGCGACTTCCGAGCGCTACCGCGACCGCAACGGCGAGCAGCACGAAAACACCGAATGGCACAACATCGTGGCCTGGCGCGGCTTGGCCGATACGATGGAGCGCTTCGTCAAGAAAGGCACCCAGCTCTATGTGGAAGGCCGGCTCCGCACCCGTTCCTGGACCGACCAGACCGGAAACAAGCGGTTCACCACGGAGATCGTAGCCGACACCATCCAGCTCCTGGGCAAGCGCTCCGACAATCCGGGCGCGGAAGGACCGGCTCCCTATCCCCAGGCGCAGCAGCCCTACCAGCAGGCGCCTCAAGCCCGCCAGCCTTACCAGCAGGCTCCTCAGCCTTACCAGCAAGTCCAGCAGCCCGCGGCGCCCCAGGCCGCCGAAGGCCCTGAAGACGATCTCCCGTTCTAGAACCATACAGCCATGAAAATTGATGTCGTCCTCGGCCTCCAATGGGGGGATGAAGGAAAAGGAAAAATCGTTGATGTCCTTGCCGCACGTTATCCGGCCGTAGCCCGTTTCCAGGGTGGTCCGAACGCCGGCCATTCCCTGCACTTCGAAGGCAAGAAATTCGTCGTCCGCAGCATCCCTTCCGGTATCTTCCGCGAAGGATCCACCAATGTCATCGGCAGCGGCGTAGTCCTCGACCCCATTACTTTCCGGGAGGAATGCCTCAACCTGGAAAAGATGGGCATTGACACCCGCAGCAAGCTCTGCATTTCCAAGAAAGCCCACCTGATCCTCCCGACCCACCGGTTGATGGACGCCGCCCTCGAGACGGCTGCCGGCAAAGGGAAGATCGGCTCCACCCTCAAGGGGATCGGCCCCACCTATACCGACAAGGTCGGACGCCATGGCGTACGGGTCGGTGATATCCTGGCACCGGATTTCCAGGCCCGCTTCAACGCCTTGAAGCAGCGCCACATCCGCCAGCTGGCTGACCTGAAGTTCGACTGTGATCCCGAGAAAGACGAAGCCGAATGGATGTCCGCCATTGAATTCCTCAAAGGCTACAGGCTCGTCGACTGCGAGTACTTCGTCAATGACTGGCTGGACTCCAAGCCGATGCTGGCCGAAGGCGCTCAGGGTTCCCTGCTCGATATCGACTTCGGTTCCTATCCGTTCGTCACCTCGTCCAATACGACCATCGGCGGCGTCTGCACCGGCCTGGGCATCGCCCCGTCCCGCGTCGGCCATGTATACGGCATTTTCAAGGCCTATTGCACCCGCGTGGGCAGCGGCCCGTTCCCGACCGAGCTCTTCGACGAGACCGGCGAGCGTCTCCGTCAGCTGGGCAATGAATTCGGTGCCGTGACCGGACGGCCGCGCCGTTGCGGCTGGCTGGACCTGGTCGCCCTAAAATATACTGTGATGGTCGACGGTGTGACCGACCTCATCATGATGAAATCCGACTGCCTCGATTCCTTTGACGAGATCAAGGTATGTACGTCCTATCTTGTGGACGGACAGCCTTCCGACCACGTCCCGTATGATACCCATGCCAAGATTGAACCGGTCTACACGGTTTTCAAAGGCTGGAAGACCGACCTGACCGGCATCCGGAAGGAGGAGCAGCTCCCGCAGGCGTTCAAGGATTATATCGCCTTCATGGAGAACTACCTCGGCGTGCCGATCAAGATCATCTCCCTGGGACCCGACCGCGAAGCGACGATTGAACGGTAAAATTACCGTTCAATCGTCGCTGTGCGACTACCACTAGATAACTGATTATAAACCATATATGAAACGCAAGATCTTGCTGGCACTGCTGGCAGCCCTGCTGGGGCTGCCCTGTCTGGCGCAGTTCTCCGTCACCTCCCACCAGGAAGGCTGGGAGAACTATCCGCCGGAAGCCGTCCGCCGCGGCTATTATTTCCAAAAGTCCGTCCTCTTCCAAATGGATGATGATCCGCAAATGGAAGAGGTCATCCTCTTCGGACGGGACAACGGCCACTGGCCGGAATTCGACCTGTTCAAGTTCTATTACGTCATCGTCGACGCCTACACCCACGAGATCCAGTATACTTCCGAAGGAGAATATGTGACGGACCACTATGAACTCATCGTTGAAGACCGGAACAAGGACGGGAAGGGCGAACTCTATGTCAACTACATCAAAGACGGTACGTTCCAGGTGGACGAACGGGGCTATCACATGCGCGCCGTCCGTTGCCATGACCGGATTGAATTCACCCCTCAACAGAAAAAGCGATGAAG
This sequence comes from uncultured Bacteroidales bacterium, assembly GCA_900319855.1. Lineage (GTDB taxonomy): Bacteria > Bacteroidota > Bacteroidia > Bacteroidales > UBA932 > Cryptobacteroides. The sequence continues at coordinate 78,893 of ONQC01000011.1, forward strand.
AAGTTCCTGACAACCCTGCTGGTGGCGGTCAGTCTCGCCACCACGGCCCTCTGGGGGCAGACACCGGATAAAATCCGCACCATGGTCATCGCCGGACAAGACGGAAGCCATTGGTGGAAAGGCGCTTGCGACGCCATCAAGCAAATCCTGGAAAACAGCGGCCTCTTTACGGTCGACTTTTGCTTCACGCCCGGATACAACGGGGACATGGCGGAATTCCGTCCGCAGTTCGACAAATATGACCTCATCGTCATCAATTACGGAGGCACTCCCTGGATCGAGGAAGTCCAGCAGGCCTTCGAGAAATATGTCCGTGAAGGCGGCGGCGTGGTGTTCATCCATTCTTCCGTGATCCCGATGGAAAACTGGCAGGCCTGGAACGACATCACCGGTCTGGGCGCCTGGAACGGGCGGAATGAGAAGTGGGGGCCTTACCTGTACATGAAAGACGGCCATACCATCTATGACTATACCCCGGGCGATGCCGGCTATCATGGCTTGCAGCATCAGATTACCGTGGTCAACCGGGCCACGGAGCACCCGATCCTCAAAGGATTGCCCGTCCGCTGGCGGCATTACAAGGACGAGATCTACACCAAACTGCGTGGGCCGGCACGCAACGTAGAAATCCTTTCCACCGCCCTGGAAGCGGGGCGTGACGAGCCCCTGATGTGGACGGTCAAATATGGGAAAGGACGATCCTTCGTGGACGTCATGGGCCATTGCGGGAACGACCCGAACATGATCTATTCGATGACCTGTTCGGGGTACCAGATTACCTTCCTGCGCGGTTGCGAGTGGGCGGCGACCGGGAAAGTCACCCAGGCCGTCCCGGCGGATTTCCCGCTGGAGGACACCTGCATGCTGCGGCCCGACTTCAAGGCGCCGTTCAACGCTTTCCCGGAATAGAGGTTACCGCGCTATTCGTAACGGAATGCGCGGTAGGAGTGGGGGTTGAGCGTCATGGAAGCCCGTACGGAAGGGGTCATATAGCGGCGGAAGAAGGCCGGGACCTGGTCTTCAGCCGCTTCCACGATTTCTCCAGACTCAAGGTCGGTAAACTTGGTCATGCCAGGTTTTCCGACCAATTTGATATCGACCGGTTCATCGTTGAAGTTCTCGACAATGACCGTCTTATTGTCATAGAGGAAGAGACCGACCTTGGACGGGCCTTCCATATACAGGTCCAGGTCCTTGCTCATGGTACGGCGGATTTCATTCAGCACACCGGCCGGATAATCGTACAGGTTGCCGAAATCATCCGGAATCGTAAGGACATAAAGGGTCCCCTTGGAGAAGGTGGCGCGATGCAGGATCGGCCAGCCCGAAACGCCGCGGGTCAGCGGACGGCCGGCACTGACGACCTCCCAGCTGTCATTGGTCCAGTAGCGGACCTGCGGGATCAGGATGTCTTTCTCGCTCTTGCCATGACGGCCGAAGTCGTTGACGATGGCCTTGAGGTCATCGCACTTGAGTTCGACGATCGGGGCGATCTTCTCCGGAACGGCCTTGAGCAGGCCGGTCGTGATGAAGACGTCGCCGCCGCCCATCAACTGCTCCTCGATCTTCCGGGTCAGGTCCGGATCGGAAGCGGCCTGCTGGGTCAGCAGGACGGTCTTGCGGCCTTTGGGGAAGGCGGGATACATGTCCATCGGAAGGCCGATCATGCCCAGGTAGTTCTGCAGGAATTCCTCGCCGGGCGCATGATAGACCTTGTAGGAATGGATACCCACGGGATTGCCCAGTTTGCCGACCAGTTCATCGGCCTGACGCAGGACGACGTCCGCGATACGCGCCATCGTGGTCGGAGTCACGGTTTCCTTGCCATTCTTGAAGGGAGCCGTCATTTCATCATAGTTCCAGCTGGTTCCCTGGTCCTGCCACGGGCCGCGGTACATCGGATTCAGCCGGACATCCAACAGCTGGTTGTACGCGAAGAGCATGACATCCCGGCCCTTGGCAATGGCGGTCAGGAAGAGCTGTTCGGCATAGCGGTCCATGCTCATGGTAATGCCGCCGGAGTCGACCCAGCCGCCGCCATTGCGACCGCCGGAGATATTCTCGAAGTACCTCATGATATTGTAGCTGAGGTAGTTCTGCAGATGCTGCGCACCCGCCGGATCACGGGTTTCCGTGCCGGTCCAGACGCCGTCGAAGATCTGCGGACCGTCTTCTAGGTTGAAACCCAGGCCCTGGAAATGATCGTACCAGTTCGGGTATTTGATGATGACCTTGACCTTCGGGTTGACGGCCTTGGCGGGACCGACGACCAGGTTGCGGCCGGCTTCGTTCATCAGGGAAAGGCGGTACTCCGTCCAGGACTTGTCACCCTTGGCCTTGATTTCGACATCCTTCTTGCTGCTGGTAAAGAAAAAGTCATCCAGCAGGAATTCGTCGAAATGGCGCGCCGTATGCTCGGCGACCTTCTGGACCCAGGCCCGGTTCTCCGGATCGGAGTAACTGAACGTCTCGAAGTCATTGGGTTCGCTGATGGTGTACGTGATACCGCCGGCGACCTCGATGCCTTGTTTCTCGAAGAACTTTTTGGCTTTCTCCAAGGTAGCGTCATCGACCAGCAGCATGTCGCGATGCGTTTCCAGATAGATCTTGTCTACATCCAGCTGGCTGGAAATGGTTTTCCACGAGGACTCGAGCCACTCGGTGTCTTTCATCTTCTCGACTTCATAAGCCCGGACATAGACCGAGACCTTGAAGTTTTTGTGATGCGCCCGGAGCGGAAAGGCAAGCACACAGCTCATCAGAATGAGCAGACACAGTTTAATGATACGATTCATGATTGCGGTGGAGTTTTAGCGTCAAGTACAAATATAGTGAATCTTTTTTCATATATTTGCATACAAATCACCACACTATGCCACTAAAACGCCATTTTTCCCATTCTTTCCTCACCGTTTCCCTCATGGTCCTCCTCGGGCTTGTCCTGCAGGCAGCCGAGCCTGTAACCCCGCCTTCCAGCAGCGGTCCCCAAAGCCCGGTCTACCCCGAAACGCCGGGCGCGCCGGATCCCAGCCTGAAACTGCAAGAAATCCGCACAGCCTCCGACCACGTAATCATCGCTTTGTTTACCAGTGACATCGTCGACCTGGAGGGAATCAGCCTCTACCGGCCCGACCAATGGAAACTGGGGCGCCGGAGCGTCATCGGCCTGCACAAGTGGGTGACCGAAGCCGAAGGCAGCGAACATCGGGTCTTTATCGAAGTCCCGAAACTGAAAAACGGCAAAAGCTACGTCCTGAAGACCCCTTACGGAAAGAAACGTTTCCGGTTCAAAGACACGAAGACCCTCTGCGAATCCATCAAGGTCAACCAGGTGGGTTACAGTGCTTTGTCAAATGTCCGTTACGCGAATTTCGCCATCTGGATGGGCGACGGCGGCAGTACCCGCATCCATGGGGCGCTCCCGGAATACACCGTCATCAACAAACGCGGCCGCAAGGTGGCGGGCGGCATCCTCCAGGAGGTCGGTGATGACCGGTCCTCGGGCGACCATGTCTACCGGATCGACCTGTCGGCCGTGCCGGAAGGGGGTCCGTACCGGGTTTCCGTCAAGGGATATGGGGTATCCTATCCTTTCGGCGTCGGCGGGGATTTCTCCCGGAAAGTCGCATGGACCAGTTTCCGCGCCCTGTACCAGCAGCGCTGCGGCGTCCCGGTGGTCAAGCCATATTCCGATTGGGACATCCGCACGAAGCCCTGCCATGAGACCGTCTACCTGACCTACGGTCCGATCGGCGAAGCCCGGCTCAAAGTCGAAGGCACGGAACCCACGATCAAGGCCTGGGGCGGCTACCACGATGCCGGCGATGCCGACCGGCGGACCTACCACATGGATGTCTCCTCCTCCCTGCTCACCACGTATGAGATGTTCCCGGAATACTTCACGGACGACCAGTTCAACATTCCGGACATCTTCGATGAGAATTTCAACATCCTGGGCAAAGGCAACGGCGTTCCGGACATCATCGACGAGGCCGAATGGGGTACCATGTTCTGGGAATATGTCCAGACCGAGACCGGCGAAATGCCCTGGGGAACCGAGACGACCGGTTACTCCCCCTTCACCACCTACGACCGCGAAGACCACCTGTTCGGCACCGAGGTCCTCAGCCCCGTCACGGCCGCCTGGGCCTCTGCCCTCTTCGTGCACCTGGCCCGGATGATCGAGCCCTACAAGCCGGAACGCGCGGAACAGCTCCTGGAGCGTGCTTTCCTTGCCCGCCAGTCCCTTGGCGGACAGCCGTTCCCGACCTTCGACATGTATTACAATGTCGAAATGTACCTCAAGACCGGAGAAGAGCAGTACCATGACTATATCAAGGCCCATGCGCAGGATGTCATGGGGATCGTCAATACTTTCAACGTCGGGACGGAAGGCTTCGCCTACTACGCCTGGCTGCCTTCCTATTTCTGTTCGTACCTGATGGCCAAGGACCGGCCGACCGATCCGGCCGTCAAGGCGGTCTTCACCGAGGCGTTGCGCCAGACGGCGGAAAAGGAACTCGGATTCCTGGCCGGGAACGCTTATCCGGTCGGTACGCCGGAGACCCTGCGCTGGTGGGGCAGCAACGTCGCCCAGGGACAGTATGCCTACCCGATGCTGCTGTACTGGAGACTGTCCGGAGACCAGAAATACATCGACGGCGTCAGCCAGCTGATGGACTATGTGCTGGGCCTCAACCCGCTGGGCAAATGCTTCATGACGGGGGTCGGCAGCAACCGGGTCCACCATCCGCACGACCGCGAGACCGAATATACCCATTATGAAATGGGCTGGGGCATCCGGCCGGGCCTGATCGTCTTCGGCCCGGGACTGATGCGTCCCGAAGGCAGGAGTTATCCGGCCATCGACGCATTCTCCACCCCCCGGGAACGGATCTACATCGACAACGTAAACGCCATCTCGCAAAGCGAATTCACCATCTACCAGAGCCTTTGCTTCCCGGCCTGTATCTATCCGATTCTGACCGGCGGAAGCCAGTACAACTTCTAACGGAAAAAGCCAGCCCGGGAGGCTGGCTTTTTCATTTTCATCCGAACCGGATTATTTCCCGGTAGCTTTGTCCAGGCCCAGTTCCGGATGGGCATCGGAAGTCCGGGCAAACAGCAGGGCAATGACGACCGCCGCGATGCAGAGCGCAACGAACATCACCTCAACGCGGACCGGACCGTTTGCAGCACCGGCAGCCGAGGCACCCAGGATGGCACCGGCGATCCATTTGAAGGAAAGCAGGCCCAGGTTCTGCACCCAGTAAATCAGCGAATACGTGGTTCCGAGCACCTTGTCCGGAACGATCTTCGGTACGCTCGGCCACAAGGCGGCCGGGACGAGGGAATACCCGAACCCGAGGAAGACCATGCTCAGGTATCCGAAGAAAGGGACGCCGGCCGGCGCGAAAGCCAGCAGCAGATGGGCGATCAGTGCCAGGACGGAGCCCAGGATCATCCAGCGGGTACCGTGGCCCTTCTTGTCGACCAGCAGGCCGAACAGCGGAGCGAAAATGACTGTCGAGAACGGCAGCATGGACACCATCCATCCGGCCGTGGAGGCCGGGATGTCAAAACGCGGGACCAGGATCGCCCCGGCGAATTTCTTGAAGGCGATGATGCTGCTGTAAAAGAGGACGCAAAGCAGGCCGAGAAGCCAGAAATTCTTATTGGTCAAAACTTTCCAGACATCAGACAGCCGGAAAGGTTCCTCCCCGGACTGCTCGGAGGGCGTTCCGTTTACCTTATCGAAACGGGCATCCAGGGCCACGAAGAAAGCCCAGGTGATCAGGCCGGCCACCATCAGTCCCACGCCGAAGACAGCCGGGCGGGCCGTCTCGGCCAAAGAATAGACATGGCCTGCATTTTCGGCGACCAGCCGCGGGGAAAGGACCAGGGCGACCGCCGTTCCGAGCCGGGCGATCGCCAGCTGGAGGCCCATCGCGAAGGCC
>ONQC01000027.1 GCA_900319855.1 uncultured Bacteroidales bacterium
ACGCGACCTCTACCAACAACTATTACGATCCGGACGACAAGCTCCTTTCTTTCTTCGGCCGTGCCAACTATGACTACGACCACCGTTACTCCCTGGGTGTCACCCTCCGTGCCGACGGTTCTTCCAAGTTCGCCCGCGGTCACCGCTGGGGCTTGTTCCCGTCCGCCGCTGTTTCCTGGACCATCTCCAATGAACCGTGGATGAGCAACGCCCATTCCTGGGTAGACCAGCTCAAGCTCCGGTACAGTTTCGGTACCGCCGGTAACAACAACATCCCGGCCGGCCAGCTGTTCAAGGAATATACGGCATCCTCGAAGAACATCTATGTCTCCACGACCGGTACCATCTTCACGGCCGGTTCGGTCCTGAACAATCCCGACCTGACCTGGGAGACCACCTATACCCATAATATCGGTTTGGATTTCAGCTTCTTCCAGAGCCGCGTCAGCGGTAGCATCGAAGTCTACCAGAACGATACCAAGGACCTGCTCATCAACTTCCCGATTCCGGGATCCGGTTATGAGACCCAGTACCAGAATGTCGGTTCCACCCGCAACCGCGGTGCGGAACTTACCCTCACCCTTCCGCTGATCTCCAAGAAGGATTTCTCCCTGAGCCTGAGCGGAAACATCGCCTACAACAAGAACAAGGTCATGGACCTGGGCGGCCTGGATCACCTGACCGGCCGCATCTGCCAGTCTTACTGGGCGTCCAGTGAGATCGACCAGGATTACTGGCCGGCAGTGGGCCAGCCACTCGGCAACATGTACGGTTTTGTCAGCGACGGCATGTATACGGTCGATGACTTTACCTGGAACGGTGCCAAGTGGGTCCTGAACCCGGGTGTGCCGGACGCTTCTTCCATTATCGGTGACCAGTACATGCGTCCGGGTGCGCCGAAGTTCAAGAACGTGGACGGCAGCGAGGACAACAAGATCACCAATGCCGACCGCACGATCATCGGTAACGCTTCTCCGGACTTCACCGGCGGTTTCTCCCTGAGCGGCTATTTCAAGGGCTTCGACCTCAGCGCCAACTTCAACTACATGATCGGCAATGATGTCTACAATGCCAACAAACTTCCAACAAACTTGAATTCTCTCACTCGAGGAAGTACTACAACCGCAACCTCCTGAACACGATGGATGTTGACAAGCGCTGGACGAGCATGAACTGGGAGACCGGCGAACTGATCACCGATCCCGACCAGCTCCGGTCGCTCAACTCCGGCAAGACGATGTGGGCTCCTTTCGTCGGTACGGCCTACTTCTCCGACTGGGCCGTCGAGGATGCTTCCTTCCTGCGTCTGCAGACCCTCACCCTGGGTTACACGCTGCCTGAGAAGCTGACCGAGAAGGTGAACCTGACCAAGGTCCGCTTCTATGTCACCGGTTCCAATCTGTTCTGCCTGACCAAGTACTCCGGCTATGACCCGGAAGTCGATACCCGTCGTACCTATGCCGGCGGTCCTTCCCTTACCCCCGGCGTGGATTACTCCGCCTATCCGAAGTCCATCGGCATCGTAGCCGGTCTGAACCTGGTCTTCGGCGTGCGTTCCGCCGTCAAGGCTTCCGCCCCTGTCGTGACTCCTTCCGAAGTCCGCGAGGTCGTCAAGGAAGTGGTGAAGGAAAAGGTCGTCGAGAAGGTGGTCGAGAAAGTCGTCGAGAAGAAGGTCGAAGTCCCGGTGAGCACCCTCAAGGGCATCTACGAGGATGACCTCTACTTTGTCATCGGCAAGGCCGACCTGCGTCCGGAAGAGGCCTTCAAGCTGGGCCGTATCGCCCAGATCCTGGAAGACAACCCGGATGCCAAGATCGTCGTGACCGGTTATGCCGACAGCGGTACCGGCTCTTCCGCTACCAACAAGGCCCTTTCCGCCGAACGTGCCGAGAACGTCGTGAACCTGCTGAAGAAGGCCGGCATCAGCGCCAGCCGCATCTCCTACAGCGGTACGGGCTCCGACAAGGATGCTTCCCAGTCTCCTGCGAGCAACCGCGTTGCCGTTTGTGTCGTTAAATAATGGAGGATCAAGCGATATGAATAATACAGTCAAATGCATTCTCGCTGCGGCGATCGTGAGTGTTTCCGCAGTCTCCTGCAATAAGTTCCTGGATGTCGAGTCTCCCTCCACGTTCAGTCCTTCCGCCATTTACTCCAATTATTCGCTGGTGGAAAATGAAATCTTCTCCATCCTGCAGTCTTTCGGTGAGACCAATTCCTATCGCGGCCGCTACCTCAGCTGGATCGGCCTGAACAGCGATATCGAATGGTATAATACCTATAAGCCGACGGACGAGAAGTACCAGATAGCAGCTTATACGCTGCTGCCCAACAACGCCCAGCTGAACCTGTCCAACGGTCCTTTCGCCAAGATGTACGAGGCTATCGAAAGGGCGAATCTGACCATCGAAGGCATCCGTGAATACGGCAATCCCGACGAGAATCCGGATATCGCATACCTCCTGGGCGAAACCCTGACGCTCCGCGCCCTGGTCTATTACGACCTGACCCGTGCATGGGGCGACGTGCCTGCCCGCTTCTCTTCCACGACCAGTGACAACATCTATGTTGCCAAGGCAAGCCGCGACGAGATCTACAAGCAGCTCTTGTCCGACCTGGATGAAGCGATTCCGCTGCTGCCGTATCCCGGCAAGTCGACCCAGACTTCCCGCACGGACCGTGTGAACAAGCTGTTTGCCCAGGGCCTGTATGCCCGCATCGCCCTGATGGCCTCCGGCTATGCCATCCGTCCGGACGACGGCAACGTCGGTACCGGTGACTTGGGTACGGTCCGTCTCTCCAACGATCCGGAACTCCAGCAGAGTGTCCTGTATCCGAAGGCGTTGGCCTACCTGCGGGAGGGCATCAACTCCCGTTCCGCCTCCCTGGAAGACTATGAGACGCTGTGGAAGAACCAGAGCAACCTGGACAACCTTACGGCCGGTCCCGGCCATGAGACCCTCTATGTCATCCCGTTCTCCGATGGCCGCGGCCGTTGGAACTATACGTTCGCCGTCCGTTCCGAAGGCTCCAGCCATGCCGGCGGTGCGACCGTGACCCGCGGCGGCGATGCCGGCCCGGTCCCGACCATGTGGTTCAAGTACGATCCCAACGATGTCCGTCGCGACATCACCTGCGTGAACTGGCGTTGGAACAATGCCGATGAACCGGAACTCCCGGGTATCCAGCGGTGGTATTTCGGCAAGTACCGCTTCGAATGGATGACCAGACGTCCCTATACCGGCGGCAATGATGACGGTGTCAAGCCGGTCGTGCTCCGCTATTCCGACGTGCTGCTGATGGCGGCTGAAATGGCCAATGCCCTGGGCAGCCTGGACGAGGCCAAGCAGTACCTGCTGCCGGTCCGCGAACGGGCGTTCAAGGGCCATGAAGAGATGGCGGAGAACTATGTGAACGCCATATCCTCCAAAGATGCCATGTTCGACGCCATCGTGGACGAGCGTGCCTTCGAATTCTGCGGCGAAATGACCCGCAAGTTCGACCTGATCCGCTGGAACCTCCTGAAAGAGAAGATGGACCAGGCGATTGCCGAAATGAAGGATCTCCGTGACCTGAAAGGCCGTTTCGCCCAGGTGAACATGCTTGGCGGCGACGTCTACTATCAGCTTGACGGCGACAAGATCATCATCTATGGTTTCACCGGTGAGGCGGTCAAGCCTTCCGGCGCCTGGGAGAAGAAATCCGGCTACATCAACAAGACCGTGGACAGCAAGGGAGCCGACACCGGCCTGTATGACGCACTCGTCGAAGGCCTGTACAACGGTGACCCCGTGCAGCACATGTTCTGGCCCATCTTCAACGATACGATGAGCAACAGCCAGGGTTACATCCAGAATGACTATGGTTACGAGAGTATTAAATAGGACGTAATATGAAATTGAAAAGCATACTGAAAGCTGCCTGGGTGGTCGTTGCCGGCGCCTTCTTTACGGCATGCGCGTCAGAGGAGTTCAAAGAAGTTACCGAACTTTCCCTGCAGCGCTGCCTGGAGCCGCAGAACCTTTCCGCCCGGGTCGATGCCTCGACCGGGGACAATGTCACCTTCGGTTGGAATGTCAACAAGGATGCCGATGCTTACAACCTCGTTGTCTATAACGACGAGGCCATGTCCCACGAGGTCCTGAACGTCAACGTGGAGCCCGGCGATGTCCCGTATACCGTGCACCTGACCGCCGATGAGAAGTACTATTTCAAGGTACAGGCGCTCTCCGATTCCCGTCAGCCTTCCCTGTGGGCGGTCTATGACGGCAATGTCAAGACCTATGCGGTGAAGGACAACCTTTTCCTGGAAGTCCTGGACCGTTCGGAAACCTCCATTACGCTTCAGTGGAGCAAGGAGGTGACGGATTTCAAGGAAGTTACCCACATCGAGGCCGCTCCCGTCAAGGGCGGAAAGCGGATTGAGAAGGAACTCTCCGAAACGGATGCTTCCGCTGCTTCCGCAACCATAGACGGTCTTGCTCCGTCCACGGAATATCAGGTCACCCTCTTCTACTACAGTGCCTCCCGTGGTACCGTCGACGCCTGGACCAAGGCGGAGAAGGGCTCGGCGACGGTCATCACGACCTCCGATGAACTCAAGACGGCGGTCGTCACCGGCGGCGATTACTACCTGGCTTACAGCGAGGAACCTTATTCCATGAGTACGGCCAAGCCTGTTGCCAGTCTCTCCATCAAGGGTGAGCTCGGCGCCGACGGTTCCAAACCCGTCGTGGCCGGCAAGATCGAGCTGACCGCGGATCTGACCGAGTCGGGCGCCAACCTGTATTTCGAAAACATCAAGTTTGACGGCAATGCAGGGTCCCGCATCGTGGAACATACCGGCGGCTCGCCTGTGATCGGCCGGATCGATTTCGTGAACTGCGAAATCACCAACTTCCTGGCCGGTTTCTTCTATGGCAACCAGAACGACGTGATCAAGATCGGTACGCTCAAGTTCGATTCCTGCGACATGTACGGGATCGCCGGCAGCGGCGGCGATGCGGTGGATATCCGCAAGACCACCGAGATCGACGAGATCGCTTTCGTGAACAACACGATGTATGACGGTATCCGTACGTTGTTCCGTATCGATGCTTCCGATGCCATCAAGATCGGGCATATCGATTTCGAAAACAATACGGTCAAGAACATCGCCACGATCGACGATGGCAACAACCGCGGTATCTTCGCCATTCGTGTCCCGCTCGATATGACCCTGAAGAACAATCTGTTCCTGTTCGAGGACGGCGGCAAGACCGCTGAAACCGAGACCGACCGGGCCCAGCTTTTCCAGGTCAATGCCAATACCGTGGTCCCGACCTTCCGCATGGCTGCGGGCAACTACAGCTACGCGCATGGCAAGGACTTCTTTACGAAGGTTTCCGCTTCCACCGCCGGTTTCGTCGTGATGAACGTGGATCCGTGCTACAATTCCAAGGGCAACTTCTTCCAGCTGGCGGCACAGGATCTCATCGAGAATAAGGTCGGCGCCTCCAAGTGGTGGATTCCGTTCGTGGAGAAGCCGGAGGACCTGACCCAGAACGTGATCACGGAGGCCCATACCTGGAATCTCCAGGATGCGAGCCTCTTCGCCGGAGATGTCAAGAACTCCCGCGTGCGCGATGAGCTCCTGCTGGTCGGAACCGAGGCTGTGCCGATGAATGCGGATGGCGGCCTCAACTTCCTTTCCGCTTCCACCCTGACCCGTAAGGGCGTTCCGACCGAGGGCTATATCTCCTTCAAGGTCAATGCTCCGGGTTCGGTGGACATGCTCCTGCGCGATCCGGAGAAGACCGGCGGCAGCATCGTGGTGGCCCTTGCCGATGACAATGGCTTTGCCGTCCAGGGCGGAGCCGTCGCATCCGCGGCCAATCCCGAAGTGCAGAAGATTGTCGTACCGAAGGTCACCGGCGAAGGTGTCATCTATCTCTATTCCACCGGCGCCGTGACGATCAGCAAACTCGCCTGGAGCGAGGATGTCCTTGCCGGAAACCGCGTCCTCGAGACGCCGAAGCCGGAGGTCGAGCCTGTTACCCTTACCGAAGGTGATGAGACGGCGGTGACGATTACCTGGGAACCGGTCGCCAACGCGGACCACTATGTGGTGGTCTTCAACAAGCGCACCCAGGATCCGCAGACCGAGACCTCCTTCACGGTGCCGGCCGAGGATATCGCCGCCCTGAAGGCAGGCCTGTATACCTTCACGGTCCAGGCCTTCCCGTCCGATATCGACATCTATTACACCAAGTCCGAACTCGGCAACGTCTCCTTCGCCATCCAGCCGCAGGCGGGTGGTGGCGGCGAGCCTGTCGAGGTCGACCTGGTCTGGGACTTCTCCGCAGCGGACTGGCAGGCTGAATTCGCCAAGCTGGGCGCATCGGGAACTGATATCACCAACTGGGACCTGACCTATGACGGCCTGCACTTCCATTCCGGATCCAAGAGTAAGTACGCGGCTACGTACATCCAGTTCGGTGGCAAGTCCGGCGAGATGGACCGTTACTTCCAGTTCACGGCTCCCGAACAGGGAACCCTGAAGATCACGGTCTCCAATACCGGCAGTTCCGAAGCGGCGGACCGTACGGTCGAGGTGAAGGTCGGGGATGATGTCCAGTCTCAGGTTGGCGGCGCATCGTCCAACAGTCCTGTGACCCTGGAGTACAGCATCGCCGCGGGTGACGTGATCATCACCGCCCCGGTGAACGGCCTGCGCTTCTACAAGATCGAGTACCACTACAGCTATATTCCGGATGCAAGCACGCCGGTCGAGTACGACTGGGACTTCTCCGCTGCGGACTGGCAGGCTGAATTCGCCAAGCTGGGTGCCTCGGGTGCCGATATCACCAACTGGGACCTGACCTACGACGGCCTGTACTTCCATTCCGGCTCCAAGAGCAAGTACGCGGCCACGTACATCCAGTTCGGCGGCAAGTCCGGCGAGATGGACCGTTATTTCCAGTTCACGGCTCCCGATCAGGGAACCCTGAAGATCACGGTCTCCAATACCGGCAGTTCCGAAGCGGCGGACCGTACGGTCGAGGTGAAGGTCGGGGACGATGTCCAGTCGCAGGTAGGCGGCGCATCGTCCAACAGTCCTGTGACCCTGGAGTACAGCATCGCTGCGGGTGACGTGATCATCACCGCCCCGGTGAACGGCCTGCGCTTCTACAAGATCTACTATACCAACCAATAGTTGGTCCAACAAGGGAGTCGGGGGTGAAACCCCGGCTCTTCTCAAAGAACAATCGAATAACACAAAAACAATATGAGCTTCATCCATCCCGATTTCATGCTCCAGACGGAGACCGCGAAGCTGCTCTACCATGAGCATGCTGAAAAGATGCCGATCATCGACTACCATTGCCATCTGGTGCCGCAGCAGATCGCCGAGAACATCCAGTTCCGCGACATCACCCAGCTCTGGCTGGTGGACGGCCACTATGGCGACCATTACAAGTGGCGCGCGATGCGGGCGAACGGCGTATCCGAGGATTACCTGACCGGCGGTAAGCATACCGCCTGGGAGACCTTCCAGAAATGGGCCGAGACGGTCCCATATACCATGCGTAACCCGTTGTACCACTGGACGCACCTTGAACTGAGCCGTGTGTTCGGCATCGACAAGCTGCTCTGCCCGGCGACCGCCCGCGAGATCTTCGAGGAGTGCAATGCCAAACTGGCGACTCCGGAGTACCGCGGCCAGGCCCTGATCCGCAAGTTTGGCGTGGAGGTGGTCTGCACGACCGATGATCCGGCAGACGATCTGCGCTGGCACAAGATGATTGCCGCCCATCCGTTCGGCACGAAGGTGATACCTGCCTGGCGTCCCGACCGGGCCATGGCCATCGAGAATCCCAAGACCTACAAGGCGTACTTGGCACAGTTGGGTGAAGCCGCCGGCATGGAGATCGATTCCTACGCGGACCTGCAGGAAGCCCTCCAGAAACGCCATGACTACTTTGCCGCCAACGGCTGTAAACTCTCCGACCACGGCCTGGAGAACTTCTATGCCGCCGATTACAAGGAGATCGAGATCGAACTGATTTTCAAGAAGGTGCTCATGGGCATCGCCCCGAATCCGCGCGAGCTCGAGAAGTTCCGCAGCGCCTTCCTCTACGACCAGGCCGTCATGGATGCCGAGGCCGGCTGGGCCCAGCAGTACCACATCGGCGCCATCCGCAACAACAACACGAAGATGTTTGCCGAGGTGGGTGCCGATACGGGTTTCGATGCCATCCATGACCTGGACATCGCTGTCCCGGGCCACCGTTTCTTCGACCGCCTTACCCAGGCCGGCAAACTGGCCAAGACCATCTTGTACTGCCTCAATCCGAAGGACAACGCCGTCATGATGACCATGGCTTATACCTTCAACGACGGGACCTATCCGGGCAAGATGCAGTTCGGCTCCGGCTGGTGGTTCCTGGACCAGGAAGTGGGCATGCGCCGCCAGATGGACTCCCTGTCCAACCTGGGCCTGATCAGCCGCTTCGTCGGCATGCTGACCGACAGCCGCAGTTTCGTGAGCTATCCGCGCCATGAATACTTCCGCCGCATCCTGTGCGACGTGTTCGGCAAGGATATCGAGACCGGCAAGCTTCCGGCCTCCGAGATGGCCTTCATCGGCCAGATGATCGAGGACATCTGCTACAACAACGCCAAGAATTACTTCCAGTTCTAGCAAGCCGTCGTGTCATTCTGAACGAAGTGAAGAATCTATGAAATACATCAAAATCAACCCCGCCGATAACGTGGCGGTCGCGCTCCAGGACCTTTCCAGGGGGGAGGTCGTGGAAGGTGTGACCTTGCTGACGGATATTCCGCGTGGCCACAAGGTGGTCCTGAAGGACTTGAAGGCAGGGGATCATGTCATCAAATACGGGTTCCCGATCGGGCATGTCCTTGCTGACGCTCCGGCAGGATCGATGGTCGACCATACCTGCATCAAAACCAATTTGGATGGCTTGTTGGAATACAGCTACCGGCCCGCCCTGGTGGAGATCCCCGAGGCTGCGGAAAAACGTACCTTCATGGGCTTCCGCCGCTCCGACGGCCAGGTCGGCATCCGCAACCAGATCTGGATCATCCCGACCGTGGGCTGCGTCAACGGTATCGCCCAGCAGATTGCCGACCGTTTCCGTGCCGAGATCGCCGGACGGGAGGGGAGTGTGGATGCCGTCGTTGCCTTTCCGCACAACTACGGCTGTTCCCAGCTGGGGGCGGACCACGAGAACACCCGGACGATCCTCTCCGACATGGTGCATCACCCCAATGCCGGCGGCGTACTGGTCGTGAGCCTGGGATGCGAGAACAACCAGCTGGATGCTTTCCGCGAACTGGTCGGTCCGGTGGATGAAAGCCGGGTCCGGATGTTCGTGAGCCAGAAGGTGGAGGACGAGGTGGAATACGGCTTGCAGCAACTTCGCGAGATCTTTGCGGTCTGCAGCCGGGATGAACGGGAGGCCGTGCCGGTGAGCGAACTCCGGGTGGGCCTGAAATGCGGCGGCTCGGACGGCCTTTCCGGCATCACGGCCAATCCGCTGCTGGGCGTATTCTCCGACTGGATCGTCTCCCAAGGCGGTACGACCGTCCTGACGGAAGTCCCGGAGATGTTCGGGGCGGAAACCATCCTGATGAACCGTTGCCAGGATACGGAAACCTTTGACAAGACGGTCCATCTGATCAATGACTTCAAGGAATACTTCATGAAACAGGGTATGCCGGTGTATGAGAATCCGTCTCCGGGCAACAAGGCGGGCGGCATTTCGACGCTGGAGGAAAAATCCCTTGGGTGCACGCAGAAATGCGGGAAGAGCATCGTCCGGGGCGTCCTCAGATATGGGGAACGGCTCAGCGTGAAGGGACTGAACCTGTTGAGCGCCCCGGGCAACGACCTGGTGGCTTCGACGGCCCTGGCGGCCTCCGGCTGCCAGATCGTCCTGTTTACGACCGGCCGCGGGACCCCGTTCGGTTCTTTCGTCCCGACCATGAAGATTTCCACCAACACCCCGCTGGCGGAAAACAAGCCCGGCTGGATCGACTTCAATGCCGGCGTCCTGGCGCAGGATGAGCCGATGGAGGCTGTCGCCGCCCGTTTCGCCGACTACGTGCTGGCGGTGGCCGGTGGGGAACCGGTCAACAATGAGAAAAAGAATTATCGCGAAATCGCAATCTTTAAACAAGGAGTTACACTGTAATTTTATTATCTTTGATTCAATATGGAAAGACTGAATCGTACGACAGCGCCGCAGGCGAAGCAGTACACGGAAAAAATCATCCAGTTCGGAGAAGGCAACTTCCTCCGTGCGTTTATCGAGTGGATCATCTGGAAAACCAACCAGAAGACCGGCTTCAATGCCTCGGTCGTCGTCGTCCAGCCCATTGAAAAGGGTATGGTCGGTTGGCTGAACGAGCAGGACGGCCTGTACCACCTGAACCTCCAGGGCCTCCAGAACGGGGAACCCGTCGACAGCATCGACATGATCGACGTCATCAGCCGGGGCATCAACCCGTATGAGGATTTCGAGGCCTATCTCAAACTGGCCGAACAGCCGGAAATGCGTTTCGTGATTTCCAATACGACCGAGGCGGGTATCGCCTTCGATCCGGCCTGCAAATTCGATGACAAGCCGGCAGCCTCCTATCCGGGAAAGCTGACGCAGCTCCTGTACCACCGTTACGAGACCTTTAAAGGTGCGAAGGACAAAGGGTTGATCATCTTCCCGTGCGAACTGATCTTCGAAAACGGCAAGCATCTCAAGGAGTGCATTCGCCAGTATATCGACTTGTGGAACCTGGGTGCGGGATTTGCCGCCTGGTTCGAGGAGGCGTGCGGCGTGTACAGCACGCTGGTCGACCGTATCGTCCCGGGTTACCCGCGGGACACCGCCGCCCAGCTCTGCGAACGTATCGGCTACCAGGACAACCTGCTGGACAAGGCCGAGATCTTCCACCTCTGGGTCATTGAAGCCCCGGAGGAGATCGCCGCCGAGTTCCCGGCCGACCAGGCCGGCCTGAACGTCCTCTTCGTCCCTTCCGAGGCACCGTATCACGAGCGTAAGGTCACCTTGCTGAACGGTCCGCATACCGTCCTCTCCCCGGTCGGGTTCCTCAGCGGACTGGATACGGTCAAGCAGTGCTGCGAAGATCCGGTGACCGGCCCGTTCGTCCGCCGGGTCATGTACGAAGAACTCCTTCCGACCCTCAACCTGCCGGAGGAAGAACTCCGCAAGTTCGCTGACGATGTCATGGAACGCTTCCGCAACCCCTTCGTCAAGCACTTCATGACCAGCATCATGCTCAATTCCTTCCCGAAATTCCGCACGCGCGACCTGCCCGGCCTGAAGACATACCTGGAGCGGAAAGGCAAGCTGCCGGAGGGCATCGTCATGGGACTGGCCGCCATCTGCGCCTACTACAAGGGTGGCAAGCGCGGGGACGTGGAGATTGTTCCGAACGATGATCCGAAGATCATGGACCATCTCCATGAACTCTGGGCGACCGGCTGTATCCATGCCGTGGCACAGGGCGTGCTCGGGGCTGAATTCATCTGGGGTGAAGACCTGAACAAGATCCCCGGCCTGACCGACAAACTTACGGCCGATATCACGCTGATTCGTGACAAGGGTATGCGTGGCGCCGTCGAAACCATCATGAAACAATAAGATATGGCAAGAATTATCACTTTCGGTGAGATCATGCTCCGGCTTTCCACGCCGGGATATCTCCGTTTTTCCCAGGCCCGCCAGTTCGACGCGACCTTCGGCGGGGGCGAGGCCAACGTGGCCGTCTCCCTGGCCAATTATGGAATGGATGCGCAGTTTGTCACCCGTTTCCCGGACAATGACATCGCCCGCTGCTGCATCCGTGACCTGCATTCCTATGGGGTCAAGACGGATTTCTGCATCTTTGGCGGCGACCGCCTGGGCATTTATTTCCTGGAGACCGGCGCCGTTGCCCGTCCGAGCAAGGTGGTCTATGACCGTGCTCATTCCTCGATCTCTACGATCCAGGTCGGCATGATCGACTGGGACAAGGTCTTCGAAGGCGCCGACTGGTTCCATTGGACCGGTATCACCCCGGCCCTGAGCCAGGGGGCGGCCGATGTCTGCCTGGAAGCCATCAAGGCGGCCAACCGGCTGGGTGTCAAGGTGTCCTGCGACCTGAACTACCGCAAGAACCTGTGGAAATACGGCAAGAAGGCCGGGGAAGTCATGCCGGCCCTCGTGGAAGGCTGCGACATCATCCTTGGCAACGAGGAAGACGCGGACAAGGTCTTCGGCATCAAGCCGGAAGGCTTCGACGTGACGGCCACGGCCGGTACGATCGACCAGAAACGCTTCCAAAGCGTGGGCGAGCAGCTCATGGCCCGTTTCCCGAAGGCGAAGAAGGTGATCATCACCCTGCGCGGCTCGATCAATGCCAACCACAATACCTGGGGCGGCGTCCTCTGGGATGGTAAGCAACTGTATCAGTCCCCGCGCTACGACATTACCCACATCGTGGACCGTGTCGGTGGCGGTGACAGCTTCATGGGTGGCCTGATCTACGGCCTGCTGACCTGGCCGGAGGATGACCAGAAGGCGCTGAACTTCGCCGTGGCGGCTTCCTGCCTGAAGCATACGATCTTCGGTGATTTCAACCAGGTTACGGTGGCCGAGGTGGAGAATTTGATGAAGGGTGACGGCTCCGGCCGCGTGTCGCGTTAGATCATGGCAAAGTATACCAAACTCCAAGTGATGCAGGCCATCGCCGAAACCGGCATGGTCCCTGTGTTCTACCACGCAGACGCGGAAATTGCCAAGCAAGTCCTGAAAGCCTGCTATGCGGGCGGCGTCCGCGCCTTTGAATTCACCAACCGCGGCGACTTCGCCCAGGAGGTCTTCGGCGAACTGGTCAAATATGCCGTGAAGGAGCTTCCCGGCATGATCGTCGGCGTGGGGTCCGTCGTGGATCCCGCGACCGCTGCGATGTACCTTCAGTTAGGGGCCAATTTCGTGGTCGGTCCACTGTTCAACCCGGCCATCGCTCCGGTCTGCAACCGGCGGCTCGTCCCGTATTGCCCGGGTTGCGGCACCGTAACCGAGATCGGCCTGGCCCAGGAAGCCGGCTGCGACCTGTGCAAGGTGTTCCCGGGTGATGTCCTGGGGCCCGGTTTCGTGAAAGGCCTCAAGGCCCCGATGCCGTGGAGCCAGATCATGGTGACCGGCGGCGTCAAGCCGACCCGTGAAAACCTCGAAAGCTGGTTCAAGGCCGGCGTGACCTGCGTGGGCATGGGCTCCAATTTGTTCCCGAAGGAAGTGATCGCCGCAGGGGAGTGGGACAAGATCTCCGACCTTTGCCGCAATGTGCTTGATATTATCAAATCTGTCAGATAGTTATGTCGAACACACAACAAAAATTGATGACCAATTGGCGCTGGTGGCTCTGTTCGTTGCTCTTCGTGGCAACGACGGTCAACTACTTGGACCGGCAGGTGCTCTCCCTGACGTATGAGGAGTTCATCAAGCCGGAATTCCACTGGACCGACGCCAATTACGGAACGATCACTTCTTTCTTCTCCATCTTCTATGCGATCTGCTGCCTCTTCGCTGGCAAGTTCGTGGACTGGATGGGGACCAAGAAGGGATACCTGATCTCGATCGGTGTCTGGTCGGCCGGCGCCTGCCTCCATGCCGCCTGCGGATGGGCGACCGCCCACCTGACCGGAATGGACAGCGTTGCCGCCATGCGTGCCGTCGAAGTGGGTAGCAATGCCGCACTGGCTGTTTCCACGACCTCCGTGTACCTCTTCCTGCTTTGCCGCGGTATCCTGGCGCTCGGTGAGTCCGGCAATTTCCCGGCTGCCATCAAGGTGACGGCCGAGTACTTCCCGAAGAAGGACCGTGCCTTCGCGACTTCCATCTTCAACGCCGGTGCATCCGTCGGTGCGCTGGCCGCCCCGCTGCTGATCCCCCCGCTGGCCGTCAAGTTCGGCTGGGAGTGGGCCTTCATCATCATCGGCGGCCTGGGCTTCATCTGGATGTTCTTCTGGCAGTTCATGTATGAGAAGCCGGAGAAGAGCAGCAAGGTCAATGAAGCCGAACTCGAGTACATCCACCAGGACGACGCGGCAGAAGCCGCCGAAAAGGCCGCCCTCGCTGAGCAGAAGTCCATCCCGATGATGCAGTGCTTCAAGTACAAGCAGACCTGGTCCTTCATCGCCGGCAAGTTCTTCACGGACGGCGTATGGTGGTTCTTCCTGTTCTGGGCTCCTTCCTATTTCAGCAACCAGTTCAACGCTCCTGCGACGTCCGGTCTGGGTCAGGGCCTGATTTTCACGCTTTATGTCATTGTGACCATCATCTCGATCATCGGCGGCTATCTCCCGAAGGTGTTCGTGGAAAAGAAAGGCATGAATCCGTATGCGGGCCGTATGCTGGCCATGCTGATCTTCGCATTCTTCCCGATCGCGGCGCTCTTTGCGCAGCCGCTGGGTGTCAGCATGAATACCCCTTGGTGGCCGGCCATCCTGATCGGCCTTGCCGGCGCGGGTCACCAGGCCTGGAGCGCCAACCTGTTCTCCACCATCGGTGACATGTTCCCGAAAAGCACCATCGCGACCATCACCGGTATCGGTGCCATGGCGGGCGGTGTCGGCTCCATGATCATCCAGAAGGTGGCGGGCAACCTGTTTACCTATGCCGAGAATGCGGGCTCCGCTTTCCGGTTCCTCGGATTCGAGGGCAAGCCGGCCGGATACTTCATCATGTTCTGCTTCTGCGGTGTAGCCTACCTGATCGCCTGGAGTATCATGAAGGCGCTTGTGCCGAAATACAAGCCGATTGAACTCTAGTCGTAATTCCTTTCCATGTTAAAAACGGCCGGTTTCCGAGAGGAGACCGGCCGTTATCCATGAAGGGACAGGTATCAGAATGCCTCGACGAGGTTGAACCACTCCTGGGCCGTGGCGATGTCGCCGCCCTTGGACCAGCAGTTGCCGAACCAGTAGGTCACCACCTGTCCGGAAGCGATTTCCTTGTACAGGACCGAGTGTCCGTCCTGCAGTGTGGTTCCGTCAGCATCCGGCATGACAAGCCCCAGGCCGATCATCCCGTCCTCCGGCTCCTTGCTCTGGTCGGAGGCATGTTCCCAGATGGCGAAGCGGTCCGGTCCGGAGGTCTCTGCCATGACATCATGCCGGATAATGCCGGCAGCTACGCAGAGCCGGTCTTGCGGACCTTCAAAGGTGTAGGTATCTTCCGCCTTGCAGAAATGCGTACCGGCTTCTACCGTGATCTTCTTGTCGAGTGCCATCTTGAAGCCGGCCGTTTCCCACTGGGGATAGTGCAGGACGAAAACGACCTTGTCCGGGGTCTGCTCCAGGATTTCGTAAGAACGGTAATTGGTGGCGGGGAAGCGGAGGGTGTCGGCGACCACGAGGGCGGAGGCTCCGCCGCCGAGGGTCTTGGAGACCTTGTAGCAGTCCTTGCCGAGGCCGCGGTCGTTGTGGTAGCTCAGCCCATTCTCCAGCTCATCCTTATAGAGCTGGTTAGCAACGAGTTTGCCCGGATGCTTGACCCAGATGTCGAAACCGGGGGAGGTCAGGAAATCGATGGAATCCTCCAGGGTTTTCCCATAGGCACGGTAGATGACATAGTCATTCTCCCAGATGAAGTCGTCTGCCCGCTCGGGTACGGGACGGGCCATGACCTTGGGCTCCTGCGGACCCTTGCAGCCGGCCAGGGCCAGGGCTGCTGTCAGGATGAAAAGGGCTTTTCTCATGTTAACGGAGGTCTTCGGTGGCGCACCAGTCCATGTCGTTGTAATCGTCATTCTCGCCGCACATGCCCCAGATGAAGGTGTAGTTGCGCGTGGCGCAGGCGCTGTGGATGCTCCATTGCGGGGAGATCACGGCTTGTTCATTGTGCATCCAGATGTGGCGGGTCTCCTGCGGCTGGCCCATGAAATGGCAGACTGCGGCGTCCAAGGGCAGTTCGAAGTAGAAATAGACTTCCATGCGCCGGTCGTGGGTATGGGCCGGCATGGTGTTCCAGGTGCTGCCCGGAGCAAGTTCGGTCATGCCCATCTGAAGCTGGCAGCAGGGAACGACTTCCTTGACCAGCAGGCGGTTGATGGTCCGTTCATTGCTTTCTTCCAGGCAGCCGAGATGCATCACGACCGCATCTTTCTTGGAGACCTTCTTGATGCCGGTTTCTTTGTGGGCGGGTGCGGAGTTGAAGTAGAAATGAGCGGGATCGAGGGGGTCGACACTCTTGAAAATGACGTCCCGGTTGCCGCGGCCGACATAGAGCGCTTCCTTGTAGGGGATCTCAAAGCATTCGTCACCGACCTGGACGATGCCGGGTCCGCCGACATTGATGATGCCGATTTCGCGGCGCTGCGTAAAGAAATCCGCCCGAAGGATATCCGGAGCGGACAGTTTCAGTTCTTCCTGCACGGGGACGGCGCCGCCGGCGATGATTCGGTCAAACATGGAATAGACCATGTTGATCTCGTCCATGACCATGAGGTTTTCTACCAGATAGTGCTTGCGCAGGGTGGCGGTGTCATAATGCTTCGCATCGTCCTGATGGGAAGGATAACGTACTTCGCAATGGATTTTCATATAGTAATGCTACGGTTGTTTTCCAATATAGGCGAGGATGCCGCCGTCAACGTACAGGATGTGGCCGTTGACGAAATCCGAGGCTTCCGAGGCGAGGAAGACGGTCGGACCGGCGAGGTCTTCCGGCGTGCCCCAGCGTCCGGCCGGGGTCTTGGCGATGATGAAGAAATCGAAGGGATGGCGGCTGCCGTCCGGCTGGGGCTCCCGCAGGGGCGCGGTCTGGGGTGTGGCGATATAGCCCGGGCCGATGCCGTTGCACTGGATGCCCAGTGCGCCGTACTCGGAGGCGATGTTGCGGGTCAGCATCTTCAAGCCGCCTTTGGCGGCGGCATAGGCCGAAACCGTTTCACGGCCGAGTTCGGACATCATCGAACAGACATTGATGATCTTGCCGCGGCCCTTGGCGATCATGCCCGGCAGGACTGCCTTGGCCACGATGAACGGCGCGGTCAGGTCAATGTCGACCACCTGGCGGAATTCCTCGGCCGCCATTTCATGCATCGGGATGCGTTTGATGATGCCGGCGTTGTTGACCAGGATGTCGACCGGACCCAGGGTGGCGGCGATGTCGGCGACCATGGCCTGGACGGCCGGCTCGTCCGTTACATCGCAGATATAGCCTTTGGCCTGAATGCCTTTTTCCTTGTAGGCGGCCAGTGCGGCATCCATGTGCTCCTGCTTGCGGCAGTTGAAGGCAATCCGCGCTCCGGCGCGGGCGAGGGCCTCCGCCATGGCCATTCCGATGCCGTAGGCGGCGCCGGTGACCAGGGCGACTTTTCCCTCCAGGGAGAAGAGATTTCCGTTGTTTTCCATAACATACAAATATACGCATTCTTCGCCGGATTCCGTGGATGTTCCCAGCTGAATTCCGCATCTTTTTCTTATCTTTGTGAATAGGGGGGCGAATGCCCTGCATCGAGAAGGATTCATTAACGCTACCAATATGGATAATTTATTCGAAATCAAAGGAAAAGTGGTCGTCATGACCGGGGCTTGCGGCGTTCTCGGCTCGACGATCGTCAAGTATTTCGCAGCCCAGGGCTGCAAGGTCGTGCTGCTCGATTTGGAACGGGCTGCCGAGAAAGGCCATGCACTGGTTGAGGAGATCAAGGCCGACGGCGGAGAAGCGATGTTCCTGCCGACCAATGTCCTGGATGAAAAAGTGCTGGAAGGAAACCTGGCTGAGATTCTCAAGGCCTACGGCACGATCGACATCCTGCTCAATGCGGCGGGCGGCAACATGGGCCCGGCCAATGTACAGCCGGAGCAGACCATCGCCGACCTGGACATCGATGCGATGAAGAAGGTCTGCGAACTCAACATTTTTGGTACGGTGATCCCGACCAAGGTCTTTGTGCGACCGATGGTGGAGCAGAAGAAGGGGTCCATCATCAATTTCTGCTCCATGTCTTCTTTCCGTCCGCTGACCCGTGTGGCCGGTTACGGCATCGCCAAGGCCGGCATGGCCAGCTGGACCCAGTGGCTCTCCGGCGAACTGGCCCTGAAATTCGGTGAAGGGATCCGCGTCAACGCGATCGCTCCGGGCTTCCTGCTGACCAACCAGAACCGTACCCTGCTGACCAATCCGGACGGCAGCCTGACGGACCGTTCCCACAAGATCCTGGGCCATACCCCGTTCGGCCGTTTCCTGGAGCCGGATGAACTGGTCGGCGCCCTGCATTATCTGGCCAGCGACGCCTCCAAGGGCGTGACCGGTACCATCGCGGTCGTGGACGGTGGTTTCAACACCTTCAGCATCTAGGTCATGGCCGCGAAGTATCTGATGCGTCAAAGCTGGCGCTGGTATGGACCGGGCGATCCCGTGACCCTCGACAACATCCGCCAGGCGGGCGTGACCGATATCGTCAGCGCCCTGCACCATGTCCCGAACGGGGAAGTCTGGACCGTGGAAGAAATCCGCAAGCGCCAGGCGCAATGCGCCGAAAAGGGCCTGGTCTGGAGCGTGGTGGAAAGCGTCCCGGTGCACGAACACATCAAGACCCGGGAAGGGGAGTACCTGAAGTACATCGAGAATTACAAGCAGAGTATCCGGAACCTGGCGGCATGCGGTATCCACTGCATCACCTACAATTTCATGCCGGTGCTGGACTGGACCCGTACGAACCTGGCTTACGAAATGCCGGACGGCAGCCGTGCCCTGCGATTCGAACGGGCCGCCTTCCTGGCGTTCGATCTGTTCATCCTGAAACGTCCGGGGGCCGAAAAGGAATACACACCCGAAGAGATTGACAAGGCAAAGGCGCGCTACGAAGCCATGGACGAGGCTGAGAAAGCATTGATTACCAAGAATATGATCGCCGGTCTGCCGGGCAGTGAAGAGAGTTTCACCCTGGATCAGTTCCAGGCGGCCCTGGACCGCTACAAGGGCATCGATGCAGAGCAGCTCCGCTCGAACCTGATCTTCTTCCTGCAGCAGGTCTGCCCGGTCTGCGATGAGGTCGGATCCCGCATGGTCATCCACCCGGACGATCCCCCGTACCCGATCCTGGGCCTCCCGCGCATTATGAGCACGGCCGAGGATTTCCGCAAGCTGATTGCGGCTGTGCCGAACCCGTCCAACGGCCTGAATCTCTGCACTGGTTCACTGGGCGTGCGTGCCGACAACGATTGTCCGGCCATGATGCGGGAATTCGGTGACCGGATCGATTTCGTCCACCTGCGCAGCACCAAACGGGACGAGGAGGGAAACTTCTTCGAAGCCAACCTGCTGGAAGGCGACGTGCCGGTCTATGAGATGATGAAAGCCGTCCTGGAAGTGGAGCAGCGCCGCGGTTTCCGTATCTTCCTGCGTCCGGACCATGGCCACCAGATGTGCGATGACCTGAACCGAAAGTCCAATCCGGGTTATTCCTGCTACGGCCGCCTGCGCTCGCTGGCTGAACTCCGCGGCGTAGAACATGCCATAGCCCAGACGCTCTAACGGGTTGTTACTGAGATTTCCCCGGTAAGGGAGCCCTTCGCGGAAACACGCAGGGTGACCGTACCGGGGTTTTCCGTACTCTGCAGCAGCACCTGGGCCAGTCCGTTGAAGGTACGGACGCGGAATGTGCGGGCCTCGGGATCCTCCGGTCGCTCGGAGGCCTGCCAGGCAGGATCGCCATTGCCGACGCCCAGGATCCTTGCCGGTCCTTCGACGGTCAGGGTCAGCTCCTCACAGGCATCCGGCACGAACCGGCCCTTTTCGTCCAGCAGACGGAGGGTACAGACGGCCAGGTCCCGGCCATCGGCATGGATCGTATTCCGGTCGCTTTCGGCTTGGATGCGGGTGGCAGGTCTGGTCGTTTCAAGGGTTTCTTCCAGGACTTCCCGTCCTTTCATGTACCCGATGGCTTTGATGCGGCCAGGCTTGTAGACGGCCTGCCAGCTGAGATGTCCGTTCTGCGGCATCCGTTTGCGCCCCAGGCGTTTACCGTTGACTTGCAGTTCCACTTCTTCGCAATTGCCATAGACCCAGATATCGATGGCCCCGCCTTCGTGTCCCTGAAGGTTCCAGTGGGGGAGCAGGTGCAGGACCGGCTCTTCCGTCCACCAGGCCCGGAGGTACCAGGCCTCGTCTTTCGGGAAACCGCAATAGTCCAGGATCCCGAACTCGCTGCCGGTCGCCGGGAATTCCAGCGGATTGGGCTCGCCGCGGTAGTCAAACCCCGTCCACCAGAACAGGCCGCCGAGCCAGGGACGCTGCGCATAGAACTGCCAGCCCCGTTCGATCCGGTTGAGGGCTCCGTCCTTCTCGTCCGGTATCCGGTTCAACGCCGGCATCCGGCCGCCGGAAGGATCGGGGAAATAGACACCGCGCGATCCTGCGCCGGTGGTTTCTTCCGAACCGACGGCAAGGCGCTCCGGATAGTCCTTCCTATGCTGGTCTATCGGGTTCTGCATCATGTAGTTGTATCCAGCTACATCAACCGGGACGATAATGTTGGGACCGGAACTGGTTGCGACGGACATGGGCCGGGTCGGGTCGAGGCGGTGGCAATATTCCCGCATGGATTCAGCGATTTTCCTGCCCTTGTCATTCCATTCCAGACCCCATTCTTCGTTGCCTACGCTCCAGAGGATGACGGACGGATGGTTGCGGTCCCGCTCAATCATCCGCCGAAGCAGGCGGATATGCTCTTCGTTGATGCCCATCAGCCGGTTTTCCTCCATGACCAGGATGCCCAGGCTGTCGCAGGCGTCCAACAGGACGGGGGACATGGGATTGTGGCTGGAGCGGATGGCATTCACGCCGAGTGCCTGGAGCTGCCGGAGCCTCCAAACCTGGAGGGCGTCCGGGATGGCCGATCCGACGCCGGCATGGTCTTGATGCAGGTTGACACCTTTGAGTTCCAGCCGTCTGCCATTCAGAAGAAAGCCCCGGTCCGCATCAAAAACGGCTTCCCGGATGCCGAAGGGCGTTTCGAAAGAATCCACAATCTGCCCTTGGACCGTGACATCCGTGCGGATCCGGTATTGGTAAGGATCTTCCGTGTCCCAGAGTTTCGGCTGGCTGAGGGGGATGACGGCCTCGGATGACACCGTTTCCTTGGCGTTCACGGTCTGCTGCGGGACAAGGACCGATTGCAACGGCGTTCCGTTGGCATCCAGCAGCGTCTGGGTCAGGGTAAAGGCAGCCGGGACGGCGGCCGTATTCCGGACGGTTGTCCGAATGGATATTTCCGCGGTTGCGTAGGGGGCATGGATTTCGGCATGCACGAACGTCCCGAAAGGAGAGACGTGGACCGGGTCGGTCTTTTCCAGCCAGACATGGCGGTAGATGCCGGCACCCTCATAGAACCAGCCTTCTTCCAGGGTCGCATCCACCCTTACGGCGACGACATTTTCCCCGCCGTAATTGAGGTATTCGGAGATGTCATAGACCTGGGTCGCATAGCCGCTGGGCTCGTTCCCCAGATAGAATCCATTGACCCAGATCCGTGCGTCTCGGAAAATTCCATCAAATTGAATGGCAATATGTCTTCCTTCGTCACTTGCAGGAATGCTGAAGGTTTTCCGGTACCAGCCTACACTGGTCTGGGGATACTTATATCCAACGGTTTTGTACCCGTGGCTATGGCTTGCTTCCCGGGCATAGGGCAGGTCGACGACCCAGTCGTGCGGCAGGTTGACCGTCTTCCAGGAGGCCGGCCATTTTGACGGATCGAATTCCAGGGTATACGGACCTGCGTTATGGATGGAGGCTGCTTTCGTCAGGTAGTTGAAATACTCCGTTCCGCAGCCGAAATCTTTGGCGGGATCGTCGGCATGGCCGAAGGCGAAAGACCAGTTGTCATCGAAACGGATATGTTCGCGTCCGGCAAAAGCGGGGAGGGCCAGCAACAGGGCCAGAAAGACAGGGAAAAGGCGTTTCATGGAGTCTCTACAAAGTCAGAAGGTGTGCGACATCCTGGCGTTCACCGACGATC
Source organism: uncultured Bacteroidales bacterium (assembly GCA_900319855.1). Classification (GTDB taxonomy): domain Bacteria; phylum Bacteroidota; class Bacteroidia; order Bacteroidales; family UBA932; genus Cryptobacteroides. The sequence continues at coordinate 22,036 of ONQC01000027.1, forward strand.
CAGAGCGTGTCCCCGTCATTGAAGGGGACGTGTACGTCCGGTGTATGGAGTTGGCCGTCTTCGGTCTCGACGCCGGCGATCAGGCAATGGTATTTGTTACGTATACCGCTGTCCCGCAAGGTCTTGCCAAGGAACGGGGAGTCGGCATGGATGGGCAGCTGCCGGAGGATCATCTCGCTGTCCTGGATCAGGTTTTCATCGATCGGATGGGCGGCCTTGGAAATCTCCGCGCCGAATACTTCCATCTCGCTGTCGGTCCCGATGACCTGGATCCGGTCCTGCGGGTAGATCCGGTCGGCGGCTTTCGGGATGTTGATCCGTTTGCGGCCGCGGAGGATGGAGACGACATGGACGCCGAACCGCTGCCCGAAATTCAGCTCGGCCAGGCTCTTGCCGGCCCAGTCGATATCTTCGGGGATATCGAAATCCGCCAGGTGCAAATCCTTGGACAAGAGGCTGCTGGCATATTCGGGGCGTTTCTCGCCCAGGTACTCGGCCCGGATTTCCCGTGCCCGCAGGTTGTGCTTGAAGGTCTGTTCGATCCGGAAGGACTGGCGCTTGATGAACCGGTTGCTGACCATGAAAATGACCAGGGCCAGGGCCAGGAGGAAGACCAGGATGCCGGAGAAATGGAAGAGTTTGAAGAAGATGTAGAAAATGAATCCCATGGCCAGCATGACCCGGATGACGACCGAGGCAACGAGCGGTGCCCGGTTGCGGTTTTCCCGCCAGAGGGACTTGAATTCTTCCGAACGGGTCTTCTTGGTCACGATGGAACGCAGGAACGGGGCGAGGACCAGCAGCAGGAGGATCGCGGCAACGACGGAGCCCCAGATGCCCGGCAGCCATTGCTGCAGCGGGGGAACACCGAAGCGGAAGGCCAGCCCGATGATGGCGATGCAGACGATACCGTAGATGACGCAGTTCTTGACGATGGCCACCAGGTAGGTCTTCCATTGGCTTTCAGCCGTGACGCTCGGGGTGGCGGCGCCGGTGGCATAACGGTCCAGCAGGCCTTTCAGCCGTTCCGGCAGGTGTTTCTCCACGAGGGCATAGGCCGGTTCGGCCAGTCGGATCATGTACGGGGTCAGGAAGATGGTGATGACCGAGACGGCGACGACGATGGGATAGAGGAAGTCGCTGGTCACGCCGAGCGAGACGCCGAGGCCGGCGATGATGAAGGCGAATTCGCCGATCTGGGTCAGGCTGAAACCGCATTGCATGGCGGTCTTGAGGTTCTGTCCGGACAGGAGGACGCCGATGGTGGCGAAGGTCACCTGTCCCACGAGGACGGTCAGGGTGATGGCCAGGATCGGTCCGGCGTATTTGACGATCATGGCGGGGTCGACCATCATGCCGACGGATACGAAGAAGATGGCGCCGAACAAGTCTTTGACCGGGCGGACCAGTTTGTCGATATGTTCGGCTTCAATGGTTTCCGCCAGGATGGACCCCATGATGAAGGCGCCGAAAGCCGCGGAAAAGCCCAGTTTTGCCGCGACGACGACCATGCCGAAGCACAGGCCCAGGGCCACGACCAGCAGGGTCTCGTCGTTCATCAGGTTGCGGGTCTTGCGCAGCAGCTGGGGAATCAGGTAGAGGCCGACGACGAACCACAGGATGATGAAGAACAGGAGCTTGCCGATGCTCATCAGCAGTTCTCCGCCCTGGAAGGAATTGCTGACGGCGATGGTCGACAGGATGACCATGAGCAGGACCGCCAGGATGTCTTCCAGGATCAAGATGCTCAGGACCAGGCCCGTAAACTGTTTCTTCCGGAGTCCCAGGTCGTCGAATGCCTTGTAGATGATGGCCGTAGAAGACATGGCGATCATGCCGCCGAGGAAGATGGCATCCATCCGCTTCCACCCGAAGGAGGAACCGACGGTGATGCCGAGGAAGATCATGCCGAAGATGATGGTCAGGGCCGCGATGATGGCCGGGCCGCCCACCTTGACGATTTTCTTGAAACTGAATTCCAGTCCGAGGGCGAACAGGAGGAAGATCACGCCGATATCGGACCAGACATGGATGCTGGCGGTATCGATGACGGACGGGGTCAGGGCGAAATGCGGGCTGGCGATGAAGCCGGCGACGATATAACCCAGGACCAGCGGCTGGCCCAGTTTTTTGAAAATAAGCGCCATGACGCCTGCGCAGATCAGGATGAGCGCAAGGTCGGCGATGTGGTGCAGTACAACGGCGATGAGGGCATTGTCATCTCCTTCAATCTCCGCACAACAAAAATCCGGAGTATCGCGGATAATGATCTGATCACGATCTGCAACCGGAACATCTCAGAGATCACGCAGAGTTCTGACAGCCTGTTTCTTTCCGTTCCGGTCCCGTACGAGGAGCCGGTGGGAAAGGTTCAGGAAGCGATGAACGCGATCGTGGAGCGGGTCCGGGGGATCGAGGATGTCGCGCGCTGCCGCAGTCTGGGACTCACGGATTTTCAGGATTCGGATCTCGTCTATACGCTTGCGGTCACATGCCCGCCGGCGGTAAAGCTGACGGGAAGGCGTCTGGCCCGTCAGGCGGTGATGGAAGTTTTCTGCTCGATGGGAATCGCAATTCCGTACCCGCAGATGGATGTCCATATGACCCGGAACGCATAAAACGCAGGGGATGAACGCTTAAAGTCAGGAGGATACGGCCATGCG